>NZ_JBFAPF010000002.1:0-770085 GCF_040675555.1 Kribbella sp. NPDC049584
GTCTACGTCACCCACGACCAGGTCGAGGCCATGACCATGGGCGACCGGGTCGCGGTCCTCAAGGACGGCGTCCTGCAGCAGGTCGACACCCCGCTGAACCTCTACGACCGGCCCCGCAACAAGTTCGTCGCCGGCTTCATCGGGTCGCCTGCGATGAACCTGATCACCGCCCAGATCGTCGACGGCGGCGCCAAGATCGGCGACTATGTCGTCCCGATCGCCCGCGACCTGCTCGCCAAGGCCGGCGACGACAAGACCCTCACCCTCGGCGTCCGTCCCGAAGCGCTGCACATCTCCGACCAGGGGCTGCCGGTCAAGGTCTCGGTGATCGAGGAACTCGGCTCCGACGCGTTCCTGTACGGGTCGGCGGACCACGCCGAGAACCAGCAGATCATCGCCCGCATCGGCACTCGTCTGCACAACGACAAGGGCACCGAGGTCTACCTCGCACCCGACCCCGACAAGCTGCACCTGTTCTCCACCTCCACCGAGGAGCGCTTGACCGCCTGAGCAGGAGTTGGGGCCTCGGCCCGTTGGACTACCACAACTACGGAGACCCGTGGAAAGAACAGCGCCACAGCGGCGATTGAGCTGGCAGACCGGAACTGTCGTCGAAGCGGTCCAGGAAACGACGGAGGCCCGGACGATCAAGATCGCCGTACCCGAGTGGACCACGCATCGTGCCGGGCAGCACGTAGATGTGCGGCTCACCGCGCCCGACGGGTACCAGGCCGAACGCAGCTACTCGATCGCGTCGGCGCCTGAGGACGAGTACGTCGCGCTGACCGTCGAGCGGATCGAGAACGGCGAGGTCTCGCCGTACCTCGTCGACGAGGTACGGGTGGGGGACGAGCTCGAACTCCGCGGCCCGGTCGGCGGGTACTTCGTCTGGGGTGACAAGCTCGGCGGCCCGTTGTTCCTGGTGGCAGGCGGATCGGGGCTCGTCCCGCTCCGGGCGATGCTGCGGCACCACCGGGCTGCCGGCAGCCGGGTGCCGGTGCGGGTGCTGTGCTCGGCTCGATCGCTGGACCTGCTGATCTATCGCGACGAGTTGATGGAGATCGCCGCGTACGACCTGTTCGACATCTCGGTCACGCTGACCCGGGAGCCGGCCGGCGGCTGGCGCGGGTACCGGCGGCGGGTCGACGGCGAGCTGCTGACGGAGACCGGCTGGCCGGCCACGGACCGGCCCTTGACCTACATCTGCGGACCGACCGGCTTCGTCGAGACGGCAGCTGACCTTTTAGTTGCCTTGGGCCATGATCCGCTCCGGATCCGGACCGAACGCTTCGGCGGAACGGGGGTGACGCGCGTCGACTCCGGGGGACTGACCTGAGACAGTCGCGGGCCGCGTGGACCAGGTCGCCCCGTGGATGACCCGGTGCTTACCAGCCAGTGGCTAGCCGTGTGGCCGGTCCGCGGCCGGGATGCGGTTCACCCAGGGAATACGGGCAGTCGGCGACGTAAACTCCGCAGCGTGTTGCACGATCGGCAGGATGAGAATCGGCTGCTCAACAGCCTTCTCGATGCTGTTCGCGCTGGTCGTAGCCGCAGCCTGGTCGTGTGCGGGGAGCCCGGCGTGGGCAAGACCGCATTGCTCGACCATTTCGTGCGGCAGCTGTCCGACTGCCGGGTGGCATCGGTGTCCGGCCTCGAGGCCGAGCAGGAGCTGGCCTTCGCGGGCCTGCACCAGATCTGCCGGCCATTCCTGGACGGACTCGAGGTTCTGCCGGAACCACAGCGCAACGCGCTGTCGACCGCCTTCGGGCTGCGGACCGGACCGCCTCCCGACCCGTTCCTGATCGGACTCGGCACCTTGAGCCTGCTGGCCGAGGCGGCGACCAGACAGCCGTTGGTCTGCATCGTCGACGACGCTCAGTGGTTCGACACCGCGTCGCTGCAGGCCCTGACGTTCGTTGCCCGGCGGATGGTGGCCGAGCGGATCGCGATGGTGTTCGCGGCGCGTGACTGCGACGGGGCCAAGGATTTCGCGGGTATCCCGCAGTTGGCGCTCGGAGGGCTGGACGACGATGACGCGCGCGAGCTGCTGCGTACGGTGTTGCCTGGTCCAGCGGACGAGCGGGTACTCGACCAGATCGTCGCCGAGTCACGGGGAATTCCGCTCGCACTGCTCGAGGCGCCGCGGACGCTGGATCCGGCCCAGCTGGCCGGCGGGTTCGGCCTGCCGGCGTCGGAGCTCGTGCCGCGGTCGGTCGAGGAGACGTACATTCGCGCCCTGGACGAACTCCCCGCGGACTCCCGGCGGCTCTTGGTGATCGCTGCGGCGGAGCCATTGGGTGACGCGCTGCTGACGTGGCGTGCCGCGGAGTCGCTCGGCATCGGTCTGCCGGCCGCCGGACCGGCGGAGGCGTCCGGCCTGGTACGGATGGGGACGCGGATCCGGTTCCGGCATCCGCTGGTCCGGTCGGCTGTCTACCGTTCGGCCGCACCGGAGGAGGTCCGCCAGGCACATGCGGCCCTTGCGGCAGTCACCGATCCGGGTGCCGACCCCGAGCGACGCGCCTGGCACCGGTCGCAGTCGGTGATCGGGCCGGACGAGGATGTCGCCGGCGAACTCGAGGAATCGGCGGCCAGGGCTCAGCGCCGCGGCGGTCTGATCGCCGCAGCCGCCTTCCTGTCGCGAGCGGTTGAGCTGACCGGCGGGTCGTCGCGCCGTACCCGACGGGCGATCGCGGCGGCCCGGGCCTTCCACCAGGCCGGTCGTTCCGAGGACGCGTTGCGGCTGCTGCTGGTCGCGGAGACAGGCCGCCTCGACGAGCGGACGCGGGCGGAGGTCGATGTGCTCCGGGCGCAGATCGCCTTCACCGCCAATCGCGGCGTCGAGGCGCCACCGCTGCTGCTGCGGGCAGCGCGCCAGCTGGAGACGATCGACCCGGCGAAGGCTCGTGAGACGTACCTCGATGCGATGTTCGCGGCGATGTTCGCCGACGGCGGGTCGGCGAAGAGCCTCGCCGAGGTTGCAGAGGCAGCCCGGAACGCGGTCCGGCCGACCGCTCCGGGTGCCACGGACCTGCTGCTCGACGGGCTGGCGGTGCGCTTCACGGACGGCTATGCGGCCGCGGTTCCGCTGCTGACGGAGGCACTGGCGGCGTTCCAGGACGTGACGCTCACGGCTGAGTCCATGCGCTGGTTCTGGCTCGCGCACATCGTGGCGGGCAATCTCTGGAACGAGCAGACGCTCGACAACCAGCGTCACCTGGACCTGGCGCGGGCGCTCGGAGCGATGGCGACTCTCCCGCTCGCGCTCAGCGTCCGGATGGGCGCGCACGTCATGACCGGCGAGCTCGACCGAGCCGCCGGACTGCAGACCGAGCTCGACGCAGTGAACGAGGTGACCAGGCTGCCCATGGCTCCGTACGGCGCTTTGCTGCTGGCAGCGTGGCAAGGACAGGAGCAGCGCGCCCGGGCGTTGATCGTCCGGGCGGTGAGCGAGGCGCATCGTCGTGGCGAGAGTTTCGGTCTGATCCTGACCGGAACGGCCGCCGCTGTGCTGAACAACAGCCTCGGGCAGTACCAGGAGGCATACGAGGAGGCGACGAAGGCCGCGCAACGGCCGCCGGTCATGGGCGTGGAGCCGTGGGCCGTCCTGGCCGAGCTGGCGGAGGCGGCGGTGCGACTCGGCCGTCATGCCGAAGCCGAAGCGGCCTGCGAACGGCTGGCCGAGACGACCCAGGCCACGCGTACCGCCTGGGGGCTTGGGATCGAAGCCCGCTGCCGCGCGTTGCTGGCTGTCGACGACGATGCGGAAGCGCAGTACCGGACGGCCATCGAGCACCTCTCGCAGACGCGGATCCACGGCGAGCTCGCCCGCAGTCACCTGCTGTTCGGCGAGTGGCTCCGCCGGGCGAACCGCGTGACGGAGGCGCGGGAGCAGCTGCGGACGGCGTACGAACAGTTCAACCGGATGGGGATGCAGGCGTTCGCGGAGCGATCCGCCGGCGAGCTGAGGGCAGCGGGTGGTCCGGTGCCGATCGCCGCGGGCACCTCGACTCCGGACCTGCTGACGGCGCAGGAGGCGCAGGTCGCCCGGCTGGTCGCGGACGGTTTGTCCAACGCTGAGATCGCCGCTCGGCTGTTCCTCAGCCCGCGGACCGTCGAGTGGCACTTGGGCAAGGTGTTCGCGAAGCTCCAGCTGACGTCACGCCGGCAACTACGGCACGAGCAGCTGCCGGGCTCCAGCTGATCCCGGGACCTACCAGTGCCCGATACCGGGGATCTGACAGAAGCGGTCACCGGGGCTTGCGGCGGACAGTCGCTGCTGTGACCAGTGCAGAGGAAACCCAGGAGTTCGACGTTGTTGTAATCGGTGCCGGTCCGATCGGCCAGACACTGGCCGACCGTGCGCGAGCCGGTGGCCTGACGGTGGCGGTGGTGGAGCGCGAGCTCGTCGGCGGCGAATGCTCGTACTGGGCCTGCATCCCGAGCAAGGCGATGTTGCGTCCGGTGGTCGCGATCGCGGAGGCGACCGAGGTCGACGGCGCGCGCGAGGCAGTGACGGGATCGATCGACGCCAAGGGTGTCTTCGGTCGCCGCGACCGGTACGTCACTGGCTGGGACGACTCCGGTCAGGCGGACTGGGTCGGCAGCATCGGCGCGACACTGATTCGCGGGCACGGCCGGCTCGACGGCCCACGCCGCGTCGCGGTGACGACGGCCGACGACCGGGTGCTCATTCTGACGGCACGGCAGGCGGTGGCCATCTGCACCGGAAGTATCGCCGCGGCACCGGACCTGCCGGGAATCGCCGAGGCGCGGCCGTGGACAAACCGGCATGCGACCGACAGCAGCGTCGTCCCGGGCCGGCTGGTGGTCGTCGGCGGTGGCCCGGTAGGCGTCGAGATGGCGACGGCATGGAACGGCCTGGGAGCCGAGGTCACCTTGATCGCGCGCGAGCACCGGCTGCTGACCCAGATGGAGCCGTTCGCAGGCGAGCTGGTGGCCGAGGGGCTGACCGTCGCCGGTGTGACGGTGCGTACGGCGTCGATCGTCGAGTCGCTGCGCCGCCCGGCCGACGCCGGACCGGTGACGGTCGCGCTCGACAACGGTGACAAGGTCGAGGCCGACGAGGTGCTCTTCGCGATCGGGCGTATCCCGCTGACCGGCGACATCGGTCTGGAAACGGTCGGGCTGCCGTCCGGCACGTGGCTCGAGGTGGACGACACCTGCCGGGTCCGCGGTGTCGACGACGGTTGGTTGTACGCGCTCGGTGACGTGAACCACCGCGCGCTGCTGACTCACCAAGGCAAGTACCAGGCCCGGATCGCAGGCCAGGCCATCGTCGACCAGGCTGTCGACCGGCCGCTCGACCTGGCGAGTTGGGGGCCGCACGTGACCAGCGCGGACGCGGCCGCCGTACCGCAGGTCGTGTTCACGACGCCCGAGGCGGCGTCGGTCGGGCGGACCGCGGCCCGTGCGGAGGTGGACGGCTTCCGGACTCGCGTGGTCGACGTCGAGATCGGTGACGTCGTGATCGGCGCCAAGCTGTACGCCGACGGGTACCGTGGCCGCGCCCGCATGGTCGTGGACGAGGACACCCGGACGCTGCTCGGCGTCACGTTCGTCGGTCCTGGCGTCACCGAGCTCCTGCACTCTGCGACGGTGGCGGTCGCGGCCCAGGTCTCGATCGACCGGTTGTGGCATGCGGTCCCGTCGTTCCCGACCATCAGCGAGGTGTGGTTGCGCCTCCTCGAAGCGTACCGAGGCTGAGGGAGCGTGCGCGCATGATCGATTGGGGACAGGTGACGCCGGCGGAGGTCGAGCGGGCGATGGACGAGTACGACCGGCTGGGTGCCGAGCCGTTCTTCGCCGCGCACGGCTTCGCGCCGACGACGACGTACGAGCTGGTCCGTGACGGGCGGACGTATCCGCCGAAAGCGATCCTGGGCACGGCATTCGAGCTTGCGACCGGACGCCGGCTCACGTCGGCCGAATTCGAAGGCGGCAAGGCAGGAGCGGTGAAGGTGCTCGGCCAGCTGGGATTTGCCGTGCAGCGCAAGGGGAAGCGATAACGGAGCCGCTGAGCAACAGCAGGCAGTCGACACTGCGGGATCGCGCGTCGACGGGTGGTACGAGCGGTAGCAGGCGAAGGCCCCGGCGTTTGGCCGGGGCCTCGGTTTCAGGCGGTCGGGTGTTCCTGCAGATAGCGGACCAGCCCGGCGACGTCTTCCGGAACGAGCCGGCCGATCGCCCCGCTGGAGTAGACGCTGACGACGACCTTGCCGTCGGGATCGAGGACGAATCCGGTGGACTGCAGATACTGCGGGTCGGGATTCACGAACGCCCCGGTGAGGTCGGCGACCGCCGCTGCGTCGGCCCCGAAGCCGACCGGGAAGGCGAGCTTGTGCCTGGCGATCAGCTCGGCAGTGGTCGCCTCGTCATCGACCGACAGCGCCGCCACGCGCACCCCGACCTCGTCCAGCGAGCTCGTCGCACGCTGGAAGGCTCGCAGTTGCGTGTTGCAGTACGGGCACCAGGACCCTCGGTAGAACAGCATCACGCCGAATCCGCCGTCGAACAGTGCCGGGACGGTGACCTTCTCACCGCCGGGCACAGCGAAGGTCAGATCCGGGAACCGATCTCCGGGATGAAGCAGAGGCATCAGCAGGACTCCTGTCGAGTGGGTGGTTGCTCGCCGTACTCCCTCAGTCTTCGAACCACGGCACCGCAGCGCTTCCGGCAGGTGCCCAGTCTCTACCCCGGCCCACCACCGGCCGTTCGAACCGGATGACCACCCTCTGGTGGCTCGCCCTTGACATCCTTACTGAGTGGACTCATTATTGAGTCTACTCAGATTAACTCGCGTCATCGGAACGAGAAGGAAAGGCGTCATGCGAGCGTTCGTCGTCAGTCGGTACAAGGGGCCGTTGCAGGAGGCGGACGTTCCCGAGCCTGTGGTCGGCGAGCATGACGTGCTTGTCCAGGTCCGGGCTGCCGGGGTCAACATGCTCGACGAGAAGATCCGGGCCGGTGAGTTCCGGCAGATCCTCCCGTACAAGCTGCCGCAGATCCTCGGCAACGACGTCGCCGGAACGGTGGTCGGTGTCGGCGCGAAGGTGCGGGGGTTCAGGCTCGGCGACGAGGTGTACGGCCGGCCCGACAAGAACCGCATCGGAACGTTCGCGGAGCGTATCGCGGTCGCCGAGGCCGACCTGGCGCCGAAGCCGGTGTCGGTCAGCTTCGAGGAAGCGGCCTCGGTGCCACTCGTGGCCCTGACCGCGTGGCAGGCGCTCGTCGAGCGCGGCAACCTTCGGCCGGGGCAACGGATCCTCATCCATGCCGGCGCGGGCGGAGTCGGCTCGGTCGCAATCCAGCTCGCGAAGTACCTCGGCGCCATGGTCGCCACCACGGTCAGTGCCGGCAACGCCGACTTTGTGCGCGAGCTCGGGGCGGACGTCGTCGTCGACTACCGCAGCCAGGACTTCGAACAGCTCCTCGCCGGATACGACCTGGTCCTGGACAGCCTCGGCGGCAAGAACCTCGAGAAGTCGCTCCGCGTCCTCCGCCCCGGCGGGAAGGTGATCGGTATCGCCGGGCCTCCCGACGCGGCGTTCGCCCGCGAGCTCGGCGCGAACCCGCTGCTACGGCTGGCGATGACCGCCCTGAGCAGCCGTATCCGCCGCCAGGCCCGGCGCCTCGGCGTGACGTACGAGTTCCTCTTCATGCATGCCAGCGGCGATCAGCTTCGCCAGATCACCGCGCTGGTCGACGACGGCGTACTGCGGCCTGTCGTCGGACGGGTCTTCGACTTCGACCAGACCGTTCAGGCGGTGCAGTCGCTGGAAGTCGGCGGCATCCGCGGCAAGGCCGTCATCACCGGGCCGTGACACACCCATCTCATCAGTCATCAACCAGAAAACAGGAGAACACCATAACACCAGCAGGCACTTACACGACAGCTCCATCACGGCGTACAAAGACGCCCCCGGCCGCACCGTCGATGCCGGCGGCGTCACCTACGCGTACCGCGAACTCGGGCCGAAGGGCGGGATCCCTGTCGTCTTCTTCGTCCACCTGGCCGCGACCCTCGACAACTGGGACCCCCGGATCATCGACGCCATCGCGAAGGGCCGCCACGTCATCGCCTTCGACAACCGTGGAGTCGGGGCGTCGACGGGCCGCGTGCCGGACAGCGTCGAGGCGATGGCTGACGACGCCTACACCTTCATCACGGCGCTGGGGTTCGACAAGGTCGACATCTTCTCCTTCTCGCTCGGCGGCATGATCGCCCAGGCCCTCGTGGTGAAGCACCCCGAGCTCGTCCGCAAGCTCGTCCTCACCGGCACCGGCCCGCGGGGCGGCAAAGACATGGACAAGGTCGACCGCATCACCTACTACGACATCCTGCGCGCCACCCTGACCCGGTCCGATCCCAAGGAGTTCCTGTTCTTCAACCGCAACGCCACCGGCAAGCCGGCCGCGCGCGCATTCGTCAACCGGCTCGAGGAGCGCACCGTCGACCGCGACGCGCCGATCAGCGTAAGGGCGTTCCAGACCCAGCTGAAGGCGATCAAGAAGTGGGGCCGTTCCGCCCCCGAGGACCTCTCGAAGATCACCCAACCCACCCTGATCGCTAACGGCGACAACGACCGCATGGTGCCGTCGATCCTGTCCGAGGACCTGCACCGACGCATCAAGAACAGCCGGCTGATCATCTACCCCGACTCCGGGCACGGCGGCATCTTCCAGTACACGAGACGTTCGCGCCTGCCGCGGCCGAGTTCCTCGCGCCCTGACCATCCGAACAGCCCAAGCACGCGAGGCGCGCGCTCCGCGGGACAAGGGTCCCGCTCGTCACCGTGGAAGAATGAGGGCCGGCACATTCGAGCCCGCACAGCCGGAGCCCGTACAGCAGACAAGGACGGCAGCCATGCCACTCGACTCCCGACCGGTCGGACGGCGCGAACGGAACAAGCAGGAGAAGCTCGAACGCATCACTGCCGCTGCCCGGGACCTGTTCGCCGAGCGCGGCGTCGACGAGGTCACCACCCAGGAGATCGCCGACAAGGCCGACATCGGAACGGGCACCCTGTTCCTCTACGCGAAGACCAAGGGCGAGCTCCTCCTGCTCGTGCAGAACTCCACGTACGCCGATGCCCTCGCGCAAGGCAGGTCGGCGGCCGAGAGCATCCCCGACGTGCTCGACGCCGTCATGGCGATCATCCGGCCGGTCGTGGAATGCAACCGCAAACAGGTCGACAACGGGCGGACCTATCTGCGCGAGATTGTCTTCGGCGACCCCGAAGAGCCCTACCACCGCGACGCGCTCGCCCTGACCGTGCAGACCGAGAAGGCGATCGCCGACGTGCTGCAGCGGGACGGGCGCACCAGCGCCGGCGACGCGGCGACGCTCGCGCACGTCGTCTCCGCGATCATGTTCGTCAGCATGGCGGCGACGATCAACATCGACAACCCGGTCGGCGACATCGTGCAGGAGATCAGAGACCAGGTCCGGGTCCTGCTGCCGAGATGATTCCGAGGGGGCCGGGTCCGACGGGCGTCTCGACGGCGGTGGTCAGGCGGGTTGGGGAAGGCGGCCGGTGCTGATGAGCCAGTCGGCGACCTGGACCAGTGGGAGATCCACGGTTGCCGCGCACGATCGGAGCAAGGCGTTCGCGACGTGGCCGGGGATCTGGTACCGGCTCATCAGGATTCCTTCGGCGATTCCGAGGAGGAGTGCCGGGTGGGTCCAGTCCCCGAATGGCTCGGAGAGTCCGTCGTCTTCAGCATCCATGCGAGACGTCCTTCAAGGCCCTTCTCGGCTGGGCGGGCTGATGCAGGTCTGCCTTCGTGGTGCGGCTGCGGGTGACTCGCCTGTTCCGGCTTCGACGGTCACCCGGCGGTTGTTCCACTGTAGGTCATGTATCAGTTCGGTTCAGGTGCGGTATCTGCCACCAGCTTCGCGGCGACCTCTCGGAGCTTGATGTTCTCGCTCTGGGAGATCCGGACCAGGAAGGCGAACGCGCGCTCCGGATCCACCTGGTAGCGCTCCATGACGATGCCGACCGCTCGGCCGATTTCTTCTCGCGGGTCCAGGACAATCGCCGGGCTGGTTGCGTGTCGGCTCCAGCCCAGCGCGACCGCGGCCAGGTTCGCGAACATCAGACCCAGGAGCCGGTCATCCTGGCCGATGCTGTGCGGCTGGTTGGCGTACAGATTCAGCGCTCCGCGCACGTGCGGGTCGGCCCGGAACTGGAAAGCCACCTGTGCTCGCAGGCCGAGATCCGCGGCCTTGGGGCCGAACACCGGCCAGCGCGGGTCGTCGCGGAGGTCGTTGACCTGCACGATCGGTTCCTCGATCGCGGCGTCCAGGCAGGGGCCCTGGTGCAGCTCGTACTGCAGCACATCGGCGCGTGCCGCGATCGCATCCGTGGGGGCCAGCGTCTGGATCTCGCCGGTTCTGGTGGTCAGCGAAACGCTCGCGTGATCGATCGAGGGAATGGTGTCGGCCGCGCTCCAGGTGATCATCCGCACCGCGTCGACCCCATCGAGCGGGAACCGCAGCGATGCAGCCACCTTCTCCATCGCTTCGAACAGCTGCGATATCTCCACAACCAGTGCCCTCTCGTCATTGGGCCTGACAAGCACCCAGGAAACCTTCAGCCCGCGCACTCGAATCTATCCCGTCCCGCGGGCCTATCGGTTAGCGTTCGTCCAGGGGAAAGTGTGGTGGGATGGAGCGGCGCTGGACGAGCTCTGCGGTTGCCCGCCGGCTGACTGGACTGCTCGCGGCCGGTCTGCTGGTCGCTGCCGTGACCGGGCTCATCAAGCTCGGCGAGCCCCACGTCCCGACACTCAGCCTGCTGGTGCTCTATCTGCTCGCGGTACTGCCCATCGCGATCGTCTGGGGTACGCCACTCGCTGTCGTCACGGCCGTGCTCAGCGTGTGGGCGTACGCGTACTTCTTCATCAGCCCGCTGCACTCCCTCGTGCTTGCCGACGCCCAGGACGCGATCGGCTTGGGTGTGTTTCTCGTGACGGCGGTGGTCGTGGGCGAGCTTGCGGCTCGGCTACGGCGGGCGGCGCTGGAGGCCCAACGGCTGTCGAACGAACAATCCGGGCTCCGGCGGGTCGCAACTCAGGTGGCTCAAGGGGTGGCGCCGAGTGTCCTGTTCACAGCCGTGACCGAGGAGGTGGGGCGACTCTGCGACGCCGATCTCGCGCGGATGGAGCGGTACGAACCGGACGGGACGGTCACCGGAGTCGCGGCCTGGAGCCGGGTGCCCGCCCATCTGGCCGTCGGCGAGCGGTTCGATCTCGACGGCCTGAGCATCGCCCGTGAGGTACGACGCCACGCCGGACCGATCCGGTTGGACAGCTTCGCCGGTGCATCGGGCGCGATCGCGCAGGAGGCGCAGGCCCTCGGAATCCGTTCCTCGATCGGCTGCCCGATCACCGTGGGCGGCCGGCTCTGGGGTGTCGTCGCCGCCTCCAAGACCAACGACATACCCTTCCCGGCCGCGACCGAGGCACAGATCGCGGGCTTCACCGAGCTCGTCGCCACCGCGATCGAGAACGCGGAGGCCCGGGCCGAACTGATGGCATCCCGCGCCCGCGTGGTGGTCACCGCCGACCGGACGCGCCGCCAGATCGAGCGCAATCTGCATGACGGCGCACAGCAGCGGCTCGTCTCACTCGCGCTCCGACTGCAGACGGCCCAGACGAAAGTGCCGCCCGAGCTGCCCGAGCTGAACGCGGAGCTGGACCAGGTACACAGCGGACTGACCGATGCCCTGGACGAGCTCCGCGAGACGGCGCGCGGAATCCATCCGGCGGTCCTCGCCGAGGGCGGCCTCAGCCCGGCACTGAAGTCGCTGGGCCGCCGGTCGACGATCCCCATCCGCCTGACACTCCGCGCGGAGCCGCGGCTGTCGGAGCGGCTCGAGGCGAGCGCCTACTACGTCGTGTCCGAGGCTCTGACCAACGCGGCGAAACACTCGCACGCCTCGCTGGTCGCGGTCACCACCGACATCACCGGCGACGCGCTCCGCGTCGAGATCCGCGACAACGGGCAAGGCGGCGCGGACTTCAGCCGGGGCACCGGGCTGCTCGGCCTCCGCGACCGGGTGGAAGCACTGGGCGGCCGGCTGAATCTTGACAGTCGCCGCGGCGCTGGTACCACCTTGACCGCTGAGTTCCCGCTGACCGGCAGCTGACGTCCGCCGGAGCCAACGCTCGATCGCACAGTTCGATTGCGCAGGTCGATTGCACAGCTCGATTGCACAGAGAGTCGCGTTAGCTGGAATGCGCCGGGGCCCCCGCCGCGTGATTCTGGAGCCATGGGGTTGCGCTGCTTCATCGTCGACGACAGCACTGACTTCCTGGACGCCGCCCGGTCCCGCCTCGAAAGTGACGGGGTCACCGTGGTCGGAGTCGCCTCGACGATCGACGAGGCGTTGGCGCGACTGGCCGACGCCGAGGCCGACGTCGTACTCGTCGATGTGAACCTCGGCAGCGAGAGCGGCCTCGACCTGGCCCGGCGGATCCAGACCGAGACGACGGTGGACCCCGCGCAGGTCGTTCTGATCTCCACCCACGCGGCGGAGGACCTGATCGATCTGGTCGAGAGCGTGCCGGCCGCGGCTCTGCTGTCCAAGACAGCGTTGTCGGGTGTGGCTCTTCGCCGGATCCTCGACGGCAGGTAGGTCTACCGTGAGGAGATGACGATCGACTCGGCCGTCGATGGCGGTGCGACACGCACCCGCGTCCTGCTGGCCGAGGACGACGTACTGCTGCGCCAGGGGCTGGCCAGCCTCCTCGAGCAGTCGGGGTTCGAGGTCGTCGGACAGACCGGCGACAGTGTGTGGATCCTCCCGCTGGTGCGGGACCTTTCGCCCGACCTGGTCGTGGTGGACATCCGGATGCCGCCGACGCACAGCACCGAAGGGCTGGACGCGGCCCGGGAGATCCGGCGCGAGTTCCCGACCACCGGGATCCTCGTCCTGTCGGCCCACGCCGAGGTCGAGCACGCCATGGAGCTGCTCGCGTCCGGCCAGCGGATCGGCTACCTCCTGAAGAGCCGGGTGACGGATGTGGGCGACTTCATCGAGACGATGGAGCGGATCCTCAGAGGTGGCTCGGTGATGGACCCTGCCCTGGTCCAGGAACTGGTCGACGCCCGCCGGGCCGACGACCCGCTCGCCGAGCTCAGTCCACGAGAGCACGAAGTACTCGCACTGATGGCCGAGGGTCGCTCCAACTCGGGCATCGCACGCCGGCTGTGGGTGACCGAAGCGACTGTGGAGAAGCATGTCCGGCATGTCTTCGCCAAGCTGCGCCTCCCCGAGACCAGCGACGACCATCGCCGGGTGCTGGCTGTGGTCCGCTATCTCGACGCCCACTGAGTACCCGTCAGCCAGCCGCCAGGATTCCGGTTAGCGGGTAGCCCGTCTGGACGCTGGCCATGCTGACGCCCGCCCTCCGATAGCGGATCGTATTGATGAGATCAGCGGCCTGGGGAACGACCAGAGGGACCGATCGCGATGTTCACGACAAGGCCCCGGCCCGGAGCCGACTGGTGGCGGACCGCCGTCATCTACCAGGTCTACCTGCGCAGCTTCCACGACTCCGACGGCGACGGTGTCGGTGATCTGGCCGGCGTCCGCGCGAAGCTCCCGTACCTGGGGGCCCTGGGAGTGGACGGCATCTGGCTCAACCCGTTCTACCCCTCACCGCAGCACGACCACGGGTACGACGTCTCCGACTACTTCTCGGTCGATCCCCGCTACGGCACCCTCGACGGTTTCGACCATCTGGTTCAGGACGCGCACCAGCATGACATCAAGGTCCTCATCGATCTTGTCCCGAACCACTGCTCGATCGAGCATCCCTGGTTCGCGGCGGCGCTGGCCGCAGGCCCGGGCAGCCCCGAGCGCGAGCGATTCCACTTCGCCGACGGCCGGGGCGAGGAACCGCCCAACAACTGGCGCTCCGTCTTCGGCGGCCCGGCCTGGCAACAGGTTCCCGACGGCCAGTGGTACCTGCACAGCTTCGCGCCGGAGCAGGCCGACTTCAACTGGCGCCACCCGGACGTGGCGGCGTACTTCGAGCAGGTACTGCGATTCTGGCTCGAGCGCGGCGTCGACGGCGTCCGCATCGACGTGGCGCACGGGTTGCACAAGGCGGCCGGACTGCCGGACCACGGGCAGGCGATCGACGACGAGCTCACCGGCGACCCGCTCAACCCGTACGCGTGGAACCAGCCCGAGGTGCACGACGTCTGGCGCCGTTGGCGGCAGATCGCCGATGGATACTCGGCCTTCACCGGCCGCGAACGTGTGCTGATCGGCGAGGTCGGCGTACTGGATACCCGGCAACTCGCGCTGTACCAGCGGCCGGACGAACTGCATCAGACCTTCTACTTCGAGTTCCTGCGCGCGCACTGGGATGCGCAGATTCTCTCCGACGTCGTCGACCGCGGGCTGGACACGATCCAGGACGCCGGCTCCTCGGTCGCCTGGGTGCTGAACAACCACGACATGCCGAGATCCGTCACCCGCTACGGCGGTGGGGCCCCGGGCGCACACGCCGGGGACCTCGATCTCGGGACCGCACGTGCGCGGGCGAGTGTGCTGCTGATGCTCGCGCTGCCGGGAGCGGCGTACCTCTATCAAGGCGAGGAGCTCGGTCTGCCGGAGGTCACGGATCTGCCGGACAGTGTGCTGACCGATCCGATGTTCCACCGCAGCAACGGGGCACGGCGGGGCCGGGACGGCTGCCGGATTCCCTTGCCCTGGTCGGCCGGCCAGGACGCGTTCGGCTTCTCCTGGTCAGATCCGTGGCTGCCGCAGCCTGACTGGTTCGCCACGCATGCTGTGGACCATCAGCTGAGCCGGGGCGAATCGATGCTGCATCTGTACCGCGAGGCACTTGGCGTACGCCGGCGGCTCCCGGCACTGGCTTCGAACGACTTCGATTGGCTGGCGACCGAACCCGGCGTACTGGCCTTCACCCGCGGCGACGGTTTCTGCTGCGTCGTCAACTGCTCGTCGAGAGTGGTCGCTCCGCCGGTCGACGGCGAACTACTGCTCGCGAGTCACCAGGAAGCGGGCGACAAACTCCCGCCCAACAGCGCGGCGTGGTACCTGCTGTCGCCGTCGACCCCCACCTAGCAGGCGGGCCTGGCGTCTTGAGAACCCCTCCAACACCTCGGCGCCAGGCCTGCCCTTCCAAGGAGTTCCGATGCGACAGATTCGGATAACCAAAGTCACTCGAAGAAAAGACAGACGGTACGACGACGACGCTGCACTCCCGCTCGACCCCAGGGACCCGGACATCGCCCGAGCCAAGCAAGCGTCGTCGAACGCAGCTACCGAGGTCGCGGATCGACGCTTGCGCTGATCGCCTCGAGGTCGAGGGCAAGCGCTGCGGTCCAGCTGAAGTTCTGGGCTCCGTGGGGCGTGCCCGTGAAGGGGTCGATGTATTCGGCGTAGTCGGTGGACTCCGCGAGGGCGAGGAAGTCGGCTCGAAGAGTCTGGGCGAGGTTCGTCTGGTTCAGACCGACGAGGCCACGGTGGATGAGCCAGGCTGTGTTGAACCAGCTCGGACCGCGCCAATAACGGCCGGGGTCGAAGTCGGTGGCGGTGAGGCTGTAGCTGGGTATGAGCCGGGTCTCGCCGAGCCGGAACCGCGGCCCGAGCGCCGTGGCGAGGAGCTCGTCGGCGACCGGCAGCTCCGGCACGATGAGCGGGATCAGGCCGGCAACGGTGTCCGACGGAACGAGATCTCCCGTCTGTACGTCGCGCGAGCGGAATATGCCGTCCCCGAACAACCGCCCGACCAGCGTCTCGGTGAGGGCGGCGGCGTACCGGCGATGCGGGGCGGGGTCGTGACCGAGGACCCCGGCGATCTCGGCCAGCGCGTGCTCGGAGGAGATCAGCAACGCGTTGAAACAAGGATCCTCGACGACGAAGGCTTGCGGTGTCTCGCGGTCGTCGTACCCATGGTCGCGGTACGTCGCCGCGAGCTGGACGTAGCGCCCGTAGTCGAGGTCGGTCGGCCGGTCGGCGCCCGCGGCGTGGTCGGTGTCGCGCCTGGTGAAGGATCCGGCCGGCGCGGGTGTGACCCGCTGGAGTGGCAGGTCCCATGCGGGACTGTTGTCCATGCCGGATTCCCACGGGTGCACGATCGCGACCAGTCCGCCGTCTTCGTGCGTACGGCGATCGCGCAGGTACCCGTGCCACGCCACCAGCCGCGGGTAGATCCGCTCCAAGAACCCCGTCGAGGCGGGATCGGCCTGGTACGTGAGCCACGCCGCGAGGGCGTGGATCGGAGGCTGGACGATCCCCGAGGTCTCGGTCCCGTCAGCCAACCGGGCCTGCCAGAAGTCGGGACCGGGGAAATAGGCGTCCCGCGGCACGCTCGGCGAGAACGCAATGTGCGGAACACGCCCGTCCGGCCACTGCGCCCGCATCAGCGATTCCAGCTCGGTCCGCGCGCGGCCGACCGACACATGGCGTAGCCCGATGGCTATGAACGCCGAGTCCCAACTCCACTGATGCGGATACAACGACCGCGAAGGAACCGTCGAGTGTCCGGTCCAGTTCTCTTCCAGCACACGCGCTGCGCCGTCGCTCATCAGCTTCCTCGGGGTCAGTACCGGCCCAGCGCCAGGCCCTTGGCGAAGGAGCGCTGAGCCACCAGGAACAACAATGCTGTCGGCAACGATACGAGGACCGCGGCCGCCAGTACGACGGTGTAGCTGGCGCCACCGCCCTCGATGGACTGCAGTCCGGTGAGGACGGCATGAAGCAATGGCTGCGTTCGGCACTCGAGTTCAAGGCGTCCGTGGGACGTGGCTTGGTGGTGGCGATCTCTCTAGCAATTTGGACACCTTCCAGGCTGGCTTGAAGGCGGGACTGGATCCGGTACGAGCGGTGTTCGAGGCGTTGGGCCCCGGACTGCCAGAGAAGGCGCCATGGCCGGATGAGTGCCATTGGAAGGTGTCACCGGTTCGCTACATGAGGTGAGTCAGCGCGAAGCGCATGTGGCGTTGCGGCGATGGATGGATGCGAAGGTGGATCGGATCTCTGAGCTCCGTCGACTACTGGAACGCAACGGCGTCGCGCTGAAGCCCGACGAGACGGGGCTGCGGTTCGGTCAATGACTGCTACCACATCAGCGTTTTCCCTTGCAAGTAAGGGCTTCCTTTGATTGCAGGAACATGCAGCGGGGTTGCGCCGGCGGCATTTCGAACGATACAACTCTTTCTGTCTTCGCCGGTGTCGCTCGGGGTGCGCCGGATCCGCCCGACTTTGGAGCGTCGATGTGCCGCGCCCGTAGATCGCTGATGCACGCATGTACCCCCGCGGCAGCTAATCCCGCCCGCTAGGAGTTGAACGCAGTGGAGTCGGGTGGTTGCAGACGGTTCAGGTATGGGCCGGTTTGGTTGCTGATCGGCAACATTTTCACTGAATGGGGCAAGAGATCCGTATTCTCGCTCCGGGGAAATCTCGTTCGACCTGGGGGGATCATGCTTCGCAAGGTGCTTGCTGCCGTGGCCGCGTTGGTGGTTGCGGCGGCAGCGGTGGTGTTCTTCAATCGTGCGGCTGACGCGGCTGCTGCGAGTATCACCATTACCGCCACACAGGCGTCGAACGGGACGACGACCCTGACGTACCGCGCGACGGTGCTGAAGGCCGGGACGATTCGTGAGATCACGATGGCGATTCCGGCTGGGACGACCGGACGCGTGACATCGATCAACGGCACGGTCAGCTCGGCGTCGTCGACGGTCTTGCGGTGGCGGCCGAGCCGGACCACGAACGTGGCCGTCGGCGCCAAGCTTGCGATTCCGATGTACGGGTTGCGGCTGCCGGCCGGGGGTCCGTGGACGCTGGGCTTCAAGACGGTCGGTACGACTGGGGCGACACTGACGTCCGGTGCCGGGGTCTTGCAGCCGCTACGGACGTACACCGCATCGGTGGCGGTCAAGGCGACCAACCCGATTCCCGCTCAGACGACGAACCTGACGTACCAGAGCACTGTCACCAAAGCCGGCGCTCTGGGCGCGGTCCGGATGCAGTTGCCGACCAACTCAACGGGCACCCTGAGCACGATCAACGGGACGCTCAGCCTCGGCGGCGGTTACGCGACTTGGAAGCCGAAGGCCGCCATCAACGTCGCAGCGGGCGCGCGGCTGGCGATCCCGGTGAACGGAGTCCTGCTGTCCAAGTACGGCGGCACGATGACGCTGAGCGTGTCCGCGACAACATCGACCGGAACCGTCCTGAGTTCCGGCAGCGCAAGCATCTCGTTCATTGCGCCACCCGCCCCGATGCCCGTCCTCGAGGCGGCCGGCTTCGCCGCGGCTCCGGCCGGATGCCCGGACAGTTGGCCGACGACGAGCGCCGAGAACGCGAAGGCCGGCACGGGTGAGTGGGTGATCCCCACCAGCATGGACGGCCCGCTGGCGGCGTACCTGACCGAGGTGTCGGCCACCTGCGGCGACACGGTGGACCTCAAGGTCAGCTCCGGCAATCCAGTGAGCGTCGTCGCCTATCGGATGGGCTACTACGGCGGACTCGGGGCACGTGAGATCTGGCGTCAGGACGACGTACCGACTGTGGTCCAGGAGGCTCCGACGACCGGAGGTACGTCGGTCGACGGCAAGCCGTTGCGGATGACGACGGCTGCGAATTGGACGAAGACACTGAGCATCCCCGTGGACAACACCTGGGTGCCGGGCACGTATCTGATCAAGGTCAGCGACGGGACGTATGCCTCGTATGCGCCACTGACGGTCCGCGACGACACCGGTACGAAGCACGACCTGCTGATCCAGCAAGCCAACGCCACGTGGCAGGCGTACAACAGTTACGGCGGCGTGAGCTTCTACACCGGGGTGGACACGGGTTCGGGCCGGCTGACGTTCGACCGCCCGTACAACGAGGGCCAGGGCTCCGGACAGTACCTGTCGCTCGAGCAGGGACTGGTGTTCTGGGCAGAGTCGAAGGGACTGGACGTCACCTATTGGACCGACAACGACCTGGACCAGTACGGCGGCCAACTGTCATCGCGTGCCGGAACGATCTTCCTGCCCGGCCACGACGAGTACTACTCGTTGCGGATGCGTGCCGCACTGAGTCAGGCCATCAGCAAGGGCGTGAATGTCGCCAACCTCGGCGCCAACACGGCGTACCGGCTGATTACCTACACGGACGGCTCCAGGCGTGCGTGGGATATCGATCGCTACACCGATGGCTACAACTCCACGACCTGGCGGTACCAGGGCGATGCCTATGCGTCGCAAGCACTGTTGGGCGCGGACTACATCTGTCCGGTGCTCGGAAACACCATGACCACCGGGAGTAGCTGGATGTTCAGCGGCGTACCGACTGGCACTACGCTGCCCGGCTTCATTGCCGGCGAGGTCGACTACGTCTGGCCGGATCTGTACAAGCAGCCCGGGCTGGCGACAATCGCCAGCGGAACCGGGACGTGTCACTCGAACGGCCGAGGTGTGCCGATGAATGCCACGGCCTACACAGCACCATCAGGCGCTCGGGTCGTGAACGGCTCCACCTTCGCCTACGGCTGCTTCCTGGTACGACGCTGCCCGTCCAACTGGGCCGTTCCGGCTCCGGACGTGAACTCTCAGAAAGCAGTCGCGACGATCGTCGGCAACGTTACGGAATGGGTCTCGCGAGGAGCGATCGACGTACCTGCCGACACCACAGCCGCGGCGATACGGGTCGTCGTACCGAAGCAGACGCTGCACACCAACACCCAACCCTGATAGACGGATCTCAGGTCCCATGCACACGCCCCGGCCGACCTTGCGGCCGGGGCAAGCCCAAGCCTGATCGGCTGTGCCAGCTGCCGCGTCCCGCCCTCTCAGGCGTGAGCGCGCACCGCGATGGCGACGCCGGCCTCGGGCGAGCGCTAGAGGTGCCGGTAGCCTCGGTCCACGCGTTGTCCGGGCCGAGCGCCCGGATCCTGCGAATCCGTCCTCCGCGGCGGTACACCGTGAAGCCGCCGTCACGGTCAATTGCTTGTCCTCGGTGAGGACGAGGAAGTCGACCACGAGAGCGACCAAGGTGCCGTCGGAGGCGACACCCCAGTAGCACGGGTAGGCGCCATCGCCGTAGCCGCTGCTGGCCATGACCGAATCGGTCACATCGCCGAGGAGACTGAAGGCTGTACCCGGAGCTGCTTCCAGCTGTTCGGCCTGCTGGACGAACAACTCGTCGGCCCGCTGTGCCTCGCAGCGACAAGGTCCGCCAGGTCGAGGATTGCCACGTTGGCGTAGTCCACGCCGATGATGTGTGTTCCATTTGTCCGTTGGGCGGCGTGCCAGGTGGCAACGGGAAGGTCTGAGAGCCGCAGGCGCAGCGCCACGTTCGCCTTGTCCACCGTGGCGACCTCAACCGGGTACGTTCCGGCCGGCACTCGCCGGGCGAGCGGTTCGAGGTCGAATCCGTTGTAGCTGAAGTCGCGGGCGGTCAGGACACCTGACTGGCAGGAGATGTCCCCGAGTCGATGCGCGCTGAGGTTCGCCGAGGTGCCGAACGGGGCGACCTCACGACCGGCTGCGAACAGGCTCGGGATGTTCAGCTCGAGGTCGGGGTCGATCGGGTCAAGGGGTCCTTCGGTCCGCGCTGCGGTCAGCAACCGTTGTGCTTCGCTCTCGTCGATCAGTGGTGCTCCCGGCGGATCAACGAACGACATAACCCGATCGATGCGCCACTGCCCGTCGAGAATCACGAGTCGGTATTCGGAGTACCTGCGTTGCGTCCCCTGCTCTGCCACCGAGCGCACGATTGCGTGGTCATCGTGACCGATGACCTGCGTGACGGCCTCGCTCGTAGGACTGTGGGCCGGCCGGCTGGACAGGACTCCCTCTTCGCCTGTCTGCGTGCCGGGCAGACAGTGGGAGTCGACCAGGTGAGCCAGTTCAGCTAGCCACGCCTCCGAGAGGCTCGAGTCGAAGGACAGCTCCGTCGGGGCCCGTACCGCGCGCTCCCACCCGTGATGGAAGTCGGCGATGAAAGCCTCTACACGAGCCTGCGCATCAGGGTTGCTGGATGCTTTCGAGGATCCTGCCTTGGGCTCGTTTGACGGGCTGACGCGGACCGAGCTGGGCCGCGGGGCCTGGATCGATGTGCTGACAGCGGTGACGTTGCGGACGTGCCGTCATGGTCGCGGAACTTCGCCTGCGGTCGCTGCTTGGTGGGCCTGCCATTCTTATCCGTTTCGATGACCTTGGTGGAGATGCTCCCCCAGGCTCCGATGGGCAGCGGTGGTCTCGACATCTCATGCCTCCAACCGGTCTGATGGTTGGCTGCTCAACGCGTCTGGGTCCGGTGAAGCCGAGAAGTTGGCAACGATGCGAAGCGATGTGATGTGACGCACAGTCGCGGTCAGATGAAGGCTCAAATGGCGGACGCGCAGGCGCGAGATCGAAGGCGTGGCAATCGCTGTCGGGGCAAAGAGGTGAGTAAGAGGTGACCTGTAGACAGCAAGAAGCCCAAGCCACTCGCGTGGCCTGGGCTGTTGTGCGCCGCCAGGGACTCGAACCCCGAACCCGCTGATTAAGAGTCAGCTGCTCTGCCAATTGAGCTAGCGGCGCATTTCTTGCTTTCGAACGAAGAGGATCGTAGCAGGGCTGTGGGGGAGAAGCGAAATCGGTTAGCGGGTGAGGATGGTCATGGCGGCGTTGTGGCCGCCGAGGCCGGAGACGGCGCCGCCGCGGCGGGCGCCGGAGCCGCAGATCAGGAGGTTGGCGGCGTCGGTTTCGGTGCCCCAGCGGCCGGCTTCGGAGGCGTCGGTGACCCAGGGCCATTGGAGGTCGCCGTGGAAGATGTGGCCGCCGGGCATGCCGACGGATGCTTCGATGTCGTACGGCGATTTGGCCTCGATGCAGAGGTTGCCGTCGGCGTCGCGGGCGATGCAGTCCTCGAGCGGCTCGGCGAGGTACGACTCGAGGCCGGCCAGGACCCGGCGGGTGGCTTCGGTGCGGACGGCATCGTTGTCTGAGGCAAACAATCGGGCCGGGAAGTGGACGCCGAAGACCGTCAGGGTCTGGTGGCCGGAGGCAATCAGTTCGGGGGACAGGATGGTCGGATCGGTGAGCGAGTGGCAGTAGACCTCGGACGGCGGCACGGCCGGCAGCTCACCCTGCAGTGCGGACTGGTACGCCGACTCGAGCTGGCTGTAGTCCTCATCGATGTGGAACGTGCCGGCGAACGCCCGCGCCGGGTCGTCGCCGGTCTTCAGGGCCGGCAGACGACGCAGCAGGAGGTTGATCTTCAGCTGCGACCCCTCCGGCTTCTCCACGCCGGTATGGCCACGCAGCGCAGCCAGCGTCGACGGTGCGACGTTCGACAGCACCCAGGAGCAGTCCACGGACCGCTCACCGTCGCCGCCGAGCCACGTGACCGAGCCGCGTACGCCGTCCACCTCGATAGCGGTCACTGACGAGTTGGTGACGAGTGCGGCACCTGCGCGCCGGGCCGCGGCGGCCAGTGCGTCGGTGACCGCGCCCATGCCGCCGACAGGCACCCGCCACTCACCAGTGCCGTTGCCGATGAGGTGGTAAAGGAAGCAGCGGTTCTGGATCAGCGACTTGTCGTGCAGTCCGGCGAAGGTGCCGATGACGCCGTCCGTCGCGACGACTCCACGGACGGTGTCGTCGGCGAAACGCCGTTCGATGGCCTCGCCCAGCGGGCGCTCTACCAGCTCGTCCCAGAGCGCACCGTCGACACGGGCACGCATGTCATCCGCGGTCTGGAGCGGTTCGAGCAGTGTGGGTGCGACAGCCTCGGCCAGCGAGCTGACCGATCCGTAGAAGTCCGCCCAGGCCTCGTACTCCGTGTCGCCGCCGGTCAGCGCCCGGAACGACTCACGGGTGACCGCACCCTCCGGTCGTTCCACCATCAGGCCGACGTCGCGGCCAGACCGGCGTACCGGCGTGTACGACGCGACCGAGCGCGAGCGGAGATCCAGACCGAGGCCGAGGTCGGCAACGACCTTGTCGGGCAGCAGGCTGACCAGATACGAGTACCGGGACAGGCGGGCGTCCACACCCGGGAACACGCGCTCGCTGACGGCTGCGCCGCCGGTGTGCGCCTGCTGCTCCAGGACGAGGGTGGACAGCCCGGACTGGGCCAGATACGTGGCGGCGACGAGGCCGTTGTGCCCCCCGCCGACTATGACGACGTCGTAGAAGTCCTTCATCCCACCGGCCAATCGAGCTCGTGATAAGCGGCGTCCCAGAACATCCATTCGTAGCGGCACGTCATCGCGAAGTGCTGATGACAACGGTCCCGCTCCGCGGCTCCCACGTCCAGTCCGTCTGTCACGGCGAGCACCTGCTCGACGACCGCGTCGAACTCCTCCGAGCCGTACGTCTCGATCCACCGGCGGTACAGCGGGTCCGGTGAAGACCGCTTGAGCAGCTCCCGCCCGACGTCGCGGTAGATCCAGTAGCAGGGCAGTACGGCGGCCACGGCCTCGGCGTACGTGCCGGTGGCGCACACAGCCGTCAGATACGACATGTACGCCGTTGTGGTCGGACCGGAGCCGGCTGCGTCGACGTCCTCGGCGGTGATTCCCAGTGACTCCAGCAGCGACGTATGCAGCTCGCGCTCGACCGCGATGGCATTGGCGGCGTGCAGCGCGAACATGCTGACAGCGTCCTCATCCGGGGCGCGCCCCGCGACCAGGCTGAGCGCCCGTGAGTACGCCCGCAGGTAGTGGCTGTCCTGAATGATGAAGTACCGGAACGCGTCGTGGTCGAGGGTCCCGTCGGTCAGGCCGGTGATGAACGGGTGCCGGACTATCTGGTCGTACACGGAGACGGCACCGCGGTCCCACAGCTCGCCGGAAAACGTCATCCCAACTCCTCGCCGTTGACTGCGACCGACCTTATCCACAGACGCGGCGACGGTACGAGACGAACGTCACGTGTGCGCCGTACTCTGAGGCATGAACAGCCAGGGGGAGATGCCGCCGGACACGCCACTGCTGCGGCGGATCCGTGCGTCGGTGATCGGTGACGACCAGGTGATGCCCGGGCCGTACGGTCCGCGACGGGTGACGTACGCCGATTACACCGCCTCCGGCCGCGCGCTGACGTTCCTCGAGGACTTCATCCGCGACGAGGTCCTGCCGCGGTACGCGAACACGCATACCGAGTCGAGCGGGACCGGTCTGCAGACCACCCGCCTGCGCGAGGACGCCCGCCGGATCATCCACACCAGCGTCGGCGGCGACGACGAGACCGCGCTGATCTTCTGCGGCTCGGGCGCGACCGGGGCGATCGACAAGCTGATCGGGATCATGGGGCTGCGGATCCCGGCCGAGCTCGACGACAGGTACCACCTGACCGATCAGATACCGCCGGACCAGCGGCCCGTCGTCTTCATCGGGCCGTACGAACACCATTCGAACGAGCTGCCCTGGCGCGAGTCGATCGCCGATGTGGTGGTGATCAGCCAGGACACCGACGGCCATATCGACATCGACCAGCTGGAGTCGAGGCTGCAGGAGTACGCCGATCGGCCGGTCAAGATCGGATCGTTCTCCGCGGCCAGCAACGTCACTGGCATCGTCAGCAACACGCAGCGCGTCTCGGCGCTCCTCCACCGGTACGGCGCGTTGTCGTTCTGGGATTGCGCCGCCGCCGCGCCGTACGTCGAGATCGACATGTACGGCGGCCGCGACCAGGACCCGCTGTCGTACAAGGACGCGATCTTCCTCAGTCCGCACAAGCTGATCGGCGGGCCGGGCACTCCAGGCGTGCTGGTCGCTCGGCGGGAGCTGCTCCGCAACCGGGTGCCGGATGTGCCGGGTGGCGGGACTGTCGCCTACGTGAACCCGCTCGAGCATCGGTACCTCGACGACCCGATCCACCGCGAGGAGGGCGGCACGCCGGCGATCATCGGGTCGATCCGCGCCGGGCTGGCGTTCCAGCTGAAACAGGCGGTCGGGATCGACGTGATCCGCGCGCACGAGGACGCGTACCTGCGGCGAGCGGTCGAGGCGTGGAAGGCGGAGCCGAACCTGCAGATCCTCGGCAATCTCGACTCCGAGCGGCTGTCGATCGTCTCGTTCGTGGTCAAGGCTCCGTCCGGGCGGTACCTGCATCACAACTTCGTGGTCGCGCTGCTCAACGACCTGTTCGGCATCCAGTCGCGCGGCGGGTGCTCGTGCGCCGGCCCGTACGGTCACACCCTGCTCGGGATCGACATCGACCGCTCGCACCTGTTCGAGGAGGAGATCCTGCACGGCTGCGAGGGGATCAAGCCGGGTTGGGTGCGGGTCAACTTCAATTACTTCATCTCGGAGGCCGTGTTCACGTACGTCGTCGAGGCGGTCAAGCTGGTCGCCCGCGACGGCTGGCGGCTGCTGGGTGACTACCGCTTCGACCCGTCCAATGGCCTGTGGCGGCATCACCGGGGCCCGGTCGAGCCGCCGATGCGGCTGTCGCAGGTCGGGTACGACGCCGACGGCAAGCTCAGGTACCCGCGCCACGATCACACCGCTGCCGAGTCTGCTCTCGACGACTACCTCGCTGAGGCCCGTGACCTGCTCTCCACGTGTCAGCAGGTCAGCGATCCGGAGGGCCAGGTGAACACCGACTTCGATCATCTCCGTTGGTTCGACCTGCCGTCGCGTTGCCTGAGTCGTGACTAGCCGGGTGCTGGGGGTCGATGCCTGCAAGAAGGGCTGGATCGGCATCGCGGGAGATCTGCGGGCGTACTTCGCGGTGACGATCGGCGAACTGGTCGAGCGTCCTGAGGTCGACGGGTCGCTGGCGGTGGTCGGGATCGACATTCCGATCGGGCTGCCCGAGCGCGGGGCACGCGAGGCGGACGTGCTGGCGCGGCGGGTGGTGGGCAGGCGGGCGTCGTCAGTGTTCGCGACGCCTGTGCGGGCGGCGTTGGAAGCCGCGACGCATGCGGAGGCGACGGCGTTGAACGTCGTGGCGACGGGGAAGGGCGTGAGTCAGCAGGCGTTCGCGTTGGCCAAACGGATCCTCGAGGTCGATGCGTGGGCGCCGGGTGCGCACTGTGCGGTGATCGAGGTCCATCCGGAGGTCTGCTTCGCAACGATGGCCGGTCGACCCCTGTTGCACTCGAAGTCCACCTGGGCGGGTGGCGAAGAGCGGCGGCAATTGCTTGCGGGCGTCGGGATGAGTGTGGTCGGGGATATCGGTTTGGCTGGTGAGATGGCGGGCGTCGACGACGTACTCGACGCGGCCGCGGCCGCGTGGTCGGCCGGACGGTACGCCGGCGGGCGAGCCCGCGCCTACCCGAACCCGCCGGAGAGGTTCCCGAACGGCTCGTCAGCTGCCATCTGGGCCTGATCCGAGGTGAAAGTCAGCGACGCTGCTCGTCCAGGCACCCGGGTAGATCGCGGGTGGGGCATTAGTGTCGTTGTGTGAGCACCGAGGACGAGGCGGGCGGCGGGGGCGAGAGCCTGCTGACAGTGCTGGTCGCGCTGTCCGCGAACCTGTTGATCGCGGTCGCGAAGACGGTGGTCGCCGTGATCACCGGGTCGGCCTCGATGACGGCCGAGGCGGCGCACTCGTGGGCCGACACCGGTAACGAGATCTTCCTCCTGGTCGGGGAGCGGCGGGGGCAGAAGCCGGCCGATCAGACCCACCCGCTCGGGTACGGGCGGGCCGGCTACATCTGGTCGATGTTCGCCGCCTTCGGCCTGTTCACGGTCGGAGCCGCGGTCTCGGTCTGGCACGGCATCCAGTCCCTGCAGCACGGCGAGGCGGACGGTACGTCGTACGGCTGGGCGTACGCCGTACTCGGGGTCTCGTTCGTGCTCGAGGGGATCTCGTTCACCCAGGCGATGCGGCAGACGAAGGCCGGTGCGCTGGCGCGGATGCTCCGACCCTGGAGGTACGTGCGGATCACGTCGAACCCGGTACTGCGGGCAGTGTTCGTCGAGGACCTGTCGGCGCTGATCGGCATCCTGATCGCCGCGCTGGCGATCCTTCTGCACCAGCTCACCGGCAACGCGGCGTGGGACGCCGTGGGCTCGATCGTGGTCGGCATCCTGCTCGGCGTGGTCGCGCTGTTCCTGATCAGCCGGAACATGGACTTCCTGACCGGCGAGGCGGTGACGCCGCTCGCGCGGAACAGGGTGCTCCGCGCGCTGCTCGAACACAAGGACATCGAGCGGATCACGTTCCTGCACATGGAGTGGGTCGGGGCCGACCGGATCTTCCTGGTCGCCGCGGTCGACGTCACCGGGAACGAGTCCGAGTCCGAGGTCGCCGTCCGGCTGTACGCGATCGAGGACGCGCTCAACGCCCGCAAGGAGATCCAGCAGGCGATCCTCACGCTCTCACGCCCCGGCGACACCACCAGCCTCCAGCCGAGCGAGCTACCGGACTGGTACGTCGATCCGTCCTAGGGCACGTTCGCGAGGAACCGCGAGCGGTCGACGACGACGCGCTCCAGCTCGCCGTCCGCGATGAGCTGACCGGCCGAGTTCGTGGCGCGGACGCGGAAGAGCAACTGGCGACCATCCACCGACGGGTCGTCCGCGGCGATGTCCACGGTGTCGCCGACGCGGGTGGGCAGCCGGTGGCGGATGCGAACCGCCGTACCGACCGACGTCTGACCGGGTTCCAGCACGCGCAGGGCGAGCTGGGCTGTCGCGTGCTCGAGCCAGGTCAGCAGGCGCGGCGTGGCGAGGACCTCGACGTCCCCACTGCCGACGGCGAGCGCGGTGTCCGCGGGTGTCACTTCATGGCGCACGGCAAGCTGCCCCTTCTCGGCCCGTCGGCGGGTGTACGCTCCCGCCCGTGGAGCCCGTACACGTTGCAGTTTCTGCGTTGGCTGCATTGTTGCCGATCACGAATCCGATCGGGGCGCTGGCCACCTTCGCGGGCCTCACGGAGGGCGTCGACCGCGCCGCGATGAGGCGCCAGGCGGTGATGACCGGCGTCTACGTGCTCGGGATCCTGGCCGTGTTCGCGCTGCTCGGCACGCTGGTCCTCGAAGGGCTCGGCATCGGCCTGCCCGCTCTGCAGATCGCCGGCGGCCTCGTGGTCGCCCACTCCGGCTTCGGGATGATCGTCTCCCGCGAGACGCTGACCGATGACGAGAAGACGCACGGCGTGGCGAAACCCGACGTGTCGTTCTCACCGATGGCGCTGCCGTTGATCGCCGGGCCGGGCGCGATCGGCGTGGTGATCGCGCTGACCGCGCGGCACCCCGGGATCGCCAACCGGGTGAGTGTGATCATCGCCGGCGTCGTCGTGGCCGGTCTCGTCGCCGTGCTGCTGCGGTTCGGTACGCCGTTGGTCGACAAGCTCGGCCCGACGGGACTGGGCGCGCTCACCCGGATCATCGGCTTCCTGACCCTGGCGATCGGCGTCGAGCTCGTGACCCACGGCGTACTGGCCGTGAAGTAATTCGCATTAGCATCGATTCCGGTGCGAGGCTGGTGGCATGACGATCGAGTACGACCGGCTTCAGGACGATGTGGCGCGTGGCTGGAACACCTGGGACACCCGCAGTGTGCTCACCCAGGTCCTGCTCCCGGAAGCGCTCGGTCTCTCCTTCGGATTGAAGGAGTACTACCGCGGTACGTCGCTGCGTACGACGCAGATCGGCCGCCGGACCGAGGGCGCCGAGACCGTGACCCTCGGCCCGCACGCGTACGACGGCAGCTACACCGAGACCACTCTCACCTGGGCCGGCATCACGATCCGCGTCCAGACCGCGCACGCCGGCGACGACCTGGTGGCGCTGGTGACGCCAACGGCCAACCAGCCGAAGAGCGCACTGCTCACGGTCGGTGTCAGTTACCTGTGGAACCGCCCGGGCACGGTCGTCCGCGAGGAAGGCCGGATCCGTGCCACCGCAGCTCGTACGGTCGAGGTCTTCGCGACCACGCCGCACGTCGACGACCCGTACTGCGACATCGACGGCCCGTACTTCGCCTTGGACCTGGCACGAGCCGTCGGCGTCAGCACGGGCCGCCCGCGGACCCTGACCGAGATCGCCGACCTGATCGCGGCCGCAGCCCCAGGCACAGCGAGCGCGGAGCATCAGGAGATCGTCCGCGACTCGATCTCCTGGAACACCATCTACGAGCCGTCCAAGTCGCGGGTGATCACCGGCGTCAGCCGGCTGTGGAACGTCGGCAAGCGCGGCGGCTACGCGCTGTTCTGCTGGGATGCGTTCTTCAACGCCCTGCTCGCGGCGCCGAACAGCAAGGCTGTTGCCTACCTCAACGTCGTGGAGATGCTCCGCGCCGTCACCCCGGAAGGCTTCGTCCCGAACGTCGAACAGGGCACCGGCCGCAAGACGTACGACGGCTCGCAGCCACCGGTCGGGTCGATGACGGTGCTCGAGCTGTACCGACGGTTCGAGGACCGCTGGTTCCTGGAGGAGTGCTTCGACACGCTGCTGTCCTGGAACCGTTGGTGGTGGCGCGTCCGCCGTGACGGCGAGCTGCTCTGCGCGGGCTCGACGTACTTCGACCCGGAGTACCCGTCGCCGCAGGACATCCCGCGGATCCACCAGCACTTCGGTGCGACCTGCGAGAGCGGCTGGGACGGGCATCCGGTCTTCGACGACGTGCCGTTCGACCAGAACAAGAGCCTGCTCGCCGCACATGACGTCGGCCTCAACAGCCTGTACGCCGTCGACTGCGAGTCGCTCGCCGAGATCGCAGACATCCTCGGGGACCCGGATACCGCGGCCGAACTGCGCACGCGGCACGACACGGTCGTCGAAGCCATGGAGACCTTGTGGGACGAGAGCGCCGGCATCTATCGCAGCCGGCGCACCGACACCGGTCAGCTCACGGAGCGGTTGTCGACGATGAGCTTCTACCCGCTGCTGGCCGGTGTCGGAGCTGAGCGACAAGGCCGAATGCTGACGGAACACCTGCTCGCCGATGACGGCTTCGGCGGCGAGTGGATCCTGCCGACCTCGCCGCGGAACGAGAAGATCGAGCTCAAGGACACGTCCTACTGGGAGCTGCGGGCCTGGCCGCCGGTGAACTTCCTCGTGTATCTGGGCTTGCGGCGCGCGGGGGAGAAGACCGCCGCGACCTGGCTGGCGGAGGGCAGCGAACGGCTCGTGCTGAAGGAGTGGCGGGACCACCGGCACATCCACGAGAACTACTCGAGCGTGCACGGCGCCGCCTGCGACAAGCCGAATAGCGAGCCGTTCCAGACCTGGGGCGCGCTGCTCAGCCTGATCGTGTTGATGGAGCGGGGCGAGGTCACGCTGTTCAACGACGAGAGGTGGCTGGGATGAGTCTGCTGAGCGGCGTGGTCGTGCCGTTGGTGACGCCGATGTCGGAGCCCGGTGTGCCGTCCGCCGAGGCTGCGGAAAAGTTCCTCGCGGCAATGGCTTCGGTCGGCGTACGCCGGTTGATGCTGCTCGGGAGCAATGGGGAAGGACCGTTGATCCCGGCCGAGGCGTCCGGTGATTTCACGGCCGGCGTGGTGAAACGCTGGCGGGATCTGGTGCCCGACGGGACGATCCTGGTCAACGTCACAGCACCCGGTACGGCGGAAGCCGAGCGGCGGACTGATGACGCTGCCGCAGCGGGTGCGGATGCGATCGTGTCCAGCCCGCCGACCTTCTTCAAGCACCGCGCCGACGAGGTAGTCGCCCACTTCGCGGCCTTGAGCCGGCACGGTCTGCCGGTCATTGCCTACAACACGCCCCGCTCGACGCTGCTGACCCAGGAGAGTGCGGGCGGCGCGAAGCCTTACCTGACCGGCGTCAAGGACTCGTCCGGCGACCCGGACATGTTGCGGTACCTGCTGTCGCTCGGGATCGAGGTCAGCCAGGGCGACGAGCAGGGCCTGGCCGACGCCGTACGGGCTGGTGCTCACGGCATCACACCAGGTATCGCCAACCTCGCGCCTGGGCTTGCACTGCAGATGGTTGCCCCCGGCGCCGATCTCGATCACCTGCAGGAGCTGTCCACTGCACTGACCAAGATCCACACGGTGCGTCCCGGGGTGCCGACGGTCAAGGCGCTGCTGAATACGCGCGGTCTGTGCCCGCCGCACTGCGCGCCGCCGCTCGCCCCCTGCACAGCCGATGAGGTCCGCCACCTGACGGACCTCATCGCCCCACTGGAACAGCACCTCATCCCGCGAGCTACTTCGTCTTGACCTTCAGCGACGACTTGGCAGATGACTTCGCCGACGGCTTGATCGTGTTGACCGGCGGGAGCTTCCACGACTTGCTCTTGGCCAGATCGGAGAGCGCGGCCGCAGACAAGATCGGGTTCTTCCTGGTGTGGGGCTGGCCCTTCTCCGCCGGCGCGTTGTAGCTGGTGAGGTTGATGTTGCGGCCGTCCGTGCGGAACAGCGTCACGTAGCGGCTGACGATGCCGTACTGCGCCTGGCGGCCGTCGGTGTACTCGGGCGAGACCGGCGGGGTGTAGAGCACCGACCCGTCGGACAGCGTGGTGCAGCCCGAACGGACGGGCACGCACGGGTTGCCCTCACCCCCGCCGGACACCATCACGTCGACGCGGGCAGCCCCCTTGCCGTCGTCAACGACGTACGCCGCACCGGCGAAGTCTCCGCCGCCCCAGGTCTCAGGCTTGCTGAGCTTCAGCCCACGCGCGGCCAGCAGCGACCGCAGCGTGGCGAGCGTCTCCTTCGGAATCACCGACCCAGGCGCAGTCTTGGTGGACGACTTCACCGACGGCTTGGTCAGCGGAGCAGCTGTGCCGGCCACCCCAGCGTCCGCGGGGGAGCCGAGCAGCTGGATCCCGCCACCGATCAGCCCAGCAGTGGCCAGTACGGCACCAGCACCACTCGCAGTGAGCAACGCCGTACGCCGCCGCCGTTGCCGCAGCCCTTGCGCGACAGACCGCTCCAGCAGGTCGGCGGTAACCGGCTCGAGGTTCTCGGTGGCCCGGTTCATCAGGTCAGTGAGTTGGGTGTTCATGTGTTCTCCTCGGTTCAGAGCGCGATCAGCTGGACGGCATCGTCACCGAGAACCGCCCGAAGACGATTCAGGGCGCGAGCGGTGCGAGTGCTGATCGCACTGGCGTTCTTGCCAAGATCGAGCGCCACCTGCTCGACGCTGCGATCTTCGAAGAACCGCAGCACCAGCACAGCCCGATCCAACGGCGCCAGCTCGCCCAGTGCACTCTGCAACGCCAGCCGCAGCTCAGGATCCCCAGCCCGCTCAGCCACCTCAGGCACCACTTCAGTCGGCCGCTCGGACCAGCTCTTACGCCGACGCTGAGACACATAAGTCCGCACCAACGCAGTCCGCGCATAAGCCCCCGGACTGTCAACCCGATGCCAGGCCTTCAGCACGTTCGCCAGCGTGTCCTGCACCAGATCCTCGGCATGATGCCGATCCCCACACAGCAACCAGGCAGTCCGATACAACTGCGGTATCCGAGCCCGAGCAAACTCCTCAAACTCCTCGGTCGATCTCATCCACACCCTCTCGTCGACGCCTCAAACCAGAAGACGCACCGACGGGCCTGGTAGATCACACCCAACTCAGAACACTTTGGCGAGCACCCAAACAGCAAACGCCAAGAACCCCACCACGAAGGTCACCAGAACCACGACCCCATACCCGAACCACATACTCCCGGAACCCTTCACCCCCGCATCCTCCCATCCCCAGCGGTGCCCCAACCGACAAACCCAACCCACGCGGCGAGCCACCAGCAAACCCAACCCACGCGGCGAGCCGACAGCAAACCCAACCCACGCGGCGAGCCACCAGCAAACCCAACCCACGCGGCGAGCCGACAGCAAACCCAACCCACGCCGGTGAGCGACCAGCAAACCCAACCCACGCAGCCGAGCGAAGCGAAGGCGCAACGGGGGTGCGGGTGGCGGAGCCCCCGCTTGCGGCAAGCGAAGCGCAGCCGCACAAAATGACGAAGCCGACCAAACCTGCGCTTTCCGCAGGCATGGCCGGCCATCGGGTGAGTGACGGGACTCGAACCCGCGACCACCTGGACCACAACCAGGTGCTCTACCAGCTGAGCTACACCCACCATTGCCGTCCGAACCGCGACGGCTGAGCAATCATAGCGACGAACTGTCCGGAGCTGAAATCGAGGTGTCAGGAGCCGGTTGGGGTGTCCTGGATGGGTGCGGCGATGAGGCTGGCGGCGGCCCGGGCGGCGTTGGAGTCGGGTCCGGGCTGGGGCACGAACACGGTCTGCCGGTAGTACCGCAGTTCGTCGATGCTTTCGCTGATGTCGGCGAGGGCACGGTGGTTGCCGTTCTTGGCCGGGGTCGCGTAGTACACGCGCGGGTACCACCGGCGTACGAGTTCTTTGATCGAGCTGACGTCGACGTTGCGGTAGTGCAGGTGCGACTCGACCCGGGGCATGTCGCGGACGAGGAAGGTCCGGTCGGTGCCGACGGAGTTGCCGGCGAGGGCGGCCTTGCGCGGCTCTTTCACGTACGACGTGATGTAGTCGAGCACCTGCTGTTCGGCGTCGGCGAGCGGGATGCCGTTGGCGAGCTCGTCGAGCAGCCCGGACGCGGTGTGCATGTCGCGGACGAAGTCGCCCATCTGCTCGAGCGCGGCCGGTGGTGGTGCGATCACCACATCGATCCCGTCACCGAGCACGTTCAGTTCGTAATCGGTGACGACTACGGCGACCTCGATCAGGGCGTCTTCCGCCAGGTCGAGGCCGGTCATCTCGCAGTCGATCCACACCAGCCGGTCGTTCATGGGCACCCACCTTACGGTGAGCCGCCGACACTCACGCGACGGCGTGCCCTGTCAGTGCCCTGTCAGTACCCTGTCAGCGCGGCGCGTACCCCACGTGGATGCTCCGGACGGACAGTACGGCGAGGTCGCGGCGGCGTCCGAGGAAATACGGCCCGTCGGGGTCCAGCAACTGCTTCCAGACCGCCAGATCCTCCGGATCGAGCCACTCCTCTTCTGCAACCACGTGCCCGTGTCCATGCCCATGTCCGTGCCCGTGCCCCTCGCCGGTCAACCGTCCGACCCGCATCTGGAAGCTCTGCACGACGCCGTCGAGCCGCTCCTGCGGCAGTGGTGCCGGCGTCTCGGTCAGCACGCTCCGCGTGGTCGCGTCGGTCAGCCCGGCTCGGGTCAGGGCCTCGGTCCACCCGTATGGCATCGGTACCGACCCCGGCAGCGACTCCCGCATCACCTTGAACCACCTGTCCTGCGCCAGGTCCAGCCGCAGCTCGATGCCGGGCTCACCGACCCCGAGGTCCCACGGAAGGTACCGGGCAGGCAGTCCGCCCTCGGCGAGAGCCAGCCGGCCGCCCGGCGCAAGCAGCGAGGCCAACGCGTTGATAGCTGCCTGCTGGTCGGCAGCGTGGTGCACCGAGGCCGACGCCCAGATCAGGCCGGCCGGCGCGTCGATTGCCCGGCGCAACGGCTCTGCCCCCTCGTCCATCGACGCCAGCTCGCAGCGAACCAGCCCGGCGGTGTGCTCCCGCGCCTGCTCCAGTACGTCGGGATCCGAGTCGACAGCAACCACCGTCGCACTGGGTAGCGCCTCCGCCAGCGCCTTGGCCATCCCTCCGCCACCGCAGCCGATGTCGGCCATGACCTTGTCGCCGTCCCGCACCAGACTGCGGGCCACTGCCGCGTTCCAGTCGCCTTCGCCTTCGGCGGACGCACGCAGCCGCCCGGCCTCCTCCGCCCAATCGATCTCGATCATGGCGACAGTCTGGCCCTATGACGGGCTCAGTGCGCCGGCATGTTGCCGGACCGGCAAGTGGCGCTACCGTGGCGCGATGATCGCGACGGACCGCCTGACGATGCTGCCGCTCAAGGTCGAGTACGCCGGAGCGATGGCGAAGGTCCTTGCCGACCCGAGCCTGTACACGTTCACCGGCGGCGAGCCACCGACGGTCGAGGCCCTGGAAGCTCGATACGCCCGGCAGCTCGAGGGGCCGGGCCGTGAGGACGAGCAATGGCTCAACTGGGTGATCCGGCACGACGACGCCCTGATCGGCTACGTGCAGGCGACGATCACGAGCGGTACGGCGGAGATCGCCTGGGTCATCGGCACCGCGTGGCAGGGCCGGGGTTATGCGAAGGAGGCAGCCCAGGGACTCGTCACCTGGCTGCGAGCGCAGAAGATCGACCGGATCATCGCGCACGTCCATCCGGATCACACTGCGTCGGCCGCTGTGGCAGCGGCTGTAGGTCTCGCGCGCACCGACGTGGTCGAGGACGGCGAGTACCTGTGGAGCACTTCACGGCAGGCCCGGTGACCCGGGCCTGCCGTCAAGCATTTCAGATCGGGCGAACGTTCTCCGCCTGCAGGCCCTTCGGGCCCTGAGCGATCTCGAACTCGACCTTCTGGTTCTCGTCCAGCGAGCGGAAGCCCTGCGTCTGGATCGCCGAGTAGTGGACGAACACGTCAGCGCCGCCGTCCTCCTGGGAGATGAAGCCGAAGCCCTTCTCGCCGTTGAACCACTTCACTGTTCCCAAAGCCATGATTTTCTCCTGATACGACAAAACGCCCGGCGGATCACAAATCCGCGGGCGCTTCGAAACGAACGTGGAACTGCAAAACATCAACCGGAGAAACCCTAGCACGCTGAATGAGTTCTCAGCCATCCCTGACCGCGGCGCGCGTCGTACTCGTCCGGCGTACCGGACCAGACCTCCGTGCAACCGGAGGTGCCGCACTCGCACGCGAACGGGTACGGCGGCAGCTCGGCCAGCCCGATATCCGCCTGCCACAGCCGCCCTTGCCGGCACGCCGCCAGGTTCTCGTACCGTCGCTGACGCGACAGCTCCTCACCAGCCTCCAGCCGTGGCAGCGGACCCAGCGCCGCCTCCACAGCCACCGAGATAGCTGACCAGTCCGGCGTGGCCGGAACCTCGATGACAGTGCGTCCGCGCTCCGCAGCCTCGCGCCGTACCCGAGCTGCCAGTACGCCGTCCCGCGCGAGCAAGCTCTCCAACCGGGCCCGACCAGCCGGATCGTCCACCCGGGCCAGCCGCTCCTCACGCGCACGCCTGGTCTGCTCTGCGTCCGGCACCAACCACACTGCCGCCGCGACGTCGTCAGCCATCGATGGGAAGAGCTGCGGCCCCTCGACCAGCGCTGGTACGTCGCCCAGCCCGCGCTCCCGCACATCCTCGGCCACCAGCTCCAGCCGCAACCGCGCGATCCTCACGAAGGCGTCAGCGGCGTACTCCGGGCCCTCGGCCAGGTCCTCCGCGAGGGGCCGGACCGGCGGCATCCGGTCCAGATGCGCGTAGGTCCACAGATCGATCGGGTGCAGCGGCAGGTCACCCCGCCGAGCCAGGTCCCGAGCAATCGTCGACTTCCCCGCGCCCGGGGCGCCACCGATCCAGACCATCATCCGGCCATCCTGCCAAGAGCAGGGTCAACGCACGTACGTCGCCAGCGAGGCGGCGCCGGCCGGTACGACCGACTCGAGCCGCAGGTGCACGGGGTGGTCGGACGGGCCGAACATCCTCTCGCCGCTGCCGACCACCGACGGCAGAGTCATCAGCCGGTACTCGTCGACCAGGTCCGCTGCCTGCAGCGCCCGGATCACGCTCACGCTGCCGGTGACCGCGATCGTGCGCGGCTCGGTCCGCACGTAGTCGGCCAGTGAACCCCTCATCAGCGTCGAGTTGGGGAAGGCCGACACGTCGGTCAGCGTGTGCGACGCGACCACCTTTGCCATCTTGTTCATCCGGGTGGAGAACTCGTCGGTGCGGTTCGGCCAGAGTTTGCTGAACAGTTGCCAGGTGTTCTTGCCGAGCAGCAGCACACCGGTGTCCATCAGCTCACCGAGCCGGAACTTGTCTCCGCCGTGCGTCTCCGGACCGTGCCGGAACGCCCAGCCGCCGGCCGGTGTGCCACCGGAGCCGTCGGGGTCGGTGACGATGCCGTCGAGGCTGACGAATCCGGTGACGATGACGTGGCCCATGGTCCCTGCTCCTTCGGTCGAGTGATTCCCACCCGTACTTACCGCCGGGCCGGCCCCGATTCATCGCTCGCCACAGAACCTTTTTGGCGAGCGCTTGCCGCGAAGTGTGATCTTGACCGCATTCGAGGCTCGGCCTACTGTATGCCGTATACAAACCCGGAAGGCAGGGACCCCTATGAGAGTTGCGGTTCTCGGCGCCGGCGCGATCGGTGCGTACGTCGGTGCGGCGCTGCACCGTGGCGGGACCGAGGTCCACCTGGTGGCCCGCGGCGCGCATCTGGAAGCGATCCGCTCGCACGGCGTACAGGTGCTCAGTCCACGCGGTGACTTCGAGGCCAGGACACCGGCCACCGACGATCCGGCCGAGATCGGTCCGGTCGACTATGTCTTTCTCGGGCTCAAGGCGAACTCGTACGCGAGCGCCGGCCCGCTGCTCCAGCCGCTCCTGCACGACCGCACGGTCGTCGTGGCCGCGCAGAACGGCATCCCCTGGTGGTACTTCCACGGCCTGAAAGGACCGTACGAAGGCCGACGGATCGAGTCGGTCGACCCGGGCGGCTCGGTCACCCGCGTCCTCGACCTCGACCGGGCGATCGGCTGCGTCGTCTACTGCTCCACCGAGCTGGCCGGTCCGGGCGTCGTACAGCACCTGGAAGGCACTCGCTTCTCGATCGGTGAACCCTCGGGCGGACCGTCGCGGCGGTGTGAAGAGTTCAGTGCGGCGATGATCGCGGGCGGACTGAAGTGCCCGGTCGAGGCGGACATCCGCAACGACATCTGGATCAAGCTGCTCGGCAACGCGGCGTTCAACCCGATCAGCGCGCTCGCCCGGGCGACGATGGTGGAGATCGCGACGCATCAGGGCACCCGGCAGATGGTGCGGATGATGATGGAGGAGTCGCTGGAGATCGCCGGCGCGCTGGGCTGTCACCCGGACATCTCCGTCGACAAACGCCTCGACGGAGCCGAACGCGTCGGTGAGCACAAGACGTCGATGCTCCAGGACCTGGAGAAGGACAAGCCGCTCGAACTGGACGTCATCCTCGCCGCGGTCGTCGAACTCGCCGACCTCACCGGCGTCAAGGCGCCCACGCTCCGCGCCGTACACGCCGTCGCCGACCTGTTGGCCAGCAAGGTCGGCGTTCCCCTATGAGGGTGCCGAAGGCCCGGCCAAAAGTAGAGCCAGGTGGGTCCGGCTACAGCGACGTCGGACCCACCTGTTCCAGTCAGAGCTCGAGCGGCCCGAGTGACGGTCCGGCGACGAAGTGGGCCACTGGATCGAGCATGACGTCGAGCTCGAGTACGACGAGCTCGTTGCGGCCGGGGCGAAGCAGGGGACCGGGTACGTACAGGGTCTGCTGTGGGCCGCGGCGCCAGTAGCGGCCGAGGTTGAAGCCGTTGACCCAGGCGAATCCCTTGCCCCAGGCAACGGTCGACAGGAAGTGATCAACCGGCGTCTCGACCTCGAACGAGGCTCGCCAGGCGGTCGGACCGACACCGGGAGCATCCGCCGACGGACCAACGGAGTCCCACAGGGCAGGGACGGCGTCGAGATCGATCACGCACGCGGACCACTCGGTCAGCTCTACTCCGTCGAGCCGAACCGGACCGATCAAACCCTTGGGCTCACCGATCCGCTGTCCGTAGTTCACCCGGCCCTGGTCCTCGACCAGGATCTCCAGGCGCCCGCCGCGCGGCAGCATCAGTGCGCGGTCATGCCGCTCCCGGTCGAGCACTCCGACGGGAGCACCGTCCAGGAACACATACGCGCGGTCCCGCACCTCACCAACCGTCAGCAGCACCGGGTCCGGGGCCGGCACCTCGGTCCTGAACAGCACCAGCCGCCCGTCCAGCGCATCCAGCGTCGGCAGCTCGGAGTGCTCGCTCCACGCACCCCACGGATCGGCCAGCAACCGGAGCGGTGAGCCGAGTGCCGCAGACGTCTCCGGTGCGGCCGTTCCCGACGCCGGGACATCGTCGGGAACGGTCGCGTACCGGGAGATCACCTCTCGAAACGCGTGGTACTTCAGCGTCGGATGCCCAGCCTCGTCCAGCGGAGCGTCATAGTCGTACGACGTGATCGTCGGACGGTAGACACCCTTGTCGTTGGCCCCACTGGTCAGTCCGAAATTCGTACCGCCGTGCAGCATGTAGATGTTCACCGAGGCACCGGCCGCGAGCAGTGCGTCCAGTTCGGCCGCTGCCTCGGCCACGCTGGTCGTGTGGTGTGGTCCGCCCCAGTGGTCGAACCACCCGTCCCAGAACTCCATACACATCAGCGGTCCGGTCGGCTGGTGCCTCCGCAGCGTCTCCAGCCGTTCGGCAACCCGCGATCCGAACGACCCTGTCCGCAGTACGCCGTCCAGCCCGCCGGCCGCGAGCATCGCGTCGACGGGCTGGTCCACGGTCACCAGCGGCACGGTGATCCCCGCGCTGCGGATGATCTCGGCCACGGCCTTCAGGTACGTCTGGTCATCGCCGAACGCGCCATACTCGTTCTCCACCTGCACCAGCAGCACCGGCCCGCCGGCGGAGACCTGCAACGGCTCCACGATGCGCAGTACGTCGAGCAAGTACTCCTGCACCGCGGCCATGAACCGCGGTTCGTACCGCCGGACCCCCAGGCCCGGCTCCCGGAAGAGCCAGGCCGGGAGCCCGCCGTTGTCCCACTCCGCACAGATGTACGGGCCGGGGCGCACGATCGCGTACAGGCCGGCCGCGGCGACCTCCCGCAGGAAACGCTCGAGGTCGAGCATCCCGGCGGTGTCGAAGGTGCCCGGCCGCGGGCTGTGCGCGTTCCACGGCACGTAGGTCTCGATGGTGTTGAGCCCCATCAGGCGGGCCTTCTCGATCCGGTCGGCCCAGCTGTCCGGGTGCACGCGGAAGTAGTGCAGCGCCCCGGACAGGATCCGAAAGGGCCGGCCGTCGAGGAGGAAGTCGGACTCACCAATCTCAAACACGGTCACAGGGCCTCCCGACCTGGACTGAGGAGCGCAGGGAGCGGAGCGACCGGAGCGACGAGGGAAGGTCGGGAGTCACAGCCCTGTGACCCGCCGAGCGGTAGCGAGGCATTCAACACTGGATCAGCCGTTGACCTGGAAGCCCTGCTGGTTGCCATACGTCACAAGGGCATCCTGCCAGGATTTCAGTCCGGCGTTCAGGTCGGACTTCGACTGGTACGCCTTGCCCACGGTGTCGCCGTAGATGCTGTTCGCGTACAGCTCGTAGGGCAGGTAGCTCCAGCCCTTCACGACGTTGTCCGCCGCACCGGTCAGCACCTGGTTGATCTTCTGGCCACCGAAGTACGCACTGGCCTTGTCGACGAACGCGGGGTCCTTCAGGTCCTTCGTGGTTGCCGGGAAGCCACCGCTGGCGAGGAACGGCTTCACGCCCTCGTCGTGGTTCAGCCACCGGACGAACGCCGCGGCCAGCGCCGGGTTCTTGCTCTGCTTGAGCACGGACTCGGTGCTGCCGCCGTTCTCCGCGGTCGCCGGCTGGCCGTCGTACGTCGGCATCGGGGCGACCCGCCACTTGCCGGCGCCGGCCTTCACCGAGGACTCCATCACGCCGGGCATCCACGCCCCGGTCGGCAGCGTCGCGATCGTGCCGTCACCGAGCGCCTTGAACCACTCGTCGGTCCAGCCCGGGATCTGCGACACCAGACCGCCCTCGACGAGGTTGTTCCAGGTGCCGGTCCACTTCTTCGAGCCGTCGTCGGCCAGGTTGATGCTGATGTTCTTGCCGTCGGTCTTGAACGGCTGGCCGCCCGCCTGCCAGATCATGCTGGTGGTGAAGCCCGCGTCACCGGAGTCGTTGGTGATGTAGGCCTTGGGGTTCGCCGCGTGCAGCTTCTTCCCGGCGGCGACGTACTCGTCCCAGGTCTTCGGTACGGCGATGCCGTACTTGTCGAAGACCTCCTTGTTGTAGAACAGCGCCATCGGGCCGGAGTCCTGCGGCAGGCCGTACAGTCCGCTGCCGGCGTGCACGGCCGCCCAGGTGGAGGCGGTGTACGCCGACTCGTACTGGCTGAAGCCGTACTGGTTCAGGTCGGCCAGCGAACCGGGCAGTGCGAACTGGGGGAGCGCCTGGTACTCGATCTGGGCCACGTCCGGTGCGCCGGAGCCGGCCTTGATCGCGTTCTGCAGCTTGGTGTAGTGGTCGTTGCCGGTACCGGCGTTGACGTAGTTCACCTTGACGTTCGGGTACTGCGCCATGAATGCCTTGACCTGAGCCTCCGCCGACGGCGTCCAGCTCCAGTACGTGATCTCGCCGCCGGCCTTGAGCGCCGCGTCGACGGCGTCGGCCGAGCCCGTGGTCGCACTGCCGCTCGCGCTGTCGTTGGATGACCCGCCGCCGCAAGCCGCCACGGCCGCGAGGGCGATGACTGCGGCTCCGGCGACCACCAGCCGCCGGATTCGAGGTGGACGGGGCCGAGGTACCTTCATCTTGTTGCCTTTCACTTGACGGAGCCCGCGGACAGGCCGGACTGCCAGAACCGCTGGAGCAGAAGGAAGGCGATCACCAGAGGCACGATGGTCAGCAACGACCCCGTGATCACCAGGTTGTAGATGGGGCGGGCCCCGACGCCGGTCGCTTGGTTGCTCCACTGGGCGAGCCCGACCGTGAGCGGGTACAGGTTGGGTTTGCTGAGCATGATCAGCGGCAGGAAGTAGTTGTTCCAGGTCGATACCACCGCGAACAGCAGCGTCGTCACGATGCCCGGGGCAAGCAATCGCAAGGCCACGGTGAAGAACGTCCGGACCTCACCGGCCCCGTCGATCCGCGCCGCCTCGAGCAGCTCATGAGGTACGGCGTCGGTCGCGTAGACCCACATCAGGTACAACCCGAACGGGCTCACCAGCGACGGGATGATGATCGCCCACACGGTGTTCGTCAGGCCGAGGTTCGAGAACATCAGGAACGTCGGTACGGCGAGCGCCGTACCGGGGACTGCGACCGCTCCGAGCAGTACGGCGAAAACCGCGCGACGGCCGGCGAACTTGTACTTCGCGAGTCCGTAGCCGGCCGCCGTTGCGAGCAGCGTCGCACCGCCCGCGCCCACGACCACGTAAAGAACAGTGTTGCCGAGCCAGCGCAGGAAGATGCCGTCGTTGTACGTCAGCGTCTCCTTGATGTTGCTGAAGAACGCGAAACTCTTGCCGAACCACAGGCCCGGCGTCGACAGCAGGTCGTCCTGCGTCTTCGTTGCGCTCAGCAACAACCAGAGCAGTGGGACGAGCGTGTAGATCAGGTACAGCACCATCGCACCGGTCAGCAGCTTCGAGCGCTTCGGGCGCAGCGGAGAAGACAGAACACTCACAAGGACTCCCGGGATCCGCGGAGCTGGACGACGTACGCGATGATCGCGGTGATGACGCCCATCACGATCGCGATCGTGGCCGAGTAGTTGAACTGCTGGCCGGCGAAGGACAGGTTGTAGGCGTACATGTTCGGCGTGTAGTACGTCGTGATCACGTTCGGCGCGAGCGTGCGCAGGATGTTCGGCTCGTTGAACAGCTGGAAGCTGCCGATGATCGAGAAGATCGTCGCGATCACGATCGCCCCGCGCAGCGCCGGCAGCTTGACCGCGCGGATCGTCCGGAACGTACCGGCCCCGTCGATCGCCGCCGCCTCGTACAGCTCGCCGGGAACGGTGCGCAGCGCCGAGTAGAAGATCAGCATGTTGTAGCCGACGAACTCCCAGGTGACGATGTTGGCGATCGACGGCAGCATCCAGCTCGCGCTGAGCGGCTGGATCGCGGTCGTGCCGAACAGGTCGTTGAGGTTCGCGGCCAGCCCGAAGTTGTCGCCGTAGATGTAGCCCCACATCAGGACCGCAACGACGCCCGGTACGGCGTACGGCAGGAAGATCACGATCCGGAAGAAGCCGGACGCGTGCAACCGCGCGCTGTCGATCGCGAGCGCGGCGAGCAGGGCGAGGATCAGCATGATCGGCACCTGCACCACCAGGAACGCGGCGACCCGGCCGAATGCCTCCCAGAACTTCGGGTCCTGCAGCGCCTCGGTGTAGTTGTCGATCCCGACGAACACCTTGCCGCCGAAGAACGCCTGGTTGCGGTACAGGCTGAGATAGATCGCGTACCCGATCGGGGCCAGGAACGTCAGCGCGAAGACCGCCAGGAACGGGCCGACGAAGATCCATCCCTTGCCGTCCTGGGACGCTCGCCGCCGGTTCCGGCCGGCCGCGGAGACAGGCCGTACTTGCCGGGCCGACTCGTGGGCCATGGACTCTGCCATGTCCGTCGACCTCCTTTCGCCCTCACGACGCCCCCGGTCGCGCTGCGACGCGCGAATGTTGACGTAAACATCGACGCGGCGACGGTAACGTGTTTACGTCAACATGTCTACACTGCGGACACGACCGAGGAGGTGGGGATGTCAGCCGAGGAATCACCGGGGAAGCGGCGGCGGGGTCCGTCGATGGCTGACGTCGCCCGGCTGGCCGGCGTCTCGGGGCAGACCGTCTCGAGGGTCGCGAACGATCGGCACAACGTCGACGCGGAAACCCGCGAGCGGGTCCGGGCCGCGATGAACCAGCTCGGGTACCGGCCGAACAGTGCGGCCCGGGCGCTGCGCAACGGCGAGTACCGCAGCATCGGGGTGATCGTCTTCGAACTCCACAGCTTCGGTACGACGCGCACCCTCGACGCGATCGCTACCGCCGCCACGATGCGCGGGTACTCGATCAACCTCGTCCCCGTGCTCGACGTGACCCAGAGTGCGGTGACGAACGCGTTCGGGCGACTGGGGGAGCAGGCGGTCGACGGCGTGATCATCCTGATCGAGGCACACACGCTGGACGCGGCCGGCGTACGGCTGCCGGAAGGACTCTCGGTCGTGGTGGTCGACTCGAGCGCCCACTACGACTATCCGATCGTCGACACCGATCAGCGACAGGGCGCGCGGCTCGCCACGGAGCATCTGCTCGACCTGGGACACAAGACGGTGTGGCATCTCGGTGGTCCGCCGACTTCGTTCGCGGCGGATCGACGCCGGCGCTCGTGGGAGCAGACGCTGATCGACCACGGGCGCGAGGTGCCGCCGGTGTACGACGGGGACTGGTCGGCGACCTCCGGGTACGAAGCCGGCTGCCGGCTCGCGGAGGACGATCAGGTGACGGCGGTCTTCGTCGCCAACGACCAGATGGCGCTCGGTCTACTGCGCGCGCTGTACGAGCGGGGTCTTGCGGTGCCGGACGACGTCAGCGTGGTCGGCTTCGACGATATGGAAGAGGCGGCCCATTTCTGGCCGCCTCTCACCACCGTCCGTCAGACCTTCACCGAGGTCGGCCGGCAGAGCGTCGACGCGCTGATCGCCGAGATCCACTCCGGCGAACACCACAAGGCGCCCGTCGCCGTCCCGACCGAGCTCATCATCCGCAAGAGCACCGCCCCGCCCTCAGACCGCAACTAACACCGAACGCATCAGGTCCGCGGTCTCGGTGGGGGTCTTGCCGACGCGCACGCCGGCGGCTTCGAGCGCTTCTTGTTTTGCTGCTGCGGTGCCCGAGGAACCGGAGACGATCGCGCCGGCGTGGCCCATGGTCTTGCCCTCCGGAGCGGTGAAGCCCGCGACGTACCCGACGACCGGCTTGGTCACGTTGTCCTTGATGAACGCGGCCGCCCGCTCCTCGGCGTCGCCGCCGATCTCACCGATCATCACGATCGCGTCGGTGTCCGGGTCGTCCTGGAACGCCTGCAGCGCGTCGATGTGCGTGGTCCCGATGATCGGGTCACCGCCGATCCCGATCGCGGTCGAGAACCCGAAGTCCCGCAGCTCGTACATCATCTGGTAGGTCAGCGTGCCCGACTTGCTGACCAGACCGATCCGTCCGGGTCCCGCGATGTCCGCGGGAATGATCCCCGCGTTCGCGCGCCCCGGGCTGATGATCCCCGGGCAGTTCGGGCCGATCACCCGCGTCCCGTTGGCTCGCGCGTGCGCGAAGAACGCGGCGGTGTCCTGCACCGGCACGCCCTCCGTGATCACCACGACCAGCGGTACGCCGGCATCGACCGCCTCGATCACAGCGCCCTTGGTGAAGCGTGGCGGCACGAACACCACCGACACGTCCGCGTCCGTCGCCTTCACCGCGTCGGCGCACGATCCGTAGACGGGGATCGACCGCTTCGCGAAGTCGATCGACAGGCCACCCTTGCCGGGGGTCACGCCGCCGACGATGTCGGTGCCGGCGGCAAGCATCCGGCTGGTGTGCTTCTGTCCCTCGGACCCGGTCATGCCCTGCACCAGGACCCGGCTCTTCTCGGTCAGGAAGATCGCCATCTCTACTGTCCCTTCTCTGCGACCGACTTGGCGAGTTCGGCTGCTCGCGCCGCCGCGCCGTCCATCGTGTCCACCAGGGTCACCAGCGGATGGTTGGCCTTGGCAAGGATCTTGCGGCCCTCCTCGACGTTGTTGCCGTCCAGGCGCACGACCAGCGGTTTGTCGGCCTGGTCGCCGAGTAGCTCGAGCGCCTGCACGATGCCGTTCGAGACCGCGTCACAGGCGGTGATCCCGCCGAACACGTTCACGAACACGCTGCGGACCTGCTGGTCGGACAGGATGATCCCCAGTCCGTTGGCCATGACTTCGGCTGATGCGCCACCGCCGATGTCGAGGAAGTTCGCCGGCTTCACGCCGTACTGCGAACCGGCGTAGGCGACCACGTCGAGCGTGGACATGACCAGGCCGGCGCCGTTCCCGATGATGCCGACCGAGCCGTCGAGCTTGACGTAGTTCAGGCCCTTCTCGAGCGCCGCGGCCTCCAGCGGATCGGCTGAGGCGTGATCCTCGAAGGCGGCATGGTCGGCATGCCGGTACGCCGCGTTGTCGTCGAGCGTCACCTTGCCGTCGAGCGCCTCCAGCGAACCGTCGCCCAACTTCACCAGCGGATTCACCTCGACCAGCGACGCGTCCTCCTCGACGAACACGTCCCACAGCTTCCGTACGACGTCCTGCGCGCCGACCGGGAATCCCGCGGCAGCGACGATCTCTGCCGCCTTTGCGTCGTCGACGCCGACTGCCGGATCGATCGACACCTTCGCGATCGCGTCCGGATTGGTGTGCGCGACCTCCTCGATCTCCACGCCGCCTTCGGTGCTCGCGATGCACAGGTACTCGCGGTTGGCGCGGTCGACCAGGAACGAGAAGTAGTACTCGTCGGCGATGTCTGCGGCTGGGGCGAGCAGCACGCGGTGCACGGCGTGCCCCTTGATGTCCATCCCGAGGATCTCGCCCGCCTTCGCCACCGCCTCCTCGGGTGTCGCGGCAAGCTTCACGCCGCCGGCCTTGCCGCGGCCGCCGGTCTTCACCTGGGCCTTCACCACCACCCGGCCGCCGAGCTCCGCGGCCGCGTCCGCGGCCTCGGCCGGATCCTCGATCACCCGGCCGAGCGTCACCGGGACGCCGTGCCGGGCGAAGAGTTCCTTGGCTTGGTACTCCATCAGGTCCACGTCAGCCTCCTTGAAGGTCTCCGGACGACTGTATGCGGTATGCAATCTGGTCACAAGAGCTGGTTGGGACGCGTCAGGTCTGGACAGCTCCGGTATGGAGGAGTACCACAGACTTCATACGGTATGCAGTAGTCAGTCAGGAGGCGATATGAATCACGTGATACCCACGCCCCGGGATGTGCGTGACGTCTACGGCCGGCGGTACCGGATCGGCGAGGATACCCGTGAGTTGACCGGGCACTCGCGACGCTGGCAGCTCTGGGCGGCCTGGGCCTGCATGGTCGCGATCAGCCCCTTGCAATACTCCTTCGGCACGGCCGCGCTCGGCCTCGACCGCGGCTGGGGTGCGACGCAAACCCTGTGGCTACTGGCGATCTTCGTCGCGTGCCAGGCCTTGGTCGCGATCCCTGCCGCCTGGATCCAGCGCGTACGCCGGGCCACACCGACGCAGCTCGTCGTCCTCGGCGGTGTGCTGGCCGCGATCGGTCTCACGACGCTGGCCCACGCGCACAGCTACGTCGCCGCTGTCTTCGGCTACGCGCTCCTCGGCGGCATCGGTGCGGGTCTCGTGTACTCCGCCTGCATCACGACGTCGGCGCGCTGGTTCCCGGACCGGCGTACGGCGACGATCGGTTTCGTGACCGGTGGCTTCGCCGTCGGCGCCGTACCGAGCATCGCGCTGCTGGCGATCTTCGAGCGGAATCAACGGATCGTCTTCGATGTGACCGCGCTGGTCGCGCTGCTGATCGTGCTCGTCGCGGGCGGTCTGCTAAAGGATCCGCCGAGGTACTGGTGGCCCGCAGACCTCGACGCCCAGGCATGGGCGGTCGACCGGAAACTGAACCGCAGCATCCCGAACAATGCGCCGGCCGTCCGGCACTACCGCCCGGCGGAGGCGATGAGGACCGGTGCGCTGCCGTTGATGTGGTTGCTGCTGGCAATCAGTACTGCGCTGTCGCTGCTCGGCATCGCGTTCGTCGCCAGCTACGCGATGACATCTGGCTTCGGTCTCGCGGTCGCGGGCGCGGCCGCCGGAATGCTTGCCGCCGTCAACGGTCTCGGACGGTCGTCGGCGGGCCATCTCTCTGATCGGTTCGGCCGTCGGCGAGTGCTGGCCGCCGTACTGATGATCGAAGGCTTCGCACACGTCGGTCTCGTGATCGCCGGCAGTGGCTGGGCGTTCGTGGTCTGCGCGATGTTCGCCGGCCTGGGCGGCGGCGCCTTCTACGCGATCATGGCCAACCTCGTCCTCGAGTTCTTCGGCGAGAACAGCCTCCTGCAGAACCAGGCGATCCTGTACTCCGCGAAGGCTGCCGGCGGCCTGATCGGCATAGGTGTCGCCGCCTCGCTGATCGCGACCGTCGGCTACCGCCCGCTGTTCCTCGGCGCCGGCCTGCTCGGCCTGCTGACCGCATTGAGCGTGCGTCTACTCAAACAGCCGGGCAGGCCTGCGCTCTCGGTCCGGCAGCAGCTCGGCACGCCAGTGGCGGGCGAGTGAGCGGATACGGAGTGGCCCACCGGCCGGATCCCTGCGTGATGGAGCTGGTCTCCCGCCTGGCGCGAGAGCCCTGGACCGATCGTCCTGCGTGCGTACATCCTGTGCTGAGTGCGGTGGCGCGGGCGGTCCATGACCACAGCAGCTCCGCGGGTCGGCGCGGGCTGCTGCCGCTCGCGCCGCTGTTTCTCCACACCGCGCGGCCTGGCTTTGAGTCGTCTGGCCGCCTGGTGGCGCTGTGCGTGTCCACAGCGCTCGCCGGCGGAGAACTCGCCGGCGATGAGCGGAGGCGTCTAGGTGCTGCGCATCAGACCGCGCTGCACCTGCTCGCCGGGACGGACGGGACGTCGCCGGTCACGGAGGGAGGCCCCGGTGGGGCGGCTCGGTTCTGGTTGCCGGTCCTGGGCCGTTGGAGTGAGCCGTTCTACCGAACCTTCATAGCCCCGGAACAAGCTGCCGAAGCGGTAGCGGTCACCGCCAGGACTGCGAACGACGTACGGCTGAAGAGTCTGCTCAAGCTGTGCCTCGCTGCTCAAGGCGCCGTGCGGCCCAGTCCCTCCTGCTCGGCGTCGGCCCAGAAGTCAGGGTCGTAGTCGCCGTCAGGGATCGCCACCAGCTCGCCCCGGTGCGGCGTGCGGACCTGCTGCTCGAGCCGGCGCAGGTCCGCCGTGCACCGCTCCAGATCGTCCAGCAACCGCAGGACGTCGAGGTGTGGCCCGATCCGATTCCTCAACGCCATAAGGGATTTCTCCAGCGCGAGGAGTGCGGCGCGGGTCCGTTCGAGTTCCTCGGAAATGGTCATCTCGGCCTCCTCGACGCGAACTCTGGACAACCACCATCGCGTGGGATAAGACTACGACTACACCATACGGTATGCAATCTACATTCGAGCTACGTTCAAGCCGGACACCGGCCCCTTCCGAGGAGAGGACTGCAGATGGCGCAGACAGTGTCGGAGACCCAGCCCGCCGCCGAAGTGAAGGAGCCGGAGACCATCTCAGGTGGTCACCTGGTCGCCAAGGCGTTGAAGGCCGAGGGGATCGACGTGATCTTCACGCTCTGCGGCGGTCACATCATCGATATCTACGACGGCTGTGTGGACGAGGGCATCGCCGTGGTCGACGTACGGCACGAGCAGGTCGCCGCGCACGCCGCGGACGGCTACGCACGAGTGACGGGCAAGCCGGGGTGCGCGGTCGTCACCGCCGGCCCGGGCACGACCGACGCGGTCACCGGTGTCGCGAACGCGTTCCGCGCCGAGAGCCCGATGTTGCTGATCGGCGGCCAGGGCGCGCTCAACCAGCACAAGATGGGGTCCCTGCAGGACCTGCCGCACGTCGACATGATGACGCCGATCACCAAGTTCGCCGCGACCGTGCCGCACACCGCGCGTGCCGCCGACATGGTGTCGATGGCGTTCCGGGAGTGCTACAACGGCGCGCCCGGCCCGTCGTTCCTGGAGATCCCGCGCGACATCCTGGACAACTCGGTCCCGGTCGAGTCCGCGACGGTTCCCGAGGCCGGCCACTACCGCGCGTCCACGAAGAGCATCGGTGACCCGGCAAGCATCGAGGCGCTGGCCGATCTGCTGGTGCGGGCCGAGAAGCCCGTCGTACTGCTCGGCACCCAGGTGTGGACCGCCCGCGGCAGCGACGCGGCGACCGAGTTCGTGCGGACCCTCGACGTACCGGCCTTCATGAACGGCGCCGCCCGCGGCACCCTGCCGCCCGGCGACCCGCACCACTTCCACCTGTCCCGTCGGTACGGATTCAACAACGCCGACCTGATCCTGATCGTCGGTACGCCGTTCGACTTCCGGATGGGGTACGGGCGTCGCCTGCCGAAGAGCGCGACCGTCGTACAGATCGACATGGACTACCGCACCGTCGGCAAGAACCGCGACATCGATCTCGGCCTCGTCGGCGACCCGGGCGCGATTCTGTCCGCAGTCACCCAGGCGGCATCGGGGCGGCTGCACAAGACGGATCGCAAGGCCTGGTTCGCGGAGCTGCGCGCCGAGGAGGACGCGGCGTACCAGAAGCGGCTGCCGCGCCAGCTGTCCGACGCGAACCCGATCCACCCGCTCCGGCTGGCGCACGAGATCAACGAGTTCCTCACCGAGGACTCGATCTACATCGGCGACGGCGGCGACATCGTGACGTTCTCCGGTGGCGTCGTCCAGCCCAAGTCACCCGGCCACTGGATGGACCCGGGACCGCTGGGCACGCTCGGCGTCGGCATCCCGTTCGTGCTCGCGGCGAAGTACGCGCGACCGGACAAGGAAGTCGTCGCGCTGTTCGGCGACGGCGCTTTCTCCTTGACCGGTTGGGATTTCGAGACGCTGGTGCGCTTCAACCTCCCGTTCGTCGGTGTCGTCGGCAACAACTCCTCGATGAACCAGATCCGCTACGGCCAGGAAGCGAAGTACGGCCATGACCGCGGCCGGATCGGCAACACCCTCGGCGACGTCAAGTACGACGAATTCGCCCGGATGCTCGGCGGGTACGGCGAAGAGGTCCGCGACCCGAAGGACATCGGGCCGGCCATGCAGCGGGCCCGCGAATCCGGACTGCCGTCGCTGATCAACGTCTGGGTCGACCCAGACGCGTACGCCCCCGGAACCATGAACCAGACCATGTACAAGTAACGGAGGACCGCTATGACCAAGGCCCTCGAAGGTGTCCGTGTTCTCGACATGACCCACGTGCAGTCCGGACCGTCCTGCACCCAGATCCTTGCCTGGCTCGGCGCCGACGTGATCAAGCTCGAGGCACCGACCGGCGACATCACCCGCCAGCAGCTGCGCGACCTCCCGGACGTCGACAGCCTCTACTTCACGATGCTCAACTGCAACAAGCGCAGCATCACGCTGAACATGAAGTCCGACCGGGGCAAGGAGATCTTCACCGACCTGGTCAAGAACTCCGACATCCTGGTGGAGAACTTCGCGCCGGGCGCGATCGACCGGATGGGCTTCACCTGGGAGCGGCTGCAACTGCTGAACCCGGGCCTGATCTTCGCGTCGATCAAGGGCTTCGGCCCGGGCCGCTACGAGAACTTCAAGGCCTACGAGGTGGTCGCCCAGGCGATGGGCGGCGCGATGAGTACGACGGGGTTCGAGGACGGACCGCCCACCGCGACCGGTGCGCAGATCGGCGACTCCGGCACCGGCATCCACCTGGTCGCCGGCATCCTCGCCGCGCTGTTCCAGCGGACCCACACCGGCAAGGGGCAGCGGGTGACCGTGGCCATGCAGGAGGCCGTGCTCAACCTGACCCGGGTGAAACTCCGTGACCAGCAGCGACTCGCGCACGGACCGCTGAAGGAGTACCCGAACGACAACTTCGGCGACGAGGTGCCGCGGTCGGGGAACGCGTCGGGCGGCGGCCAGCCCGGCTGGGCGCTGAGGTGCGCGCCGGGCGGGCCGAACGACTACATCTACGTGATCGTCCAGCCGCCGGGCTGGGCGCCGATCGCCAACCTGATCGGCAAGCCCGAGCTGGCCGAGGATCCCGACTGGGCGACGCCGGCCGCGCGGCTGGACAAGCTCGACAAGATGTTCGCGCTGATCGAGCAGTGGACCGAGCAGCACACGAAGTTCGAGGTGATGGACAAGCTCAACGCGCTGAACGTGCCGTGCGGTCCGATCATGTCCACCGCCGAGCTGATCGCGGACGAGACCCTCGCCGACCTGGGCGCGGTGGTCGAGGTGGAGCACCCGCAGCGCGGCACGTTCAAGACCGTCGGCTGCCCGATCAAGCTGTCCGACTCCCCGGTCGAAGTGCAGACCTCACCCGGTCTCGGCGAGCACAACTCCGCCATCTACGGCTCGCTCGGGATCGACACGGCCGAACTCTCCGAGCTCAAAGCCGCCGGCGTCATCTGAAATGGAGACCCCGCAATGACTCCCGCAATGACTCCCGCAATGACTCCCGCAACGACCTATGACAAGGCAGCAGTCCGGACCATCCTCGACCAGGCTCTGGCGGACGGCCGGACCTCGCTGAGCGCGCCCGAGGCCAAGCAGGTCGCCGACGCGTACGGTATCCCGACGCCGGGCGAGGGACTGGCCACGACTGCCGAGGGAGCCGCCGCCCTCGCCGCCGAGATCGGGTTCCCCGTCGTACTGAAGATCGTCTCGCCGGACATCCTGCACAAGACCGAGGCCGGCGGCGTGGTGGTCGGCGTGGACACCGCGGACGCGGCACGCGATGCGTTCGACAAGATCCTCGCCAATGCGCGCGCCTACCAGGCGGACGCGGCGATCACCGGCGTACAGGTCCAGAAGATGCTGGTCACCGGCGGTGACGTGCAGGAGGTCATCGTCGGCGCGGTCACCGATCCGACGTTCGGCAAGGTAGTCGCGTTCGGGCTGGGCGGCGTACTCGTCGAGGTGCTGAAGGACGTGACCTTCCGGCTGGCTCCGCTGACGGCCGGCGAAGCGCGGGCGATGGTCGACGGGATCGGCGCGCACGAGATGCTCGAGGGCGTTCGCGGTGCGAGGCCGGTGGACAAGGAGGCGGTCGGAGACCTGATCAAGCGGCTGTCGGACCTGGTCACGGACTTCCCGCAGTTCGCCGAGGTGGATCTGAACCCGGTGCTGGCCGGCCCGGACGGCGCCACCGCGGTGGACTTCCGGATCATCGTGGACGCCGAGGCCGGCAAACCGGTCGAGCGGTTCAGCCAGGAGGAGATCCTGACCGCGATGACCCGGATCATGCGGCCGCGCGCCGTCGCCGTGATCGGGGCGTCGAACGAGGACGGCAAGATCGGCAACTCGGTGATGAAGAATCTGGTCAACGGCGGGTACGCCGGGGACATCTACCCGATCAACCCGAAGGGCGGCGAGGTTCTCGGGCTGAAGGCGTTCCCCTCGATTCTCGACGTACCGGGTGACGTGGATGTCGCGGTGTTCGCCGTACCGGCCAAGTTCGTCGCCGGGGCGCTCGAGCAGTGCGGGCAGAAGGGGGTCGCGGGCGCGATCCTTATCCCGTCCGGATTCGCCGAGACCGGCGAGCAGGAGCTCCAGGACGAGGTCGTCGCGATCGCCCGTGAACACAATGTCCGCATTCTCGGACCGAATATCTACGGCTACTACTATCTGCCCGAGAGTCTGTGTGCGACGTTCTGTACGCCGTACGACGTCCGCGGATCCGTCGCCCTGTCGTCGCAGTCGGGCGGGATCGGGATGGCGATCCTCGGCTTCAGCCGGTCCAGCCGGATGGGGGTTTCCGCGATCGTTGGGGTAGGCAACAAGGCCGACATCGACGAGGATGACCTCCTGACCTTCTTCGAGAGCGATGACAACACCAACCTGATCGCCATGCATCTTGAGGACCTGAAGGACGGCCGGGCCTTCGCCGAGACGGCGGCCCGGGTGTCCAAGAAGAAGCCGGTCGTCGTGCTGAAGGCCGGCCGGACGTCCATGGGCGCGCGGGCGGCCAGCTCGCACACCGGCGCCCTGGCCGGCGACGACAAGGTGTACGACGACATCCTGCGCCAGAGCGGGGTGGTGCGGGCGCCGGGGCTGAACGAGATGCTCCAGTACGCCCGCGGGATCCCGCTGCTGCCGACGCCCAAGGGCGAGAACGTCGTCATCATCACCGGCGCGGGCGGTTCCGGCGTACTGCTGTCGGACGCCTGTGTCGACAACGGGCTCACGCTGATGGACATCCCGGCCGATCTGGACGCGGCGTTCCGGAAGTTCATCCCGCCGTTCGGTGCCGCCGGCAACCCCGTGGACATCACCGGTGGCGAGCCGCCGTCGACGTACCGCAACACCGTCGCGCTCGGGCTGTCCGACGAGCGCATCCACGCCCTGATCCTGGGCTACTGGCACACGATCGTGACGCCGCCGATGGTGTTCGCGAAGCTGGTCGCCGAGGTGGTCGAGGAATTCCGGGCCAAAGGCATCGACAAGCCGGTGGTGGCCTCGCTGTCCGGCGACGTCGAGGTCGAGGAAGCGTCGCAGTACCTGTTCGACCACGGTGTGGTCGCCTACCCGTACACCACCGAGACCCCCGTGCAGGTCCTCGGTGCGAAATACCGCTGGGCCCGTAACGCAGGGCCGCTCGGCTGATTGGAGGAAGGAGTCGCGGGGGAGCGTTCATTCCGCTAGCTGGCGTCAAGCTAAGGAGACCGCCTTGGACGTCACGAGCAAGACCTCAGAAGTACCCGAAGAGCCGGCGGCCGCTGTCACCGAGAAGGTCTGGAAGGCCGGCCGGCTCGAACCGATGCCGATCCGGAAACTTCCGGACGCACCACCCTCCATGCACATCCTCGGTCCGACCGTCTTCCTGGTCGCGCTGGGTGTGGGGATGGGGGAGTCGTACATGTGGCCCCGGCTCGTCCTGGTGTTCGGGCCGGACATCCGCTGGTTGTTCATGGTCGGTGTCACGCTGCAGGCGTTCGTGCTGCTGGAGATGGCGCGGTACGCGATGGCCACCGGGGAGAGCATCTTCTTCGGCGCGGCCCGGATCTTCAAACCGCTGATGTGGTTCTTCTACGCGGCGGCGATCCTGATCTACATGTGGCCGGGCCATCTGTCCGCGGGCGCGGCCGCCTTCGAGGAGATCACCGGCATACCCTGGCAGGTCACCGCGTGCGTGGCTCTGGTGTTCGTCGGTGTGCTGTTCAGTCTGTTGTCGGTGATCTACAACTTCCTCGAGAAACTGCTCGGTCTGCTGATCGGCCTGCTGGTCGTGGGTACGTCGGTGATCGCGGCGATCGTCGGTAGCTGGGACGACCTCGGCCGGACGCTGTCCGGGATGTTCGCGTTCGGGTACTTCCCGCACGAGGCGATGACGTCGGCCTGGTTCCCGGTCGTGGTCGGTTCGATCGCGTTCGCGGGCCCGTCCGGCATGCAGCAGATGTGGTACACGCTGCAACTGCGCGACAGCGGCGCCGGCATGGGTGCGCACATCCCGAAGATCCGCGGCCTGCGGGCCGCGGGCGAGGCGGAGTCGATGCCGTCGCGCGGGTTCATGTTCGACACCGAGGACCCGGCCGAGATGGAGAAATGGAAGGGCTGGCGCAAGTGGGTCACGTTCGACGCGATCCTGCTCTTCTGGGGTATCACAATGCTGGTCACGATCTCGTTCACCGTGCTGGCCATGTCGGCGGCCCGGGAGAACCCGAACGTGGCGGAGCTGATCGAGGGCGGTGACCGGGAGGCCGCGCTGAAGGCGATGTCCGACGCGTTCGCCTCCGCCGGCTCACCGATCCTCGGGACGTTGTTCTTCGCCTTCATCGCGCTGATCGGTCTGAACGCGACCCTCGGTCTGTTCGACTCGTTCTCCCGCGGTCAGGCGGACATGACGTACTACTTCGTGCCGGGTGCCAAGCGGTTCTCGATGTCTCGTCTGTACGCCGGGTTCCTGTGGGGCGTGATCCTGTTCGGCATCCTGATCCTGCTGTTCGGTCCGGCCGACGGCCCGGCCGGGATCCTGGACACACTCGCGTTCCTGTCCACGTTCGCGATGGGCGCGTACTGCATCGTGTTGCTGCTGACCAACAACATGCTGCTGCCCAAGAAGATCCGGCCCGGGCCTGTGCGGAACGTGATCATCGGGTTCGGAGCCGTCTTCTATCTCGGCATGCTGTTCTACTGCCTGTTCCGCTTCGGCGTGGCAGTGGGTTGACCATGACTCACAGAGCCGAACTGAAGCAGTTGGCGGAGTTCGCCGTCCCGGCGGCGGCGGTCGGTGCCGCCGCCGGGCTGATGGCCGGAGGGCTGGCCGCGTTCGTCGGCCAGCCCGTCGGCTGGGCGGTGGTGACCGGGCTCGGTCTCGGCGTACCGCTCATCCTCTTCGGCGGCGGGTACGCCGCACTCGTTGCGTTGGGCAAAGTCCCCGCCGGGGTGTTCGCGCCGGCGGCGGTCTATTGGGCGGTCGCGTTCCCGCTGTCGCTGTTGGTGCACGCGATAGTGACTGCGTGGGTGGTCACCGGGACACCGGGACTGCCTCCGGAGGTGGGGAAGTTCCTCGCGTTCCGGGCGCTGGTGAGCATGGGGTTCGCGATCGGCTTCCTCTGGATGCACGAACAGCTCGGCCGGCTGTGGTGGCCGCGCATCCTCGAGCACAACCTGTACGCACGTCGAACCGTCGAGGCCTACGCCCACCTGGCCGCCACCCTGCAGGCCCGCAAAGCTGCCACCGGCCGCGGCCGGGTCCGCAACAAACGCACCGCCTGATTCCCCCGCCAGTCGCCCGCAACCCTCTCGGGGGTTGCGGGCGACTGTTTGGTCCGACCGGGAAGTCAGTTGGTGCGGCGACGGCGGCGGGGGGCTGCTTCCGGCTCGGGGGTTTCGACGGCGTCGGCCCCGGCCTGGAGGTCGTGGTAGGCCTTGCGGGTGTGTTCGGTGTGCTCTCGCATGATTTGGGCGGCCTTGTCCTCGTCGCCCTCGCTGATGGCCTTCACCAGGCGGTTGTGCTCGCGCCAGGAGGCTGCGCCGCGGACCGGGGCGACCGGCGTGTAGTACCACCGGACTCGGCGGTCCACCTGAGCGGCGAAGTCGACCAAGAAGCGGTTGCCGGACATCTCGGTGATGAGGCTGTGGAGTTCGCCGTTCGTGCGGACCGTGCCGTCGATGTCGCCGGACTCCTGGTACGCCGTGCCGACCTTGCAGAGCTCGCGCAGCCGGGCGACGTCGTCCTTCGTGGCGTGCCGGGCGGCCAGGCGGGCGGACTCGGACTCGAGCGCCGCTCGGGCGGCAAGGAGCTGATCGACCTCGTCCTCGGCGGGCACATGCACCATTGCGCCGAAACCGGGGCGGAGGTCCACCCAGCCCTCGTTGTTCAGCCGCTGCAGGGCCTCGCGGACCGGTTGCCGGGACACGCCCAGCAGTCCGGCGAGCTCGACCTCGACCAGGTGGCGGCCGCGCTCGAGGGTGCCGTCGATGATCATCTCGGTCAGGGCCTCGTACACCGACTCCCGCAACGGCGTCGGTCGCTTGACGTGCCGCACTCCGGCCGGTTCCGCACCGGCCCCTGGCCCTGCGCTGATCGTCGTCATGAGGTCCCTTCCCGAAAACAGCACGGCACTTGGTAGACAGTCTACCAAGTGCCATGCCCTGACATATAGACGCTGCCTCAGGCGGCCAGCCGCAGCCTCAGGCGGCGCTCAGGCGGCCGACTCGTCGGCGCGCCGCCGGTCCTCGCGGGCGGCGCCGTCGGCGGTCAGCTGCGCGAGCTCCGCGTCCAGGTCGACCGGGGTGTTCAGCTCCTGCTGCAGCTCCGGAGCATCCGGAAACTGCGGACGAGCCGCCAGAGCGCCGAACCTACGTGTGAAGATCATGTCAACCCTTCCTTGAATTCTGGCTTCTGTATACATTCAACCAGACGGGCCGACTGGTTATGCCCGCGTCTCACGTGATCCGGCTTACGTACGGCGTGATCCCGCTTACACCCGGGTCGAGTACGAATGCGCGCCGGCCCCGGCCAGTTTGCCGCCGTCGACGATCAGGTACTCGTCGCGGATCGGCGCACCGGCGAGCCACGACTCCAGGATCTCCCTGGTGCCTGCGGCGTAACGGGTCTGGGCGGACAGCGACGAGCCGGAGATGTGCGGCGTCATCCCGTGGTGCGGCATCGTCCGCCACGGGTGGTCGGCCGGCGCGGGCTGCGGGTACCAGACGTCGCCGGCGTACCCGGCCAGCTGGCCGCTCTCCAGGGCGCGGACGATCGCGTCGGGGTCGGTGATGCGAGCCCGTGCGGTGTTGATCAGGTACGACCCGCGCTTCATCGTCCCCAGCAGCTTGTCGCCGAACAGCCCCTCGGTCTCCGGGTGCAGCGGCGCGTTGATCGTCACCACGTCACAGTGCGGCACCATGTCGGCGGCGCTCGGGTGGAAGGTCAGCCCGAGCTCCCGCTCGACCGATTCCGGCAGGCGGTGCCGGTCGGTGTAGTGCAGCTTCACGTCGAACGGCGCGAGCCGACGCAGTACTGCGGTCCCGATCCGACCGGCTGCCACCGTACCGACGTGCATGCCTTCGAGGTCGTACGAGCGCGCAACGCAATCCGCGATGTTCCACCCGCCGTCGAGGACGACCTGGTGCGACGGGAGGTAGTTGCGGACGAGTCCGAGGATCATCATCACCACGTGCTCGGCGACGCTGATGCTGTTCGAATAGGTCACTTCGGCAACGGTCATGCCGTGCTCGATGGCCGCGTCCAGGTCGACATGGTCCGAGCCGATGCCGGCGGTGATCGCGAGTTTCAGCTTCGGCGCCTTGGCGATCCGCTCGGCGGTCAGGTACGCCGGCCAGAACGGCTGCGAGATCACCACATCGGCGTCGGGCAGCTCGCGATCGAGGACCGAGCCGGCGCCCTCCTTGTCGGACGTGACGACCAACGTGTGGCCCTGGCTCTCGAGGAATGTGCGTAGCCCGAGCTCACCGGACACGCTGCCGAGCAGCGCGCCGGGCGTGAAGTCGATCGCCTTGGGCGAGGGCGCGGTCTGACCGCCGGGGTAGCCGTCGATGGTCGGGATGCCGTCCCGCGCGTACGACGTCGGATAGCCGCCCGCCGGGTCGTCGTACAGGACACAGACAATCTTCGCCATGCTGGGAATCTCCTTGTTCTGAAGGGATTTCCACCATCGCGTTGTCACGGTCCGACGGTCAAAGACTTGCTCGCTATGTCGAGATAGCCGGAATCCATCAGATGTACGTCGAGGAGATCGTCGAGGGCCTTGTGTACGCCGGCCTGCCGCGCGACGTCGAGCAACGCCCGCGCCAGAACCGGCTCCGGACTGCGCGCCGCGATCACCAGACCGACCCGCGGCCCGTGCGCCGGACTCTTGAGCGGTACGACGCGCATCCCGTCCGGCACGCCGAACATGTGCAACCAGGCGTGCGAGATCACCGTCGACCAGTGACTGCCGTGCAAGTGGCTGTACAACCCGGACACGGTGTCGCTCTCGATGGCCGGAGTCGCGGTCACGCCGTCGTCGGTGAAATAGCCGTTCATGATCCGGCGGTTGCGCATCTCGGGGGAGAGCAGGCAGAGCGGCAGTTCGGCGACCTCCGCCCACGTGGCGAGCGGTTGGTCGGCGAGCTTCGAATGGGTCGGAGTCAGCAGCAGGTAGCGCTCCTCGTACAGCGGCGTCTTCCGCACCTGGCCAAGCGTGTCGTCGTCGAGATACGTCATCGCGACATCGAGATCGAACTCCGCCAGCTTCTGTGTGATGTCGCGTGACGACAGCGATTCCAGCGTCACCCGGGCGTTGGTGTGCCGTTCGCAGAAAGGTGTCGTCAGCAACGAAACCACCGGCATCGCGGTCGGGATCGCGCCGAGCCGGAGAGTGCCGTTGAGGCCGCCGCGCATCACCGACAACTCGTGCCGGAGCGCGTCCTGCTCGGAGAGGATGCGCTGCGCCCAGAGCAGCACCCGCTCGCCCTCGGGGGTCAGGCCCTCGAACCGCCGGCCGCGACGCACGATGGGTACGTCGAGCTCCTGCTCGAGCTTGCGGATCGCCGCGGACAGCGACGGCTGGGAGACGTAACAGGCTTGCGCTGCCCGGGCGAAATGCTTCTCCCGCGCGAGGGCGACGAGGTACTCCAGTTGGCGGAGCAGCATCAACGGACCTGGGATGGTGTGCAGTCGCCTGTATACATAATCCAACTGTAGTGAGGTGCGCCGTCGCCCGGAAGATCTCGGCGTGTTGTGATGTGGATCACAGGGTGTCCTTCCGGCGTCGATCCATTCGACGGATGGGCAGAGATCTCTCTCGCAAAGGAGCTGTGATGCAGAAGGTGGTTTCGAAGGACGGCACCGAGCTCGCGTACGACACGTACGGCAGCGGACCGGTCCTGGTACTCGTCGCGGGCGGCTTCACCGAGCGCTCGCGCTACGTCGACGACGCCAAGGCGCTGTCGTCGGCCTTCACCGTGGTCAACTACGACCGGCGTGGTCGCGGTGACTCCGGCGACACCCTGCCGTACGCCGTGGAGCGTGAGTGGGAGGACCTGGAGGCAATCCGCTCGGCCACCGGTGCGCAGTACGCCTGCGCCTACTCGTCCGGGTCGATGGTGCTGCTGCAAGCCGGGCTGCCGTTCGAGAAACAGGCGATGATGGAGCCGCCGTTCCGGGTCGACGGAGCACCGCAGGCGCCGGACCGCTACATCGAGCGGCTGCAGGAGTTCGTTGACGCGGGGAACCCCGGTGGGGCGGCTGAGCTGTTCATGGTCGAGGCAGTCGGCCAGCCGAAGGAGGTGGTCGACCAGATCCGGCAGACGCCGATGTGGGCCGGCATGGAGGCGATCGCGCACACGCTTGTGTACGACGGGCTGCAGATGGGCGACAGCGCCGTACCGCGCGAGCTGCTGGCCTCGGTCGACGTACCGACGCTGGTGATGTACAGCAACGCCAGTGCGGACTGGTTGAAGGAGGCGGCGCGGCAGGCGGCAGAGGCGCTCCCGCACGGGACGGTGGAGGGACATGACGGGACGTTCCACACGCTGCCGCCGGAGACGATGGCTCGGGTGCTGACTGGCTACTTCCTGACTGCGTGAAGGGGTCGGGCCTGGTCCAGTAGGCGTTTGAGGCGTGGCGCGAGCGGTCGCTCGACGCAATAGTGCAGTGCGGCCGCAATGCCGATCATCAGCAGCATCGTGGCGGCGACCAGTACGACGTGATTCACCTGGTCGCCGAGGCGCTCGAAGATGATGAAGCCGATGTGCGCGTGCACGAGATAGAGCGGGTAGGTGAGCGCGCCGAGGACGGCGAACCACGGTCGGCCGAGGTGGTGCGTCAGCTTCAGCGCGACGGCCAGCATGATCGCGAAGATCGCGACGATGATCGCGACGACGACGGTCCGGTGGATCTCGGTGTGGTAGCGGATGCCGACCCGGTCCGCGAACCGGATGCCGCGGTAGATCGCGTTGCCGAGCGCGACCGCGACGATGGCGACGGTCTGCCGCGTGGCGCCGTACCGGTGGATCAGGCAGAACGCCATACCGGCGATGAAGTAGTGCGCGAACTGCGTGTTGAGCACGAGGTCGGTTGCGTGCGGCAACAGTCCGGTCTGGAAGAGCAGCGTCGCCGCCAGCCAGGCCCAGAGGAAGATCGTCACCCGGCGTGCGGTGATGCCGATCCAGGTCAGGACCAGGATCATCGCGTAGAACCTGAGCTCGGCCCACAGCGTCCAGTAGACGACGTCGACGTTCTGGATGTTCGGCAGCGAGTTGAACATGGTCAGATTCGCCAGGTACTGCTTGAGCGTGACCGGGAACCGACCTTGGCTGAAAGCGACGGACACGAACGCCGTGAGGCTGACCGCGATCCAGTACGCCGGGTAGAGCCGAACCGCGCGCGAGCTGACGAACGAGCGCGGGCTGCGATCCCACGCGCTGAGCAGCACGACGAATCCGCTGATCGTGAAGAACAGATCCACGCCGAGATACCCGTACCGCGCGACGAGGTCCACGTGCGGGAAATGCATCGCGGACGTGCCATCGGCGTACGAGGAGAAGAGGTAGTGGTACGCCATCACCGAGAACGCCGCGAAGATCCGCAACAGGTCAGCTTCATGCAGCCGTCCCCGCGAGCCTTCCACAGCCACCCTTCCGTCGCGTCGGCCTGTCCGGCTCTACTCCATCGCAACGGACGATCGCAAGCGTCAGCCCACGGCACGATTCACTCGTCCGACCTACGGATGACTCGGGGCCCGCGGCAACATCAGGTCGGCAGGCGCATGGGCATCAGGATGTAGGCGGAGTCTGGCGTGGGCGTGTCGTCCGGAGCGCGGAGACCGGTCAGGTTGGCAGGCTTGGTCGTCTGGGTGAAGGCGAAGTGCGCGATCGGCGCACCGAGCGAGCCGAGCCCGTCCAGCAGGTAGCCGGCGTTGAAGCCGGTCACCACGGGTTCGCCGGTCAGCGTGACCTCGACGGACTCCGACGCCTGGGCCTCCTCACCGTTACCGGCGTCAAGGGTCGCCAGACCATCGGCGAAGGTGATCCGGATCGGCGCCGACCGCTCGGCCACCAACGCGACCCGCTTGACCGCCTCGATCAGTGCAGCGGTGTCGACAGCCACCGTGCTGGTGATCGCGTTCTCCACCGGGATCAGACTGCGGACCTTCGGGAACTCGCCGTCGATCAGCCGGCTGGTCGCATGCCGACCGCCGCCCTCGAACCCGATCAGCCCGTCCCCTGTGCGGGTCGATCCGAGCGCAAGCGTCAACTCATGGCCGGTCATCGCCTTGGCCACATCGGCGAGCAGCTTCGCCGGGACCAGCGCGTTGGCCTCGACTCCGGCGTCGACCGGCTGCCACGGGAACGAGCGCAGCGCCAATCGGTATCGGTCGGTGGCCAGCAAGGAGATCGTCGAGCCACGGATCTCGAGCCGGATCCCGGTGAACACCGGCAGCGTGTCATCCCGGCCCGCCGCGCTCACGACCTGCGAGACGGCCCGCGCGAACACATCCCCGTCGACCACTCCACTCGCCTGGGGAATCTCCGGCAGCGGCGGATACTCGTCGAGCGGCAGCGTGTGCAGCACGAACCGAGCCGCACCGCTACTCACCTGAACCCGAGCGGCCTCGCCACTCAGATCCACCGAGTCGCGCGGCATGCTGCGGCAGATGTCCGACAGCAGCCGCCCGGAGACCAGCACCCGTCCCTCGTCGGCAACCTCAGCCGGCACACTGACCCGCGCCGAACTCTCGTAGTCGAACCCGGACAACGTCACCTGTCCGTCGGCCGCCTCGACCACCATCCCGGCCAGGATCGGCACGCTCGGCCTGCTGGGCAACCCACGCGCCACCCATCCAACCGCCTCGGCCAGCACCTCACGCCCGACTCGCACCTTCATGCCGCACTCCTCCCCATCTCGAAGTACGACTCAATCAGCAGCCACCGACAATTCCTGTGCAGGCACGACCTCGGGGTCCATGCTGGTGCCATGGGCGCTGCTCTTCGGGTGTCGTCGCTGGGGTGGGGGCTACTTCTCGTCGTCGGTGGATGTTCGGGCGGGGCGGATCCGGAACCGGCCGGTCCGGCCACCGTCTCGGTCAGTCCTGCGCGTACGGCGGGGTACTCCGCGCGTCTCCAGGCCGTCATCCCGATCGAGAACGCGGACGGGCTGACCGCGGCAGGTGGAGCGCTCTGGGTGAAGACGGACGACGGCCGCGTCGTACGGGTTGATCCAGCAACGAATCGAGTGACCGGCGAGCTCAAACTCGACACGAACTCGGACCCCAACGACTACTGCCAGGGCATCGGGACCGACCAGACCTCCGTGTGGGCGTGCGCGACGACGGCCAAAGGGACCGATGTCGTCAAGATCGATCCAGCGAGCAAGCGGATCGTGCGGCGGGCCGCAGTGGGCAAGGTGTTTGACCAACTCGCGCTGCCGTCGACCGCCCGCGGTCTGTGGGTACTGAGCGGATCCGACGTGAGTCTTGTCGACCACGCCACCGGGCGAGTGACGAAGTACCCGCTCGGCGTCCGCGGTCTCCAGGTGGCTGCAGCGGGGGATCTGGTCGTAGCGACCTCGGCGACAGAGAACGCGGTGATCGCTTTGAACGCCAGCAACGGGTCTGTGATCGCGCGTACGACGCTGCCAGCTCCGCGACTAGCAGCGGTCAGCGGGTCCGACATCTGGGTCGACACCGGCGACGGCCTGGTGCGGATGTCGCGGGAGTTGAGTTACCCGAGCCTCGGTGCCGGTCTGGGCGGCGATCTGGTCGCCACGCCCGACGCTGTCTGGCTGCGGGCCGGCAACGGCACTATCACCCGGCTGGATCGGTCGACCGGCCAGGCTGTCGAACAGGTCGCGCCGGACGGGCAGCAGATCACCGCGGGCAGCCTGCTGATCGCTTACGACAGCATCTGGACGACGTCAGGCGACGAGGGCACTCTGACCCGCCTGCGCCTCAGCTGAAGCTGATGCGCTCCAACGCGTTGGCCTGAGCTCGCGTGAGTACCTGGGCCGACAGAGCGCCAGGTACGACGTACCCCGGATCCTCAGCGGCCCGTGCCACCAGCGCGGGCCACCTTTGGCAGTGCGTGGCCATGCTGCCGGACCGTACGACGCGTCCGCGCGCCCACTGGCCTGAGCGGGCCACATCGCCTGATACGTCGAGGAGGATGAGGTGCAAGGGCAGTCCGGCGCGGCGGGCGCGCCAGCCGAGCAGACGGCGTACCCAAGGCCTTGTTGCACAGTCATGGACGACGAGCGGCCCTCCGCCTCGACGCATCGCCGTCAACACACGGACGTAGTACGCGAGGTGCAGCAACGGGCGCCACCAGGCATACGGAACCGGGCCCAGGACAGGCATCCAGCGCGCACGCAGGCGCTCCGAGTCGAATACTCGTACGCCGCCGTGGTCCGCGCCGACCGGGTAGAGCCGACGGAGCAGAGTGGTCTTCCCGGCGCCCGGAATTCCGGCCAGGATCACCAGGGCGTCCGCGGCGTACCGCAGGTCCCGCAACCCGTTCGTCGTATGAAGGACACCCACAACTCCCGAAGCCACCACACCGGCCCTTCCGTCACCTGTCAGTACAGGTAGGACGAACCAGCCCACACCACTGCTCCATGAGAAGACTGAGAAGTGCTTAGGAACTCGCTGAGGGAATCTCCTTCGGTGCGATCCTGTTGACCGCAACAGGCTGAGCATGCTGAGCATCGGGAGGGTGAGATGCAGTTCCCGGTCACGATGACCACGCAGGTACCCGACGGGGTCACGGAGGCGGAGGTCGACGAGGTACGTGGCCGGGAGGGGGCTCACTCGCGCGAGCTCGCCGCGGCCGGGCAGCTGCTTCGGCTGTGGCGGCCGCCGCTTGAACCCGGCGAGTGGCGTACGTTCGGTCTCTTCGAGGCGAACGACGCCGATCAGCTGGAGGAGGTCCTGTCCTCGATGCCGCTCCGCATCTGGCGCCACGACGACGTCATGCCTCTCGAACCACACCCGAACGACCCGGCGACAGCGACCCCGCTCGACGCCGGCGCGACGGAGTACTTCACGATCTTCAAACTGACGATCCCGGAGGGCACTCCGGCCGAGCTCGTCGACGAGAAGGTCGCCGGCGAGGCAACGGCCACCCGTCGGCTCGCCGGCGAAGGCAAGCTGATCCGCCTCTGGAGGCGCGCTGACGGCGACGCCCTAGGCCTCTGGCAAGCCGACAGCCTCGACGAGCTGACGACCATCCTCAAGTCGCTCCCGCTGACAGACTGGCTCGACACCGACACCATCCCGCTCACCGCCCACCCGAGCGACCCAGCACACGCAGCACGCTGATCCGCAGGGGAGTAGCGCGCCCTTGCCGTCTACGCTGACCTCCAAACTGGCCGCTGATCGGCCCACCCGGGGTGCCTTTCGGTATCCGGCCAGGGCTGCGATGCTGGCCCGTGTGGGTCCACGAGGGGATCGTCGGGCGGCAACGGCAGCTTGAGGCGCTGCGGCGGGGGCTCGATGCCGCCTGCGCCGGTGCGGGCCGCATTGTGCTGTGCTCCGGCGAGGCCGGGATCGGCAAGACCAGGCTGGCGCAGGAGCTGGTCCGAGTCGCTGTCGCAGACGCCTGCGCCGTCGCCTGGGGGCGCTGCCCCGAGGCCGAAGGCGCGCCGGCGTTCTGGCCATGGCGTCAAGTTCTCCACTCCGTCGACGTGGATCCCGATGCGGTGTTCGGGGGTCCGGTGCTGTCGTCGCCGGCGGACCGCTTCAGGCTCTTCGAGGACGTGAGCGACGCCATCGGAAGAGCAGCAGAACGCAGCGCATTGCTCGTCGTCCTCGATGACATCCACCGCGCTGACGAGTCATCGCTCCTGGTCCTGCGCCACCTTGCCGACCGGATCGCAACCACGCGCCTGCTCGTGCTCGCGGCGTTCCGCGACGACGAGCCGTCGGGCGCGCTCTCGCGGATGCTGCCGGAGCTACTGCGCATACCCGCGGTCGAGCGCATCGAACTGCAGCCCCTCCAGACCGACGAGGTGCGCGAGCAGTTGGCCCTGCTCGCGCCCGGCGTCGATGCGGCCGCCGTGGCCGAGTTGACCGGGGGCAATCCCCTTTTCGTCCGCGAGGTCGCCAGGGCGATGGCCGACGGAACCTGGCGGCCGAATCGCCCGCCGCACAGCGTGCTCGACGCTGTTCAGGCCCGGCTGGACCGGGTCTCTACTGACTGTCGCGGGGTGCTGCAGGCAGCGGCGGTGGTCGGCCGTGACTTTTCGCTCGCTCTGGTCGCGGCGGCGCGGAACGAGCCGCTCGCACGCCTGCTCCCGGCCGTCGACGAGGCAGTCGGGCACGGCTTGGTGGATCGCACGGACGCGGACTACCGATTCGTCCACGTGCTCACTCGGGACGCGGTCGAGGCCACGCTTGCCACCGCCGAGCGGCTCGCACTGCACCGGAAGGTTGCCGAGGCGTTGCAGGAGCGGTTCGCCGAGGATCTGTCCGATCACCTGGCCGACATCGCGCGTCACTGGGAGCAGCTCGCGCCGTACGGAGAAGCTTCCACAGCGCGGTCCTGGGCGGTGCGCGCCGCGGACGACGCGGTACGCCATCTCGCCTACGAAGAGGGAGTGCGCCTCTTCCGGAATGCCCTCGGGTTCGACGAGCGGCTGTCCGCGGACGAGCGGTACCGGATTCTCGTCGCACTCGGCCGGGCGGCGTACTTCGCAGGCGATCCCGACGGGTGTGGCGAGGCAGCCGTGGCGGCGATGGACCTGGCGCGTCGGACAGCGAGCCCGGAGCTCATGGCGCGCGCCGCGCTGGTCGTGGAGGCGACTCCGGACCTTCGCGTGCTCGCCAAGCAGCTGTGCGACGAGGCGCTGGCGGCACTCGGCGACGACGGCGACGTCGTACTTCGGGCCAGGCTGCTCGCGCAGCGCGCTCATCTCGCGCTGTACGACGGTGACCTGTCGCTGACCGCGTCGTTGAGCACGGCAGCGCTCAAGCTTGCCTACGGCAACGACAGGGCTCTCGCCGAGGCGCTCTACGCACGGCAAGAGGCCTGCCCGACCCCGACGGGAGCGCCGGAGCGGCTGGAGCTGGCGGGCGAGATGCTGACCCTCGCGCGGCGTACGAACGACCCGCGGCTGGCGATGTGGGGCGAAATCTGGCGCATCGGTGCGCTCGTCGAGAGCGGGCGGCTCATGGACGCCGCTGCCGAGCTGGCGCCGTTGCGCCTCGCCGCCGGACGGGTCGGGGGACCCGTTGGCGCGTGGCATCTCGACCGCGTCGTCGCCTGTGTGTCTCAGGCCCGAGGGCGTTTCGGCGGGGCGGTGGTGGCCGGGCGGCGCGCGTTCGACCGGATGCGCACGATCGAGCCCACACCCGCTGCAGGCCGGTACTTCTCCTTGCAGTGCGCGCTCGCTCCGCATATCGTGCTTACCGACGACGCCGCGGCGTACGCGGACGAGCCGTTGGAGATGCCGCCGCCGTTCGTCACAGTGACTCGCGTGCAGCACGCGTTCCTATTGCTGTGCGCAGGCCGGAACGACGTGGCTGGTACGGCGTACGAGCAGACTGGGCCGCCGACGAGCTGGGTCTTGCCGCCGTTCTTCCGCCTCCCTGGCCACTACTACGGATCGCTGGTTGCGGCGGAGCTCGGCCGGTCCGAGGATCTCGCGTCCCTGCTCGACTTGCTGGAGCCGTACAGCGGCGGGCATGTGACCGGTGGCAACGGCGTGGTCTACCTGGGTCCGGTCGACCTGGCACTTGGACGCGGCGCCGCTGTGCTGGGCGAGCAGGATCGGGCGGTCGAGTTGCTCGAGTCGGCCGTTGAGCAGGCCGATCGGGCGAGTGCGCAGGGCTTCGCGGCCGAAGCGCGGTACCACCTGGCGGTCACGAGGCTGGCCCGCGGCGCTCCCGGGGACCGCGAGCGGGCCGAGGTGACCGGGCGCGACGCCGAGCGTCTCGTGCGCGCTCTGGGCATGACGGCGTACGCCGTCCGCACGGAGGACCTCGTCAGCCGCCTCGGCCGCACACGCTCCCCGCTGCTCAGCGAGCGGGAGGCCGAGGTCGCCCAGCTCGTGGCCAAGGGGCTGACCAACCGCCAGATCGCCGAGCAGCTGGTCATCTCCGAGCGCACCGCGGAGAACCACGTCCAGCACATCCTGACCAAGCTCGGGTTCGCCACCCGCAGCCAGATCGCCGTGTGGAGCGCGCGTACCGGCGCCTGAGGGGTGAGTACCTGGTTTGAGTACTCCGCCGGATGCCGCGGACCGGCAGCGCTGCCTACGTTTCGTACACATCGCTTCGAGGAGGGGAAGACATGTCGCAAGCACGAACGGCCACGAACGAGGTCGACGAGTTCCTCGCCGACGTCCTGCCGCGGCAGGAACAGGAGGAACGCGCACTTCGCAACGGCGACCCGGGCCCACGGCTCCGGATGTGGTCGCGCAACGACCCGGTGACCGTGCTCGGCGCCGCCGGGCCCAAGGGGACAGGCACCGGCTGGGAGCGCGTCAGCGAGGTCTTCCAGTGGATCTCGTCGCAGTTCTCCGACTGCACGGAGTACGAGTTCGAGCTGCTCGCCGCGGGAGTCAGCGGGGATCTGGCGTACACGGTCGGGTTCGAGCGGTCCACGATGTCCATCGCCGGCGGCCCGGCCCGATCGAGCGTCATCCGGGCCACGCACGTCTACCGACGCGAGGACGGGGAATGGAAGATCGTCCACCGCCATGGCGACGTCACCTTCCCGGCCGGCGCCGCCGGTCTGCCCGCCGACCTGGTGCCCGGCAACGCCGCGGATCAGGCTGGGCCGCGGCAATGACCGAACTCGACGACTTCGTCGCCCCGGTGGTGCCGCACCAGGTCGAAACCGAGACCGCGTGGCACCACCGCGACCTCGAGGCCAGGCTGGCAGTCTGGTCCACCAGGGACCCGGTGACCCTGTTCGGCGCGGGCGGCGCCTGTGCAACGGGCAGCGACGAGGTCCGGCGGAATTTCCGGACTGCGGTGACTCAGATCGTCCCGTGCCGAGCGTTCGACTACGACCTCGTCGCGGTCGGCGTAGCCGGGGACCTGGCCTACACGGTCGGCTATGAACACACCTCGTTCGATCCCGGCCCGGTCCAGGACTACACCCTGCGCGTCACGTACCTCTACCGGCGCGAGGCCGGCGAGTGGAAGATCATCCACCGCCACGGCGACTACCTACGCCAGTGACAGCCTCCGAACCAGGGCACGGCCGGCGGATGCGAACCAGGGCAGATGCCGGTTCCCGTATCTGCCCTGGTCACGAATCGCGCGCCCGGCAGGATTCGAACCTGCGACCAACGGATTAGAAGTCCGACGCTCTATCCAGCTGAGCTACGGGCGCGTGGCAGGGAAGAGTCTCTCAGATCGGGGGGTGATCCCGCCTCTGGGTTCCTGTTCGGCGCGGTTCGAGCCGGAGCGAAGTACAGGGTTGTCGTTCCATCCCGGTAACGCTGAGTGGGTGGTTCTGCCGCTTGATCGGCACCCCAACTAGGCTTCGGGGCATGAGTCACCCCTCACCAGGCCCGGCAGGCACGCCGCAACCCGCGGCGGGGTCGGCGTACTCGCCCGGCGGACCGTACCCGCAGCCGAACGTTCTCGGCAGCCATCCGGTCCCCGGCCAGCGCCGCAACCAGGGCGTCCTGATCGGCATCGTGATCGCGGTGGTCTTCGCGATCGCGGGTCTGGTGATCTTCGGCATCGTGGCCAAGTCGACCGGCGCGGGCGGCTTCACCTGGGGGCTGATCTTCGCGTTCGTGCCGGTCATCCCAGTCATCGCGCTCTACCTCTGGCTGGACCGGTACGAGCCGGAGCCGACCAGGTACATCGTCTTCGCGCTCTGCTGGGGCGCCTTCATCGCCACCCTGGCCGCAATCTTCATCAATACCGAGGTGTCGCACCGGCTGGCCGAGACCGGCGTCGGCGGCGACCGGTCCGCTGTCTTCGTCGCCCCTCCGGTGGAGGAGTTCGCCAAGGGGTCCGTGATCCTCCTGCTGGCGCTGGTACGCCGCAAGGAGTTCGACGGCATCATCGACGGCCTTGTGTACGCCGGGATGGTCGGTGTCGGCTTCGCCTTCACCGAGAACATCCTGTACTACGGCCGCGTCTTCAACACGCTCTCCGAGGAGTCCGGCAGCGACGCCGGTCTGCGCGGGGCGTTCGCCCTGTTCATCATCCGCGGCGTGATCTCGCCGTTCGCCCATCCGCTCTTCACGTCGTTCACCGCGATCGGGATCGGCGTCGCGATACGCCATCGAAGTACCGTGGTCCGTTTTCTCGCGCCGGTCGTCGGGTACCTGGCTGCGGTGCTGGCGCACGCCTCCTGGAACGCTTCGGCGAGCTGGGCGGGTGGCGGGGGCTTCATCGTCGCGTACCTGTGTCTGATGGTGCCGCTGTTCATCTGCCTGGTCGTCTTCGCGCTCGTGATGCGATCACGGGAGGGCCAGATGATCGCCTCCCGGCTGTATGACTATGTGCGGTTCGGGTGGCTGGTTCCACAGGACGTACCACTGATAGCGACATTGCGCGGGCGCAAGGCGCTGCGGCAGAACGCTCGGCGGTACGGTCCGCAGGCGGAGGCGTCCGCGAAGGCGTTCCAGCAGAACGCGACCGAGCTGGCATACCTGCGGGACAAGATCGTGCGCCAGGTGATCGGGCCGGATGCACTACAGACGGAGAAGCAGCTACTGGACGAGCTGCGGGAGCGGAGGCCGAGCGTGCCCTTCCCGCCGATGCCCGCATTCGCACAGGCGGCTCCGCAGTACGCCGGGGGAGCCTTCCCGCCCGGTGCTCCGGGGATGCCGATGGGGCAAGTGGGTCCCGGTATGCCGATGGGACCCGGTGGACCGATGGGGCCGGGTGGACCGATGGGTCCTGGTGGTCCGATGGGGTCTGGCGCTCCGATGGGTCCGGGTGGTACGGCGGGGCCGGGTGGTCCGGCAGGGCCTGGTGGTCTGGTCGGGCCTGGTCAGGCGGGGCCCGGTGGGGCCGGGCAGGCGCCTGGTGGGCCGGGTGCCGGGGCTCCGGGAGGTGGCGCTGGGGAAGGCGCATACCCGCGGCCGCAGGATGGTTATCCGCCCGCTCAGCCGGGGTATCCCTCGGGGCAACCCGGTTACCCAGCCGGTCAGCCTGGTTACCCACCGGGACCCCCCGGTCAACAAGGACCGCCGGGAGGATACGGTCCGTATCCACCACCGCAGTGACTGCCACCCGTCCACGCCGCCAAACGGGACTGACGATGACTTTGCTTCTGCGCTGTCCGACCGGGCACTCTGTGCTCGTGGGCGGACAACGTGGCTGACATCAGGTCAGCAGCTGGTGAAGGCTCGGAACCGCGGGTTCCGGGCCAGGATCAGCCTGCCCAGGAGCTGGCGAATCTCATCGCCCAATCCACCCCCAAACCCCGAAGCTTCTGGCGCCGCCGCCGCAAAAAGCCGGCCCCCGACCAGGAACCCACCGGTACGCAGCCCCAACCCGAGGCTCAAACCTCCGACGGCCAGCCCGCCGACGAGTCCCCGAACGGTGCAGTCACGCCCGACTCCAAGAACAGGCCACCCCAGGACGCCGCAGCCCCGTCTGACTCTCAGAACACCACGACCGACGACGCCGCAGCCACGTCAGACTCCAGGGACACGGTGACCGGGGACGGCGCAGCCGCGTCTGACTCCAGGGACACGGTGACCGGGGACGGCGCAGCCGCGTCTGACTCCAGGGACACGGTGACCGGGGACGGCGCGGCCACGTCTGACTCCAAGGACACGGTGCGCCAGGACGGCGCAGCCACGTCCGACCAGACGACAGCAGCGGCCGAGTCAACTGAGCCCGCCGCGGGCACCTCCGACGACGCCAAGTCCGCAGAAGCCGCAGACAGCGCCGCCGAGAGCCCTACAACGGACTCCGAGCAGCCCGGTACGACGCCCGACGCGCCGTCCGAGGACAGCGACCCGTCGCCCACCGCAGAAGCCACCCCCGCCGACGACACCTCGACACCGACCGACTCATCGGCTCCGAACGACACGCAGGCCACCGGGCACGTCGGCGTACAAGCGTCTGACGGCACCACGGAGTCTGCTGAAGCCCCGGCGCAGGCCGCTGACGACGCTGCACAACAGTCCGGCGACGACACGGCTCAGAACGACGCCGGCACCCCACAGACCGGCGAAGGCACTGGACAGGCCGGCGAAAGCGCTGGACAGGCGGACGAAGGCGCCGCACAGGGCGGTGAGGGCACAGAGCGGGCCGACGAGGGTAGTGCCGAGGCCGGTGACGACAGGGCGGTGCAAGGCGCTGAGGGCGCGGCATCTCCGAACGCGGAGGGTGGCGCCGTACCTGATGGGGGCCAGGAGGTGCGGCCGCCGGTCGGTGTCGTGTACGAGCCGGACGAGTCGCCTGACGGCTTTCCCCTCGAGTACGGCAACATCATCATCGGTCTGCCCAAGCAGCCGGAGAACACCACCCAGGACGCCGCAGGAGCACATCCTGACCCCGACTCTGGCGATCAGACCGGCTCTATCGAGCAGCAGCTCGACCTGAGCGACGACGCCCGGGCTACGGGCGGGGCTGTCGACGAGACCGCACGCGGTGCCGCCGAGCATGACGCCGATGCAGCCGCGAACGAGTCGGCGGAGACCGCACACGAGCCGACGGATGACGCGGAGGACGAGACGGACGAGGCTGCGGACGCTACAGCCTCACACGCAACCGATGACGCTGCCGCCGACTCGGCGGACGAAGCGAGCGCTGCAGAAGGCGCGGACGAGCAGGCGAGCGCGGAAACGGCAGATGCCGCGGCCGACGAGACCGCAGGCGAGAGCGCAGACGGATCCGCTGACATCAGGCAGGAGTCGGCAAGCGACGCCTCTGGCGAGGCGAACGGCGCCGAGGGTGAGCCGGCGAATGCGGTGACCGGTGAGGGCGCGGACGGGTCGTCTGACACCACGGGCGAGTCGACGGACGACGCTTTTGGCGAGGCCGACGGCGCCGAGGGTAGGCGGGCGACTGCGGCGGCGACCGGTGAGGGCGTGGACGGGTCGTCTGATGCTAGGCAGGAGTCGGCGGACGGCGCCTCTGGTGAGGCGGATGACGCCGAGGGCAAGTCGGCGAATGCGGCGACGGGTGAGTCTGATGGCGGGTCGGTAGACGGTGCCGCGGACGACGCCGCCGGTGAAGCTGCGTCGAGTTCGGCTGAGGACGCCGACCAGTCGGCGAGCGACGGTGCTGACGAGTCGGGCGACGGTGCTGGTGAGTCGGTGGACGAGGTTGCTGGCGGCCCGGTTGCTGGTGCGGCTGCTGGTGGTGCGGGCGGTTCGGCTGATGAGGGCGCTGATGAGTCCGCTGGTGGTGCTGGCGGTGACTCCGCGGTCGTTGCTGAGGGCGCTGACGCGACCAATGGTGGTGGCGATGAGGCGGCTGACGGTGGTGCCGATGGCGCGGCTGGCGGTGGTACCGATGGCGCGGCTGATAGTGGTGCCGAGGGTGCGGCTGGTGGTGGTGCCGATGGCGCGGCTGGCGGTGGTGCCGAGGGTGCGGCTGGTGGTGGTGCCGATGGCGCGGCTGGCGGTGGTGCCGACGGTGCGGCTGGTGGTGGTGCCGACGGCGCGGCTGGCGGTGGTGCCGAGGGTGCGGCTGATGGTGATGCCGACAGCACGGCTAATGGTGATGCCGACAGCGCGGCTGAGGGTGGTGACGGGTCGGCTGAGGGGGATGGTGATGTTGAGGGGGAAGAGGAGCTGACGGCGGCGCAGTTGGCGGAGCGGTTGGCGGCTGAGCAGGCTGCTATGGCCTTGATTACTGCGTTGATGAAGTTGCGGGGTGTGTTGGCGGGGAGTCAGTTGCCGCTGGAGGTTGTGGGGGCTGACGAGGCTCGGCAGCAGCAGAAGGCGATGTTGGATCAGCTGGATGACTACCTGTTGCCTCGGCTGGTGCAGCTCGAGGCACCGGTGCTCGCGGTGGTGGGCGGGTCGACGGGGGCTGGGAAGTCGACGCTGGTCAACAGCGTGATCGGCAAGGTCGTGAGCGAGCCGGGTGTGTTGCGGCCTACTACCCGGTCGCCGGTGCTGATTCATCACCCGGCGGATGCGGACTGGTTCGTGGGCGACCGGGTTCTGCCGGGGATGGCACGGACGAGTGCGGACGAGCCGGGTGGCATGGAGGATGCGGGGCAGCTGCGGTTGGTTGCCGCTGGCACCGTTCCGCGCGGGCTCGCGATCCTGGACGCGCCGGACATCGACTCCGTTGTCGAGGCGAACCGTGATCTGGCGACGCAACTGCTCGGGGCCGCTGACCTCTGGCTGTTCGTCACCACGGCGGCGCGCTACTCCGACGCTGTCCCGTGGGAGTTCCTGCAGAGCGCATCGGATCGCAGCACTGCGGTCGCGGTGGTGCTCGACCGGGCTCCGAGCGAGACGATCGACGACATCACCGGGCACCTCGCGCAGATGCTGCTCGAGCGCGGGCTCGGTGACTCGCCGCTGTTCTCCATCCAGGAGACCGTTGTCGATGGCAACGGAATGCTGCCGCAGACATCGGTTGCCTCAATCAAGGACTGGCTGGTCGACCTCGCCGCCGACGCGGAGGCGCGTGCGGGCGTAGTCCGCCGTACGCTGCAGGGCGCGGTCAGCGCGATGGTGAAGAAGACGCCGCCGTTCGCCGAGGCTGTGAAAGCACAGGCTGATACCGCGATCGAGCTGCGGTCGTCGGTGGAGTCGGCCTACGACCAGGCTGTGAAGGACATTGCCAAGGCGTGCCAGGACGGGACGTTGCTGCGGGGCGAGGTCCTGGCTCGCTGGCAGGAGTTCGTCGGCACTGGCGAACTGCTGAAGGGCTTGCAATCCAACGCAGGCCGGCTGCGTGATCGGCTGAAGACTTCGCTCGGCAACAAGCCGGCGGAAACGCGTGACGTCAGCGACGCGATCCAGTCCGGGTTGGAGTCGCTGTTGCGTGAGCACGCGACAGCCGCCGCCGAGCGTGCCGAGAAGGCCTGGCAGGCAACTGCTCCCGGTCGCCAGCTGCTGGCTGCCGGTGACGCGCAGCTCGCCGAGGAAGACTCCGAGAACTCGCTCGGCGCGTTGTCGCCGGCGTTCCCGGATGCTGCTGCTCGTGCGGTCCGCGAGTGGCAGGCGTTCGTCCTCGACGTGATCCGCAAGGAAGGCGGCGCCAAGAAGTCGACGGCACGCATCCTCGAGTACGGCGTGAATGGGCTCGGACTTTCGCTGATGGTGGTGGTGTTCGCCCGCGAGACCGGGATCCCGAAGGGCGCCGAGGCGAGCGCAGGTGCGGGCAGCGCGGTGGTCGGACAGCGGCTGCTGGAAGCAGTTTTCGGCGACAAGGCAGTTCAGGGCATGGTGGACAAGGCGCGCGAGGACCTTGACGGTAAGGTTCATGCACTGATGGATGCCGAATTCGCCCGCTATCTGGCTGTCCTTGACCAGCATCCGGTCGACGCCGAGACGGCGAGGCAACTGACGGAGGCCGCGCGCGCGGTGGAGGACTGCACGTGACGGAAACAGTGGATACGGTCGAGACCCCGGTCCGGGGCGAAACCGATGTCCTGAAGAAGATCGACGCCATCGACGTGGCCGCGAAGGCCGGTGACGGTCGGCTTGACCCGGTCGTGCTCACCGAGGCGGCGCAGATCGTCGACCGGGCCGGACAACGGCTGCGCATGTCCGGCGACCTCACTGTCGTCGCGCTGGCCGGCGCGACCGGCTCCGGCAAGTCGTCGCTGTTCAATGCGCTGACCGGGCTCGACCTGGCCGCGATCGGAACGCGTCGGCCTACGAGCTCGATGCCGCTTGCTTGTGTCTGGGGCGACGAGCCGGCCGGAGAGGTGCTGAGCTGGCTCGGCATCCCGCGCCGCCACCAGGTGCAGCACCGGAGCTCGCTCGAGGAAGCGCACTCCGAGGACCTGGACGGACTCGTCCTGCTGGACCTTCCCGACCACGACTCGACCGAGGTCGAGCACCGCCTGATCGTCGACCGGCTCGTGGAGCTGGTCGACCTGCTCGTCTGGGTGGTGGATCCGCAGAAGTACGCCGACGCGGCGCTGCACAACCGGTACATCAAACCGTTCGCCTCGCATTCCGGGGTGATGGTGTTCGCGCTGAACCACATCGACAAGCTGACGCCGGAGCAGCGGAAGAGCTGCCTGGAAGACCTGGACCGGCTGCTCAAGTCGGACGGTCTCAAGTCGCCGTCGGTCGTCGCGACCTCGGCCGTCAGCGGGGACGGTCTCGAAGAGGTGCGCGGCCTGCTGGTCAAGCGGGTCAGCAACAAGCGCTCCGCCCGCGAGCGCCTCTCCGCCGACGTGGACCGCGTCGCGGACAGGATGGCGAGTCAGTGCGGCAACGCGAAGACCCCCGAGATCGCCGAGGCTGACGTTACCGAGCTGGTCGACGCGTTGTCGGACGCGAGCGGGCTGTCGGTCGTTGCCGACGCGGTACGCCGCTCCTACCTGCAGCGTGCTCGCGCTGCGACGGGATGGCCGTTGACCAAGTGGCTCGGGCGGTTCCGTCCGGATCCGTTGCGGCGGCTGCACGGCGACCAGGTGTCGCGCGAGCAGGGCAAGGCGTTGCGCAAGTCGGCATCGAGCGAGGTCGCGATCGCGCGCTCGTCGTTGCCTGCGGCAACACCTGTGCAGCGAGCGCGGATGGATGCCGCCGTACGCACGATCACGAACAAGGCCGCGGAAGGGCTGTCGCGTCCGTGGGCCGATTCGGTGCGGACGGCGATCCGGCGACGCGAGGAGTCGCTCGGCGACGAGCTCGACCAGGCGGTCGCGCGGACGGACCTCGGCGTCACCAACAATCCGGGCTGGTGGAGCTTCGCCCGGATCGTGCAGTGGCTGCTGTTCCTGGTCACGCTCGGCGGTGCCGCGTGGCTGATCGCCTTGCTGGTGGCGCGGATCGCCGATCTGAACGACCCGCCGCTGCCGGAGTGGAACGGCATCCCCTACGCATGGATCATGCTGGTCGGTGGTGCCGTCCTGGGCCTGGCGGTCTCCCTCGTCTGCCGGGTGTTCGCGACCACCGGGGCGCTGCGTCGCTCCCGTCAGGTGGAGAAGGCGCTGCGGGCCGAGCTCGAGAAGGTTGCCGACAGCCACGTAGTTGCCCCGGCTCGTGAAGAGCTGGCCGCGTACACGACCTGCCGGGACAGCCTCGCCATTGCACGCGGCTAGGCGTCCAGGGATCTGGTAGCCGAGCTGCCGCCGGAGCACACACACGATTTGGCGAGCGCCCCGGCGGACAGCAGAGGTCAGAGCTCGGCGTCGGGGGCGTACTGAGACATCGAGACCTTGGCCGCGGAGGTCAGGTCTTCCTCCGTCGTCGTTCCGGAGGCGCGGATGGCTTCGATCCAGGCGCGGACCGACTGCTCGTTGTAGCTGATCACCTCGGCGGAGTTGGCCATCTCGGTCGGGTCGGCGTCCGCGGGCAGCTCGCCGGTGACGTAGAGCGCGAGGCCGAGCAGGCCGCCGTCCCAGCCCGGGCCGACCCAGAGCGCGCCCGCGCCGCCGGGCGCCGGGGCCTCGCTCATCGAGTGCTCGAGCTCCAGCTCGGTGGAGGCGTCCGCTCCGGGGAGCAAACGCAGCTCGAGAAGACTGTTGGGGCCGCCAAAGGTCACCTTGAACCGCTTGGGCGGCTCGCATTCCAGGATCTCGCCGCCGGCGTTGCCCTCCAGCTGGAAGGTGCCGCCGACCTCGAGGTTGCCGGAGACGGGCATGAACCAGCGCTTCATCCGGTCGGGATCCGTGAGGGCGTCCCACACCTCCGCCGGCTCGGCCTGGTACGAGCGGCGCATCAGCACCGTCACGGTCTCGCCGGTGCGGCTGACCTCGCGCTGGACCGCGTTGATGTGCTCGAGGATGTCGATCACAGGTAGTTCCCTCTCCTGCTCGGCTGCTGGGGTAGACCTCAGAATGCCGGGCGGTGCTTATATAAGTCAAGGCTGAGATAATCATGCCGCCTCCGCCGACAGGGGCAGTGACGTAACGGGGTACTCGTCGGCGGGGAAAGGTGCGGCGGTCACCTCGGGAACGGCGTGCTCGCCTCGCGGAGCGGACTTGGAGAACGTCGCCGTGCCTCGGTTGAGGTCGTGGCCGATCGTGAAGGCTTCCAGGACGAGGCGGCTGCGCTGCTCGCCCTTGTCGTCGGTCCACTCGTGGGTGCGGAGTTTGCCGGAGACGATGACCGGCTGACCGATGCGCGTCGAGTCGAACGCGTTCTGGGCGAGGTAGCGCCAGCACTCCACCTGAAGCCAGGAGGTGGTCTTCTCGACGAACCTGCCGAGAACCTTGTCGAACTGCCTGGGGGTGGAGGCGAGGCGGAACGAGAGGTGGGGGACCTGACCTATCTCCTTGAAGTCGGGTTCGCTGCCGATCCGGCCGACCACGGTCAGGTGGATTTCGTTGACGCTCATCGGGTTCTGCCTTCCGTGCGGATGTCCTGTCGACGGAGAAGATGCACTCGTCGTCCCTCGATCGGACGCCCGAATTCGCGGCTGTGGAGAAAGCACATAGGCTCTAGGTATGGCGGAATTCATCTACACACTTCGCAACGTCCGGAAGGCGCACGGTGACAAGGTCGTTCTCGACAACGTCACCTTGAACTTCCTCACCGGCGCGAAGATCGGCGTGGTCGGGCCCAACGGCACCGGTAAGTCCTCGCTGTTCAAGATCATGGCGGGGCTCGACCAGCCCTCCAACGGCGAGGCGCGGCTGGCGGAAGGGGCGACGGTCGGGATCCTGCTGCAGGAGCCGCCGCTGACCGAGGGCAAGACCGTGCTGGAGAACGTGCAGGAAGGGGTCGGCGACACCAAGCAGAAGCTCGACCGCTTCAACGAGATCTCCGCCGAGCTGGCCGATCCGGACGCCGACTACGACACGCTGCTCGCCGAGATGGGCGACCTGCAGACCGAGCTCGACCACCGCAACGCCTGGGACATCGACGCCCAGCTCGAGCAGGCGATGGACGCGCTGCGGTGTCCGCCGCCGGACGCGATCGTCGACAAGCTCTCCGGTGGTGAGCGCCGCCGGGTCGCGCTGTGCAAGCTCCTGCTGCAGCAGCCCGATCTCCTGCTGCTCGACGAGCCCACCAACCACCTTGACGCCGAGTCGGTGCAGTGGCTGGAGCAGCATCTGCAGAAGTACCCGGGCGCCGTCATGGCGATCACCCACGACCGGTACTTCCTGGACAACGTCGCCGAGTGGATCCTCGAGCTCGACCGCGGCCGGACGTACGGCTACGAGGGCAACTACTCGAAGTACCTGGAGACCAAGAAGGCGCGTCTGGTCGTCGAGGGTCAGAAGGACGCCAAGCGGCAGAAGATCCTGGAGCGCGAGCTCGAGTGGGTCCGGTCGAACGCGAAGGGCCGGCAGTCCAAGAGCAAGGCGCGCCTCCAGCGCTACGAAGAACTGGCCGCCGAGGCCGAGCGCGCGAAGAAACTGGACATCGACGAGATCAACATCCCGCCGGGTCCGCGTCTGGGCAGCACGGTGCTCGAGGTCAGCAAGCTGGAGAAGGGCTTCGGCGACCGCAAGCTGATCGAGGGCCTGAGCTTCTCGCTGCCGCGGGCCGGCATCGTCGGCATCGTCGGCCCGAACGGCGTCGGCAAGTCGACGCTGTTCCGGATGATCGTCGGCGAGGAGCAGCCGGACGCGGGCAGCCTGAAGCTCGGCGAGACGGTCAAGATCTCGTACGTCGACCAGTCGCGCGGCGGCCTGGACCCGAAGAAGACGGTCTGGCAGCAGGTGTCCGACGAGCTCGACTTCATCAAGGTCGCGAACTTCGAGATGCCGAGCCGGGCGTACGTCGCGTCGTTCGGCTTCAAGGGTCCCGACCAGCAGAAGCCCACCGGCGTCCTGTCCGGTGGTGAGCGGAACCGGCTGAACCTGGCGCTGACGCTGAAGATGGGCGGCAACCTGCTGCTGCTCGACGAGCCGACCAACGACCTGGACGTCGAGACCCTGCAGTCGCTGGAGGATGCGCTGCTGGAGTTCCCGGGCTGTGCGGTGGTCGTGTCCCACGACCGGTGGTTCCTGGACCGCGTGGCGACCCACATCCTCGCCTGGGAAGGCACCGACGAGGACCCGGCCAAGTGGTTCTGGTTCGAGGGCAACTTCGCGTCGTACGAGGCGAACAAGGTCGAGCGGCTCGGCCCGGAGGCGGCCCGTCCGCACCGGGTCACCCACCGCAAGCTCACCCGCGACTGAGCAAACCGTCGAAGGACCCCGCTTCCGGATCGGAGGCGGGGTCCTTCGTGCTTTCTGACAGTTAGCCCTTGCGCTAAGTATCAGCTGACGGCAATACTTAGCCTCATGGCACAGTATTCGGCTGATGTGGACGGTGTGTTCGTCGCGCTCGCTGATCCGACCCGGCGCAGTGTGATCCGGCGACTCGGCCGCGGGCCGACCAGTGTGGGTGAGCTCGCGGCCGACTTCCCGATCACCCTGCCCTCGTTCATGAAGCACGTCCGGACGCTCGAGTCGAACGGGCTGATCCGCACGGTCAAGGTCGGCCGGGTGCGGACCTGTGTGCTGAACCGCGAGCGGCTGGCGGTGGTCGACGACTGGCTCGCCGAGCAGCGCCGGATCTGGACGGACCGCACGGACCGGCTGGAACGCCTCGTCACAGAATCCCAGGAGGAAGAGTCATGATTGACCCTGAGCTTGATCTGACCGTCGAGCGCGTGATCCGAGCGCCGCGGGCGTCTGTCTGGAAGGCCTGGACCGACCCGGCGAAGTTCGCGCAGTGGTGGGTGCCGGCGCCGGCGGTGTGCCGGGTCGAGCGGCTCGAGGTTCGTCCCGGCGGGGCGATGGTCACGCAGCTGAGCGAGGACGGGACGCAGTTCGTGCCGCATCTCGATGCGAGCTTCCTCGTGGTCGAGGAGACCGAGCGGCTCGTGTTCACCAATGCGATCGACAGCAGCTGGCGTCCTGCCAACCCGGAGCCGTTTGTGATGACGGCCGAGGTGATGCTGGCGGACCACCCGGAGGGCACGGACTACCGGATCATCGTGCGGCACGGGACGTCTGCTGCTCGAGCGCGGCATGAGGAGCTTGGGTTCGCGGACGGCTGGGGAACGGTCACGAAGCAGCTCGCCGCGGTCGCGGAGGGCATGCAATGAAGCTGGTACTGATGCAGTTCGTGACGCTGGACGGCGTCAGCCAAGGGCCAGGGTCTCCGAGCGAAGACCCCAGCGACGGCTTCACGCGTGGTGGGTGGCTGGTGCCATTCATCGACGAGACGTTCGTACGGCGTACGTCTGAGTGGCTCGGCCTTGCTGATGGGCTGTTACTCGGACGGCGGACGTACGACGCGTTCGCGCGGGACTGGCCGCGAATCACCGACCCCGACGATCCGTTCGCGGATCGGATGAACTCGCTGCCGAAGTACGTCGTGAGTCGGACGATCAGCGAAGGTGATTGGCAGCCGACCACCGTCCTGCAGCTCGATGGCGTCGAAGAGCTAAAGGCACGAGAGGGTCGCGAGCTTCAGATCCATGGGAGTGCTCGGTTGGGGAGCGCGCTGGTGCGGGCCGGGCTGGTGGATGTGGTGCGATTGGTGGTTGCGCCAACGGTGATCGGAGCCGGCAGGCGGCTGTTCGAGCAGTCGGCTGAGACCGCTGGGCTGAAGCTCACGAAGTATGAGGCGACGGCGAGCGGACTGATGCTGTTGGAGTACGGGACCGCCGGTGTTGCTGCGGTAGGGGAGTACGAAGGCGTCAGCGCGTTTGTATGAGGTAGTCGTCCAGGACGGCCTGCACCACGGCGAGGTCTGAAGTGATCAAAGCTTTCCACAGCGCCCAGCCGCGGGCTCGTGCCCACATGCCGGCGTCTTGGGCGACCGCCTCGCGGAAGGTGTCGCGCGATGAGCCGGAGAAGAACGTGTACGCGATCACCAGATCGCAGGCCGGATCGCCGACACCCGACGTACCGAAATCGATGACGGCGGTCAGCCGGCCCTCCTGCACCAACAGGTTTCCGTGCGCGATATCGCCGTGGAACCACACCGGCGGCCGGTCCCATGTCGACGCCAGCGCGGCGTCCCACACTTCGCTCGCCAGGTCCGCGTCGATGCGGTCCTTCAATTCGGCGAGGGCCTCGACCGTCTCGTGGTGGTAGTGCTGGAGCGGCGCACCACGATAGAAGCTGTGCTTGCCGGCGAGCGGACCGCCCGTGGCGTCGATGCTTTGCAGTGCGTGGATGAAGTCCGCGATCGCCTCGGCGAAGGCGGGCAGGTCGGTCACAGTTTCAGTCGATGCGGTCCGCCCATCGATCCACCGCCGGATTGCCCACGGATACGGATATCCCTCGCCCGGCGCGCCCTTGGCGATCGCGGTTGGGATCTCGACCGGCAGGTACGGCGCGAGCACCGGCAACCACTGGTGTTCCTTGTCCACGGCCGGCACATACGCAGCAGCCGTTGGCAGGCGGGCGGTCAGGTCGGCGCCCAGCCGGTACGTCCGGTTGTCCCAGCCGTCGACCTTGACCGGGGTCACCGGCAGGTCGGCCCACTGCGGGAACTGCGCCGCGACCAGTCGCCGTACCAGGTCCGCATCGATGCCGGCGCGGCCGTCTTCAGGAAAGTCCGTCACACCGAGAAGGCTTCCGGAGCCGTCCTCCAGGCTCAAACGCTTTAGCCGCCGGCTTCAGCGACCGAGTCGGCGAGGAACGCGGAGATCGTCCGGAGCTCCTCGACGCTCCGCGACGCGAGGATGCCGCGCATCCGCTCGCCCTGGTCGGCGTACAGCGGGACGAGCTTGTCCTGGATCGCCTCGAACGACGGCGTGACGACCACCTTGCGGCGATCGCCGGGATCGGGCTGCCGGGTGACGAAGCCGTGCGACTCGAGCCGATCGATGACACCGGTGACCGTGCCGGAGGTCAGACCGGTGCGCTCGGCGAGCTGCCGCGGCGTCAGCGGGCCGTACGTCTGCAGCAGCGTCATGAACTGCGAGTCGCTGGCGCCGAGTCCGACCTTGGCCGACACGGCGTGGTTGTACAGCACCGCTTCGGCGATGAATCGGATCAGGCGCCCCTGGATCTCGCCGGTGAGCTCTTCACGAGTACTGGTCATGGTCCGCCTCAGCATAGGGCTTGCATTTCTCTCGGATCTCCAAGATACTCGGATTACCGAGATACTTGAAGGAGCGAGGGAAAATGAAGGTATTGGTGATTGGCGGCGGGACCGGCGGCCTGGCGCTGGCGCACGGCCTGAAGCGGGCCGGCATCGGGGTGACCGTGTTCGAGCGGGACGCGGTCCGGACCGACGGCCTGCACGGCTACCGGGTCGGGATCGACCCGGACGGCAGTCGCGCGCTGCATGCGCTGCTGCCGACGGAGCTGTACGACACGTTCGTGGCCACGAAGGCGCGCGACCCGAAGTACTTCAACATGCTCACCGAGGACCTCAAAGAGGTCCTGTCGATGGAGATCCCGGCCTCGACGGACCCGGTTGAGAGTGAGAAGTCGATCAGCCGGATGACGCTGCGGCAGGTGCTGCTGACCGGGCTGGACGACGTCGTCGAGTTCGGCAAGGAGTTCCTCCGGTTCGAGCAACACGACGACCAGGTCACGGCATATTTCGCCGACGGTACGAGCGCCACCGGCGACCTGCTCGTCGCCGCGGACGGATCAGGATCGCGGGTCCGGCGGCAGTACCTGCCGCAGGCGAAGACCGAGGAGACCGGGATCGTCGCGATCGCGGGCAAGCTGCCGATCACCGCGGAGAGCGCGAAGCTGGTGTCGCCGAAGGTCTTCGAGGGCATCTCGATCGTCACCGCGCCGCGCGGATTCGCCTGCATCCTGCACGTGATGGAGTTCCAGTGGGACCGCGACGGTCACGTCAAGAGCGGGATCGGCGGCAACACCGAGGAGCTCATCCGCCGGTGGCCGGGTCTGCAGTTCGACAACACCCGCGACTACATCAACTGGGGCCTGTCCGCGACCAGGGACAAACTGCCGGCGAACATCATGGAGATGAGCGGCCGGGAGCTCGTCAAGGTCGCCCTCGACGTCACCCCGGGCTGGCATCCGAACCTGCGCCGGCTGTTCGAGCTGACAGATCCCGGAACGTGCTTCCCGGTGAACATCTGGACCTCGGTCCCGCTCGACCCGTGGGAGACCACGAACGTCACGCTGCTGGGTGATGCGATTCACACCATGACGCCGGGTCGCGGGGTCGGCGCGAACACCGCGCTCCGCGACGCCGTGAACCTGTGCCGCGCGCTGATCGACGTACGGGACGGTCGTCGGGAGCTGATCGCGGCCGTCAACGAGTACGAGGCGAAGATGATCGACTACGGCTTCGATGCCGTGATCAAGTCGCGGGCGCAGATGACCTCGGCCGACCCGGTGCACAAGCCGGTCGTCGGGCGCGTCGCGCTGGCCGGCATGCGTACGGCGATGCGAACCGTCAATCACCTGCCGCCGGTCAAGCGGCGGATGCGGGACAAGATGATGGCCTACCGCGGTGCCGACCGGGAGGAGCTGGCGCTTGAGATCACCCCGGCCGTGCACTGATCAGCGCTGGCCCACGTGCTCCGAGACGGCGTCGAACACGCGGCCGACGGCAGCGAAGTCCTCCGAGCTGGCGAGGTCGACCAGGTTCTCCCGGACGCCCTCGACGTGGTACGGCGCGGCCTGCTCGAGCAGGGAGAACCCGGCGTCGGTCAGCTCGGCCCAGACGCCGCGCTTGTCGCTCGTGCACGACGTACGGCGGACCAGGTCGGCGGCCTCCAGGCGACCGACCGTATGGGTCAGGCGCGACCGGCTCTGGTGCAGCCGGTCGGCCAGATCCGCCATCCGGAGCCGCCGGTCAGGGGACTCGGAGAGCCGGACCAGGATCTCGTAGTCATTGATGCCGATGCCGAACCGGCGCAGGTCGTCATCCAGCTTGGCCATCAGGCGTGCGGTGCCCAGCAGGTACGCACGCCACGCCACCTGCTGCTCGGGGCTGAGCCACCGAGTCCCAGTCTCCATCGTCGTCACGGGAACAGTGTACCGGGAATGTAGTTGACTTTTAAACCGTTACTGCCTACTGTCGTAGTCATCGGTTGAAGTTTTAACTATAGACCCGGCTGCGTCGCCCCCGACCAGTACGTACACCTTCCCGAGAGGACCCCATGAGCGACACCACCACCGGCACCCTGACCAGCACCATCCCCGGTCTGGTCGCCGGCACGTACGCCATCGACACCGCGCACACCGAGATCGGCTTCACCGTCCGGCACCTGATGACCAAGGTCCGTGGCACCTTCCAGGAGTTCAGCGGCGAGATCACCGTCAAGGACACCATCGAGGAGTCCAGCACCAACGTCTCCATCGAGCTCGGTTCCGTGCACACCCGGAACGAGCAGCGCGACGGGCACCTGAAGTCCGGCGACTTCTTCGACGCCGAGAACAGCCCGAAGATGACCTTCGTCAGCACCGCCATCAAGCCCGAGGGCGACGACTACGTCCTCGCCGGCGAGCTGACCATCAAGAACGTGACCAAGCCGGTCGAGCTCGGCGTCGAGTTCCTCGGCGTCGACCAGAACGCCTACGGCCAGACCATCATCGGCTTCGAGGCCTCCACCTCGATCAGCCGCAAGGAGTGGGGCATCGACTTCAACGTCCCGCTCGAGGGTGGCAAGCTCCTGATCGGCGACAAGGTGGACATCCACCTCGACGTCCAGGCTGCGCTGCAGGCCTGATCTGCTGACGCAAAAGACCCCGCACCAGTCGGTGCGGGGTCTTTGCTATGCCTGGACCATCCGGTGCGCGAGGTCGGCGTACAGCTGGCCCAAAGCAGCAGGGTCGCCGCGGTGCGGTGTGTACCAGCGGGCGACGTCGATGGACAGCGACAGTACGGCGAGTGTCGTGCCGGGAAGGTCGGAAACCGCGAAGGACCCGTCGCGTACGCCGTCTGCCAGCACCTGCTCGATCTGGGTGGAGATTGCCCGCCGGATGACCGCCACCTCGGCGAGGTGCTCCGGCGTCAGGGCGGCCAGTTCGTACTGGACCACGCGGGCGATCGTGTGGTGCTCGGCGTGCCAGGCGGTGAACGCCGCGACCAGCGAGCGAAGCCGGTCGGCGGGCGTCGAGCCGACGTCGGCGGAGCGCAGTACCTCGAGTGCTGCATTGTGGCCGTAGAGGCTGATCTCGAAGAGCAGGCGCTCCTTGGACGGGTAGTGCACGTAGAGCGCGGCCGGACTCATCCCCGCGCGGGAGGCGATGTCGCGGGTCGTCGTGGCCTGGTAGCCGCGCTCGGCGAACGCATCGACGGCGCCGGTCAGCAACCGGCGCGCGGCGGCTGGCTGGACATGCTCCCAGACCAGGGGACTCGTGACTGCGGACACGTTGACACCTTGCACCAGACGCGTGAAGCTAAGCAAGCGCTTAGCCAACCATCTCACACCCTGGGGAGGCCCGATGCAGCGCGTCATCTTCAACGAGGACCACCACGCGTTCCGAGCGAGTGCCAAGGAGTACTGCGACCGCTCGCTGGTTCCGCGGATGGAGCAGTTCCTCGAAGAGAAGACGATCGATCGGGCCGCCTGGCTGGAGGCCGGCAAGCAGGGGTTCCTCGGGCTCGACGTGCCGGAGGAGTACGGCGGGTCCAGCGTCGGCGACTACCGCTTCAACCAGGTTTTCGCCGAAGAGGTCTCGAAGGTCTCCGCATCGCTGTCGAGCTGCTTCGGCATCCACTACGACTGCGCCGCGCCGTACTTCGTCGACCTCGGGACCGAGGAGCAGAAGCAGCGCTGGCTGCCCAAGTTCTGCTCCGGTGAGTACGTCGCCGCGATCGGGATGACCGAGCCGTCGGGCGGCTCCGACCTCGCCGCGCTGAAGACGACCGCCAAGCGGGCCGACGGCGGTTGGGTGCTGAACGGCTCGAAGACCTTCATCACCAACGGCGACATGGCCGACCTCGTCATCGTCGCCGCCCGGACCGACCCGTCGAAGGGCGCGAAGGGCATCACGCTGTTCGTGGTCGAGGAGGGTATGGAGGGCTTCGCCCGCGGCCGGAAGCTCGACAAGGTCGGCCAGACCGAGTCGGGTACGTCGGAACTGTTCTTCGAGGACCTGTTCGTCGCCGACGACAACGTGCTCGGCGAGCTCGACCGCGGCTTCATCCACATGATGGAGCGGCTGGCCCAGGAGCGGATCGGCGCCGCGGTGTCGAACATCGCGCACGCGACCCAGATCCTCGACGAGACGATCGAGTACGTGAAGCAGCGCAAGGCCTTCGGCCAGTCCGTCGGCTCGTTCCAGTACAACAAGTTCCTGATCGCCGAGCTCGTCACCAAGGTCGAGGTCACGCAGGCGTACGTCGACAACGGCGTGGTCGCGCACGACGAGGACCGGCTGTCCGCGGTCGATGCCGCGAAGGCCAAGTGGTGGAGTGCGCAGGTGCAGAACGAAGTACTGGATGCGTGCGTGCAGCTGCACGGCGGGTACGGCTACATGAACGAGTACCGGGTGGCCCGTGCCTGGCGCGACGCCCGGGTGACGAAGATCTGGGCCGGCTCGAACGAGATCATGAAGGAACTCATCGGCCGCGATCTGGGCCTCTGAAAGGGATAAGAGATGCCTGAAGCAGTCATCGTCTCCACCGCGCGCTCGCCGATCGGCCGCGCGTTCAAGGGATCGCTGACCACGATCCGGCCGGACGACCTTGCCGTCCAGATGATCAAGGCGGCGGTCGACAAGGTCGGCCTGACCGGGGACCAGATCGAGGATCTCGCGCTCGGTTGCGCGGAGCCGCACGACGAGCACGGCGGCAACATGGCCCGCCGGGTCGCGGTCCAGCTCGGCTGGGACAACACGCCGGCGACCACCGTGAACCGGTTCTGCGCGTCGTCGACGCAGACCGCGCGGATGGCCTTCCACGCGATCAAGTCCGGTGAGGGCGACATCTTCGTCAGTGCCGGCGTCGAGTGCGTGTCGCGATACAAGAACTTCGGCTCGGCCGGGGTCGGCGACCCGAGCTCGTTCAACCCGGTCTTCACCGACGCGGTCGCCCGGACCGAGAAGTACGCCGAGACCAACGACACCTGGCACGACCCGCGCGCGGACGGGCAGATCCCGGACATCTACATCGCGATGGGCCAGACCGCGGAGAACGTGGCGACGCTGCGCGGCATCACCCGCGAGGACCAGGACGTCTTCGGCGTCCGCTCGCAGAACCTGGCCGAGAAGGCGATCAACAACGGCTTCTTCGAGCGCGAGATCGTGCCGGTGACGCTGCCGGACGGGACCGTGGTCAGCAAGGACGACGGTCCGCGCGCCGGGACCACGCTGGAGAAGGTCAGCCAGCTGAAGCCGGTGTTCCGCCCCGACGGCACTGTCACGGCCGGCAACTGCTGCCCGCTGAACGACGGCGCCGCGGCCGTGGTGATCATGAGCGACACCAAGGCTCGCGAGCTCGGCCTGACGCCGCTCGCGCGGATCGTGTCGACCGGCGTCAGCGGTCTGTCGCCGGAGATCATGGGCCTCGGTCCGGTCGAGGCGTCGAAGCAGGCGCTGGCCCGGGCCGGTATGAGCATGAACGACATCGACCTGGTCGAGATCAACGAGGCGTTCGCGGTCCAGGTGATCGGTTCGGCGCGTGAGCTCGGGATCGACGAGGACAAGCTGAACGTGCACGGCGGCGCGATCGCGCTCGGCCACCCGTTCGGCTCGACCGGTGCGCGGATCATGACCACGCTGGTGAACGGCCTGCAGTTCGAGGACAAGCAGTTCGGCCTCGAGACCATGTGCGTCGGCGGTGGTCAGGGTATGGCGGTCGTGCTCGAGCGTCTCAGCTGATGACGCTGGAGAACCGTACGGCGATCGTCACCGGAGCCTCGCGTGGGATCGGGCTGGCGGTCGCCCAGCGGCTGGTGGCCGACGGTGCGCGCGTCGTCATCACCGGCCGCACCCAGGAGACGCTCGACGAGGCCGTGAAGTTGCTGGGCGGTCGTCAGCATGCGCTGGCGATCGCCGGTAACGCAGCCGATCCAGCGCATCGCGGCGCTGTGGTCGCGGCGGCGGTGGCGACGTACGGGTCGGTGGATCTGCTGGTGAACAACGCCGGCATCAACCCGATCTACGGCAAGCTGCTCGACGTCGACCAAGGGGTCGCGGCCAAGATGGTCGACACCAACGTGCTGGCCGCGATCTCGTGGGTGAAGGCCTGCCGGGACGCGTGGATGCGTGCGCATGGTGGGGCCGTGGTCAACCTGTCGTCGGTGGCCGGGCTGGGTCCGTCGCCGGGCATCGGGTGGTACGGCGCGACCAAGGCGATGCTGTCCCGGATCACCCAGGAGCTGGCCGTCGAGCTGGCTCCGGAGATCCGGGTCAACGCTGTGGCTCCGGCTGTGGTCAAGACCAAGTTCGCCGGAGCCCTCTACGAAGGTCGTGAGGAGAAGGTCGCGTCGACGTACCCGCTGGGTCGGCTGGGCCGGCCGGAGGACGTCGCCTCGCTGGTGTGGTTCCTGCTGTCCGACGAGGCGTCGTGGATCACCGGCCAGACCATCACCATCGACGGCGGGCTGACGTTGAACGGCGGGATCGTCTGAGGGTGACGGCCCGGCCGTTGTTCGTGGCAACAGCTTGGCGGGGTATATACGACATCTTCTGACGCATATTCTGACGGTGTGCGAGCGGATCGGTTGTTGCAGATCATCCTGCTGTTGCAGCGGCATGAGCGGCTGAGTGCGCGCGACCTCGCAGAGCGGCTGGAGGTGTCGACGCGGACCGTCATGCGGGACATGGAGGCGTTGTCGGCCGCCGGCGTACCCGTCTACAGCGAGCGTGGGCGCAACGGAGGCTGCGTGCTGCTTCCGGGGTACCGCGCCGACGTCAGTGAGCTGACGCCGCGGGAGGCGCAGGCGCTGTTCGCCTGGTCGGGGCGGGCTGCGCTGTCCGACGAGCTGGGACTGCAGGACGCGCTGCACTCCGCGATGGGGAAGCTGTCCGCGACATTGCCTGTCGAGCTGCAGGGCGACGCTGACGCGTTGTCGGGTGCGATCGTGGTCGACCGGCGGCGGTGGTTCGCGGAGGCCGAGGACACCGGTGCGCTGCCGGTACTGCGACAGGCGGTGGTCAAGCGCCGACGGGTCCGCCTGGGTTACGCATCGGCCAGTGAGGGCGTGCAGCGCCGTACGGTCGATCCGTGGGGGCTCGTGGAACAGGCCGGACGCTGGTACCTCGTTGCTGCGCATCGGGGCGCGGCCCGGATGTACCGGATGTCGCGCGTGAAGCAAGCGGACATCCTCGAGGAGCTGGCGGATCGGCCCGAGGGGCTCGACGTACGTGCGGAGTGGGAGCGGCTGCGGTCGGGGCTCGAGCGACAGACGCCGCTGGGGGTGGACGTACTGGTCCGCGTACGTCGGGAGAGCGTGGAGATGGTGCGGCGGATCGCGACGCCGATGCTGGCCACGGGCGACGTGGCGCGCGACGTACCGAGCGATGACGACTGGCCGCACCTGCGGATGAACTTCCGGGTGCGGGAGGCGGCGTGCGGGGTGTTGCTAGGGTTCGCCGGTGATGTCGAGGTGCTCGAACCGGCCGACATCAGGGCGCGGATGCTGGAGTTGGCCGAGGCGGCGGTCGCGACCTACCGCTGACGGGTCGCGACGAAGGTCTGCCGGAGGATGATGTTGCCGTCGGCATCTTCATCCTCGTTGCGCCAGTGGAAGCCGGTCTCGGTGATGCCGGTGAACTCCCAGCGGGTCTTCGCGCTCTGCGACTCGAGCGTGATCGTGTCCGCGGTCGCGTGCGCGATGAACGGCATCACGAAAGCTGCCTTCGGTCCCATCCAGGTCGAGCGGAACGCCTGCAGTTCGGGATCGAAGATGCGCATCGACATTCCCCACTCTCCGTCGCCGTCGGTGGCGCGGGCCGCCCGGCTCGGGGTGATCCAGATGTCCGCGACCGCGCGTCCGTCGAGCACCCAGGCGAAATGCCATTCACCCTTCGTCTGTCGCGTGACGGCACCGGTCTCGTCGTGCCAGGCGACGTCGAGGTCCCAGCTGCCGATCAGCGGAGCGAACGGCTCGAAGGCTTCGGCGTACTCCGGGCGCGGAGCGTCGGAGACCATCAGTTCGGCGAAGGTCCGGGCAGCCGAGGCGCCGTCGGTAATCTGCATGATTGTTGTTTACGCCTGACATCCGAACGGGGTCAAGCGTGAATGCGGACGCCCCGCCGCCGGTGACCCCGTCGCGTGCAACCACGATGGCACTTCCGGCGGTCGGGGCGATCAGTCCGACAGCACCGCGTCACTCTAGTACGACTCCGCTACACAGCCGAATCACGAGACTCTCGCCGCTGTTGCGATCGCGTTGCTGGTTGTTAATGCATGGCGTGGGTACGGCGTGCTGGCTAGGGTCCGGGTCATGACGACGCGGGTGGTGATCCGGCAGGCGGTGGGTGACGACGCCGAAGCGGTCGCGGCGGTACGGCGAGCCGTATACCCGTACAAGGCGATGTCGCCCGCGGCGATCCGGCACATGATCGATGTCCCGTCGGCAGGCCAGCGCTACCTGCCACTGGTCGCGGAACGCGAGGGCGAGATCGTTGCGTGGGGATCGGCCGGCCTGACGGTCTGGACGAGTGAGCCGGGCCAGAGCGAAGTCATGGTGTTCGTGCATCCCGACCATCGCAAGCAGGGCATCGGCAGTCAGCTGGCCGAGCGGTTGCACCAGCACCTGACCGAGGTCGGTGCGATCCGGGTCCGGACCTTCGTCCACCCGGACGGCCTCGAGTTCGCCCGCAACCGCGGGTACGACGGCACCCGGCAGATGCATTTCGCCGGCGTCGAGCTGACGTCGCTGCCGGACCAGCCCGCGACGCCGGACGGCATCGAGCTGGTCGCGTTCGGCGAGGTGGATCCGCGCGCGGCGTACACCGGCGACATGATCGCGTCGCTGGACGAGCCGGGCGACTCGCCGATGGATTCGATGGAGTACGACCGGTGGGTCGAGGAGATCTGGAACAGCCCGTCGCTGGACAAGTCGCTGAGCGTCGCGGCGATGGCCGGTGACGAGATGGCGTCGTTCACCCTGGTCGAGACCGACGGCGATCGGATGTGGTCGGGCATGACCGGCACGGTTCCGGCGTACCGGGGCCGGGGCTTGGCGAAGCTGGTGAAGTCGGTCGCGCTGCGCCGGGCGGCCGCGGCCGGGATCACGTCGGCGTACACGTCGAACGACGACGAGAACGGCCCGATGCTTGCCATCAACAACTGGCTCGGCTACCGCCGGGTCCAGACCGAGCTCGGCCTCCTGCGCGTCCTGGACAACTGAGCGCTCATTCGTTGCCGGGCCGGCGGGTACCGGGATCCCGAGACGCAGCTGTAACCGGTTTATTTCCGGTATGCACCTGAAAGGGCGTTACCTTCCGTGGGACTTCGTCGTTGGAGTTCCCGAGGAGTTGGGATGGAGATCAGGGCGGCTGGACCAGAAGATGTGGACGCGGCGGTCGCATTACACGACGCGCTCGTTCCGTATCTGGTGGTCACCCGGAGTTCGCTGGTCCGGCGGCTGACGGCGCCGGCCGCGCCAGGGCGAGGCGCGTTCGCAGCGGTGGACGACGGCGAACTGGTCGGTTGGGCATCGGGCGGGCTGATCGGCGGCTCGGATCCGCTGGACGGCGAGCTGCGGCTGCTGGTCCGGCCGGAGTACCGCGGTCGCGGGATCGGCACCAGCTTGCTGGAGGCAATGCACGCGGACCTGCGTTCGGCCGGGGCGACCTCTGCCCGGGTGTTCGCCGACCCGCGCAGTGTCGACTGGGCAGCTCGGTTCGGCTACCGGCAGACGCGGCAGGTGCACTACGCCGGCATCGATCCGCGCAAAGCCCCGGACGGTCCCGAGGTGCCGAGCCAGGTGAGCCTGGTGCCGTTCACCGAGGTCGATCCGCGCCTGCTGCACGCCGCGGACGAAGTTGCCCAGCGCACCAAGCCGGGCGACGCGAAGATCTCCTCGCACCCGTACGACGCGTGGCTCGCCGACATCTGGAACGCGCCGGACCTGGTCCGCGAGGTGAGCGTGGCCGCGATGTACGACGGCCAGGTCATCGCCTTCACGCGCAATCACGGCGATCGCGCCAAGATGTGGTCGAGGATGACGTCGACCATGCCGGAGTACCGCGGTCGCGGGCTCGCCAAACTGGTCAAGTGCGCGGCTCTGCACCGCGCCGCCGACGCCGGTATCGAGGGCGCCTACACCGCAAACTACGACGGCAACGCCCCGATGCTCGCCGTCAACGAATGGCTCGGCTACGACCGCATCGCCACCCACGCGGTCCTGATCTGCCCCCTCTAGGGGACCAGCAGTACGACGGTCTCCGCGACGCAGGCGGGCTTGGTGGAGTTCTCCAGCTCGATGACCCAGTTCAGCGAGACCTGTACGCCGGCCGGGGTCTCGACCGCGTTGGAGATCGAGGCGCCGGCGCGGACGCGGGTGCCGACCGGGACCGGGGCGGGGAAGCGGACCTTGTTCACGCCGTAGTTCAGCTTGGCGGTGACGCCGTCGACCTTGAACAGCTCGTCGCCGAAGCGGGCGATCAGGCTCAGCGTCAGGTAGCCGTGGGCGATCGTCCCGCCGTACGGGCCCTTCTTGGCGCGCTCGACGTCGACGTGGATCCACTGGTGGTCACCGGTCGCCTCGGCGAACTGGTTCACCTGCTCCTGGGTGATCTCCAGCCACTCGGTCTCGCCGAGCTGGGTGCCGACCGCGTGCGCGACCTCGTCGGCACCGTTGAAGGTCTGCGGCATGCTCGTTCGCTCCCTAGTTCCGGGGTCCGCCGGCGACATACAGCACCTGGCCGGAGACGAAACCGGCCTCCTCGCTGCAGAAGAACGAGGCCGCGGCGGCGATGTCCGCCGGCTTCCCGGTCCGCTGCACCGGGATGGTCGCGGCGGTCGCCTTCTTGAACTCCTCGAAGTCGACTCCGACCCGGGCCGCGGTGGCCGCCGTCATGTCGGTCTCGATGAAGCCTGGCGCGATCGCGTTCGCCGTGACTCCGAACTTGCCCAGCTCGATCGCCAGCGTCTTGGCCAGGCCCTGCAGACCGGCCTTCGCGGAGGCGTAGTTGGCCTGGCCGCGGTTGCCCAGCGCGGAGGTCGAGGAGAGGAACAGGATCCGCCCGTACCCGGCGTCGACCATGTGCGACTGGACCGCCTTGGACATCAGGAAGCTGCCCTTGAGGTGCACCGACATGACCGTGTCCCAGTCGTCCTCGGACATCTTGAACAGCAGGTTGTCCCGCAGTACGCCGGCGTTGTTGACCAGGATCGTCGGCGGACCGAGCTCGGCCACCACCCGCTCGACCGCGGCGGCGACCTGGTCGGACTTGCTGACGTCGGCGCCGACGCCGATCGCCTTGCCGCCCGCCTCGGTGATCGCCTTCACGGTCGCGTCGCAGGCGCCCTCGTCGAGGTCGATGACGGCGACGGCGTTCCCGTCCTGTGCGAGCCGCTGCGCGACGGCCGCGCCGATTCCCCGGGCCGCCCCGGTCACGATCGCCACCCGCTCCGTCATTCACCGCTCCAATCGGTCCACTGGTCTGCCGGGGATGACATTACCCACGCTCCGTCACCCGGGAAGTACTCCGGATGCGATGATCGCCGTGTGGATCATCACAACCGGCACGTGTACCACTGTCCGCTGCGCTGGGGTGACATGGACGCCCTGGGCCACGTCAACAACGGCCGGTACGTCGACTACCTCCAGGACGCCCGGGTGGATTTCCTGTTCCGCACGGCCAAGGAGCTCGGCGCCGACGCCCTCGAGACCGGACTGCTGGTGGCGCGGCACGAGGTCCAGTACCGGGCGCCGCTGCTGTTCCGCCCCGAGCCGGTCCGGATCGAGCTGTGGATCAGTGAGATCAAGGCCGCCTCGTTCACGGTGGACTACGAGATCCTCGACGCGGAGCCGGAGCGCCGTACCTATGTTGAGGCCCGTACGCGGCTGGTGCCGTTCGACTTCAACGCCAATCGGTTGCGCCGGATCACGCCGGTGGAGCGCGAGGCCCTGACCAAGCTGGTGGGCGCATGAGGTTCACATACCAGGTCCTCGTCCGCTGGTCCGACATCGACTCGTACGACCACGTCAACAACGTGCGGTACTTCGACTACCTGCAAGAGGCCCGGATCGCGTTCCTCGCACAGGTGATGGGGACCACGGGGGACTACTTCGCGCAGTACCCGGTCGTGCTCGTCAGCCAGACGGTGGACTACCTGCGTCCGATCCACCTGCGGCACCCGCCGTACGACGTGGACGTGTGGGTCGCCTCAGTCGGTACGACGTCGTACACGCTCGGATCGCGGATCGTGGACCGCAGTGGCGAGTCGGAGGACGTGTACGCCAAGGCGGAGTCCGTACTGGTCGTGGTGGACGGTGAGACGCACGCGAAGCGGCAGCTGGGAGACGCCGAACGGGCAGCCCTCCTCCAGCACGTTGTGACCACTTGAGAGACTAGATCCGACATGAGTGAGCAGCAGAGCTTCTATGATGCCGTTGGTGGGGCGGATACCTTCCACCGGTTGGTGGCAGCCTTCTACCGCGGTGTTGCCGCCGACCCGGAACTGAGAGCGCTGTACCCGGAGGAGGACCTCGGTCCGGCCGAGGTGCGCTTCCGGATGTTCCTGGAGCAGTACTGGGGCGGCCCGAGGACGTACTCCGAGCAGCGCGGGCACCCCCGGCTGCGGATGCGGCATGCCCCGTTCGCGGTCACCCCACGCGCCCGGGACCTGTGGCTGGGCCACATGCGCGCCGCGCTGGACGAGCTCGTCCTGACACCTGAGCAGGACGAGCAGATCTGGACCTACATGGTGATGGCCGCGCAGAGCATGGTGAACACCGACGAACCGCAGTACCCGGGCGCGATCGACGTGTCCGGCCGCTGAACCTCTTCGAAGGAGACAACACGAGCATGGCTACCACTCGTACGGCCAAGGCCCACTGGGAAGGCTCGCTGATGGAGGGCGCCGGCCAGGTCGCTCTCGAGTCGTCCGGTGTCGGCACCTACGACGTCACCTGGGCCTCCCGCGCGAACGACGCCAACGGCAAGACCAGCCCGGAAGAGCTGATCGCGGCCGCGCACTCCACCTGCTTCTCGATGGCGCTGTCGCACGCACTCGCCGGTGCGGGCCACGCGCCGACGTCGATCGACACCCAGGCCGGCGTCACCTTCCAGCCGGGTGAGGGCATCACCGGCATCAAGCTGTCGGTCAACGGCAACGTCCCCGGCCTGACCGCCGACGAGTTCGCCGAGTACGCCGAGGGCGCGAAGAAGAACTGCCCGGTCTCGCAGGCGCTGGCGGCCGTTCCGATCACGCTGGACGTCACCTTCACCGCATGACGTACCGGAACGCCCGGCGAGCCACTCGCTCGCCGGGCGTTCCGTCGCTTCAGCCGTGGAACTGGGCGACGACCTTGGTGAAGTCGTAGGCGTTCTGCGAGATCCCGCTGCACGAGTCACCGTCGGTGTTGCTACCTCCACACTTCCGGTCCCGGTTGACCGACCAGAACGTGAAGCGGGCCAGGTGGTGCTGCTGCGCGTAGGCGAGCATCGTCTTGAAGTCCTGCAGGCGGACCGTCTCACCGTCGTCGGTCTTGCCGTTCATCGACGAGATGCCCATGTGCCGGTACGCCGTGTCGTCGGAGTACCCGTACGCCGTCTTCAGCCGGCCCTTCAGGCCTTCCTCGGCCTTCTGGGTCAGCGTCGCCATGTTGGTCGAGCCGCCGCCGAAGTCGAACGGCATCAAGACCCAGCCGTCGTTGGCCAGCCCGGCCTTGGCGGCCCGGTTGATCAGGTCGACACCGGACGAATCCGGACCGGTCTGGTCGGTGCCCATCGTGATGTACGTCTTGATCCCGGAGTTCTTGCTCTTGACGGTCTTCAGCGCGTCGACGACCCGCTGCCGCGCCGTGGAGCTGTGGAACTCCGTGTCCTCGATGTCGATGTCGATCGCCTTCAGCTTGTAGGCGTCGATCACCTTCTGGTACGCCCCGGCCAGGGCGGAGGCCGAGGTGCACTTCTCGCCGAGCTTGTTACCGGACCAGCCGCCGAACGACGGGATGACGTCGCCGCCGGCTGCCCGGATGTTGTTGATCGCGGTCTGGTCCGAGCCGCCGGTCAGCGCGCGGTCGCCGTCCCACTTCGGGTTGCAGCCGCCGTCGGACAAGATGAACGCGAGCGTGAACCACTTGTTTCCGGCTGCCTTCATCACGTCGGTGGGCTTCTGCGGGTTACCCCAGCCGAGGTACTCGTACGGCGCGGCCCCGATGCTGGCCGCGTCCGCCTGGACCTGCTGGGTGGACGCCTGCGCGGCGTGGGCCGCGCCGAGCACCAACGTGCCGGCGGCGACCGTCGCGGCGGCGGCCTTGAACATCCGTGAACGCATCTCGGAACTCCGATCCTGGGGCGGGAGGTGAAGAGTTAGGAAAGTTTCCTATCGATTAGCGGGCCGGGTCAATATCCGCGGCCGATGTTTTTCTGAGCTGCTCGTTCATGATCAGGAAGGCGCCGAGGCCGTGGAAGTCGTTCGTCGCGCGCTCGCGGCCGACGTAGTACTTGTAGTCGCCGACGTTGGTGCCGATCGAGATCCCGGTCAGGTTGGTGCGGCCGTCCGAGCCGAGGCTGAGCTTGGACAGCACGCCCTGGTAGCCGCGGTCCGCGGCCGATCGGTACGACGCGTCGACGTACCCGCGTTCTACCGCGCGCGAGATGACGAACGTGTACATCGACGAGCAGGAGGTCTCGGTCCAGTTGTCGGAGCGGCTGCCCTTGTCGACGACCTGGAACCAGCGTCCGGTGGCCGGGTCCTGGTACTGCGCGTACGCCGCCACGAGCTTCCGCAGTACCTGGATCAGCTCGGCCCGCCGCGGCTGGTTCGCGGGTACGACGTCCAGCACGTCGATGGTCGCCATCCCGAACCAGCCCTCCGCACGGCACCACACCTCGGGGGACTGGCCGGTCTTGGGGTCGGCCCAGGACTGCGTGCGGGATTCGTCGTACGCGTGCCGCAGCAAGCCGTTCGACTGCTGTAGATGGCTGGCGTAGACGAGCAGCTGGTTCACGGTCTCCTTGTCGGTGTACGCCGAGTCGCCGAACTCATGGCCGTACTCCGCGAGGAACGGGTCCACCATGAACACACCGTCGCCCCAAAGCTGGTGCTGACGACTGGTCGCGTGCCAGAAGCCCTGGTCGGCGGTTCGGGGATAGCTGTTCAGCCGCTTGCGGATCTTGGTCGCTGCGACCTCGTAGCGATGGTCGCCGGTCTCGTGGTGCAGTACGACGAGCAGGCGGCCCGCAAGCATGCTGTCCAGGCTGTTGAAGCTGTTGTCGATGTTCCCGGACTTATCGACGAACCGGTCGACCCACGACTTGATGTAACTCAGGTACTTCGGGTCATGGGTCCGCTGGTAGACCCGGTACTGGCCGTACAGGTACAGCCCGACCGGATAGGACCAGCCGCCGATCGTGGTGGGCTTGTAGCGAGCCATGGTCGAGTCGACCATCCGCACCGACCAGTCCGTCGCTGCCAGCATTGCGGGCGGATCCACGGCGACATCCAGGTAGTCCAGGTTGGGAGCGCCGTTCGCTGTGGTCGCCATGACGCGGATGGTGTTGGTGCCCGCTCGCAGGTTTGCCGCGGTATGGATCGTTCGCCACAGGGTCCACGCGCCGGTCGACGGGATGGCGACGTTCTTCGCGACAGTGCTGCCATTGACGGTGATGTCGACGGCTCGGTTGGCGGTTGTCCCGTTGGCGTGGTCGAAGACGAGCGTCGCGGGACCGGCCTGGTCGCGGTCGACCTTCCACTCGACGTAGCTGCCGGTCTGGTTGGGGGTGTTGACGAAGCCGGCACCGGAGTACCCGGAGTGGTCCTTGTCGACCGTGCTGCCGGGCGAGAGCGTCGCCGCCTCGGCCTCATAACGCTGGGTCGTTCCCGCTCGGGAGACGCGATACATGACGGTGGCGTGCGATGGCACCGAGGCGCTGATCTGACCGGTCGAGGTTCGAGACGTCTTGCTCCACAGGTCTTTCAGCGTGTACGACGCGGAGCCGCCGAGGCCGACTGCTTCCGCTGTCGTGCCGATCGTCGCCGTCGAACCGTCTCGTTGGAGAGCGCTACAGCTCGGTCTCCGTTCGCCAGGGTCTTGGCGTAGACGACCAGACCGCCCGACGCGCTGACCACAGTGGCCTGGCGGCCAAGGCGGTCCTGGTCGATTGCGATGACGTCCGGGTTGGTGAGGATGTCGAAGGTTTCTGTGGACGCCTTGCGGAGGTCAGTGCCGATCAGCAGCGGCGCTGACATCATCGCCCACAGGCTGAAGTGCGTGCGGTACTCCGTCGCCGTCATCCCGCCGTTGCCGACCTCGAGCATGTCCGGGTCGTTCCAATGGCCCGGACCGGCGTACTGGCTCAGGTCGCGGTTGGCCTGCGCCTTGCCGATCATGCTGCTCCAGTTGTCACTGATGTCGCCGGTCGTGCGCCACAGATTGCCGACGTCCGCAGCCCATTGCCAGACCTTCGGCGGCCCGGTGCGGCCCCACTCGCAGATGGAGTACGTGATCGGCCGTCCGGTTGCCAGTAGCGCGTCACGCATGGCGGTGTACCGCTGCTGCGCGTCGACCCCCTGGTTGTTGCAGTTGTCGTACTTCAGGTAGTCCACACCCCACGACGCGAACAGATTGGCGTCCTGCTTCTCGTGGCCGAGTCCACCGGGGAAGCCGTTCTTGTCGCAGGTCTTCGTCCCCGCACTGGTGTACAGCCCGAACTTCAAGCCCTTGCTGTGCACGTAGTCGGCCAGGCTCTTGATGCCGTGCGGGAACCGGGCCGGGTCCGGCACGAGGTTGCCCTGTGCATTGCGCTGGGGGAGCGCCCAGCAGTCGTCGATGTTGACGTACTGGTACCCGGCGTCCTTCAGGCCGCGACTGACAAACAGGTCCGCGATGCTCTTGATCATCGCCTCGTTGAACGCGGACGTGCATTTGGTCGAGTTCCAGTTGTTGAAGCCCATCGGCGGTGTCCGGGCCTGCCCGTTCTCGAGGTTCGCCGTAAGGCAGTTGCTGGACGAGTCGGTCGCCTTGACCCGCAACCCGGCACCGGTCACGCAGTACCCGTTGACGGACTGCATGCCGACGTCGAACGGACTCCCGCTACCACGCTGTGCGCTGAACCCACTCAGCCCGACGTTCGCGGCGTCGTTGGCGATGACGGCCGGCCGCCCGTCGTTCTTGTTGAAGTGGATGGAGCTGTCGGTGAAGTGAACGCCATCCACCTGGTGCAGGTACCAGCCGTACGACGGCCTGGTCCCGATGCTGTTCGGGTTGTAGTCCTTCGGGTCGTTGCTCGGTACGCCGGTCCCCATCGTCGCGTTGCCGCCCGGCACTGTGAGCTGCACGTTGTCGAAGGTGACGTCGCTGAGCTTGTCCTCACCCCAGAGCGTCGGGCTGTACGCCGAACCCCTCGCACCGTCGTACGTGCCGGTGACGTTCTGGTAGGTGATGTTGCTGATCGACCCGACCTCTGGACTGCCGCCGCAGCGTTTCCGGGTGCCGACCTTCTGCATGATCGGACTGCGGGTGCCGGACATCGTGATGTCGCGGTAGTGGACGTCGGAGATGTTGCTGCCGTCCATCGAGACCATGCCGAGCCCGGACTTGCCGGCGCCGGTGATCTTGATCCGGTCGAACGCGTAGTCGGTGAAGTTGCCGCAGGTCTCCGAGCCGAACATCAGCGCGTTGCAGCATCCCGCGGACAGCTGGCTGTCGGAGACCCGCACGTGTCCGTTGTCGATCGTCTTGCCCAATGCCCAGTCGCTCTTGAAGACCAGCGCATCGTCGTTGGCGGCGATGTTCGCATGGGTGACCATGACGTTCTTGGCGTTGATGACGTTCCAGCCGTCGCGGTTGTCCGCGGTCTCGATTCGCAGGCCGTCCGAGCTGATGTCGTTACAGCCGTTGGTGAGCATCGCGAAGTGGCCGCCGCGTCGCAGCCGGATGCCGTCCACGCGCAGGCCGTCGCACCGGGTCAGCGAGATGATCTTGTCGGCCTGGCCCGACTTCGGGTTGCCGGTGATCAGCTGACCGCCGCCGTCGATGGTGCCTGCGCCGGTGAATGCGATGTCGGTCAGTTGGTCGCCCCACAGCATCGCGTCGTGGAAGTGACTGTGGCCGTAGTCCTGGTACTTGTCGTTCGCGTTGGGCTCGGCCTTGTCGTAGGTGTTGTTGCCTGCGCCGAGGACGGTGGCGCCGGAGTCGAGTTGGTACGTGAGATGGCTCTTCAGGTGGATGGAGTTCGCGCTCTTGTAGGTGCCGGCCGGGAACCGCACGGTGCTCCCTGGCGCTGCCGCCGCGATCGCCTTGTTGATCGCCGCGCTGTCGTTGGCCTTGCCGTCGCCCTTCGCGCCGTAGTCCTTGACGCTGACTTCAGCAGCCTGCTTGAAGGTAGTCACAGGCCGGGCGTAGGACGTGCCGATCCAAGCCTCGTCGATCCGCAGCCGCTTGTAGCGGGTCGGGTCCGAAGAGGCGGCGTAGGTGTTGACGACCTCGAGGCGGACGTGGCGGGTGGTGGTCGCCGGCAGATCGATGTAGACGACAGCGCGACGGCTGGGGAGGGTGCCGGTCTTGATGGGCGAGCCCCAGGTCTTCCCATCGGAGCTGACGTAGACGCGGTAGCTCTTGATGCGAGCCGATTGCTCGCCGGCGGAGCGTGCGTAGGCCACCGAGTCCTCGCGCTGGTTGAGGCCGATGAACCGGACCGGCTTCGACGAACCCAGGTCGAAGTCCAGCGACACCGGTGTGGTCTTGTTGCTGTCCCAGTAGGTCAGGTAGCTGCCGTCAGCCGCCGCAGCCGGGTTGGCGCCGGCGGTGGCGCTCATCGTGTACGACGACGCAGGGAGGATGCCTTCGCGTCCGGCGCTCTCGACTTTGAAGACCGTGTCGTAGGCGTCCCAGCTGGTCAGACCGGTGAGGGTGAGGATGCCGTTGGCCTGCGAGTGGGCGATCGCCTTGCCGGTCCGTAGATCGGTCACGTCGGCGATGCGGTACCCGTTGTCGCGGATCCGCAGCGTACTCGTGGACGGCTTGGTCAGCACGTGGATGTACTGCTCGTCCGGATCGGTCCGGCTGACGGTCGTGACGCCGTACGCGCCGTCGTTCCACGCCCCGGGCTTCAGGCCGCCGTACAGGTATCCGCCGCCCTCCGTGCCGTGGAGTGACGGCCAGATCGGCTGCAGATATTTGTCAAAAAGGTTGTTGAAATCTTCCTGATGGGACGGGAACCGGCCGTTCACCATCGCGGTCTCGGCCATCAGCGACTTGATCGACGAGCCGGCGTTCGCGACGTACCGGCCGATCGTCAGCCGGGTGTCGACGGCCGGGTTCGTGCCGTCGTACCACCACGCGCCCTTCGACGGCAGCTTGAAATCGGCCTCGATCAGCCGCGGCCCCGCGGTGTAGACCGCCTGTGGGTAGTCGTAGTCCGGGGACATGCCGGTCTTCTGCTCGTTGCTGATCATGTCCATGATCGGCGTGTCCTCGTTGTTGTTGCTGAGCGTGTAGTCCGGCCGGTCGTGGCGGATCTTGTCGTACAGCCCGTGGCTCTCCCAGTAGGCGTTGTCGTTGTCGATCCAGAAGCCGCCGAGGTCCGGGTAGCGCTGCATCACCTCGACGAAATTGTCGTAGCTGAACTCGCCGAACCCGTCGCGGGTGCTCAGATCCACGCTGTGGCCCTTGTACTTCGAGTACGCCGCCGAGTCGAGCCAGTCCTTACCGGACGGCAGGCCGTCGTTGTGCCACTGCGGATCATCGGTCATGTACAGGATGACCTTGAGTCCCTGCGCCTTCGCGGCGTCGATCGTCTCGCGGAGGATGTCGCGGTTGGTGTGACAGCTGCCCGGGATCTTCGACGGCCACGGCCGCGCGTAACCGAGCCGGCTGTGGAAGGTCGCGAGGACCAGGTACTGCGTGTGCAGCTTCTGCGCCTCGCGGACCCAGTACGCCGGGTCCCAGCCGCCGGTCTTGACGGCGTTCTCCCAGGCGCTGCAACTGGTGTAGCCGGGGGAGGATCGCATCCCCCAGTGCAGGAACAGGCCGCCGGTCGACTCGCGGAGGAACTGCTGCCGGGGATGTTGCAGCTCGGCCTGGGCCGGCTGCGCGCTGAACAGTGTCGTCAGCAGCAGGAGGGGGAGGAGTGCCGCCGGACAGCGGCGCAGGACGGATCGTGCGCGCATTTCGAGCTCCAAACCTGGGGGCGGTCAGAGTTGGGCTTCTGTTAGGAAGGTTTCCTAATGGTTCGCTCGATCATGACGCGCCGGTCGCGATGCGTCAACACCTGATTCCTGTCGGTGGGATTTGCGAGGTGCGGAGTGCGGCGGGCAGGCCACGCTGCAGGAGGTCGAGGGATCGGAGGCGGAGCGGCTCTACCTCAGGCTCGGGTTTTGTCCTGCTTCTCGCTCGCCACACTTTCGTCGGCCTTGGTTTCCTCTTCCTTCTCGGTGCGGGAGCCGACACCGGAAGGGGCCTCGCTGTGCGGGTCGCGGTTGGTCAGGTTGCCGATCCGGACCACCTCGCCGTTGCGGACGTACCAGGTGGTGCCGTCCTCGCCGCGCAGCGTGGTGATCCGCAGGCCGACCGCGACCACCGTCCCGGTCGCCTTCTCCATGTCGATCAGGTCGCCGACGCCGTACTGGTCCTCGAAGATCATGAAGACGCCGGCCAGGAAGTCCTTCACCAGCGTCTGGGCGCCGAAACCGAGCGCCACCCCGATGATGCTGGCGGACGCGATCACCGGCAGGATGTTGAAGCCGAGCTCGGCCAGCACCATCACCACCAGGACGGCGGTCAGTACGATCGTGACCGCGCTGGTCAGCAGCGACGCGATCGTCTCCGCGCGCTGCGCCCGGCGTTCGTTCGCGAGGGTGTTCTCGACGAACTCCTGGCCGCGCTTGGACTTCGACAGCACGCCCGCCACCGCGCCGTTGCCGGTCCGGCGGGCGAACCGCCGGATGACCTTGTGCAGCAGCCAGCGGAGCACGAAGAAGCCGATGATCAGTCCCGCGATGCGGGCCGGGACGACCACGACCTGGTCGGTCACCTCGAGTTTGCCGTCGTTGCCGGTGCGGAAGAACGTCGGAAACGCGTCCGGACGCGACAACAAGCGCGAAAACAGGGGGTGACTGAACGGGGACAGAAGGTAGCTGGTCAGAATAGGCATCTCGCCGCCTGATCTTAGTAAGGCTGACAAGGAGACGGAAAAGCATGTCGAGCCGGCTGGATGACGAGCTGTCCAGGCTCGTGAGCGCTGGTGTGCTGCGCCAGTACCAGGCCGACTCGATCCGGGACGCTGCCGACGCCGAGATCGACGCGGCGCTGGCCGACCCGGGCCGGCCCCATCCGCAAGCCGCGGCCCAGGCGCCCGAGCCGGCCAAACCCAAGGGGCCGCCGGTCGACGTCCACCCGAACGCCTTGGTCGAGGTGCTCGGGTACATCGGCGGCGCGCTGCTGCTCGGCGCCGTCGCGCTCCTGACCTTGGCGAACTGGGGCGAGATGGGTCGCGCGGCCCGCGTCAGCACCGGTACGACGGCAGCCGTCGTGCTGCTCGGTGCGGCCGTCGTCCTCGCGTTGCTGCGCCGCCGCGAACAACTGAGCTCGGCGCTCGCGTCGCTCGGGTGCTGCGTGGCGGGCTTCGCGACGTACGTGGCGATCGAGGGGGAGACCGGCCAGGTCGCCGGGGTGGCGGTCGCGCTCGCGCTGGCCGCGGTCGGGTTGTGGTGGCTCGAGGGGTCATCGTTGCTGGTGGCAACGTTCGGGATCCTGGCTGTCGGTGTGTTGGTCATCACGGCAGATGTCCTCACTCCGGACACCGGGTCGGCGGCGAACAGCGCGGGCATCGCCGGCACCGGATTCATCATCGTGGCGTTCGTGTTCGCGATGCTCGGCCTGGTGCGGGATCAGGTGACGTCGTGGTCACTGGCCGGAGCGGCGATGTTCAGCTCCTCGATCTGCTGGCTGGTGCAGGAGCGCGGCGAGATCATGGCGCTGGCCGTCGGTACGGCGGGCCCTGCCGCGTTGCTGGTCGCCTACGGCCTGACCCGGCGTTCGTCGTACGCCGTGGTGGGCTGTGCGATCCTCCTGGTCATCTGGCCGACGTCGCTGTACCAGCTGACCGACAACATGGCCGGTGTGGCAGTCGGACTCGTCGTTGCCAGTGGAGTGCTCCTGCTCGCGGTGCTGATGCTGAGTCGGCGGCGCTCGAACGAGTAGCAGACGCCCTCGTCCGGCGCGCGCCGTTTAGCCGTTGGCGCGGTTGATACGGCAGACTCGCTGAGGTGACAGCTCCCACTCCAGCCCTTGTCGAGCTAGCGGTTGCCCATGGCGTGGCGACGGAGTACTGGAACTGGCAAGGCGAGCATGTGATCGTCTCGAGCGAGGTCGTGGCCGACGTACTCGCTGCGCTCGGCGTGGACGCGTCCACGCCGGACAAGGCCGCTCTTGCGCTCGCTGAGCACCAGGAGGCGCGCTGGCGGCGTACGCTCCCCGCCACCTTGGTGATGCGGCAGGGGTGGACGCCCTGGTTCGCCGTACACCTGCCGCACGGGTCGACGGCCGAGGTGTGGGTCGACCTCGAGGACGGCGGCCAGCGACGGGACATCCCGCAGCAGGACCACTGGGTCGAGCCGGAGTGGGTCGACGGCGTACAGGTCGGAGAGGCGACGTTCCAGCTGCCTGGGGACCTGCCGCTCGGGTATCACCGGCTGTGCGCGCGGATCGGTACCAGTCCGGAGATCTCGGTCGGCACGCTGATCGTCACACCGCGGAAGCTCGAGCCGGAGAAGCTGCACCGCACCTGGGGCTGGGTGCTGCAGCTGTACTCCGTCCGCTCGCGGCGGTCGTGGGGGATCGGCGACCTGCACGACCTGGGTGACCTGGCCGCGTGGGCGGCGCACGACCTGGGCGCGGGATTCGTGCTGGTGAACCCGTTGCACGCTGCGGAGCTGGCCGGGCGGATGGAGCCCTCGCCGTACCTCCCGGCGTCGCGGCGCTTCAGCAACCCGATCTACCTGCGGATCGAGGACATCGACGAGTACGGCGACCTCGCGCCGGCGGAGCGGGATCGGGTGCGGACGCTGGCGCTGCAGGCGCGGGCGCTGAGCGAGGACGTGACCGCGATCGACCGGGACACGGTCTGGGCGGCCAAGCGAGAGGCGCTGCAGCTGCTGTTCCGCGTGCAGCCGTCGATCGGACGGATCGCGGAGTACGGCGCGTACTGCGACCGGGAGAGCCAGGGGCTGATCGACTTCGCCACCTGGGCCGCGATCGCGGACGTGCACGGGCCGGAGTGGAGCAAGTGGCCGGAGGAGCTGCAGGAGCCGGCGTCGCCCGCGGTGGTTGCCTTCCGCAACGAGAACCCGGACGCGGTCGAATTCCACTGTTGGCTGCAGTGGCAGCTGGACGAGCAGCTCGCGCGGACGCAGGCCCGGGCGAAGGCGGCCGGCATGGCGCTGGGCGTCGTACACGACCTTGCGGTCGGTGTGCATCCCGACGGCGCGGACGCGTGGGCGCTGCAGAGCGTGCTTGCGCCGAACATCCACGTCGGTGCGCCCCCGGACGCGTTCAACCAGCAGGGGCAGGACTGGTCCCAGCCGCCGTGGCGGCCCAACGCGCTGGCCGAGACCGGGTACGCGGCGTGGCGGGATCTGGTGCGGGCCGAGATGCGGCACGGTGGCGGCCTGCGGATCGACCACATCCTCGGGATGTTCCGGCTCTGGTGGGTGACGTCGCCGGAGCGGCCTACCGAGGGGACCTACGTGCGGTACGACCACGAGGCGCTGATCGGGATCCTGGTGCTCGAGGCCCAGCGTGCCGGGGTGACCGTGATCGGCGAGGACCTCGGGACGGTCGAGCCGTGGGTGCGTGACTACCTGACCGAGCGCGGCATCCTCGGTACCTCGGTGCTGTGGTTCGAGCGGGACGCGAACGGGAAGCCGCTCGCGCCGGAGCGGTGGCGGGAGCTGTGCCTGGCCACCGTCACCACGCACGACCTGCCGCCGACGGCGGGGTACCTGGCCGGCGATCATGTCGAGCTGCGGAACCGGCTCGGGCTGCTGACGCGTCCGGTCGCGGAGGAGCTTGCCGTTGACGAGGCCGACCGGGACGCGTGGCTCGCGGCGTTGCGTGAGCGCCATCTGCTGAGCGACACCGATGGTGACGTCGAGCGGATCGTGGAGGCTCTGCATCAGTACGTCGCGCATACGCCGTCCAAGCTGGTCGGGGTCGCGTTGACGGATGCGGTCGGCGAACGGCGTACGCAGAATCAACCGGGGACCACGGACGAGTACCCGAACTGGCGCATCCCGCTGGGCGGCCCGGACGGTGACCCGGTCCTGCTCGAGGACCTACCCAACAACCACCGCCTCCGCCGGCTGATCGGCGCGCTGAACATCTAGCTTCCTGGGCCGTCGTCGACACCGCCGAACGCCGTCTACCGGTGCTCGGATGTTAATTTCGCGTTCAATCTGATGTTTCGCCAATATCTTTCCTGGGCAGTGCACTCCTTGAAATAACCGCCCCATATTTCAAGGAGTGTCCCCATGAAGTCAGTGCTCCGTCGCGTCGTCGTCCCGGTCGTCGCTCTGCTCGTCGGCCTGCTGCCCGGTGTGGTCGCAGTCGAGCAGGCGTCGGCGCTCACCAAGCTGACGCACGCCCAGGCGACCGCGATCTTCTCGGCCGCCGGCATCACCTGGTCGTCCAGCGGCAACTGCTCGAACCGCAACAACTCCACCTGCACGTCGTTCGACCAGATCAACGACAGCACCGTGTACGGCGTCCGCACGCTGAAGCAGGCCAGCGGCTGCGCCATCAACATCACCGGCGGCACCGAGACCGGCCACGCCAGCGGCACCTACAGCCACTGGAACGGCTACAAGGTCGACATCTCGAAGTACACCTGCGTCGGCAACTACATCCACAACACCTTCACCCGCATCGCCAACCGTGGCGACGGGTACCCGCAGTGGCAGTCCGGCGCCGGCAACATCTACGCCGACGAAGGCAGCCACTGGGACATCACGTACTACAACTGCGGCGGCTGCTAAGAACCAAAGCAGCCGCGCTCCGCGCGGGGTTGTGAGGAGGTAACTGCGGCGGCTGCCGGCATCGGCGAGCTGCCGCGCTCCGCGCGGGTTGTGAAGAGGGCAACTGCGGAGGTTGTTGATCTGTTTGGGGGAGCTGCGGCCGCTCCAGGGTGAGGCCCTGGGGCGGCTGTCGGTTGGTGGGTACTAGGCTTCGGGGCGTGATACCTCAATTGTCGGGGCACTCCCTGTTGGTGTTCGTCGGGATTCCTCTGTTGGTTGTCGCGGTGCTGGCGTTGCTGGTGTTCGCGTCGTCGATCGCTGACGGGCCGCGGTACCGTCCAGGGCTGTCCTGGTGGGCTCCGCCGGTCTGGATCAACGGGCCGACGGCAACCAAGCCGGACCCGGCCAACCTGCCCGAGCTGCCTCAGCTGACCGGCGCGCCGGGTACCACTGTGACCACTGGGACCGCCGGCACCGGCGTCGCCCGCACGACCGGAGGCGCAAGTGCCAGCTGGTGACGCATTCACCCCTGACCAGCTCTACGACATCGAGCGAGCGGTCCGGTACGCCGAGGAGACCTCCGGCCTGCACTTCTCCGTGTACGTCGGCGGCGCGGACTCCGAGACCCGGCCGTTCGCGCTCGAGCTGTTCAACGAGCTCGACGACCCGGACAGCTCCGTCCTGGTGTACGTCGACCCGGCCGGACGCCGCCTCGAGATCGTCACCGGCCCGCTGGCCAAGCGGCAGCTGTCGGACACCGCCGCCGGACTGGCCGCGCTGACCATGCAGACGTCGTTCGCCACCGGCGACCTCACCGGCGGTCTCGTCACCGGTGTGCAGCAGCTGGGCACGCACGCTCACCAGCCGCCCTTGCTGCACGCCAGCGACGAGCAGCACAAGCTGTAGCCCGTGCCACCGGCCCTGCAGCCCCGCCGCATCGAGCTGGGCGACGTCGTACTGCGTCCTTTCGTCACATCCGACGAGGCTGCGGTGGCCGAGGCGTTGCGTGACCCCGGCATCCTCCGCTGGACCGCTGGTACGGCGGTCATCCGCGCTCCAGCCGAGCAGCGCGCCCGCCGGTGGCTGGAGCCACGCATCGACGGCTGGAACCGCGGTAGCGCCATCTTCGCGATCGCGGACGCCGCCACCGACCAGGTGCTCGGCAACGTGTCGCTGCGGGACGTTCACCGCATCCCGGACCAGGCCGTAGCGGCGTACTGGGTCAGCCCGGCCGCCCGCGGCCGCCGGCTCGGTGCGCGCGCACTCGACGCCGCAGCGACCTGGGGCTTCGCAGCCGACGGACTAGGACTGCACCGCATCTCACTCGACCACTCGCTGATCAACGAGGGTTCGTGTCGCGTCGCACTCCGCGCCGGCTTCCAGCTGGAGGGCGTGATGCGTGACTACTACGTCGAACCGACCGGCAAGCGGCACGATTCGCACCTGCACGCCCGGCTGGCCACCGATGTCGTCGCTCAGCCGCCCGCGGGAGCTGCTGGCTCATAGGTCGGACAGGCCGGGCTGGGGTACGCCGCCTGCGTGCGCGGGTCCAGGCACAGGTTGAGGACCTGCGCCGAGGATGAGCCCGGGCCGAGGTAGACGATCCAGGTGTTGATGACCGGCGTCATCGAGCTGCTGTTCTTCAGGCCCGGGTACTGACCGTTGACCAGCATGGCCTTCGCCGGGATCCCGGCCCGGGTGAGCATTGCCGCGGTGTTCTTCGCAGTCTGGTCCGCGGGCATGCCGACATCGGTCGGGTACTTGTCGATCACGACGATCCACTGGCCGGGCTTGAACTTCGGCGAGATCGGTCCGGTGTCCACTTGAGGCGTCGTCTTCTCCGCCTTGGCCTTCGGTGCCGTGGTGGAGGCCGGGGGCTGCCGATCCGCCTTCGAGACGGTCCCGCTCGCGCTCTCGGTCGGAACCTGCGGTGCGGCGGCGCCGGTGTCGGTGCCCGATCCCATCCGCAGTCCGTCGGCCGGCGGGTCGTCGGAGGTTCCCCGGGTCAGGATGAACCCGAACACCGCGACCATCGCCGCCGCGGCCACGACACCCGCGCCGATGGCGCTGTGCGAACGCTGTGGCTTCCGCGGGCCGGCTGCCGGCGTACTCGGGCCGGCAGTGGTCTTCTGTTGTTTACGCGCAACCCGAGCGGGCGGCTTCCGGTGATCGACGCGAGTCACGGCAAGGGCCCCTCCCCAAGAAAAACCCGGACTGTCCGTGGATGGATAGTCCGGTGCAGCTTAAACCGAACGACCGAATAAGTGAGCCTCTCTCAGGTGGGGAGAATCTCTTTCCCTGGAAGGGAATCGCGCACCGCGCACGACCCCTCACGATCCGCCGAAGAGCAATCGTTTGACCCTCACCGAGCGGGGTCGGCCGGTTCGGCAGCGCAATGTCTTGACCTAGGTCAGGACTGGTCTTGACCTAGACCGCACTCCAGCTGATTCGCTCCTGCTATGCGTTATCTGACCATCGGAAATGACCCCGCGCGCCGGCGCCGGGTGAGCCAGATCGCCCTCGGGGCGATGCTTATGGGTACGTCGACCGACGAGGCGACGTCGTACGCGATTCTGGACCGGTACGTCGAGGCGGGCGGCACGTTCGTTGACACGGCCAACAACTACGCGTTCTGGGTCAACGGCACCCAGGGCGGCGAGAGCGAGCAACTGCTCGGCCGCTGGCTGCGGAGTCGCGGCGTCGGGGACGAGCTGACCATCGCGACGAAGGTGGGCGGACGGCCGCCGCGGCCGGCCAAGGCCCTGAGCGAGCATCTCGAGGGCCTGTCGGCTCAGGTGATCAAGGAGTCCCTGGCCCGCAGCCTGGAGAACCTCGGTCGCGACCACGCCGACGTGTACTACGCCCACGTGCCCGATCCCGCCGTACCGCTGGAGGAGCAGGTCGAGACGTTCGGGGGCCTGGCTGCGGACGGGACGGTCGGTCTGCTCGGGCTGAGCAACTACTGGAGCTGGCAGATCGAGCGGGCGAGGACCCTGGCCGCTGCAGCCGGTCTGCCGGGCTGTGAGGTGCTGCAGCATCACCACACGTACTTCCGGGCCCGCACCGACCAGGGCGGCCTCCGCTCGCGCGACGGCAGCATCGGCGTCACCGACGGGCAGTTGCTGAGCTATCTGCGCGAAGAGCCTGGCCTGACGCTGGTGGCGTACACACCTCTCCTCAGTGGCGCCTACGTCCGAGCCGACAAGCCCATGGACGAGCTGTACGACCACGCCGGCACTAGAGCCCGCAAGATCGCGCTGGACGACGTCGTACAACAGACCGGCGCCACGGCGAACCAGGTAGTCCTCTCGTGGCTGATGGGCGGCGACATCCCCATCATTCCGCTGGTAGGCGCCTCATCCGTCGCCCAGCTCGACGAAACCCTCGCAGCCGCCGACCTCGAGCTCACGCCCGAACAACGCAACCACCTGGACGCCGCCGGCCAGAACTAAGTGCCGGACGGGATGCCGTCGTACTTCGCCTTCGGGCGGGTGTCGATGGCGTCGTCCAGCCAGGCGTCGATGTCGACGCCGCCGGAGAGGATGTGCTGCACGTACGACGCACGCTCGTGGCTGAGGACCTCCAGCTCCCAGACGCACGGGGCGGCGCCGAGCGGGGCAGGGCGGAGGTCGTCCACCTCCATGCCGCTGAAGATGCTCAGCCGGGACTGGAAGTCCTTCGCCCAGCTCTGCACGACGAGGTAGATGCCGTCGTCGCCCAGATGCAGTACGACGACGCCGAGGCCGACCGAACCCATCGCGTCGTCGAACTCGAGCTGGCGCGTGGCCGTGCCGCGGGCTACGTCGACCATGTGGTCGTCCCACTGCCGTCCGCGTGCGGTGATGATGTACGGCTTCACCAGGCGGTTGGAGTACCGCCAGGGCATCAGGGGAGTGACGGGGCGGGGTCTGTACGCCTCTGCGAGTCCGGTCAGCGCAACAGCTGCCGCACCGGCCAAGGCGGGGTCGGAGGCGGGCACCAAACCAGTCTTACCGCACGCCCAGGTCCAACGCGACACTGCCGGTCTCCTGGTGAGACCGGCAGCGTCGGCAGTGTTCGCAGTGTCCGCAGTGTTGGCAGTGTCGGAATGGTCAGGCGACGATGTCCTTCGCCTGCGCGGCGATCGCGCGGGTCAGGTCCGCCTGCGCCTCGGTGACATACCGGAGCGTCGGAGCGTCGACTGTCGACGACTCTGCAGCGAGCCACCCGGTCAACGCGTCCAGTGCGGCCTGGTCGGCCAGGTGACGCGGCGACAGGTACACCAGCACGTTCTCGCCCATCGAGGAGCCGAGCCGGGTGTAGACGTCCTTGGCCGCGTTCAGGTACTTGTCCACGTACGGCCGGAGCAGGTCCTCCTGGCCGGGCTGCTGGAAGCCGAGGATCGTCCGGAACTGCGTCTCGTTCGGGGTGTCCTCGGACTCGACCGCGATCCGCCAGGCCTCTTCCTTCGCCTCGGCCGTCGGCCGGGCGGCACGGGCCTGCGCGGCCCGCTCCTGACCGGTGATCGTGGTGTCGCGGGTGAGCTCGTCGTCGATCTCGTCCGCGCCGATCTTCCCCAGTCGGGCCAGTGCCACGATCAGCGTCCAGCGCAGGTCGGTGTCGACGACCAGGCCTTCCGGCAGGTCGCGACCTTCCAGCCAGCCGGCGATCCGGTCGGCGCCGGCCGCCGAGAACACCGCCGAGCTGTACGCCCGAACGAAGGCCAGCTGGTGGTCGCTGCCAGGCTCCGCGTCCGCGACCAGACCGGACAGAGCCTCCTCGAGCTGCGCCCGCAGAGCAGGCCGGTTCTGCGGGGCGGCGTACTGGTTGACGGCGCTGTTCGCCTGCGCGAGCAGCGAGCGGACGCCGGTGAGGTCCGTCTCGGCGCGGATGCCGCGCAGGACGATGCCGACGTACTGGCTGGCCGGCATCTCGGCGTCGCGGGTCATGTCCCACGCCGAGCCCCAGGCAAGTGCCCTGGGCAACGACTCGGTCAGCTGGTCGATCGACTCGACCAGCGTGGCGCGGGAGCGCTCGTCCAGCCGGATCTTCGCGTAGGTGAGGTCGTCGTCGTTCAGCAGCACGAGATCCGGCTGCGTGGCGCCGGTGAGCTCGGGCAGCTCGGTGCGGGAGCCGTCGATGTCGACCTCGAAGCGCTCGGTCCGCACCAGGCCCTCGTCGGTACGCCGGTACAGCCCGACCGCGAGGCGGTGCGGGCGCAGTACGGGGAACTTCTCGGTCGCGGTCTGCTCGATCGCGAACGTCTTGAACGCACCCTGGTCGTCAACGGTGAAGTCGGCGCGCAGCGTGTTCACACCGGCGGTCCGTAACCAGCGCTCGGTCCAGTCGTCCAGGTCGCGGCCGGACGCCTTCTCCAGCGGCTTGAGCAGGTCGGTCAGCTCGGTGTTGCCGAACGCGTGGTCGTGGAAGTACTCCTTCAGTGCGGTGACGAACGTCTCCTCGCCGACGAAGGCGACCAGCTGACGCAGCGTCGACGCGCCCTTGGCGTAGGTGATGCCGTCGAAGTTCACCTCGACCGCGTGGAAGTCGATCATGTCGGCGGCGATCGGGTGTGTCGACGGCAGCTGGTCCTGCCGGTACGCCCAGTTCTTCCGGGCATTGCAGAACGTCGTCCAGGCGTCGGAGTACTTCGTCGTCGCGACCACCTGGGCCCAGTGGCTGGCCCACTCGGCGAACGACTCGTTCAGCCACAGGTCGTCCCACCAGGTCATCGTGACCAGGTCGCCGAACCACATGTGGGCCAGCTCGTGCAGGACGGTGTTGGCGCGGGCTTCCATCTCCGCGTGCGTCGTACGGCTGCGGAACAGGTACTCGTCCCGCAGCGTCACGCAGCCCGCGTTCTCCATCGCGCCCATGTTGTACTCCGGCACGAAGGCCTGGTCGTACTTGTGGAACGGGTACGGCGTCCCGAACGCCTCCTCGAACAGCGCGAAGCCCTGCTTGGTGACCTCGAACAGGTCCTCGACGTCCAGCGCCTCCTTGAGCGACGGACGGCACAGCAGCGACAACGGATACGTCCCGTGCGGACCCTCGTACGCGTCCGTCACCACGTGGTACGGACCCGCGACGACCGCGGTGATGTACGTCGAGATCCGCTCGGTCGGCGGGAACTCCCACCGAGCCAGCTCCTCGCCGTGCTCACCGGAGTACGTCGTCGGCTCCGGCGTCGGAGCGTTCGAGATGACTACCCAGCGGGCGGGTGCGGAGACGGTGAAGGTGAACGGGGCCTTGAGGTCGGGCTGCTCGAAGGTGGTGAACACCCGGCGGGCGTCCGGCACCTCGAACTGCGTGTAGAGGTAGGTCTCCTTGTCGGCCGGGTCGACCGAGCGGTGCAGCCCTTCACCGGTGCGGGAGTAGAGGCAGTCCGCGACCACGGTCAGCTCGTTGCGCTCCGCCAGCCCGTCGAGCTGGATGCGTGCGCCGTCGTACACCACGTCCGGGTCGAGGGCGACGCCGTTCAGGGTCACCGAGCGGACCTTGTCCGCGATCAGGTCGGCGAACGTGCTCGCGCCGGCCGTGGCGGTGAAGGTGACGGCGGTCACGGACGGGAACGTGGGGGCGCCGCTCGGGGCACCGGTCAGGTCGAGCTCGATCGCGTAGGTCACGTCACTGACCACGCCCGCACGGGAACGCGCCTCGTCGCGCGTCAGGTTGGTTCCAGGCATGTCCGCATCCTATGCACCTGGTTCTCAGGTTCGCCGAGGGTTTCCCCGCGATATTGGGTATTGGATACCGAGACGATATCTGGTGTGCTTCAACTTTGTATGATGGTGAATATGACTGCCTCTGCTGATTTCTGGTTCGACCCGGCCTGCCCCTGGGCCTGGATGACGTCCCGCTGGATGCTCGAGGTCGAGCAGGTCCGGGATGTGAAGACGACCTGGCACGTGATGAGCCTCGCCGTCCTGAACGAAGACCGCCGTGAGCACGACGCCGACTGGCTGCGGTTGCTCGGCCGGGTCCGGGTGCTGATCGCCGCCGAGGAGGCGCACGGCAACGAGGTGCTGCTGCCGCTGTACACCGCCCTCGGCCGCCGGATCCACAACGAGGGCCGTGGCGGCAATGACGAGGCGGTGCTGGCCGAGGCACTCGAGGAGGTCGGCCTGCCGGCGTCGCTGCTCGAGGCGGCCGACACCGACAAGTACGACGACGCGCTGCGCAAGTCACACCACGCCGGCATGGATCTGGTCGGCATGGAGGTCGGTACGCCGGTCATCGCGGTCGAGGGCACCGCGTTCTTCGGGCCGGTCGTGACACCGGCGCCGAAGGGTGAGGCGGCAGGCAAGCTCTGGGACGGCGTCCGGCTCGTCGCCGGCACCGAGGGCTTCTTCGAGATCAAGCGCACCCGCGACCGCGGTCCGATCTTCGACTGACGGTTCAGGGGTTGCCATCGAAGTCCCCAGGCGGCGAAAGTTGCTCACCAAGCAACTCGTCAAGTGGTGAGTAGGTTCCGAATGATCGCCGTACCTCCAGCTGTGACCGCTGGGATCGCTGTGTTCGACCGTCACACCGGACAGTCCGTCGAGCAGTTGAATGCCAACCAGCAGTTCCGGTCGGCGTCCGTGGTGAAGCTGCTGATCGTGCTGGACTTCCTGTGGGATCGTGGCCCGCAGTACGACGTCCCGCCGGCGGACCGGGAGCGGCTGGAGGTCATGCTGCGTAGCAGTGACGACGACGCGGCCAGCTACTACTGGGACGAGCTCGGCGGCGCGGCGATTGTGGAGCGGATGGTGGCGCGGCTCGGCCTGACCGACACGGCCGGACCGCCCGCCACCCACCCGGGCTTCTGGGGGTACGTCGCCATCACCGCCGCCGACACGGTCCGGATCTATCGATACATCCTGGACCGTGCTCCGGAGCCGGTCCGGGCGTACGTCATGGATTTGCTGCACCGGCCGACCCGCTACGGCACCGACGGCTTCGACCAGTTCTTCGGCATCCCCTCGGTGTTCGACCCGGACTTCAGCATCAAGCAGGGCTGGTCCGGGTTCCACGGGTCGAGCGGCTACCGGTCGGACCGGGCGAAGCCGGAGTCCACGCTGGACCTGGTCAGCGACGCGCTGCACACCACTGGAACGGTCGGCGTGGACGATCGCACCATCGTCGCGGTCTTCACGCTGCATCCGAGCGGAACGCCGTACGAGCAGGCCTACGCCACGGTGACCCAGTTGACCGCAGGGCTGACAGTGCCGGGCGGCGTACGAGCACAGGCGGGCTGACAGTAGATTGCTGGCCATGCGAGTGCACATCGGCTGCGACCATGCCGGCTTCGAGCTGAAGAACCACCTGGTAGAGCACCTCACTGCTGCTGGGCACGACGTCGTCGACCACGGTCCGGTGGCGTACGACGCCGAGGACGACTACCCGCCGTTCTGCCTGCGGACCGCGCAGGCTGTCGTCGACGACCCGGGCAGCCTGGGCATCGTGATCGGTGGCTCGGGCAACGGTGAGCAGATCGCCGCCAACAAGGTGAAGGGTGTCCGGGCCGTGCTGGCCTGGAGCACCGAGACCGCACGCCTCGGCCGGGAGCACAACAACGCCAACGTGATCAGCGTCGGCGGCCGGATGCACTCGGAGGAGGAGGCCACCGGGTTCATCGACACGTTCCTGGCGACCGACTACTCCGGCGAGGCGCGGCACACCCGCCGGATCGACATGCTGACGGACTACGAGTCGACCGGTGAGCTCCCGCCCTTGCCCTGACCGCCCTGACCGCCCTGGTCGGCCTGGTCGTCGCTGGACTTTTGCGGCGCCGGCCGGCGTTCTACTTCTCGACGCGGCCGGGAGACGTCCCGGGCGCGCATCGACCGGCCCGTGCCGACCACCGCCGGAGTGGGCGGCGCCGCCCGTCCGCCCTTAGCCGCACCAGAGCCACCTGTCGTCCCCATATGAGGAATCATGCCTGAAGGTCACACCCTGCACCGCCTGGCGAACGACGTCTGGGACGCGTTCGGAGGCCGCCTGGTCCAGGCGTCCAGCCCGCAGGGCCGGTTCGTCGACGGCGCCGCGCTGCTGAACGGGCATGTCCTGACGCAGACCGAGGCCCACGGCAAGCACTTCCTCGCGGACTTCGAGGGGGCCGGCAGGTTGCACATCCACCTCGGCCTGATCGGCAAGATGGACATCCGTCCGGCCCCGGTGCCGGAGCCCGTGGGTCAGGTACGGCTGAGGCTGCAGAACGCCACGTCGTACGCCGATCTGCGCGGTGCGACCGTCTGCGAGGTCATCACCGGCGAGGAACGCGACAAGCTGCTCAGCCGGCTCGGACCGGACCCGCTGCGCGATGACGCCGACCCGGAGCTCGCCTGGAAGCGGATCCACCGCAGCAAGCTGCCGATCGGCCAGCTGCTGATGAACCAGGACGTGCTGAGCGGGGTCGGCAACGTGTACCGCGCCGAGGTGCTCTTCCGGGCCAAGCTGAACCCGATGACGCCGGGCAATGTGGTCAAGAAGCGCGAGTGGCAGGGCATGTGGGAAGACCTGCTCGCGCTGATGAAGTACGGCGTCGAAACCGGCCGGATCGATACCGTTGCCGACGACCACACACCGGAGGCGATGGGGCGTGACCCGCGCAAGGACGATCATGGCGGTGAGGTCTACGTCTACCGGCGGCAGGGGCAGCACTGCTTCGTCTGCCAGTCGGTGATCCGGACCAAGATCCTGGCCGGCCGCAACCTTTTCTGGTGTCCCAAATGTCAACGGACCGGACTCACTCGCAAGAGCTGAAACCCATCAGTTGTGTTGCGAATTGATGCGCGGACCGAGCGGTGCCGTTATCTTCTTCACACCATGAGGAAGAACGGCGGTCTCGCGCTGGTACGACGCATCGGCCGCCGGGTCGAAGCGCTGGGCCGTCGTGCCCGCCGGTCCCACCGGCTGGCCTTCGTTGCCCTCGCGCTGATGCAGCTGGTGATCGCGATCGCGAGCTCGATCTGGATGACCTTCGTACCGGCGTCCTTCCTGATCGTCCCGCTCGTCGTCGGCGGCGTTCTGCTGCGCTTCGGCGAGCTCGTGGCGCTGACCGGGATCACAGCGGCGTTCGGTTCGTACGTCGTACTGTCCCACGGGGTGACGATGCCGCGGATCGGCTTCGTGCTGGTGCTGGTGATCGTCGGCTGGATCATGATCGCCAGCGCCAAGGTCCGCAGCCGGCTCGGTGTGGCCGGCACCCGGAGCGAGTCGATGCTGATGGAGCTGCGGGACACCCTCACCGCGCAGGGGGAGATGCCGGCGTTGCCGCCCGGCTGGCGGGTCGAGGTGGCGATCCAGTCCGCCGGCGGGTCGACGTTCTCGGGTGACTTCGTGGTGTCGACGATGCACGACGAGTTCCTCGAGGTGGCGCTGGTCGATGTCTCGGGCAAGGGAATCGATGCCGGGACGCGGGCGCTGCTGTTGTCCGGTGCGTTCGGCGGCCTGCTCGGCGTCGTACCCCCGGCGGAGTTCCTGCCGTCGGCGAACCAGTACATCCGCCGGCAGGACTGGGACGACGACTTCGCGACCGTGGTCCACGTCGTGGTCGACCTGCGGACCGGGGACTTCGACGTACGCACGGCCGGGCATCCGCCGGCGATCCAGTTCGACGCCTGGTCCGGGCGGTGGCAGACGCGGGACGCGGACGGCCCGTTGCTCGGGTTGATGCAGGCCCCGGAGTTCAACGCGAACCACGGGCAGCTGCGTCTCGGGGACGCGTTGTTCCTGTACAGCGACGGCATGGTCGAGACGCCCCGGCGGGACATCGGCCGCGGCACCGACCGGCTCACCGGCCACGCGGAACGTCTTGTGGCGCAGGGATTCGTCGGCGGCGCCGCCGAACTGGTCGCCACCGCCGGCGGACCCGGCGACGATTCGGCGATCGTGATCATCCACCGCACGGCGCATGCCTGAGGCAACTAAGTCTCTCGTTGTCATTCCCCTGTTTGTTGACTTGGGCAACTAGAGGTCCATACTGCAGGTGAGATGTCCGCCCGGGCTGTGACCATACGCAAGACAGGGGACGGGGAATGGTCGTGAAGCGGGTTCATGCTCAGTTGGCCGGCGCGGCGGTTGCCGCTGGAGCGCTCACGGTTCTGATCGGTGCCGCGGTGATGTTCATCCAGCCGGGTCCCGGGACCGACGGGTCCATCGCTCCGGCTGGTGCGGCGATGGCTGCGCCGCCGGGGAACAACGGCACGATCAAGATCGAAGGGGTGGACATCGGCAGCGGGCCGCCCGACAACAACCCGCACCAGGGGTGCATGTTCACCGTCGAGTTCTACAACTTCGACGAGGGGCCGTACAACGCCCAGGTCATCTTCGAGGATCAGGCGCCGACGGCCGACGCGGGGTTGCAGGTCGTCTCCGGCGATCTGACTCCGTTCATCGGCGGTGATCCGGCCGGCGGCGGCAACGACCTGGACGCGCGGGTGACGTACACGTTGAAGTTCACCGGCCAGCCACAGCCGCAGCAGGGCTACCACGTCAAGATCACCGTCCACGCCCCCGGCTCGAGCGGCGCCGACACCAAACACAAGGTCTTCTGGGTCGAGGGCTGCGACGCCCCACCCACCACACCGCCGACAACGCCTCCGACGACGCCACCTACGACGCCTCCCACTACACCGCCCACCACGCCTCCGACGACGCCACCTACGACGCCGCCTCCCACTACACCGCCCACCACGCCTCCGACGACGCCTCCCACTACATCGCCCACCACGCCTCCGACGACGCCTCCCACTACACCGCCCACCACGCCGCCGACGACGCCACCCACCACACCGCCGACCACGCCGCCGACGACGCCACCCACCACACCGCCGACGACGCCGCCGACGACCCCGGTTACGACGCTGCCGCCGACTACTCCGGCCACGACGTCGCCGACCAGCGCCGCGACGTCGCCGACCAGCGCCGCGACGTCGCCGACCAGCTCGGCGACTCCGGTGCCGACGCACCACGCGAGTACTACGGCGACTCCGGGGCTGCCGACCGCTGTGGACGCAGGGCTTTCCGGTCCGCCGACCCGTCCGGTCGCCGCGGTGAACGACGGCGGCAGAAATCAGGCCGGCGGCCTGCTGATGACGTTCGGCGGCATGCTCCTCGCCGGTGGCGCGGTCGCATCCCTCCGACGCCGCGGACGCCACGCCCGCTGACGCCCGACGAACCGGCCGAGCACCAACGGTCACCAACTGCTGGCGATGCGTGATGTCCACAGGCCCGGCCCCCTGGCCTGTGGACAACGGCCGCGACACGCGATCAATCGTTACCGAACAAACTTGATTGCTGTAACGGAACCGAAATACTTCTCCAGAATCTGAATCCCCTGCGTCGTTCGAGGACGGACATGACCCACACGGGCATCCGCTCCCGTGCCACCGGCATTTTTGCCGGGGCCGGAGCACTTTCACTACTACTCGGCGCCACCGCACTGCTGGTCGCGCCTTCCGCCAACGCGGACCAGACGGCGGTGGCGGGAAGCCACAATCCGCCGGGCAACAACGGCACGGTCAAGATCGAGGGCGCCGACATCCAGAGCGGACCGCCGGACAACAACCCGCATCAGGGCTGCACGTTCAGCGTCGAGTTCTACAACTACGACAAGGGCGACTACAACGCCACGGTCACGTTCGAGGACCAGGCGCCGACGAAGGACGGCGGGCTGCAGGTTGTCTCCGGCAACCTTCATCCGTTCATCGGCGAGGACGCGGCCGGCGGCGGCACCGACCTGGACGCCAGGGAGGTCTACACGCTGAAGTTCACCGGTCAGCCGCAGCCGCAGCAGGGCTACCACGTCAAGCTCACGGTGAACGCGCCCGGCTCGATCGGCAACGACGTGAAGCACAAGGTCTTCTGGGTGCAGGGTTGCGACGCCCCGCCGACCACGCCGCCGACGAGTCCGCCCACGACGACGGACACCCCGCCGACGACAACGGATACGCCTCCGACGACGACCGACACGCCGCCGACGACAACCGATACGCCTCCGACGACGACCGACACGCCGCCGACGACTCCGCCTACGACAACGGACACGCCGCCGACGACGACCGACACGCCGCCGACGACTCCGCCGACCTCTCCGGGTACGCCGACCGCACCGAACACCCCGACGTCGCCGTCCAGCACTTCGCCGGTAGCCACCACGTCGACGCCGGCCCCCGACGTTCCGAGTGGGACGCCGACGCCCGGCGTACCGACCGAGGTCGACGCCGGCTTCGGTGGTCCTGGTGGTTCCGCCAACTCGGTTGCCGATAGCAACAGCCCGTTCGGTCTGGCCGGTGGTTTGCTGCTGACCGTCGGCGGTCTGCTGCTGACCGGCGCCGGTGTCGTCGCCTTCCGGCGGCGTGGAAAGCACAGCGTCTGACGTGAGTTCTGCCCGACGACGCGGCCGCCCGGCTCCACTCCGGTGGAGCGGGGCGGTCGCGCTCGTGGGCGTCTGTGCGCTCGCGACCGGTGCGTACCTGCAGTTCGGCCGCGGTAGCGATGAGCACACCGGCGCCTCGACCGCGCCGACGACCGGATCCGTCTCGCCGACCTCATCGGTCGCGTCCAGCAGCCCGGCCGGCCGGTCCCGCCGAGCGGTCCCAGAGTCCGTTCCGACCGTCCCGTCGAGCAGTCGTACGACGGCACGCGCCGGACGCCCCACGGGCATCCACATCTCGCAGCTGGGCGTCGACGCTCCGGTTGTGGCAATCAGCGCAGTTCATGCCGCGCTGACGCCACCGTCCGACCCGTCGAAGGTCGGTTGGTGGTCCGGTGGCGCCCAGCCCGGTGGCAAGACGGGGTCGGCGGTCATCACCGGGCACACGGTGCACAACGGCGGCGGAGCCTTCGACAACCTCGGCAAGCTCGTCCCCGGATCGGTTGTCCAGCTGACGACGGTTCGGGGTCAGCTGCAGTACCGGGTCGCCACAGTGGCGACGTACCGGAAAGCCACGTTGGCCAAGCGTGCCGCGCAACTGTTCGACCAGAGCGTTCGTGGCCGGCTCGTCCTGGTGACGTGTGAGGACTGGAACGGCCAGGTGTACCTCAGCAACGTGGTCGTGATCGCCCTGCCGATGGCGTAGCCTGCTCCGTCGTGACGATCGATGGGCTGGGTGACACCGTCGGGGCCGAGGTGGACCGGGTCGCGCCCGACGTCTCGTTCGACGAGCTGGTCGCGATGATGCCGGAGGCGTTGCGGGAGGTGTTCCCGCCGTACCGCTGGCAGTTGGCGAAGTTGTGGGAGCTCGACCTGAAGGTCGAGCCGGTGGAGATCGCCGACCTGGTCTGGATGTTCGACCTGCCGTTGTGGCAGCTCGACGGTGATCGGTTCCGGGTCACGCCGAACCAGGTCGCGGAGACGCCGATGAACTTCCGCGCCCACTACCAGCGGGTGATGGACGCGGACCTCGACTTCCCGATCAACCTGGTCGCGTACCGCGGCCGGCTGGTCGTCCTCGACGGCGTGCACCGGCTGGCGAAGGCGCATTTCCTGCGCCGCCGCTGGATCGAGGCCACGATCGCCACCGCGACCCAGCTCCGCTCCTGCGCCGTCTGACTGGACGCGAACACCCTGGGCGTCCGGACCGACACGCGGCAGTTGGTAATGATGACGCGTCATCTTACGATTGATGACATGACATCGAACAACGACGACTACGCCCCGAGCCCGACCGGTTGGGTCCGCGAGCAGGTGGAGAAGGTCACCGAGGCCGGCACCACCGCGGCGGTCGACATCAAAGGAATGCGGGTGGTGCTGCTGACGATGCGCGGCGCCAAGTCCGGCAAGATCCGGAAGGTCCCGCTGATGCGGGTGGAGCACAACGGTGTGTACGCCGCTGTCGCCTCGCTCGGCGGCGCGCCGAAGAACCCGGTCTGGTACTACAACCTGAAGGCCGACCCGAAGCTCACCCTGCAGGACGGCGAGACCACCAAGGAGTACGTCGCCCGCGAGATCGAGGGCGCCGAGTACGACGAGTGGTGGACGCGGGCCGTCGCGGCATACCCGCCGTACGCCGAGTACCAGACCAAGACCACCCGGAAGATCCCGCTCTTCGTCCTGGACCCCATCAACTAAGTCCTTGCAAAGATCTCGCTCCGGATGACGGTCGGTGAACGGGGCGGGACCAGGCTTGTGAGACGCTGGCGACGGCCGGGTTCACTTCGACCCGGCCCGGCGCGCTGCGTCGCTTGAGTTCTGGGAGTCGTCCTGACCACACACGACGCGGTGCAGGAACCGTTCGTCGGGTCGACGCGGTTGCGTCTGGCCGGACTTGCACTGCATGCCTATACCGCGAGCGGAACGGTGCTCGCGTTGCTGATCGTGATCGCCGCCATCGACGGCGACGCGGTCCGCGCCCTCTGGCTCGGGCTGGCGACCCTGGTGATCGACGGCACCGACGGGATGCTCGCGCGCCGGCTGCGGGTGAAGGAGACCATCCCGTGGTTCGACGGCGCGATGCTCGACAACATCGTCGACTACCTGACCTACGCGTTCGCCCCGATCATCCTGCTCTGGACCGGCGGTTACCTGCCGTCCGGGACCTGGGGCGCGATCCTCGGCGCGTTGCCGTTGCTTGCCTCCAGCTACCAGTTCTGCCGGGTCGACGCGAAGACCGAGGACCACTTCTTCCTCGGTTTCCCCAGCTACTGGAACGTGGTCGCGTTCTACGTCGTGGTGCTGAGCCTCAGCCCGGTCACCACCGGCATCATCCTGGTCGTCTGCTCGATCCTCGTTTTCATCCCGGTGAAGTACGTGTATCCGTCGCGGACGAAGGCGTTCCGCTCGCTGAACCTGCTGACGACCGCGATCTGGCTCGCGTCGTACGCCGTACTCCTGGCGCAGATGCCGAACCCGAACCCGGTCGTGGTCGGCGTCTCGCTGTCGTACCTGGTGTACTACGGCGTGCTGAGTCTGTACCTGACCTGGCGCCGTAAGGCTGCCGCGTAGATGGTTCTCGGTCTTGGCGCGGCTCTGGGGGCCGCGGTGCTGTTCGGTGTCGGCGCGATCATGCAGGCGGTCGGTTCGCGCAAGGTGCCGACCGAGTCGGAGCTGAATCCGCGGCGGTTCGGCGGGTTCGTCGTCGCGCTGCTCAAGCAGCCCGCGTTCCTCGGCGCCCTCGCGCTGAACCTGGCCGGCTTCGGCCTGCACTTCGTCGCGCTGCGGCTGCTGCCGTTGTACTTGGCGCAAGCAGGTATCGCGGTCAGCCTGGTCGTCACCGCGCTGCTCGCGACCCGGCTGATGTCGGATCAACTCAGCGCGCTCGAGTGGTCGGCAGTGGCGGGCGTTGTCGTGGGTCTCGGCCTGCTCGCGGTGTCAGCAGGAGACGCCGGCGCGGCCGCCCAGCATCATGGCCTCACGATCGGCATCATCGTCGGCCTCATCACGATCGCCGTACTGGGCGCCCTCGCCAGCCGGTCACAGCACGGTGTGTCGACCGCCCTACTCGGACTGCTGGCCGGTCTCGGGTACGCCGGCGTCGCCATCTCCGCTCGTCTGCTGCAGGACGGTTCCATCTCTGAGCTGTTCCACAGCCCGACGCTCTACACGCTCCCGATCAGTGGAGCGCTCGCTTTCATCCTGTACTCCTTGGCCTTGCAGCGCGGTTCGGTGACGTTGGCGACGACGCCGATGATCGCGCTCCAGACCATCACTCCGGCCGCCGTCGGCGTCTTCGTCCTCAACGACGCCGTACGCGCAGGTTGGTGGCCGGCGGCGATCATCGGCTTTGCGCTCTCCGCGGCCGGCTCGGTGGTCCTGGTCCGCTTCGAGTCGGTCAAGCACTGACCTCAGCGCGACGGCCACTTCCAGGGCGGCTCGTCGAGCGGGCCTTGGCCGGCGATGGTGGTGGCGCCGCGGTCCTTGACCAGCTCGATCGTGTGCAGGTCGGAGGACAGGGCCCGGAGTGAGGAGATGAATGGGCGTGAGTGGGTGACGACGATGACCTGCGCCTCCTTGGCTGCGGTGATCACGAGGTTCGCGAGGGCCGGCAGGAGGTCGGGGTGCAGGCTGGTCTCGGGCTCGTTGAGGACCAGGAGTTCAGGCGGTCTCGGCGTCAGTAGAGCGGCGACCCACAGGAGATATCTGAGCGTGCCGTCGGACAGCTCGGCACCCGACAGCGGCCGGAGCAGCCCGTGCTGGCGGAACGCGATCTCGAAGCGGCCGGCGGTGTTCACGACATCCACCCGGCTGCCGGGGAAGCCCAGCTCGATGGCCTCGTCGAGTGCGCCGTTCGGCCCGAGCTCGCGGATCGTCTGCAGGGCAGCGGCAACGTCCCCGCCGTCGTGGGACAGTACGGGAGTCCGGGTGCCGATCTGCACTCGCCGGGCGGGCGCATCGGCGTCGGTGCGGAAGTGGTCGTAGAACCGCCAACCCCGCAGCCGGTCCCGCACCAGCATCAGCTCAGGCGCCCGCTCAGGATCCGCGAACTCGCTCAGCATGCTGTCGAAGGTCTGGAGCTGATGACCAGCGCGTTCCCACTCGCCACCGGACGAACGGATCCGCGCCTCGCGATTGCTCCGGTCGACCAGCAGCGCCGCCGGTCGGAGGAAAGGCCCTGCCCACAAGGCTTCCCGCTTGATCTCGGGATCGAGATCGAACTGCGAGCCGTTGGGCACGGGCAGCCCGAGATCCATCAGATAGCCGTAGTCATCGCCCGCGAATCCCATCCGCAACGTCACCGGACCGGTCCGAACCGTGCCCTGGACCGGCCGGTCCTTACGGACGTGTTCCGGGCCGGCCCACAGCGTCGACTGAAGTCCGCCTTCGCGTGCCAAGGCCGCGATTGCGCCGTTGCGCGAGGCATCGGCAAGCAACCGGAGCGCCCGGTACAGGCTGGACTTGCCCGTCCCGTTCGCGCCGGTCACCACGTTCAAACCGCCCAGCGGCATGACGATCCGCCGCAGGGACCGGTAGTTCTCCACCGCCAGCGTCGTCAGCATGCGCCCAACGTACCGACGCCCCCGGACAGTTCTACGGCAGGCGGCGCCAGCGGACCGCGTCGGCGATCACGTAGCCGTCGGCGTTGTCGCTCAGTTCGACGTAGCTGTCCAGACCTGCGTTGAACGTGAACGTGCCGAGCGATACCCACTCGCCGGTCCGCGGATCCGGTACGCCGCGGACTCGCTGGTCGACCGCCACCGTCGTCGTACCACCGGCGTGGTGGACGACGTACGGCGCGTTGGAGGCGCGGTTGGGATCGGCGGTGTACGACGTGAGGACCTCGTACTGGCCTGTGCCGGGGATGGCGGGGCGGAAGCGGGCCAGGTTGGCACCCGTGCCCTTGGCATGGGTGAGGTAGTTGAACCCGTAGTACCCGAGGACACTGCGCCCGCTGGCCCACGTCCCGACCGTCTCGAAGCCGAGCCCGCCGTTGTCGACGGTGATCTCCTCGCGGACGTCCGGGGTCGCCGATGCCTTGACGAGGGTCAGTTGCTCGAGCGCCACCGCCGTACCGCCGCCTCGGCCTGAACCGGCGAGGGTGAAGCGGACGGAGTGCCGGCCCGCCGTGAGTTGACGCCGGTCGAGCAGCACCATGTCGTAGCCCTCGCCGCGGAACGATGTCAGGTCGAGTGCACTGACCCGCGGCGCGTCCCCGTCGACGGTCACCGTGACCAGTCCGCCGTCAGCAGAGCGGTAGTAACGCAGCCAGAGCTCGTACGTGTCGTCGCGGTCCACGTGGATCGACTGGTCGACGTACGCGCCGACAGCGCCGGCTGGGAGCCGCGGGTAGTTCATCGGGTACGACGACGTGGACAGACCCGGCCCGGTCGCCAGACTGTCGCGTCCTTGCGTCAGCCACTCCAGGTTGAAGCGGGCGACCGCCACGCGGCGCGGACTGCTGTCGACGTCGCCGTCGCAGCCGTACAGCAGGACGATGGTGCCGTCGGACAGCCGGGCGAGGTCGGAGTAGTACCCACGGATCGGGCTGATCGATCGGCTGTAGCGGAACGACTTGCCCTCGTCGTAGCTGATCGCGACCGTCACGTTCCAGCGCATCGGTGAGTCAGGGCGACTGAGCAGCACCGATTGGCGTCGTCGGTGTACCGGAGGAAGCCCATGTCGCAGCCGTTGAACAGGCCGACGCTGAAGTCCATCACCGCTCGCGACCAGCTCAGACCGTCGTCGGTGCTGATGGCGAAGTCCCGCGGCCAGTCGTTGCCAGAGCCCGGTCGGCTGTTCATGACGATGGAGCCGTCCGCTCGCTGAAGCAGTCTGGACTCGCCGACCGTCGGCAGACCTGTCCCGAGCGGTACTTCGCCACCGGCCTTCCAGGTGCGACCGTGGTCGTCGCTGTAGATCGTGGAGGCGCCGTAGTTGCGGTCTGCCGTCGGTACGCCGGTGATGATCGTCCGGTGCGACACGGTGAGCAGCAACCGCCCGGACTTCAGCTGGATGCCGTGCCCGGGGCCGGGGCCGTGCATCTCCCAGTTGAACGGGAAGCTGTCGAACAGACCGTCCAGACTGTGTCGCTCGCCCCACGTAGCGCCGTTGTCGGTGCTGGAGCGGTAGTGCACGATGCCGGTGTCGGAGGAGCAGCTGGTGTTCTCCGGCAGCCGCGCGCAGAGGTTGTAGAACAGGAAGACCTCGCCGGTGTGGCCGTCGGCAACGAACGTCGGGTTGGCCCAGCTCTCGCCGTTGACCGAAGCCTCGACGGTCTGCGTCGGCAGCCACGTCTTTCCGCCGTCCGTGCTGCGTCGGATGAGCAGATCGTGCGGCCCGGCATCACACACCTCGTGCCGACCTTCGCAGCATGCGATGAGGGTGTCGTTGCGCGTCGCGATCAGCCCGTAGACGAAGTAGCTGGCCAGTGGGTCGACGGTGTTGTCCCACAACGTCGTCTCACCGAAGACCGGTGCCGCCGGCTGGTGGTGTCCACGTCCACCACCACCGTGCGGTACGACGGCATTGGCGGACGTCGGCAACGCGGCCGCGGCCGCTCCGGCCGCGATCCCGAGATTCAACGTACGACGACTGATCGGCATCCCACTCTCCTCACGACGGGTGGCAGGACCGTACTCGCTCGGTTTGCGCGGGCGCTAGACGCTAATAGGTATTACTCCGAGAAGAAAAGCCAGCGGCCCGCAACCGGTCAGGTTGCGGGCCGCTGGTCGTGCGACGGAACTCAGGCCAGGGAGTCCTCCCAGGCCTGGTGCAGCCCGGCGTAGTGACCGTCATGGGTGATGAGCTCGTCAGGTGAGCCGTCCTCGATGATCCGCCCGTGTTCCAGCACCAGCACCCGGTCGGCGGTCTCGACGGTGGACAACCGGTGGGCGATGACGATCGCCGTACGGTCGGCCAGGATCGTCTTCAGGGCCCGCTGGATGAGGCGTTCGCTGGGGATGTCCAGGCTGGACGTGGCCTCGTCCAGGATCAGTACGGCGGGGTCGGCCAGGAAGGCCCGCGCGAACGCGACCAACTGACGCTGACCGGCCGACAACCGGGACCCGCGCTTCTCCACGGGAGTCTCGTAGCCGTTCGGCAGAGCCGTGATGAAGTCGTGCGCACCGATCACCTTGGCGGCCTCGACGACCTCCTCCATCGTCGCGTCGGGCTTGCCGAAGCGGATGTTGTCGGCCACCGAGCCGGTGAACAGGAAGTTCTCCTGGGTCACCATGACCACCCGTTCGCGCAGGTCGTCCTCGGACAGGTCGCGCAGATCCACACCGTCGAGCAGCAGGTGGCCGCCGGTCGGGTCGTAGAACCGTGCGACCAGTTTGGCGATCGTGGTCTTGCCGGCGCCCGTCGTACCGACCAGGGCCAGTGTCTGGCCGGCCGGCACGTCCAGCTGCAGACCGGGCAGCACGGGTACGCCGTCGACGTACTCGAACCGCACGTTCCGCAGTTCCAGGTGACCGCGCGCCTTGCCCGGCTTGGCCGGCTCGATCGGCTCCGGAACGTCCGGGGTCTCGTTCAGCACACCGGACAGCTTCTCCAGCGCCGCCGAGGCGGACAGGAATGTGTTGTAGAACTGCGTGATGTCCTGCAGCGGCTCGAAGAACTGCCGCAGGTAGAGCAGGAACGCCGTCAGGACGCCGACCGTCACGTGCCCGTGGTACGCCTGGTAACCGCCGTACGCCAGGATCGCGACGATCGTGATGTTGCCGACGCCCTTGATCGCCGGCATGAAGACCGCGTTCAGCCGGAACGACTCGAGGTTCGCCTTCCGGTAGCGGTCGTTGACCCCGTGGAAGATCTCCTCGTTGCGCGGCTCCCGGCGGAAGGCCTGGACCGCGCGGATCCCGGTCATCGACTCGACGAAGTGCACGATGACCAGTACGACGGCCTCACGCGTCTGCCGGTACACGACCGCGGACCGCTTCCGGAACCACGCTGTCAGGAGCAGAAGCGCGGGGAACGACAGGAGTGCGAGCAGACCGAGCTTCACGTCGAGCGTGAGCAGGATGATCGACGTGCCGACCAGGGTCAGCACCGCTGTGACCAGGCTGTCGAAGCCGCTCGCCAGCATCTCGTCGATGACCTGTACGTCGGACGTCAGCCGGGAGATCACACGGCCCGAGGTGAACCGGTCGTGGAACGCCGGGCTGAGCCGCTGGAAGTGGTCGAAGACCCGCTTGCGCAGGCCGAGCAGGATGGTCTGGCCCAGCCGCCCGGAGCGCATCAGGAAGATCTGTCGCGCCCACGCCTGCAGCAGCGCCGCCGCGAACACCGCGATCACGATCGTGATCAGCTGTTGCGAGCCCTTGCCCGCGAGGATCGGCGGGATGCCGTTGTCGATCCCCAGGTGGACCAGGTACGGCACCGCGAGCCGGGCGCCGTTCTCGACGATCACGATCACGACCAGCAGCCAGATCAGCTTCTGGTACGGCCGCAGCAGCTCCCCGAGCAGCTTGCGGGAGTCCTCCTTCAGCCGGATGGTCGTCGCCCGGGAGATCTCCCGGTCCGGGTCCTCCTCGAACAGGCCCCGCCAGCTCTGCTCCTCCGGCGGCTTCTGCTCCCGTTCCTTCGCTGCAGGAGGTGTTTGCTGGGTCGTCGTCATGCGTGCACCTCCTCTTCTTCGGCTGCCAGCAGGTGCCGGTACTCCGGCACTGTCGCCAGCAGTTCCTGATGGGTTCCGACGTGGGTGATCGTGCCGCCCTCGAGCAGGGCGACCTTGTCGGCCAGCATCACGGTCGACGCGCGGTGCGCCACCACGATGCCGGTGGTATCGGCGAGCACGTTCTGCAGCGCCTCCTCCACCAGAGCCTCGGTGTGGACGTCGAGCGCCGACAGCGTGTCGTCCAGCACCAGCACGGCCGGCCTGGCGAGCACTGCACGGGCCAGTGCGAGCCGCTGCCGCTGTCCACCCGACAGTGACATGCCCTGCTCACCGACGCGGGTCTCCAGCCCCCACGGCAGGTCGTTGGCGAACTGCGCCTGTGCCACCTCCAACGCCTGCTGTACGTCGGCGTCGCTGGCGTCCGGGCGTCCGAGCGTCAGGTTCTCCCGGACACTCATCGAGAACAGGGTCGGGTCGTCGAACGCCGACGCCACGGCGCTCCGCAGTGACACCAGGGACAGGTCCCGGATGTCGTGCCCGTCGATGGTGATCCGGCCGGCGGTCACGTCGTACAGCCGGGGGACCAGTGCGGTCAAAGTGGTCTTGCCGGACCCGGTCGCGCCGACCAGGGCCAGCGTCGTACCAGGGGTCAGGTCGAGGTTGATGTCGTGCAGCACCTCGGTCGAGTCGTCGGAGAACCGGAATCCGACATGCTCGAACCGGAGGTGACCATGGGCGTTGGTGAGCTCCTCCGGACCGGACTTGATCACGGAGTAGGTGTCGAGGATCTCACTGATCCGGTCCGCCGCGGTCATCGACTCCTGCGCCATCGCCAGGATCGCGCCGAGTGAGGTGACCGGCCACACCAGTGACAGCATCAGCGTGATGAACGCGACCAGGGTGCCCAGGGTGATCGCCTGGCGCCCGGCCGCGAGCGCGCCGAGCAGCAGCACGATCACCAGGGTCAGGTTCGGAATGACGCCGAGGAAGCTCCAGAACCTCGACGCCAGCCGGACCTTCTCGACCTCGGTGTCGTACAGCGTGGTCGCCTCGTCGTCGAACTGTCGCTGGACGTGCGGCCGCCGGCCGAACGCCTTGATCACCCGGAAGCCGAGCGCCGACTCCTCGATCCGGGTGGCCAGGTCACCCTGCTGGTCCTGCACCTTGCGGGAGATCCGCAGGTACTTCTTCTCGAACTTCAGCGAAACCATCACGACCGGTACGGCGGCCACCAGGACCACGAGACCGAGCGGCCAGTACAACTGCAGCAGCAGGATGGTGACGACGATCAGTTGCAGGATGTTCATCACCAGGAACAGCAGGCCGAAGCCCATGAACCGGCGGATCGTGGACAGGTCGGTGGTGACTCGGGACAGCAACTGACCGCTCTGCCACCGGGTGTGGAACTCCATCGGCAGCGACTGCAGCCGGACGTACAGGTCGTGCCGGAGAGTCGCCTCCAAATCACTGACCGTTCGGGATTGCGCCCAGCGGCGCATCCACACCAAGATGACCTCGGCGATGCTGAGCCCGAGGGCCAGCAGTGCGAGCGGTACCAGCATGCTCAGTTCGTGGCGGGTGACCGGTCCGTCGATGATGGACCTGGTGACCAGCGGGACGGTGAGGCTGACACCGACGCCCAGCATGGCGGTGGAGAACATCACCGCGAGGCGCCAGCGGTGTGGCTTCAGGTAAGGACGCAGTCGCCACAGATTGCGGCTGCGTTCGGGGACACGGGTGGTAGGGGCAGCGATCGACGGCGCTGTGACAGCGTGCTCTGACGGCATCTGGACGGGCGCACTTCCCATCTACTTCGGTTCACAAGGGGCTTGGGCGACCAGAAAACGGCGCACTTTCCAGTATCGCCCAGTAGGTAAGCGCTTGTCCTGCCAATTCCATTCCCCGTCGATGAATAACCACCGGATGCAATAACCCGTCCCGGCCCCACGCGGGAGGCCTGTCGGGACCTATCACAATTCGCTATTAGTCCTAGGCCATCGATCGCCCGGCTGTTTCCTCTTCGGGCAGCTCGCGCAGTCCGCGCAGCGGCGAGAAGACGGCGACCAGGGATCCCGCGAGCATGCCCGCGGTGGCGATCAGGAGGGTGGGGCGGATGTGGAGCGCGGTGGCCAGGACCCCTGAGACGGCCGCGCCCGCGGTCTGGCCGCCGATGACCAGGGTGCGCCAGGAGGCGGTGACCTGCCCCAGGAGGTGGGCTGGGGCCAACGCCTGCCGCAGCGTGCGCTGAGGTACGCCGAACAGCGCCATGCCCACGCCGGCGAGCACCTGGCCGAGGAGGATGAGCGGCGTACGGCCGGTGAACAGCAAGGCGCCGTTGAGCGAGGCAAGGAAGCAGCCGGACAGGTAGGAGCGGCCGATGCCGACCAGGCGGCACCACGGACCGGCTACCAACGTCCCGGCTACCGCGGCGGCGCCGAAGGCGGTCAGCGTCAGTCCGACGAACGCGGGCGAGCGGTGCAGCTCACGGATGAGGAACAGGACGACCAGTGGTCCCTGCAGAGATCCGGCCAGGGCCGCAATGGCCGCGGAGAGGACGAGTGGCCTGAGCATCCGGTGACCGAAGAGCACTCGCAGACCTGCGGACAGCCGCACCTCGGAGCGGGGTCGCGCGGGTAGGCGATCCGGTTCGCGGATCAGGTATGCCGCGATGGCGGACACGACGTACGACGCGGCGTCGAGGACGATCGCGAAGGGTGCTGTGAGGACCTGCACCAGGAAACCGGCGACGGACGGGCCGACGGTCGAGGCGAGGTTCAGGTTCAGCAGGGCGGCACTGTTGGCCCGCATCAGGTCCTCTCGTGGAACCAGGATCGGGATCATCGTCTGGGACGCGGTGTCGGACAGCAGCGTGAGCACCCCGGTCAGTACGGCGACGACGTACAGGTGCTCGATCCGCAGTGACTGAAGGACGGCCGCAGCCGGCACCGAGCCGAGGAGCAGGAGGCGTCCGAGGTCGGTCCAGATCAGCACGCGCCGTCGCGACCACCTGTCCACCCAGACACCGGCCAGCAGTCCGAACAGCAGATGGGGCGCGATCGACACCGCGGACAGGGCACCCATCTGCACAGCCGATGCCTGCAGTGTCACGACCGCCACCAGCGGGAGTGCGACAGTCGTGACCGCACTGCCGGATGCCGACACCAGCTGTCCGATCCACAGCTTCCTGAACTCGCCGTTAACGACCCACGCCATATCTGTGAACCTGTCACCCAGCAGAGTCATTCGGCTACGGTTGTTCGCCGCCGGCAGAGCTTGTTCACTCCACGCGAAACACAGGACCCCTTGCAGTGAAGGGGAGTGAGGCGCCGCGGGGGATCAGCCAGGCGTGCTCGCGCCGTACCCGGACGACATCGCACTGCCCGTCGGTGATGAGCAGGATCGGACCCCCCGCGGGGAAGTCCTTCGCCCGCTCGAGCAGGTCGACGCCGGGCTGCAACACCGTCCCGCCACGTCCACGGACCTGCACCCGGCCGGCGATGTCGTCGACAGGCACATACCCGGCGTCGTACGCCGCCGCGTCGCAGTACACGACCCGGGCGGCCGGTACGTCGCGAGCACGCGAGTACGACGCGATCGCGCCGAGCGCCTTGCCCAGCAGCTCGCGGTCCATCGAGCCGGACGTGTCCAGCACCACGCCGTACGTCGAGAGCCGGTCGAGCTCGACAGGGCGGATCCAGCCGGGGCGCGGGATGTCCGGCGTACCGGATTGGCGCCTGGACGCGCGGGCGTACGTGCGGGTCTTCTCGACGGCCGGCACGTGCTCCTCGAACCAGCGGGCCAGCTGTGCGTCCCAGGCGAGCGGCGGGTGGTCCAGCGCGCGGATCTCCTCGACCAGTCCGGCAGGCAGCGTGCCACGGGCGGAGTCGTGGTACGCCAGACCGGTGGTCAGTGCACGCCGGTAGATGTCGTCCAGGCCGGCGCCGCGCGCGGCCTCACCTGCGTGCGGCAGCGGCTGGCCGAGTACGTCGCCCAGTCCGACGCCACGCAGGGTCGCGAGCTTGCGGTAGCGACGCAGATCGGTGGTGATGCGGTCGTAGACCTCTTCGGCGGACATGCCCTTCAGGACCGGGTCGTGCAGCGCGCCATCCGGCATGCTGCCGACGCCCATCTCCAGGAGCCAGCCGTTGATCACCAGGTCGGCCGCCACGTTCCACAGGTACGGGTCGCGGCCACCGACGCGTTCACCGTGGCGCAGGGCGGCGTGCAGCATCTCGTGGGCCATCACGAACCGCCACTCGCTCAGCGTCATGCTGACGAGCGGATTGATGTAGATCTCGCCGGCTGCGGCATTCACTGTCGCGACGTGGATGTCCCAGCCACGGGCGAGCTCCGCCTCGGCGACGATCGTCATACTCGACGCGATCGCACCGAGCAGCGGGTACGACGAGACGAACCAGCCGAGCGCGAGGTCCCACTTGTCGCGCCCGCCACGGTCCGCGCTCAGCGAAGAGCGTGCACCGCCTGCGACCTCGACGGCCGCTGCTGCTGCGGCCGATAGTCCGGCGGCGAACAACTCGCCCCACTGGGGCGGCTTGCCCCAGCCGTTCCAGCGGGCCGTCTCGACGTCGGAGGTCCGGCCTGCCGTGCCGAGTCCGTCGTACTCCGCTGGTACGCCTTCGCGCCGCCAGAGGCGTGCCAGCGCGTCCTCCTCCATCGCGGGGAAGGACGCGGGCAGCTCGACGATCGGCGTACCGAGTTTGAGCGACTGGAGGTAGCGGTTGACCGCTACGTCGCATGCGGCTTGGGCAGCATGGTCCGGCTCCGGTCGGTCGCGGTCTGCGTGGCCGAGACCGAGGTGGATGAGCAGGTGCGCGAAGACCCACGTCCACTCGTCCGGCGTGGCGCGGCGGGTCCGGTGCGTACGGATCTGGCCGTTCGAGTCGATGATCGCCCAGGCGTCGGCCGGACAGTCGTCGTCACGGATCGGGCTGCGCGCCCAATCGGCCATCGGAGCGAACAGCGGGTGCTGTACGACGGTCGTCCAGCCGGCCTGGATCGCCTCCCACGCCGGGTCCCGCTGCTTGTGGCGTTTAGGCACGCGCCGCCACCAGCCGCGGCAGATCGCGGCTGACCTCGACCAGGAACCACGTCGGCAGCACCGGACGGCCGTCGTCGTCGGACGCGATCACCAGCTGAGCGATCTCGAGCGAGATCTCCGCCAGCTCGACCAGCAGCGCCTTGCCGCGGTGCGCGAGCTGACGGGCGGCTGGATTCGCGGAGGCCTTGTCGGCGGCCAGTTCCTTGATCAGACGGGCGCGGAAGGTTTCGGCGAGGAAGTACAGCAGGTCGCGGTCCTCCGGAGCAGCCGGCCAACCGGTCTCACCCTTGAGTACGGCGTCCAGGCCGAAGGCGTGCCGGACCGTCTTCACGTACGCGCGGAACGTGGAGGCGTGCGCGGCGGACAAGGTGCCGAAGGCAAGTACCCGGAGCGTCTCGTCGGACACGCCGTCGCCGTACGAGTGAAGGGCGTCCGAGAGCATGTGCCACGAGCGCGGGGTGGAGAACGGCTCCTCGGTCTTCGGCGGTGCGGTCCACAGGTGGTCGGGGCGGTTGCGCAGATACTCGAGGACCCAGGGGTGAATGCCCGCCGTACCGGCCCACTGCAGCCAGTCGCTCGCAGAGGCGCGCAGGTGGACGTGGACGAGCCGGTTGACCAGTGCGCTCGCCATCGGACGGGCCAGCGCGTTGTCGGTGGCGCGGTTGCCGGCGCCGATCACCACGGAGCCCTCCGGCAGCTCGTACTCACCGATCCGGCGGTCGAGGATGAGCGAGTAGAACGCCTTCTGGACCTCGGCCGACGATGCGTTCAGCTCGTCGAGGAACAGGCAGTACGGCTCGTCCCGCGCGATCGCCACGGGCGGTGCGAAGCGGCTGCGGCCGTCGACGATCTGCGGTACGCCGATGAGGTCCTCCGGCGCGAGCTGCGTGCCCAGGAGCGTCACGCACTCCAGACCGAGCGATTCCGCGAACGCCCGCACCAGACTGCTCTTCCCGATCCCCGGTGCGCCCCAGAGGAAGACCGGGCGTACCACCGCGACGTGCAGCAGCACTTCGGGCAGTTCTGCCGCCGATACCGTGATCCCTGCCTGCATTCATTCCTTTCGTGGCTGCCGTCCTTGGTCAGCCCTCCAGGATCCTCTTGGCATCACGGTGTGTCACTCTGTTTTCCAGGGTGCTTCCGTTACCGGTGGTTACTGGCTAGGGTGCGGCCCGTTGTCTTCGGAGTACTGGGGGGTCTCTCGTGGTGAGCTATCGGGTCAAGGCGGCGGCTGTCTGCGCCGCCGTACTGCTGCCGTTGTCGGCATCGCAAGCACTGGCTGCCGACCCGCCGCCGCACCTGGGGGCGGGGGTGCTCGTCCCAGGGCGGTCCGCGGTCGACGTCGGGATGTCCGGTGCCCGGGTGGTCGTGTCGAACCCGGTCTACGAGACCAGCAACAACGGGACCACCTGGACCGCGTCCGGCGGCACGAACGTCGGTAAGCCGCTGCAGGTCGAGGGGAGCGCGCTGCTGACGTTCGACGGGAGTACGGCGAAGGTCGGCGGGCTCACGTTCCCCGCTGCGGACGACGTGGTGCTCGGGAAGGGCGGCAAGCTCGTCTCGCACCGCACGCCGGCCGGAGCGACCGCAGAGGTGTACGACGTCGCCTCCAAGACCAAGCTGGCCGACTATGCACCGCCGTTCGCCATGTCCGGCGACACCGTGTGGAAGGTGACTTCGCCAGGGCATCTGGACGGCAAGAACCTGACTTCTGGTGTCGTGAAGACCGTGCTGGTCGCGACTGCGTGCACCGTCGGCCCGGGCGGCGTGAACGGCCGGTGGGCTGTGCTGAGCGGCTGCAACCAGGTTGTCGACGTCAACGGACCGCAGCCGCCGCGCAGCCTGTCCGTGGCCGCGGACTCACAGCTGGGTAATGGTTTTGCCGTTCAGGCGTCCGGGTCGGACCTGTTGGTCACTGACCTCAACGATCCCGCTCTCGGGCAGCGCAGGTACGGACCGATCCGCACAGCCGGTCCCAGCTTCCGCGCGGACGGCTCCGGCCTGGCGAAGATCGTGTACGCCGACTCGGACGGCAATCCGCGCGTGATCACGCTGAGCTGGCTGAGTCCGGACCCGCAGCAGCACCCGGACACGGTTGCACCCGTACTGACCAGTGCGTCGGCGGGCGACCGGGTCCGTGACAACACCAGCCTGTCCTTCGACTGGGCCTTCACTGACCCGCAGGACCCGAACTCGCCCGCTACGGGCGTGTTGAGCTACGACGTGCGCATCCAGCAGCGCCCGAACCGCACGTCGCCGTACGGCGCCTGGAACCTGGTGCCCGGGTGGCAGGGCCTGAAGACGACGGCTGCGAGTCTGACCGCTCCGATCGGGACGGACACCTGCTGGTCGGTCCGTGCTCGTGACTACGCGGGCAATGTGAGCGCGTGGAGCGCGTCGTACTGCAGTGAGGTCGACGGCACCGCGCCGTCGCTCGTCACGTGGCGGATCGGTGACCGGGTGCAGCTGAGTGGGTCCGCGACCGTTCGCTGGGCGTACAAGGACGACACCGACATCGCGTCGTACGACGTGGTCTACAAGACCGCCGCGCCGGGTGTCGCGTTCGGCAAGTGGATCTACCCGGCCACCTGGCAGAACACGCGCATCACGTCGATCACGTGGGCTCCCCGCCTCGGCTGGGACGAGTGCTTCATGGTCCGCTCCCGCGACTACCTGGGCAACCTGTCCGCCTGGTCCGCCCCCATCTGCTCAGTGGCCCCCGAAGACGATCGAGCCCTGACCTCCGCCGGCACCGTCACCCGCACCACCAGCACCCTGGCCTTCCAGGGCACCACCACCATCCTCAAAGTCAACGGCGCCTACCTCACCAAGGCCACCGAGGCAGGCCAACGCATTGCCCTGGTAGCCCTCCACGGCCCCGCTCAAGGCCGCGTAGACATCTACCACGCCAACATCAAGATCGGCACCGTCTCCCTGGCCGCCACCACCACCAGCCGAGTGGTCACCTACCTACCGACAACGGTCTTCCGCACCGGCGCCGTCAAGATCGTCTCGACCAGCACGGCCCCAGCCTCAATAGACGCCATCGCCTTCCTCCGCGCCCCCTAACCCACCCAAGCCAGCCCCCGAGTAACCCACCCAAGCCAGCCCCCGAGCCGCCGCGAACCCAGCCAGGAGCCGAGCGAAGCCCGAGCTAGGAGCCGAGCGAAGCGAATCCCGAGCCGACCACGAAACCCGAGCCAGGAGCCGAGCCGACCGCAGAACTCGAGCCAGCAGCCGAGCGAAGCGAAGGCCCAGGGGGTGCGGGTGGCGGAGCCCCCGCCCGCGCCGAGCGAAGCGAAGGCGCACAAAACAAGAGGGCGAGGCAGGCCTGCGCTTTCCGCAGGCATGCCTCGCCACTCGCCCGAGCGGGTGACGAGAATCGAACTCGCGTAGCTAGTTTGGAAGATCGGTCGACGGCACGCTCACGGTCAGGTAGTGAGCGTCAACCAGGGGCCCCCGCTGACCCCAATTGACCCCAGCTGACCTGTCGTAATCGCTCACTAATCGCTCGGGGCAGCCCTCTACGTCAGGACTGACCGGGCTTTCGCGCAATCTGCTTCTCAGCGAACCACCGCACGAGCACGACCGCCGCGTGCACGATCGCCTCGGCCTGCTCCAGAGTGGTCTGACTGTAGTCAGACGTGCCCGGGTGTCGGTCGAGAGGCGCAGCCCAGATGAATTGCGCGAGCTCACGCACTGGAACGATGCTTCGATCGCGGCCGGGCAGGAACTCCCATTTGTCCTCAGCCTTGAGCGCGTTGATGACCTTCCCGAGCGTGCCTTGTCGATCGTTCGGGATCACCAGCGGAACAGCTACATCTTCGACTGCCTTGACGGCCAGGAGTACCGCAACCGGTGGTTCAGGATCGATGCCGTACGTCTTGCTCCAGGCTTCTGCCAGGTGCTTCGCAGCCGAGCCGCTGGGCGTATGGACTGCTCTGGCCGATGACAAGCTCGCCTCGAACATCGCGATCGCCGTCTCGTCTACGCGTCGCTCCAGCCCAGACTCGCCGACGCGGTAGACAGAGCCGCCCATTCCCAGGTCGCGCTCGAGGCGGTCAATCGGGTGCAGACCATCGCCGCCGTAGAAGTCGTCGGGCGAACCAAGGCGGAGCGCCGCATCTACTGCATTGAGGAGATTCTCCGGCCCAACCGGAGGGCCGTTCAATCTCAACTTGAGCTGAATTCGTGATCTGAGATCGCTCGCAGCATCCGTGTAGAAGCTGAAGAGCGCCCTCTGGAGATGGTTAGGGACACCCTCGAACGGTCCCTCATACAGCTCAGCAGCCTCGCGCCCCTCACGCACACTGAGGGGCACCCAGTCATCGTCCTCCACAGGCACCTGCCGTTCGGTCGGTCAGCTAGCACGCCATTCTGGTCCCGTCCCCCCGATAGCTGCCAACACAGGTCAGCGCGGCGCATGTCAAGAGTCGGCTTGCCGATCCCGTAGGGACGCCGTAGGCGCTCTTGATGTGGGTCGTGGTGGCCGTACGATCGAGCGGCCGGGGGGACGGGGCTAACCCAGGGCCAGACGCCTGTACGCGGCCTCGTGGCGGTTGGGGTCGGTAGTCAGGGAAGCGTCCTGCTTCTGGGCCCCGGCGAGGACGGCGCCCTGGCGCCGCCCGCAGTCCGGGGCCGCGCGCCGAAGGCGCGCCCTTGATCCATAAGAGCCTAAATCGGCAAGGGCACAGCGAACGCGGCGGTTGCATCGTCGTACGTCTTGCCCCGAGGCCATCTGAGACCGTCTGGGTCGCTGCGCTCCGCATCACGGACCCGGTCGATGATCGCCGATGGTCCGTCCGTCCGGGCGAGGTCGACCGTCGCCGACCATGTCGCCAGCTCGAACCGGTCGACGAGGCGGCTCGCACCATCGGAGAGCAGGACAACGGCAGTCAGCGGGTCTAGAGGCTCTTTGCCGACGATCGACTCGCGGGCCGCGCTAGGGTCCGAGCTGGCCACCCAGAATCCACCGGGGCGATTGCGGTAGCTCCGAAGCGTCTCGACGTACTGGCGGTGAGCATCAACATGCGCGGGGGAGCCTGACGGCAGCGCATCCATCGCCGCCCGGTGATGCTGACCAACCTGCGCTTCGCGGTCGTCACAGATCGAGCGCGTTTGGCCGCCTGATTCCAGGAGCAGGACCGAGTCGGCTAGTACGAGGTAATCCAGGTCGCCAGCGTTCTGTCTGGCGATGATTACTGTCGCGGACGGTGAACCTGGGTGGCTTAGATCGCACGAGTGGCGGTGGAGGTCCGCCACGCGTTCGATGCCCAACTCAAGTACGTCGACTAACGGGATCTCCGGCGCATCTGTCGCGAGATTCAGGACGCTGGTCCCGAGGTGCCGGGAGTACCACGCGACGCCGTGACGGCAGCCCGCGTCGGAACCAACCGGTGTCCCCACGCCGTCGAGGAGAACGATGGTGTTAGTGCTGGCGGCAACGAAGTCCTCGTTGTCGCGGTCGGGGCGAGCCGGCTCGGTCGCAGTAGTGACGCGCATGTCAGGCCTCGGGTTCGTGGCGGTAGACCGGCGTAATCAGCCGTGTCTCGGTTGGTTCGTTCGTCTCGGGGTCGTAGTCGACCTGGAGCAGGGTTGAGAAGGTTCCCGGGCCTGCCTGCTCGTGCAAGTCAGCCAGCTCGTTCGTGAGCATCTGGACCACCCCCAACGAGCCTTGTGGATGGATGCCGGTGAACACGATGACGACTCCATTGCCGTCCGGTCGACGTAGGCGGCTGAGGTAAGCCACGTCAGACGCCGTGGGTGGCTCGTCGTCCTGGCCCGATGCGTAGACGTCGCCGCTGCGGGTGTCGCGAACGGCCCAACCTGCCGTAAGACGCTCGAACTTCAAGACCGGGTCGGTCTCAAGGACACCGGCAACGTCAGACGAGATGCGCGGTCCGCAGATGACGATCAGGCCATCTCGGTTCAGGTCGATGTGACCGCCGAGTGGGATCTGTTCGTAATCGACCTCGAACCCGAGCGAGCGCGCCAGCTCGCCAAGACGCTGGGATGCAGTCACGTCCTCGACGGCGACCACCGGCCGTGCCTTGATCTCGTCCCGCTTGAGCGGTGTGGCGATCCGGACGGTTCCCCGACCGAAGAACGCGCCCTCGGGCATCGGGCCTTGGTGGCGGACCTGGTGAATCCGGCCCCGGCTCAGTCCGGCCGCGTCCGCGATCTGCGCGTAGCTCCAACCCTGCTTGTGCAGGTCCTGGACCAAGGCGCGCCTCAGCCGCGCGAGCTCGGTCATGGTCTGTTGAGCGACAGATAGGCCCTCGGTCGCCGCTCTCAGGCGTGCTGCCGGGTCCGCAATCGCCGCGATCCGGGCCACTTCGTCATCGCTCATGACGGAAGTCTAGGGGTCTCGACACTCTGTAACGTCTAGACCCCTTGACAGTGACCGACGGTGTCAGGCATTCTTGCTGTATACCCCCCTAGACACCGCTCGAGACCGTCTCGACTTCCACTGTCTAGGGGCCTATACAAGGAGATCTACTCATGGCGATGCCGCGCAAGATCAATATCCAGTTCGGTGAGGTTTTCCCGCACGGTGTGTACGCCGTATCGGAGGTCACGCAGGTGCGCGACTTCGATCGGTCGACGAAGGACCGGCCGGTGTACTCGGTCGACGAGGACTCGGGCTTGAACGTCTGGTCGGTCGACGTGATGGACGGTGACCCGGAGGCGCGCAAGGCCGACCGGCAGCTCTCGATCAAGATCCTGTCCACGCAGAAGCCGGTGTTGCCGTCGTCGAACGGTCTGCCGTTCACGCCGGTCGAGTTCGACGGATTGACCGCGACTCCGTACGTGGCGGAGAACGGCGGGCGTCCGCGTCTGGCGTGGTCCTTCCGGGCGACGGGTGTCCGGGCACCGAAGAACGCGCCCGGCCAGAACAAGCCTGCGGCGTAGGGCGGGTGACGAGACGTGTTCAGCATCCGGGGGACCGAGGTCAAGGAAGGGCCTCTGCGGTTCCGTACTCCGGCCGTGGCGATCCGGTTGCGGTGGTGGCTGGTGTGGGTCCTGGTGTCCTGGCTGGTGCGGCTTCCCGTCGTGCTGATCAGGCACCCCCGCACCACCGGGACGGTGCTCGCGGGGCTGCTGGCGTGGAAGGCCTGGACGGTCTACGGACCCTGGCGGATCGCTGCTGCTGCGGCTGCTGTGGTCCTGCTCGGCCTCGTGTGGTGGTGGCGCTGGCCGGAGTCGTTCGCGCAGCGGATCGTCTGGCGCTGTCGTGGCTGGTGGCGACGGCTGGCGGTGTATCGGGGTCTATGGCAACCGACCATGACCACGCTCAAACTGACCGCGAAGTTGACCGAAGACTCGGTGTTCGTACCTCAGATCGTCCGCGTCCGCTCAACCGGGCGGGTTGACCTGGTCACGGTCCGGCTGCTGCCCGGCCAGGTGCTCACCGATTACGCGGAGGTCGCCGAGCGGCTGGCGCAGACCTTCGGCGCGACCGACTGCCGGGTCCGCTCGCACAAACGCAACCGTCGTCAGATCGTGTTGTGGTTCCTGGTCGACGACCCGCTCACCAAGCTGGTTCCGCCGATCGAGCATCCCGATTCGGTCGACTTCAAGGCGCTGACTGTGGCACTGCGTGAGGACGGGCTGATGTACCGGCTGCGGCTGCTCGGCACGCACCTGCTGATCGCGGGTGCGACCGGCGCGGGCAAAGGCTCGGTGCTGTGGTCGATCATCGCCGCGCTCGGTCCCGGCATCCGCTCTGGCCTGGTCCAGGTCTGGGCGCTCGACCCCAAGGGCGGGATGGAGTTGGCCGCTGGGCGGCGGTTGTTCGCGAAGTTCTGTTACGGCGGGGACGACACGGTCGGCTGGGAGTCCGCGTTCGCTGACGTGCTCGACGAGGCTGTGGAGAGGATGCGTGCGCGGCAGGCGAAGATGCGCGGGTTCTCGCGGCTGCACAAGCCGACGACCGAGGAGCCGTTCATCGTCCTGGTCGTCGACGAGCTGGCTTCGCTGACTGCGTACGTGACTGATCGGGATCTGAAGCGCCGGATTGCCGCTGCGTTGTCGCTGCTGTTGTCGCAGGGTCGTGCTGCCGGTGTCACCGTCGTCGGTGCGCTTCAGGACCCGCGCAAGGAGGTGCTGCCGTTCCGCGACCTGTTCCCAACCCGGCTCGCCCTCCGGGTGGCTGAGGCTGCTCAGGTCGGGTTGGTCCTGGCCGAGGGGGCTCGGGCTCGTGGTGCTCGCTGCGACGAGATCCCGGAGTCGCTGCCGGGAGTCGGCTATGTCGGCATCGATGGTGAGGCTGAACCGGTCCGAGTTCGCTTCCCGTTCCACTCCGACGACGACGTAGCCGCTCTGGTCGAGCGGTACGCCCCAGTCGATGCCAGTGGCAACGCTCGCGAGTCGGTGCGGCCAGTTGAGGAGGTGGCCGCATGACGCGCCCACAGATCCCCGGACAGATCGAGCTCGTGTTCGACGTCCCGTCCCTGAGTGACGAGCTGCGCGCCGAACTCGCCGCACACGTCGTACCCGGCTGGCAAGCCATGGGCGCGTGCCGCTCGATTGCTGACGACACCTGGTTTCCCGAGGACACCGACACCAACGGCAAGGCCGCCGCGCTCGACCGTTGCGGGTTCTGCCCGGTCCGCCGTTCCTGCCTCGCTCACGCGCTGTCGACCGGGGAGGAGTACGGCGTCTGGGGCGGTACCACCGAGCTGCAACGTGACGTGCTCGTTCGGGATCTGGTCGACGGCGCTGAGGTTGTCGATGCGCTCGACGGCGCAACCCTGCTCCCCGAATACCTCTGGAGGCAAGCGTCATGATGTCGTCCCTGGGCCAGGTCGCGCCCGACGTGCTGCACGACCTGGCCGTCCGCAACGGCGTCTGTGTCAGGCCCGTGCTGTCCCGGATGACCGACACTGCGACCGGTGAGCAGCTCGTGGTGCCGATCCCGTGCGGCTCCACTCAGGAGCGCCAGTGCCCGCCGTGTGCCGAGCGTGCGCGCAAGCTTCGGATGCAGCAGTGTCGCGAGGGCTGGCACCGCGACGAGATCCTCAGCGACGATCCGGCCGACCTAGTCGATGAGGTCTCCGCGGCTTCGGATGACGACTCCGAAGAGGACTCCGAGAACGACGAGGAAACTCCCGCAGAGGAGGACGAATCGGCACGTCGGGTCCGCTCGACCCGCCGCCGCCAGGATGCTCCCGACCTGCCCCGGGTGCCGATGGACAACCGCACCGTCGGTACGACGTTCACCGCTCCGAACGGGCGCACCTACCGGCCGTCGATGTTCCTCACCTTGACTCTTCCGTCGTACGGCAAGGTCGGTCCGGACGGCACGCCACGTGATCCCGAGTCGTACGACTATCACCGGGCCGCGATGGACGCGCTGCACTTCCCGAAGCTCGTTGACCGGTTCTGGCAGAACCTGCGTCGCTGCGCCGGGTACAAGGTCCAGTACTTCGCCACCGTCGAAGCACAGCACCGCCTCGCACCGCACCTGCACGCCGCCGTCCGGGGCGTCATCCCGCGCCAGGTCGTCAAAGAGGTTGCTGCCGCGACCTACCACCAGCTCTGGTGGCCGCAGTGCTCCGAACCGGTGTACGTCGGCGACGACCTGCCCCGGTGGGACGACTACGCCGGCGCTTTTCTGGACCCCCATACGCACGCACCGCTGCCGAGCTGGGAACAGGCTCTCGACGCGATCGACGACGACCCGGCCGCGACGCCCGCGCACGTGGTCAAACTCGGGACCCAGGTCGACTACCAAGGCATCATCGCCGACGCTGACGAGAAGGTCGGCAAGGCGATCGGCTACCTGACCAAGTACCTCGCCAAGTCCATCGCGGACACCTACGGCGACGACGACACGATCACCACCGCGCAAGCGATCCACCTGGACCGGCTGCACCGTGAGGTCCGGTGGCTGCCCTGCTCGCCGTCCTGCTCGAACTGGCTCCGCTTCGGCGTGCAGCCCAAGGACGCCGAAGCGGGCATGCGGCCGGGTTGGTGCCCCTCCAAGGCTCACGACAGGCATCACCTGGGGCTTGGTGGCCGCCGCGTCCTCGTGTCGCGTCAGTGGACCGGCAAGACCCTCTCAGACCACCGCGCCGACCGCGCCGAAGTCGTCCGGCAGACCCTCGCCGCTGCTGGCGTCGACATGCACGACACCGACCGGTACGCCGCGACCACCGCGCTCGAGGACGGCACACCCCGGTTCATCTGGTCGCCCGTCGACCGCAACAACGACGACGACCTACCCACCTGGCACGGCGTACTCGCTCGCGGCATTCAGGAACGCATCCGATGGCGGTCCGAGTACGAGCAAGCCAAGCAACGCGCTGCCAACGCACCACCCGCCGACGCCTGTTCGGCAACTGCAACCGACACCGCCGACTCGGCGGCATGACCTGGGAGATCACGATGGAACGACTGCTGACAGTGGAGCAGGCCGCGCCGTACCTCGGTGCGAGGTCGGAACGCATGGCGCGGCGACTGATCGCGCAACGTCGCATCCGGTTCGTCCGGGTCGGCCGGAACGTCCGTATCCCTGAATCGGCAATCACCGAGTACGTCAAGGCGAACACGGTGGAGCCGGTGACCCGGGGGAGGGCGGCCTAGTGGCGAACAAGCCTGGCAAGCGCCGGTTCGGCAACGTCCGCAAGCTGAAGTCCGGTCGGTATCAGGCCAGCTACCTCGGCCCGGATGGTGTCCGCCGGTTTGCGCCGAACACGTTCGCAGACGAGACCACGGCCGATCGGTGGCTGACGGTCCGACAGGCGGATCTGATCCGGGGCGAGTGGAACGATCCCGACCTGGCCCGGATCGCGTTCGGCAACTACGGGACGAGCTGGATCGATGAGCACGAGATGAGCCCGACCACGCGGGAGCTGTACAAGATCCTGTTCCGGCTGCACATCGAGCCCTTCCTCGGGAAGAAGGAGCTGGGCAAGATCGGCCCGGAAACCATCCGCAAGTGGCGCAAGGATCTGCAGGAGGCGGGGCGATCGGCTGACACCGTGGCCAAGTCGTACCGGCTGGTTCGGGCCATCATGACGACGGCTGTCGATGACGAGCGGATCAAGCGGAACCCGTGCCGGATCAAAGGGGCGGACACGGCCGCACGAGCTGAGCGGCCGGTTGCGACGGTGAAACAGGTGTATGCGCTGGCTGAGGCGATCGGTCCGCGCTTCCGCGTGTTCATCCTGGCCGCTGCGCTGACCGGCCTGCGCTGGGGTGAGCTGATCGCGCTTCGCCGGATGGATGTGGACCTGGACGAGGCAGAGATCCGGGTGCAACGGAGCATCGCGGAGCTGAACGGCGGCAAACTCATCGTCAAGGGGCCGAAGTCGGCTGCTGGTCGCCGCACAGTGCCGATCCCGGCCGTCTTGGTGGATGAGCTCCGGGTGCACCTTCGGAATCATGTCGAGCCGGGCGCGGACAGCCTTGTGTTCACTGGGCCGCGTGGCGGTACTCCGAAGCGGGGGAGCTGGCGGTCGACGGTGAAGTGGACTGCGACGGTCAAGAAGGTGGGGCTGCCTGCCGGGTTCCACTTCCATGACCTGCGTCACACGGGTAACCACCTGGCCTCGAAGAGTGGCGCGTCGACCAAGGAGCTGATGCACCGGATGGGCCACGGCTCGATGAGGGCGGCGCTCATCTACCAGCACAACACCGACGAGCGGGCTCGGGAGATCGCTGCACGCCTGAACGACATAGTCGCTCGCGAGACCAAGGGTGATGACGAGGACGGCGCGGCCGGGGTGCTGGTGCCGAGTCCCTAATCGCTGACTAATCGCTGGCGGCCTGAGCTGGCCCCAACGTGAGAGAAGGCCCCCAGCCTCGGAATCCCTGCGGCTGGGGGCCTTCTGCTGCCCGAGCGGGTGACGAGAATCGAACTCGCGTAGCTAGTTTGGAAGACTAGGGCTCTACCATTGAGCTACACCCGCGGTGCTCGGACATGATTCCATACGGACCCGGTCGGACTCAAAACGGTATTGGCCGGGGTGGTGGCGCGAGCACTGGTTCGGGTCGACTAGACTCGTGCGGTCACTGCGGGGCGTAGCGTAGTGGCTAGCGCGCCTGCTTTGGGAGCAGGAGACCGCAGGTTCGAGTCCTGTCGCCCCGACAAACCCCCTGCAGCACTGCTGCGGTCCGGGCTGTCGCCCTGGCTTGCAATGTCACCGAATCAAGGAGAACCGCCACCGTGAAGAGCACCGTCGAGTCCTTGAGCCCGACGAAGGTCAAGCTCATTGTCGAGGTGCCGTTCGAGGAGCTCAAGCCGAGCCTCGACGCGGCGTACAAGAGCATCGCCCAGCAGATCCAGGTGCCGGGCTTCCGCAAGGGCAAGATCCCGCCGCAGGTCATCGACCAGCGCGTCGGCCGCGGCCCTGTGCTCGAGGAGGCGATCAACGACGCGCTCCCGAAGCTGTACTCGCAGGCGGTGAGTGACAACCAGGTGAAGGCGATCGGCCGGCCCGAGGTCGACGTGACCGAGTTCAACGACAAGGAGAGCCTGCAGTTCTCCGCGGAGGTCGAGGTCCGCCCGGAGATCACGCTGCCGGACCTGGAGGGCCTGGAGGCCCAGGTCGAGGACATCGCGATCTCCGACGACGAGGTCGACGAGCAGATCGAGGGTCTGCGGCAGCGGTTCGGCTCGCTGAACCCGGTCGAGCGCGCGGTGCAGGACAAGGACTTCATCACCCTGGACCTGTCGGCCAGCAAGGACGGCGAGAAGGTCGAGGAGGCGCAGGCGACCGGCCTGTCGTACCAGGTGGGCAGCGGTCAGCTGCTGGACGGCCTGGACGAGGCGGTCATCGGCCTGAACGCCGGCGAGAAGAAGACGTTCGTGACCCAGCTGGTCGGCGGTGCGCTCAAGGGCGAGGACGTCGACGTCGAGGTGACGGTGACCGCGGTCAAGGAGCAGGAGCTGCCGGAGCTCGACGACGAGTTCGCGCAGACCGCTTCGGAGTTCGACACCGCGGAGGAGCTGACCGCCGACGTCCGGACCCGGCTGGAGCGCGGCAAGCGGCTGGAGCAGGCCGGCGAGGCGCGTGACGCCGTGCTGGAGAAGATCCTGACGCTGGTCGACGTGCCGGTGCCCGAGGGCCTGCTGACCGACGAGCTCGCGGCCCGCAAGGAGAACCTGGAGCAGCAGCTCGGGTACTCCGGGATGACGATGGAGCAGTTCCTCGAGGGTGAGGAGCAGACCCAGGAAGAGTTCGACGAGGACCTGAAGAAGCGCTCCGAGGACGCGATCAAGGCGCAGTTCGTGCTGGACCTGGTGGCCGAGCAGCAGGACCTGAGTGTCAACGACCAGGAGCTGACCGAGCACATCGTCCGGCACGCGCAGCGTTCCGGCGTCAGCCCGGACCAGTTCGCGCAGCACGCGGTCGAGAACAACCTGGTCCCGAGCCTGGTGTCCGAGGTCGTCCGCGGCAAGGCGCTCGCCTACCTGGTCGAGAACGCGAAGGTCACCGATGCGTCCGGCAACACGGTCGAGCTGAAGACCCTGCAGCCCGACGGCACGTACGCCGACCCGGAGGCGGAGAGCGCCGACGAGGCGCCCGACGCCGAGGCCCCGGTCGAGGAGCCCGCGAAGGCCTGATCGATGCCGTAGCGGCCCGGGACCCCAGCAGGGGTTCCGGGCCGTTCGCATTTTGCGAACCGGCTGCAAGGAAACCGACAGTTGGACCGCCTAGCGTGGCCGGTGAAACGATTTCCGGGCGAGGAGGCGGTGTGGCCGTGCTGCTGGAGGAGCCCGAGGTCGACCGGCCGGAGCTCCGCGAAGTCCCTGACGAGGCAGCTGTCGACGAGCAGGGGTCCGTCGTCCTGTGCGGGTGGTGAAAAGCGCGCCGAATTCGCTCACAGCAGACGAAACGGGCGGTGAGGTGCGCCGTGAGCGAACACCTACGGCCCAGCCTTAGGTCTGTCGCCGCCGACCAGTAATGTCGGGTTCGTGAACGAGACATTTGCAGCCAGCCCCACCGCCGCGGGCGGCAACGGATCCGGCGGACAAGACGACGACATCTACCGCGAGCTGCGGAAAAACCGGATCATCTTCCTGGGCTCCGAGGTTCGCGACGACAACTCGAACGCGATCATCGCGCAGATGCTGCTGCTGAACGCTCAGGATCCCAGCGCGGACATCTGGCTGTACATCAACTCGCCGGGTGGCTCGGTGGACTCCGGCATGGCGATCTACGACACCATGCAGTGGATCTCCAACGACGTCGCCACCGTCGGGATGGGTCTGGCGGCCTCCATGGGCCAGTTCCTGCTCTGCGCCGGCGCGAAGGGCAAGCGCTACTCGCTGCCGCACGCGCGGATCATGATGCACCAGCCGTCCGGCGGTATGGGTGGTACGGCGTCCGACATCAAGATCCAGGCCGAGCAGTCGCTGCATCTGAAGGCGCTGCTGTTCAAGCTGATCGCCGAGCACACCGGCCAGCCGCTCGAGCAGGTCGAGAACGACGCGGACCGCGACCGCTGGTTCACCGCCGAGGCGGCCAAGGAGTACGGCTTCATCGACCACGTCGTCACCAGCGCCGCCCAGCTGAGCCAGGGCAGCCCGAACTCCTGATCTCCCACTCCGTCAGTTAAGGACGCACCATGAACTACTTCATCCCGCAGTGGGAGGAGCGCACGTCGTACGGCATGCGCCGCATCGATCCCTACACGAAGCTGTTCGAGGACCGCATCATCTTCCTCGGCACGCCGATCACCGACGAGATCGCGAACGCGGTGATGGCACAGCTGCTGTGCCTGCAGTCGATGGACTCCGACCGCGACATCAGCATCTACATCAACTCTCCGGGCGGCTCGTTCACGGCGCTGACCGCGATCTACGACACCGTCCGCTACATCAAGCCGGATGTGCAGACGGTCTGCCTCGGCCAGGCGGCTTCCGCGGCGGCGGTGCTGCTCGCGGCCGGTACGCCGGGCAAGCGCCTCGCCCTGCCGAACAGCCGGATCATCATCCACCAGCCGGCCACCGAGGGCACCTACGGCCAGTCCTCCGACATCGAGATCCAGGCGAACGAGATTCTCCGCCTGCGCTCGCTGCTGGAGACCATGATCGCCGACGCCAGCGGCAAGTCGCGCGAGGAGGTCTCCCGGGACATCGAGCGGGACAAGTTCCTGACCGCCGAGCAGGCCATCGAGTACGGCCTGATCGACGACGTCCTGCAGACCCTCAAGACCCCGGTCCCGGCCGGCGTCTGACCCGGCCGACGGGCTGTCAAGAGCTCGACGCGTTCGCCACCGGCGTAGTCACAACCCGGTGGCGAGCGCGGTTTTTTAGCCCGCGACGGGGTACCGTCGAAACGGTCCGACTGCGCATAGAAGGGATCTGTCCCGGTGGCACGCATTGGTGACGGCGGCGACCTGCTGAAGTGCTCGTTCTGCGGGAAGAGCCAGAAGCAGGTCAAGAAGCTCATCGCCGGTCCCGGCGTCTACATCTGCGACGAATGCATCGATCTCTGTAACGAGATCATCGAGGAGGAGCTGAACGAGGGCTCCGAGGTCGGTCTCACCGAGCTCCCGAAGCCGCGGGAGATCTACGACTTCCTCAACGCGTACGTCGTCGGACAGGACGTGGCGAAGAAGGCGCTCGCGGTAGCGGTGTACAACCACTACAAGCGGGTTCGCGACGGTCAGGGCGCCTCGAGCGCGGGCCGGCACGCGAAGGACGAGGCCGTCGAACTGGCCAAGTCCAACATCTTGCTGATCGGCCCGACGGGCTGCGGCAAGACCTACCTCGCCCAGACGCTGGCCCGGATGCTCAACGTCCCGTTCGCGATCGCGGACGCGACGGCGCTGACCGAGGCCGGATATGTCGGCGAGGACGTCGAGAACATCCTGCTCAAGCTGATCCAGGCGGCCGACTACGACGTCAAGAAGGCCGAGACCGGGATCATCTACATCGACGAGGTCGACAAGATCGCCCGCAAGAGCGAGAACCCGTCGATCACCCGCGACGTCTCCGGTGAGGGCGTCCAGCAGGCGCTGCTGAAGATCCTGGAAGGCACCACCGCGAGTGTCCCGCCGCAGGGCGGCCGCAAGCACCCGCACCAGGAGTTCATCCAGATCGACACGACCAACGTGCTGTTCATCGTCGGCGGCGCGTTCGCCGGTCTTGATCACATGGTCGAGCAGCGGGTCGGCAAGAAGACCCTCGGCTTCAACACCTCGCGCGAGCCGGAGAAGCCGAAGGAGCTCGGTGGGTACGCCGACGTCATGCCGGAGGACCTGCTCAAGTTCGGGCTGATCCCGGAGTTCATCGGCCGGCTCCCGGTCATCACGACGGTGTCGCCGCTGGACCGCGAGGCGCTGATCAAGATCCTGTCGGAGCCGAAGAACGCGCTGGTCAAGCAGTACCGGCGGCTGTTCGAGATCGACAACGTCGAGCTGGAGTTCAGCGACGACGCGGTCGAGGCGATCGCGGACCAGGCGCTGCTGCGCGGCACCGGCGCCCGTGGTCTGCGGGCGATCATGGAAGAGGTTCTCCTCAACGTGATGTACGAGGTGCCTAGCCGCGAGGACGTCGCCAAGGTCGTCGTGACCGGCGACGTCGTCCTGGAGAACGTCAACCCGACGTTGATCCCGCGCGACCAGATCGAGCGCACCAAGCGCCGCGAGAAAAGCGCGTAACAGAGCCCGACGAATGGAGGCCGGAGTCCGCTGCAGAGCGGACCTCCGGCCTCCTTCTCGTCTACAGGCAACGAACCACGGAAGCTACCTGATGGTCACTCGGTGAGGGCGGCAGCGATCGAGTCGGCGATCGGTGTGGTGGGGCGGCCGATCAGGCGGGTGAGGTGGCTGCCGCGGCCGGCGAGCAGGCCGCGCGCGATCGCGGCGTCGACGTCTACGAGGATCGGCGCGAACCCCTCCGGCACCCCGGCCCCGATCAGGATCTGCAGATGCGCCTCAGCCGGAACGTTGTTGTAGGCAACATTCTTCCCGGACTGCCGGGTGAGCTCGGCGGCGTACTCCGTCAGCGTCCATGCGACGTCGCCGTTCAGTTCGTAGGCCTTCTTCTCGTGGCCGTCCCCGGCCAGTACGACGGCCGCCGCGGCCGCGTAGTCCCGGCGCGCTGCCGACCCGATCCGCCCGTCGCCGGCGCTGCCGACCACACCGTGCTCCAGCTGTACGGCGATCTGGTCGGTGTAGACCTCGTTGTACCAGCCGTTGCGGAGGAACGTGTACGGCAGCCCGGAGTCGAGGATCGCCTGCTCGGTCGCGCGGTGATCGGCGGCCAGGTCGAAGTCGGCCTCAGGTCCGCCGAGCGCGCTGGTGTACGCGATCCGCGCGACGCCGGCGTCCTTCGCGATCTCGATGATCGACTTGTGCTGGTCCAACCGGTTCGGCTCGAGCCCGGAGATCAGCAGCACCGTGTCCCCGGCGCCGAACGCCTTGGCCAGCGCGGCAGGGTCGTTGTAGTCGGCGATCCGGACCTCGACGCCGCGCTCGGCGATCGGGGCGGCCTTCTCGGCGTTCCGCGCGACCGCGACGACCTGGTCGGCGGGGACCCGCTGCAGCAGCTCGTCGATGACGAGGTTGCCCAGGTGACCGGTTGCTGCGGTGACGACGATGCTCATCTGTACTCCTAGTCGTTGATGTCTGTCACCGACAGTAGACAGCTGTAGCAAGCGGATCTATGTCCGTCGAGCGCTGATTTATGTCTTATCGTCTTGACGGGCGCGCGTATGATGGTGGACATGGATGTGCTCGCCGATGTCGTCTCCGCGATGAAAACCGGTCCGGCCACGTCCGGGCGCACCGACGTCCGGGGCCCGTGGGGACTGCGGTTCGCGCACTCGTTCGGTGCCACGTTCCACCTGGTCCTGCAGGGTACGGCGTGGTTGCTGCCGCCGGACGGCGACCCGATCCCGCTCGGGCCGGGCGACGCGGTACTGCTTCCGCGCGGCCTCCAGCACACACTCGTCGACCATCCGGACTCACCGACCGTCGACTTCGATCCGTCGGTCGAAGAGCCGCCGCACGGTCAGGGCGCCCGCACGCTGCTGCTGTGCGGGACGTACCGCCTCGATCGCGAACGTCCCCACCCGGTGCTGAGCAAACTGCCCGATGTGGTCGTCGTGCCGGCGGATCCGGGCCGGCACCGAACGTTGCACACGGCAATCAGCATCCTCGGCGAGGAGCTCGACGCGCAGCGGCCCGGCGCGGCCGCGGTCGTACCGGCGCTCGTCGATGCGCTGCTGGTCCTGATCCTGCGGGCCTGGTTCGAGAACAACGACTGCCCGACGGATCGCGGTTGGGCGCGAGCGCTGACCGATCCGGCGGTCGTGCAGTCGCTCGAACTGATCCACGAGAAGCCCGGCGCGGCGTGGACGGTGGCCGATCTTGCTGCCGATGTCGGGTTGTCGCGAGCCGCGTTCGCGCGGCGGTTCACCGAGGCGGTCGGCGAGCCGCCGCTCACGTACTTGTCCCGCTGGCGGATGACGACCGCGGCGCGGCTGTTGCGCGATCACGATCGCCCGCTCGCGACCGTCGCGAAGGAGATCGGCTACACGTCGGAGTTCGCGTTCGCGAAAGCGTTCAAGCGCGACTTCGGCGTACCGCCGGGGACGTATCGCAAGCAGCTGGTTACGGCCTGAGCGTCAGATCTTCGGGGCGCAGTGTGGCGACGAGCTCGCCGCGGCTCCGGACGCCGACCTTGGCGAACGCGGACTTGAGGTGGTCCTGGATCGTGTGCGGCGAGATCGACAGCCGATCCGCGATCTCGGTGGTGGTGTGCCCGGAGATGACCTCCAGGCAGATCTCCCGCTCGCGCGTGGTCAGGCCGTACGCCGCCAGCAGCATCCCGACCAGGTGATGTCCGGACGCCGGCTCGATCGTGACCACGACCTCCTCGTCGTTGTCCCCGAGCAACCGGCTGCCCTGCAAGACGACCCAGCCGCCCGACGCCGTCTGCACGCGCGCCTGGAACGTCCCGCCGGCCGCCACCTGGGCGCCGGTGACGACCGCGCGCAGCAGTACGTCGAACCGCCCGGGCGCGATCTCGTTCAGCTCGTCCTGCCAGGTCTGCGCGGCCGCGGTGATCGCCCGAGGTTCGCCGTTCGGCCCGGTGACGACGATCGACGGGCCGACCCCTCCGCGGTACCCGTGCGCGTCCGTCCGTACGGCGACCCGCGTCGCCGCGCCGATCACCGGCGCCACCGACCCGAGGAACTCCATCTCACGATCGCTGAAGTCGGACCCGCTCCGCACGAACCCGGCCGCACCCCAGCAGTCCCCGTCGACGGTGAACGTGGTCCGCACCTCGTGCTCGATCCCGAGCGGCCGCCACACCTCGTTCAGCCGCCGGTGCCCGACGACCTCGCGGTACGGCAGGTCGGACAGCCGCGCGACCCGGCGGTCACTCCGGGCCAGCTCCGCGAACGAGTTCGGCACGCTGCCGGCGTACTCCGTCTCCGCGAGCCTCGGCTCGTACTCCGAAGGGATGCGCGCCTGCCCGCTGGTCATCGAACTGATCACGAGCGTGCCCGGATCCAGGCCGGCCCAGCAGGTCAGCTCGCTGCCGACCACCCGCTCGACCACCTCGATCGCGGCCGCGTGCAGGTCGACGACGCCCATCCCCGACGTCGCCAGTGCCGCGATGTCCCGGCGTGCGGCCCGTGCCTGGCCCTCCCACATGCGCTCAGTATGCGCCGCCGTACCCGGGCCGACTATCCCGGAAATGTGGGGATTCCGGTCAGCTCCCGAGCCCAGCCGCACGGGATTTCGGCAGGGTTCGCTGCAACCTAGCGTCGCAGCCATGACCGAATCAGTGCATCTGAGCAATGCCGGCAGCGGGGTCGAGCACGCCGCTCCGGATGCGACCGTGACCGTCAAGATCGGCGCCGAGCACACCGACGGGCAGTACGAGCTCTTCGAGATCGATGCGCCCCGCGGCGACGCCGCCCCGCCGCACAGCGAGTCCTGGAGCAAGGCGTTCTACGTGCTGCAGGGCCGGATCCTCGTCCAGGCGGGCGATCAGGGCTACGACCTCGGCCCGGGGTCGTCGATCAGTATCCCGGCCGGCACGCTGAACACCTTCTCGGTGCTGACGCCGTCGGCGAAGTTCCTCACCGTCAGCCAGTCCGGCCGGATGGGCGCCTTCTTCGCGGAGCTGGCGGCTGCCGACCCGACCGACTACGCCGCTCTGGGCGAGGTTTCCGCTCGTCACGGGGTCTCGCTCGCATGAGTACGGCGGCGCAGGTGCTGGCGATCTTCATCGCGGTAATGCTGACCGTGGTGTTCGTGATGGAGTCGATCCTCTACCGGCATCCGAGGCTGTATCCGCTGTTCCTCACCAAGCCGACCGACTTCGACGCGGTCCGGCTGTGGACCGTGAATGTGGGCTGGTACAACCTGACGACCGCGGCCGCCCTGGTGATCGGCGTGATTCTCGCGGCCAACGGGCACGAGTCGGCGGGCGAGGCGCTGGTGACCTTCACCGCGGCGCAGCACACCTTCCTGGCCGTCGTGCTGGTCGTGACCGAGCGGCGTCTGTGGCTGAACGCGCTCATGGAAGGCATTCCTGCCGCGGTTTTGCTCATCCTCATGCTGTAGGAAAGTTACGAAAGCTGCGCAATCATGGGCATGAAGCACCGCACACACTCAAGGTTCCCGGATGGTCACCGAGCGTTCGACTATTCCGGGGGCCTGCCGCCCTGAGTACCCGTGAAGGTGAGGCTCATGAGCCCAATCAGTCGCAGGACCCTTGTTCTCGGCGGACTCGCCGCGGCTGGTGTCGGCGCCCTCCCGGCCGCCGCCCAGTCCTCGGTGATCACCGCCACCGCCGCCGTCCCGTACCCGTTCCAGCTCGGTATCGCCTCCGGTGAGCCGGACGCGAGCAGCGTCGTGCTGTGGACCCGCCTGGCCCCGTCGCCGACCAACGCCGACGGCCAGGGCGGGATGGCGAACGCCGACGTCGCCGTGGACTGGCAGGTGTCGACCACCGACACCTTCAGCACCCTGGTCGCGTCCGGCACAGTCACTGCCCAGTACGCCGCCGCGCACTCGGTGCACGCCATCGCCGGCGGCCTCAACCCGGACTCCGACTACTTCTACCGATTCCGTGCCCAGGGCCACATCTCGCCCGTCGGCCGGACCCGCACCACGCCCGCGATCGGCGCCGCCGGACGAGACCTCGTGATGGCGTTCACCTCCTGCTCGCACTACGAGGAGGGGTACTTCACCGTCTACCGCCGGATGGCCGAAGAGAACCCGGGGGTCATCCTGCACCTCGGCGACTACATCTACGAGTACGGTCCGACGACGGGCCGCCCGCGTCTCCACCTCGGCAACGAGATCGTGTCGCTCGCGGACTACCGCCGCCGGTACGCGCAGTACAAGACGGACCCGGACCTACAGGCTGCGCACGCGGTCGCACCGTGGATCGTCGTACCGGATGACCACGAGGTGGAGAACAACTACGCCGGCACGGTGCGTGAGAACAACACTCCCGCGCTGACCGCGGCGCAGTGGACCGCGCGACGTTCGGCGGCGTACCAGGCGTACTACGAGAACATGCCGCTGCGGCCAGCTCAGGTGAACAGCGGCAACAGCATCCAGCTTTACCGGCGGCTGCGGTGGGGGAGTTTGGCGACGTTCCACATGCTCGACACCCGCCAGTACCGCAACGACCAGGCATGTGGTGACGGCTGGCAGCTGTGCTCGGACGCCGATCTGGCCAGCCGCAGTCTGCCCGGCAACCCGCAGGAGACGTGGCTGCTGGACGGTCTGGGACAGCACCTCGGTACGTGGGACATCATCGGCCAGCAGGTGTTCTTCGCCCGCCGGTTCAACTCGACCGGCGCCAGCATGGACTCCTGGGACGGGTACCGCGCTTCGCGGGCGCGGATCCAGCAGGGCTGGGTGGATCGGTCGGTCCGCAATCCCGTCGTACTCACCGGAGATGTGCACCGGGCGTGGGCCAACGACCTCAAGGCCGACTACAACAACGCGAACTCGGCGACCATCGGCACCGAGCTCGTCACCAGCTCGGTCACCTCGAGCGGTGACGGCGACGGAGCGACGACGATCCCCGACGTCGGTACGAATCCGTGGCTGAAGTTCTACAACAACCGGCGTGGCTACATCCGCGCGACAGTCAGTCCGACCGAGCTGCGGGCCGACTTCCGCAACGTCGCGAAGGTGTCCGAGCACGGCGCCGCCGCGGCTACTGCGAAGTCGTTCGTGATCGAAGAGGGCCAGCCCGGACTGCAGGCGGTGTGACTCATGAAGACGCTACTTATTACTGCACTTGCTGCGGCTGCTCTTACGTTCACTGCCATCCCTGCTGATGCCCACGTTGCCGCACCCACCTGGGTCACGGCGAACAGCGTGTCGACCGGCGACCAGGACAACGCGTCCATTGCGATCAACCGGAACGGGTATGTCGCTGTGGCGTGGGAGGACGACCGCGACACCGACAACGCGACCGACAACGTCCACAGCGACATCTGGGTCCGGCTGTTCCACAACGGAACCGCTGTGTACGAGAAGAAGCTCTCCGCGGGTGGCGACAGCGGAGTGACCAACTGGCGGCACTTGCACCCGGACGTCGGTCTGGACGACAAGGGCAATGCAGTCGTGGTGTGGCAGGACGACCCGGACGGCAATGGCTTCTACAACATCCCGTACCGCGTCCTGGACACCGCCGGCACCGTGACAGCGTCTGGCAACGCCAACACGAGCGCCACCGGCCAGCAGATCAACCCGCGGGTTGCTGTGGACCCGGACGGTGCGCCGTCGACTGCCGCAGTCTCGTTCTCAGTTGTGTGGGAGGACATCCAGACCGGTACGCCGGCCACCGTGAAGGCAGCCGGCTACACCGGACCGACCACGCGCGCGTGGGAGGTCACCGCCTCGCAGACGACCGGTCAGCACCACAACCCGGACGTGGCGGTTTCGGCGTCCGGCGACGCGGTAGTCGTCTGGGACGAAGACGGCGACGCCAACGGTGACTACAACATCGGACTGATCCGTCTTGGTCGGACCAACGGTGCAGCCAGCCTGTCCCGCCGGGTCGCCAACGCCACGACGACCGGCCAGCAGACGCACGCAGTTGTCGCAGCCAACTTCAACGGCGACTTCGCGGTCGCATGGCAATCGGGTACGGCGCTCAGCACGCGCTCGTTCGACTCAGCGGGCACCGCCCGCTATGCCGACGTACAGGCTGCGGCCGCGGGTACTGAGCCGTCGATCGGGATCGATGACCAAGCGCAGACCGTGGTGGGCTGGACGGTCCAGGCCACGGATCTCGACGTGTGGATCCGTGGCTTCGGGACGGACGGCACGGACACAGGACGGCTGTCGGCGCAGCGGCTGAGTTCGGCCACAGTTGGTCGGCAAGAGCAGATGACGGTGGCTGTCTCGCCGTACGCCGAAGTGGCTGTCGTCTACACCGACGACAACGACGGCAACACGTACGACCAGGTCATCCTGGGCACGGGGATCTCCAACAACAGTTGGTGATTCAGTGCGAGGTCGGGGACAGGGTGCTGAGCACCTTGTCCCCGGCCGCAACCACGTCGAGCCCGACGATGTCCTGCAGCGGGATCGACGTACTGGCTGGGACCTGTGCCTGGCTGCTGCGGTTCACGGCCCACCAGCCGGTTGTCTCGGTGGTGCCGTTGCGACTGTGGACGACCAGCGTGCAGCGCTCGTACGGCTGGAGGTCCTTCAGCTTCAGCTGGATGTCCGTACCCCAGCCGTGACTGGTCAGCTTGGCAGTGGTGTCGATGCCGCCCACTCCGTCTGTCGCCGTCCAGGTAGCCGAGGCCGGAGCAGACACCAGACCGAAGCCGAGCACACCGCCGGCCACGGCTGCCGATGCCGCCGCCAGCACCCAGCGGAGACGCCTCGGCCGCTTCCTCTTCGTGAGCATGAGCGGCGCCGGCTCTGGCTGCTCCGTCTCGATCTCTTCGACCGGTACGGCGTGCAGGAGACCCGGCAGATGGGCGAACTGCAGCAGCGTCTCCCGGCAGCTCGCACAGGTCGCGAGATGCGCCTCGGTCCCACGACGCTCGGAAGCATCCAACGCACCGAGCACATAGGCGCCGATCGACATCGTCTCCGGGCACGTCATGAGCCGGTCACTCCTCGTTCTTCCAGCGCCGCACGAAGTGCGTGCAGGGCGTAATAGCTTCGCGACTTCACCGTCCCCGGCGGTACGCCGAGCACCGCCGCTGCCTCGTTGACGGTCTGTCGCTTGTAGAACAGTTCGACGATCACCTGCCGATGGTCGTGGCTCAGTCCGCGCATGACCTCGATCACCTGCCAGACCTGCAGCACGTGATCGATGTCGTCGCCGAGTGCGGCGAACTCACGGTCGTCGATCGGTACTTCGGTCACCCGGGCCGCCTGTTTGCGGTGGCCGGAGATCACCAGATTGCGGGCGACCGTGAACAGCCAGCGACCGGCCCGGTCCGGGTCCAGCTCCGACGCGTGCGCCCAGGCGCGCGCCATCGTCTCCTGCACGATGTCCTCGGCGTACTGACGGTCGCCGCCCACCGAGCGCAGGACATAGCCGTAGAGCGGCCGCCGGTACCTGTCGTACAACGCGCGGACCACCGTGTCGTCATCCACACCTCAGAACTACGCAGCGGAGCCGTACGAGGTTCAACTGAACCGGTCGGCGCTGTCGCACGTATCTGCCGGTGAAAGGAGCTACTGATGAAAACGACAATATTGTTGCTAGGAGCAACCGTGGCCGCGGTCGGAACGCTGGCCGCGTGCGGCAGCGACAACACCGCTCAGACAAGTAGCGGCGGGGCTGCGACAGGAGCCGCGGTTTCGGTCCAGAACGTGAGCGGAGTCGGTCAGACTCTGGTCGACTCGTCCGGGAAGACGCTGTACTTCGCCGACCAGGAGGCCGGCGGGATGATCAAGTGCACCGCCAACTGCCTGAGCTTCTGGATGCCGGCCACGGGTACCGCGGCCGACGCGAAGGCGGTCCCCGGTCTGGGCGTCATGAAGCGCTCCGACACCAGCGCCGACCAGCTCACCTTCCAGGGCAAACCGCTGTACACCTTCAAACTCGACACCGGCGCCGGCAAGGCCCAGGGCAACAACGTCACCGACTCGTTCTCCGGCATGAGCTTCACCTGGCACGCCGCTACCACGACGGCAGCGGCGCCCACCCAGGCTCCGTCCAGCTCATCCGGCGGTGGCGGCGGCTACGGCTACTGATCCTCGACCAGGACGCGAACATCCCACGGCCCGAGCTCGAGCTTGCCGTTCGTGGGCCGGTCCGCGAGCACGTCGCGGGCCGGACCGGGGATCTTGAGGTCGACGCTGTCCCACGACCAGTTGTGGACGAACCGGAGCCGCCGTCCGCCCGCAGCGGTCGCGGACGTCACGGTCACACTGCTCGGCCGCTCGGACCATGAGTCGGGCTTGATCCAGCGGAACAGGTCTGCGGCGAGTGCCGGATTGGGGACTGTGCCGACGTACGTGATCCGGCCGGATCCGTAGGCCCGCGTGGTGATCGCCGGCCATCTGGAGAAGTGCGGATCGTCATAGCCGACCAGGACCTCAGCGCCGTCGAGCTGAAGCCCGTCTACCCAGCGAGTTGCGGCAGCATCGTCCCCGAGCTCTAGGCCGGCACCCTGAACGGACAGGTCCGCCTCGAGATTGCTGTACTCGTCGTACCGGACACCGGCTGCGGCCGACAGCCTGGCGGGCTGGATGTCGGTGCGTACTCGCGCCTCCTGGTCGGCGTACCCCGTGCGTGGTCCGACGACGAGGTGCCCGCCGGCCTCGGCGTACGCGACCAACCGGTCCAGCAGGTCGTCGTCGGCCAGGTAGAGCGCCGGGACGACGAGAATCGGGTGCTCCTGGACCGAGCCCGTGAACTGGCTCGTGTGCAGGATCCGGACCTGGAGGCCGGCGTCGAAAGCCCCACGATAGAAGGGATCGAAGAATCCGTGGTACGAGCGCTCGTCCGGGCCGCCGTCCTCCTGCGCGAGTGCCGGATACTTCTGCATCAGCCACTTGCTCGGCAGCGAGTACAGCATCGTCACGTCGCTGTCCGGGGTGATGCCGGCAACCAGTGAGCCGGCGGCCTCGAAGTCCGCACCCAGCTGTGCGATCTCCCGGTAGACCCGGCCCGGTTCGCCACTGTGGGGAAGGACTCCACCCCAATAGGTCTCGGCACCGAAGTGCAGTGTGTGCCAATGCCAGTACTCGATCATCGTGGCGCCACGAGACACCAGAGCCCAGGCTGCCTGGCGCCACTGGCCGTCGTACGCCGGATGGTTGCTCCACGGGGACCCGATGGACTGCGCGTTGGTCTCCGTGACGAGAAACGGCCGCTGCTGGGACGAGTACATCCGGTCTGCACTGAGGTAGAGCGCCCAGGTGCCACTCGTGGTCCAGCCCTGCCGCGCCGGACCGTGAGGTGGGTGCAGCAGGCCGTCCTGCATCGCGTAGTACGCGTTGCCGGTGGTGACGTCCAGACGCCGTACCAGCTCGTCGTCGGCGACGGCCGGGCGATCGTAGGCGATGCACGTGGTGACGAACTGGTCCGGCCGCGAGTACTCGCGGACGATGTCGGCCTGCCAGCCGATGAACTCCGTTGTCTGATCTGCCTGGAACTGCCGCCACGCCACGTCGTACTGCGGCTGGACGTTGCCATCGGGAGTCCACAGGTCGGCCCAGTCCGACAGGCGGTGCGACCAGTAGACGAGACCCCAGGCGTCGTTCAGGCTCTGGACGTCGCCGTACTTGTGCCGGAGGCTGTCCACGAAGCGCTGGAAGACGCCGTGGTTGTGCAGCAGCTCGTTCCCCGGTTCGTTGTCGACCTGGAACCCGATCACCGCCGGGTGCCCGGCATACCGGTCGGCGATCTTCCGGATCACCCGCTCGGCGTGGAACCGGAAGCCGGGATGGGTGAAGTCCACCTCCTGCCGCGCGCCCCAGCCGATCCGCTGACCTGTCTTCCGCTCGCCGGTGATCTCCGGATACAACCGCACCAGCCACGGCGGCACGGCATACGTCGGAGTGCCGAGGACGACCGCGATACCGCGCAGGTGCGCGCCGTCGAGGACGGGTTGCAGCCAGTCGAGGTCGAAGTGGCCGTTCTCCGGCTCCCAGGTCGACCAGACGGATTCGCCGACCCGGATCACCGAGAACCGCGCCGCGGCCATCAGGTCGAGATCCCGCTCGAGGCGGTCGTTGGGCTGGTATTCGTGGTAGTACGCAGCTCCGAAGAGCACACGCTCGTGCACGCTTTCTCCAATAATAGAAGGGAATCAGGCCTTGACGCCGCCGGCGGCCAGCCCGGACTGCCAGTATCGCTGCAGCAGGAGGAAGGCGGCGATCAGCGGTAGTACGGACAGGAACGAGCCGGCGATGACCAGCGAGAGCACGGCTCCGGTCGTGCCGCCGCCGGCGCTGGCCTGGGACGACCACGCGGCCAGCCCCACGGTGATCGGATACAGATCCGGGTTGTTGAGCATGATCAGCGGCAGGAAGTAGTTGTTCCAGGTTGCGACCAGCGTGAACAGCAGCACGGTGACAATCCCCGGTGCGAGCATCCGGAGTGCGACCTGGAAGAAGATCCGGAACTCACCGGCGCCGTCGATCCGGGCCGCCTCGATGATGCCGTCCGGTACGGCGTCCTGCGCATAGATCCGCATCAGGTACAGCCCGAACGGGCTCACCAGCGACGGCAGGATGATCGCCAGCGGCGTGTTCACCAGCCCGGCCTTGCTGAACAACAGATACGTCGGGATCGCGAGGGCAGTGGTCGGCACCATGATCGCGCCGAGCACGGCCCCGAACATCGCGCCGTTCCCGCGGAACCGGTACTTGGCGAAACCATATCCGCCAAGAGCACACAGGAACGCGGCCCCACCGGCACTCACCACCGCGTAGAAGACGGTGTTGCCCATCCAGCGGGTGAAGACCCATCCGTCGTTCGTCACGGTCTGTTTGATGTTCGAGAACAGGGAGATGTCGTGCGCGAACCACAGGCCGAAGCTCGAGAACAGGTCGCCGACCGTCTTGGTGGACGCGACGAACAGCCAGAACAGCGGTAGCAGGAAGTAGATCAGCAGGACCGCCATGCCGATGGTCAGCGCGGTGCTGCGGCGACCGGTCATGCTCGGCTCCTTCTGGTGGTGATGAACAGGACGGCGTACGACGCGATGACGATGACCGCGCCGAGCAGGAACGAGACCGCGGCGGCGTAGTTCACCTCCTGGCCGGTGAAGGCGAGCGTGTAGGCGTAGAGGTTGGGCGTGTATCCGCTGTCGATCACACTCGGCGCCAGCCGCTGCATCAGCTGGGGCTCGTTGAACAGCTGGAAGCTGCCGATGACCGAGAAGATCACGCAGATCAGGAGAGCGGGCCGCAGCGCCGGGATCTTGATGCTCCACGCGGTCCGGATCGCGCCCGCGCCGTCGACGGCCGCGGCCTCGTACAGGTCGTGCGGGACCGCGCGCAGAGCGGCGTACAGGATGATCATGTTGTAGCCGGTGAACTCCCAGGTGACGACGTTCGCGAGGGAGCCGAGCATCCAATCGGGGGTGAGGAACTTCGGTGCGGCCGCTCCGACCTTGTCGGCGAGCTGCGCGAACGGGCCGAAGTCGCGGCCGTACAGATAGCCCCACATGAGTGCCGCGACGACGCTCGGCACGGCGTACGGCAGGAAGATGCCCAACCGGAACACCTTCGCGGCGCGCAGCAGGCCGCTGTCGATGGCCAACGCCGCCAGCAGCGCGATCACGAGCATGATCGGGACCTGGATCAGGAAGAACAACGCAACCCGGCCCACACCGTGCAAGAGCCGCGGATCGGTGAGCGCGCGAGTGTAGTTGCCGATCCCGGCGAAGACCGTCCCGCCGATCAACCGCTCCTGGAAGAGGCTGAGGTACGCCGCGTAGGCCAGGGGGAGGATCAGCATGGCGACGAACACCAGCATGAACGGCGCCACGAACAGGTAGCCGGTCCGGCCGTGGCTCACGCCCTTCCGTCGTTGCCGATGGCCCTGACCGCGGCCCGGGGCGCGCGCCCCGAGCCGCCGATCGGCGGTGTCGACACTCATTGGTCGACCTTGAAGCCCTGGTTCTGGGCGTACTTCGTGGTCCGTTGCTGCCATTGATCGAGTGCTGAGCTGGTGTCGGTCTTGTTCGCGAACGACTTGCCGACCGTCTCGTTCCAGTCGCTGACGGTCTGGTCCAGGAACGGCGGCCACTGGAACTTCGTGTCCACGGTGTCGCTGATCCCGGCGAACAGCTTGTTGACCGGCTGGCCGCCGTAGAAGGGCAGCGGGCGGTCGACGAACGAGCTGTCCGCCAGCAGCGCCTTCGTGACCGGGAACAGGAACTGCTGGGTCGCGAACATCTTGGTCGACTCCGGATCGGTGTTGATGAACTCGGCGAGCTTGGCCGCGGCGATCGGGTTCTTCGTTCCCTGGACGACCGCAGTCGTCGAGCCGCCCCAGTTGCCGGAGACGTTCTTGCCGGCGTCCCACTGGGGGAGCGGAGCGGCCCGCCACTTGCCGCTGGTCGCCTTCGCGCTGCCCTCCAGGAAGACCGGGCCCCACGCGGCAGTGAGCCAGGTGGCGTACTTGCCCCGGTTCAGCGCCTGGTACCACGCGTCGTTGAAGTCGGCGTCTGCCGAGACCGAGCCGTCCTTGATCAGACCGCTCCAGTAGTCCGCGACCTTCTTGGACTCGGCGCCGTTGAGGTCGATCTTGACCGAGTCGGCGCTCGAGGACTCGAACGGCTTCACGCCGGCTTGCCAGAGCAGCCCGAACCACACTCCGGCCTGGCTCTGCGCGAGGTTCGTCATCGACACGTTCGGGTCTGCCGCGTGCAGTTTGCGGGCGGCCGCCGCGAACTCGTCCCACGTCTTCGGTACGGCGATGCCGTACTTGTCGAAGATGTCCTTGCGGTACAGCATCCCCATCGGCCCGCTGTCTTGCGGAACCGCCCAGACCTGACCGCCGGACCCGACCACCTGTTGCCAGGTCCACGGCACGAACTGGTCCTTGAGCGCCTCGGCGCCGTACGGACGAAGGTCCAGCAGGCTCTTGGTGAGCGCGAACGTCGGGATGTACTGGAACTCGATCTGGACCGCGTCGGGGAAGCCGGTCCCGGCCTTCAGCGCCGTGCGCAGCTTGGTGTACTGCGGTGTGCCCTGGCCGGCATTGACCACCTTCACCTTGATCGCCGGGTACTTCTTCTGGAACAGGTCGACCTCCTTCTGGATGTTCGGCACCCAGGTCCAGAAGGTGAGGTCGGTCGGCGTGGTCATGGCCTTGTCGATGTCGGACTGGCTGACGGCTTGCGCCTGGCTCGCGCTGCCGGACGATGACCCGTTACCTCCACCGCAGGCGGCCAGAGCCAGTGCGGCGAGGGCGAGGGCGGTTCCGACGGCTGTGCGTCGGCGAATTCGGTTGATGAACACTGCGAACAACTCCTCGAGTCGTGACAAGGCGGTGCCCGGGCACGGGCCTCGGCCGGCGTGCCTGACAGGGGTGCGGCGCTGCGCGCCGGACGTGATGCGGCGATCAGCCCGCCGGACGTGGCGCGGCGGTGGAGTGACGGACGACGAGCCGGAGCGGTGGTGGCTCCGGGAGCGGCGAGCGGTCGCCGGTAGGCGACTCGATCTCGGTGACCAGGTTCGCGATCCCGCGGTCGACGTGGATGTCGAAGTCCTGCGGGACGGTAGTGAGGGGTGGCGTCAGGAACGCCGCGGACGGGATGTCGTCGAAGCCGACGACGCTGACATCCCCGGGGACCGAACGGCCGGCCTCGGCGAGCGCACGCAGTACTCCGATGGCCATGTCGTCGTTGGCGACGAAGATCGCGGTGACATCGGGATTCGCGGCCAGTTCACGGCCGGCGGCGTAGCCGGAAGCAGGCAGCCAATCGCCTTCCAGCACAGGGGGTTCGGGCGCACCGGCAGCCGCCAGCGCCTGACGCCAGCCCGCCAGCCGGTCCTGGGCGGCCCACCAGCGCTGGGGGCCGGCGACATGCCAGACCGTCCGGTGCCCGAGGCCGAGCAGGTGTTCGGTCGCGGTCCGGCCGGCGCCTAAGTTGTCGCCGCCGGTGACCAGGCTCGGCTTCGCGCTGAGGCCGGGCAACCGGCCGAAGCTGAGCACCGGGAGATCGGTCTCGATCGGTACGCCGTCGCCCTCGTCGATCGGCTCGGACAGGATGATCCCGTCGACACCCTGCTCGAGCAGGTGCTCGACCGCGTCCGCGATCGTGTCGCCTTCGAGGGTGTTCACGATGGTGACCGAGTAACCGGTCGTCCGCAGTGCGCGTTCGACCGCCACCAGCTGGGTCGACGGGCCGAACAGCGCCGTACCGAGGCAGACCACCCCGATCCGCTTGGTCCGGCCGGAGTTCAGCGCCCTGGCGGCGTCGTTGCGGCGGTATCCGAGTTCCCGCATGGCCGCCTGGACCCGGAGCCGGACCTCCTCCTTCACATACGGCTCGTCGTTGAGCACCCGGGAAACGGTCTTCTGCGAGACACCCGCCAGCCGGGCCACGTCCGTGCTCCCCGGACGACGCCGCGCCGAGCTGTCGCCGCGCTCCGGTTTCGCCATGGTCATGAGCCTCTCACGGGTGTGTTCTGACTGCGTAGTCAGAATGTGTCTACGTAGTCAGAACGTCAATGACTCGCTCCCTGTGACCTGCGTCACATGGAGGTCAACGGCTGTACAGAGCGGTGAGCCGGCCGCGGGCGATCGTGGCCGCGTCGATGGCTTCGAGGGCCTCGTCGAAGCCGGCGCCGTCGGCGAGATTGGTTGCCTTGGACAACGCGTAGACCGTGAACCGGTAGTGGTGCGTGCCGCTCGGTGGGCACGGGCCGTAGTACGACGGTTTGCCGGCGGAGTTGTTCGCCTGCTTCGCGCCGGGCGGCGTGGTGCCCTCGGCGATCGAACTTGTCCGTGAATCGAGATCGAGCAGCACCCAGTGGGTGAAGGTGCCTCGGGGTGCGTCGGGGTCGTCCACTACTAGCGCCAGAGCTTTCGCATTGGCGGGCGTACCGGTCCAAGCAAGTGGTGGAGAGGTGCCTTTGCCGTCGCAGGTGTATTTGCTCGGGATGGTGTCTCCTTCGCGGAGGACCGGACTCGTGACGGTGATGCTGGTCGGTGCGGTCACGGCAGGCTCCTTCCCGGATCCGCCGCTGCAGGCGGCCGTGCTGACCAGCACGGCCGCCCACAACAGCAGTCGTCGCATGCGCTCAACGTACTACCGGTCCCAGGACGACGCTTCCCGGCAAGCTTCAGCATCTGCCGGATGACTTTTCAGTGCCGCTCGGTCAGCTTGATGACGGGCAGTTCGCGGTCGGTCTTCAGCTGGTAGCCCGCGAAGCGCGGGGCGGCGGCGATGATCCGCTTCCATTCCTCGGCGCGCTCCGCGCCGTGGAGCTGCTCCGCACGGACCTCGATCGTCTTCTTGCCGACCTCGATGCGGACCTGGTCGGGATGTGCGGCCAGGTTGTAGTACCACGCCGGGTTCCCCGGAGCGCCGGCAGCGGAGGCGATGATCAGCCAGCTGCCGTCGGCGGCCGGCAGCCAGCTGACCGGTGTTCTCCGAACCTCACCGGACCGGCGTCCGATCGTGTGCAGGACCAGGATGTCGATGCCGACGACCCTGCCGCCCCGGCGCCGGATCACCGGGGCCACGAAGCTGTTCAGCAAGCGCCAAGCGCGGCCGTTCGGCTGCCGAGCGCCGCGCGTGCCGGCTCGGGTGTCGAAGCTCATCCGGTCACGGTCTCATGATCCGTGCGGGTGGTGGTGACGGTGTTGTCGTGTGTGAAGGGCTTGCCCTCGAGGTTGAAGCTCCAGGAGGTGGTTGGCGTGATCCGCAGGTAGCTGCCCGGGCCGAAGCGGCCGGTGCGCTCGACCAGTTCGGCCTCGCCGTAGATGCGCAGGTAGCGGGGGACCCACGGGTCGGTCGACGGGAGGTCGTCGAGGATCACGGCGACCTTGGTATTGCCTGACCGCACGTTGCGGAATTTTCGTGTGCGCACCGGGTCGACGCCGCCGATGTAGAGGTACGTGCCGTCGTACTCGAACCCCACCGGTACGGCGTCCGGCTGACCGTCGGAGCCGACCGTGGCAAGCCGAGCGATGGGCTGGGACTTCAGGTACTCGAGTTCCTGGTCGCTGAAAGCCATCGATGCTCCTCGATAGTTAATGGCATTAACTGTACACATCGTTGACTATACATGCCCTGTACCGTGGTGGTGTGAGTGAGACGGAGATCGCGCCGCTCGATCAGTTGGACGCGGCCGGGAATCTGATCCAGCTGAGCGGGCTGGTGCAGGGCATCTACGCGCGCGTCTCCGACCGGCACGACCTGACGCCCGTTCAGGCCAAGCTGCTGTGCGTGCTGCTCGGCGGCCCGCGCGGGATGGCCGAGTTGGCGGCGTGCTTCGGCGTGGAGAAGGCGGCGCTGACCGGGCTGATGGATCGCGCCGAGAAGCGCGGTCTTGCGGAGCGATCTGCGGTCCCGGGCAACCGGCGGGCGCTCCAGGTCAATCTCACCGAGGCGGGCCGCAGGGCTGCGAAGGCGTTCCACGCGGATGTGGGTGAGGCGCTGAACGGACTGATGGCGGACCTGAGTCCGGCAGATCGCGAGCAGTTCAGCGCCACCATGGCCGGCATCGTCACCAGCTGCCGCAGCGATACCAAGCGGTGAGCTGCCCAGCGTGGCGGAGAACGGTTTCCTATACGATCACAGCGTGCCGAAGCTGCTGAGCTCCTGAGATGTCCGCCGTCGTCGGTGCCTTCGGCGCGCTGGTCGCGGTCGCCGTGCTCGGGTACGTCGTCGGCCTTCTCGGCGTACTGCGTTCGCAGGACGAGCTCGTTCTGTCCCGGCTGGCGTTCTTCGTGGCGACGCCGGCGCTGCTGTTCACGACGGTAGCGCGGGCCGATCTCCGGGCGATCTTCTCGGTCGTGCTGGTCACCAACCTGCTGAGTCTGTTCGTGGTCCAGCTCGTGTTCCTCGTCGTCGCGGCCGCGGTCTGGCGGCGCACGCGGTCCGAGGCGACGATCGGCGTACTCGCGTCCTCGTACGTGAACGCCGGGAACCTCGGCGTACCGGTCGCGGCGTACGTACTGGGGAACGGTGCGTTGGTCGCACCAATCGTCTTGTTCCAGGTCGTGATCATGGCGCCGATCGCGTTCGCCGTCCTGGACCATGATCGGCAGGGGAGCGGGCGGCGGGTGTCGCTGCGGACCATCGTGACGCGACCGTTCCGCAATCCGCTGACCGTGGCGTCTTTACTCGGGTTGCTGTTCTCGCTGCTGGGCGTGCGATTGCCGGACGTCGTGATGCGGCCCATCGACCTCGTCGCCGCCGCGGCCGTGCCGGTTGCGTTGATCGCTTACGGGTTGAGCCTGAGCGCGGGGACGAAGGACTCGATCACCTTGCGGCGCGACGTCGTGCTCGCGGTGGCGTTGAAGACGTTCGTCCAGCCGCTGACGGCGTACGTGATCGCGCGGTGGGTGCTCGACCTGCACGGTACGGCGTTGCTCGCGCCGACGCTGCTGGCTGCGCTACCGACAGCGCAGAACGTCTATGTGTACGCCGTGCATTACCGGAGCAGCCGGACGCTCGCGCGGAGTGCCGTCCTGCTGAGCACGCTGCTGTCGATCCCGGTCATGATCCTGATCGCGGGACTGCTGGCCTGAATCAGCGCCGGTCAGTGCCTGTCAGTGCCTGGCAGCGCCGGTCAGCGCCGGTCAGCGCATGGCTTTGAAGGCTTCTTCGGCGACCGGCTCGACCTGGTCGACGTTCACGCCTTCGTTCGCGGACTGGGCGATGACCGTGAGGGTGTTGGAGCCGCGGTAGCACTGGGTCGGCAGGTTGCCGGACGACTCGACGCAGGTGGAGCTGCCGATCTTCTTGATCTTGTCCGGCGTCGCGCCGGAGTCGGCGACGGTCTTGTCGATGTCGACCTTGCCGCGCAGCGCGATGATCACGAAAAGGCGGTTGCCGTCGAGGCTCCCGTAGGCCTCGACCGTCACTTGCTTGCCGTTGTTGATCCGGCTCAACGCCTCCCGGGTCTGGTCGAGGCCGGCCTGGTCACGGATCGTCTTGTCGGTGATCCGGTCGAGCCCCGCCAGCTTCGCCGGCGGGGTGATCCCGCGCTCGGTGTTCAACCGGTTGAGCGGCCCGAGACCCCAGATGTACCCGAGCAACGCCAGCACGATCAGGATGACGACCGCCGCGCCGACCGTGAGCCACGGCCCCCGGAGCTTGATCCGCCGCCACCACTGCCTCTTCGGCGGCTCGCTCGCGACATCAACCTTCGTATCCCCAGGCCCTTCCCCACCAGCCTCGGACCCAGCAGATCTCTCGGCGCCAGCAGGTTTCGCGGTCCCGGCAGGCTTCCCAGCAGAGCTCGCGGCCCCAGCGGATTTCTCGGCCCCTGCAGAGTTCGTGGTCCCAGCGGACGTCTCGGTCCCAGCAGAGTTCGTGGTCCCAGCGGACGTCTCGGTCCCAGCAGAGTTCGTGGTCCCAGCGGACGTCTCGGTCCCAGCAGACTTCGCGGCCTCAGCAGAGTTCGCGGTCCCAGCAGAGTTCGCGGTCCCAGTGGACTTCTCGGCCCCAGCGGGTTTCTCGGCCGCGGCCGGGACGGCGGCCAGCTCGGCGGTGTCCGCGCCGGCGTCGGCCGTGGTGACGGCCTCCTCCGTCGGCCTCGGATCCGCCGGGGTGGTGGGGTCGCTCATGGGTTGGCTCCTCGGACGTTCGGTCACGGGGTTCGGACCCGATGCTTCCACATCAGCACAAACCGGTCTCGCAGGGTAGCCGTTCCGCGACAAGCACCGGTGCCCGCGTCCAGCAGTAGACGGGCTTCGCGACAAGCGCCGGTGCCCGCGGCCAGCAGTAGACGGGCTTCGCGACAAGCACCGGTGCCGCGTCCAGCAGTAGACGGGCTCCGCGACGAGCACCGGTGCCCGCGTCCAGCAGGAGACGGGCTTCGCGACAAGCGCCGGTGCCCGCCTCCGGCAGTAACGGGCTTCGCGACAAGCGCCGGTGCCCGCCTCGGGCAGGAGACGGGCACCGGGAAAGTGCTCAGAGCGCTGCGACGACCTTCACCGCGTCGGAGTCGTCCGCGTGCCAGACGATCTCGCCGGTGATCCGGCCCGCGGCCCGCAGGTCCGGCTCGGCCCGCTCGGCCAGCTCCAGCCGCGCGGCCGGACCGGTGACCTCGACCTTGCTGACCTCGGTCTTCATCGAGACCTGCGCCTCGGACTTCGCCCCGCGGATCCCCGCGAGAACCTCCGAGACCGCGTCCAGAACCTCAGGCTCCTGCGCGGCAACCGCGAGATCGACATCCGGCTCCGGCCAGCTGGTCAGGTGGATCGAGCCCTCCTGCCACCACGACCAGACCTCCTCGGTCGCGAACGGCAGGTACGGCGCGAGCAGCCGCAGCTGGACCGACAACGCGACCGCGAGCGCCGCCTTCGCGGAAGCTGCGGCGGCGTCACCCTGACCGCCGTACGCCCGCTCCTTGACCAGCTCGACATAGTCGTCGCAGAAGGTCCAGAAGAACCGCTCGGTGACCTCCAGCGCGCCGGTGTAGTCGAACCGCTCGAAGGCCGCCGTGGCGTCCGCGACGATCGCCCGCAGTTGCTGCAGCATCGCCAGGTCGACCGGCTCGGTGACCGCGGAGGTGTCGACCGTCGTCGCGCCGAATCCGAGAACGAACTTCGACGCGTTCAGGACCTTGATCGCGAGCCGCCGCCCGACCTTCATCTGCGACTCGTCGAACGGCGAGTCCATCCCCGGCCGAGCCATCGCCGCGCGCCACCGGACCGCGTCCGCGCCGAACTTGTCCAGGATCTCGGTCGGGACGACCGCGTTGCCCTTGGACTTCGACATCTTCTTCCGGTCCGGGTCGACGACGAACCCGGAGATCATCGACCGCGCCCACGGCAGCGTGCCGTTCTCGAAGTGGGCCCGGACGACACGGGAGAACAGCCAGGTCCGGATGATCTCGTGCGCGTGCGTGTTCAGGTCCATCGGGAACGTACGCCGGAACAGGTCGTCGTCGCGCTCCCAGCCGCAGGCGATATGCGGGGTGAGCGACGACGTCGCCCAGGTGTCCATCACATCCGGGTCGGCCTCGAACCCACCCGGCTTGCCGCGCTGGGACTCGTCGTACCCCCGCGGTGCCTGTGAGGTCGGGTCGATCGGCAGCTCGGCCTCGGACGGCATCAGAGGGTGCGCGTAGTCGGGCTCGCCGTCGGCGTCCAGCGGATACCAGACCGGGAACGGGACGCCGAAGTACCGCTGGCGGGAGATCAGCCAGTCACCGTTCAGCCCCTCGACCCAGTTCAGGTAGCGGTGGCGCATGTGCTCCGGGACCCAGGCGAGCTCCTCGCCGCGCTCGATGAACTCCTGCTTGAGCGCGTCGTCGCGGCCGCCGTTGGTGATGTACCACTGCCGGGTGGAGACGATCTCGAGCGGCTTGTCGCCGTTCTCGTAGAAGTTCGCCATCCGCTCGGTGGGCTTCGGCTCGCCGTCCATCTCGCCGCTCTCGCGCAGCTTCTGGACGATCAGCTCGCGGGCGCTGAAAACGGTCTTGCCGGCCAGCTCGCCGTACAGCTCGGCGGAGTCCTCGAGCCAGGCCGGGGTCTCGCGCAGGAACCGGCCGTCGCGGCCGATGACGGTCCGGACCGGCAGTTGCAGCTCGCGCCACCACTGGATGTCGGTCTGATCGCCGAAGGTGCAGCACATCGCGATACCGGCGCCCTTGTCCATCTCGGCGGCCGGGTGGGCGAGGATCGGGACCTCGACCCCGAACAGCGGCGACTTCGCGGTCGTCCCGAACAAGTGCTTGTACCGGTCGTCGTCGGGGTGGGCGATCAGCGCGACGCAGGCCGGGATCAGCTCGGGCCGGGTGGTCTCGATGTAGATCGGGCCGTCGGCGCCGTGGAACGCGATCCGGTGGTAGGCGCCCGGATACGGCCGGGCCTCCATCTCGGCCTGCGCGACCGCGGTCTGGAACGTGACGTCCCAGACGGTCGGCGCCTCAGCGAGATATGCCTCGCCGCGGGCGAAGTTCCGCAGGAAGGCGCGCTGCGACGTACGCCGGGAGTCCTCGGAGATCGTCGTGTAGAGGTGGTCCCAGTCGACGCTCAGGCCGACCGTCCGCCACATCGACTCGAACGCCTGCTCGTCGATGTGGGTGAGCTCACCGCACAGCTCGACGAAGTTCTGCCGGGCGATCGGGACCTGCTTCTTCGGGTCCGGCTTGGCCGGCGGGGTGAAGTCCGGGTCGTAGGGCATGGAGGGGTCGCACTTGACGCCGTAGTAGTTCTGGACGCGGCGCTCGGTCGGCAGGCCGTTGTCGTCCCAGCCGATCGGGTAGAAGACCTTCTTCCCGCGCATCCGCTGGAAGCGCGCGACCAGGTCGGTGTGGGTGTAGCTGAAGATGTGCCCGACGTGCAGTGACCCCGAGACCGTCGGCGGCGGCGTGTCGATCGAGAACACGTCGGCCCGCTCCGCGGTGCGGTCGAAGGCGTAGGTCTGCTGCTCCTTCCATACGGCAGCCCACTTCTCCTCGAGGCCTTCGAGGGTGGGCTTGTCTGGAACACGGGACGTCTGGCTCATGCGCACAATCGTAGTGGTTGTCAAGGGGTGCTCCGAACGCTTATCCACAGCCCCCACCTAGACTTAGGGTTCTGATGAGTGACCTCTCTTACGCCGACGTGTCGGCCCTGCTCCAGGCGCGCTGGCCGGAGCACAAGATCGAGCCTTCCCTGGACCGGGTTCGGCGGCTCGTCGAGCTGCTCGGCGACCCCCAGAAGGCCTACCCGGTGGTGCACCTGACGGGGACCAACGGCAAGACGTCCACGGCCCGGATGATCGACACGCTGCTGCGCGAGGCTGGGCTGCGGACCGGCCGGTTCACCAGCCCGCACCTGGAGTCGGTACGCGAGCGGATCACGCTGGACGGTGAGCCGATCAGCGAGGAGCGCTTCGTCGAGGCGTACGCGGAGATCGCGCCGTACCTGGACGTCGTCGACGCCGAGCAGGAGCACCCGCTGACGTTCTTCGAGGTGATGACCGGCATGGCGTACGCCGTGTTCGCGGACGCACCGGTCGACGTCGCGGTGATCGAGGTCGGCCTGGGCGGGTCGTGGGACTCGACCAACGTCGCCGACGGAACGGTCTCGGTGATCACGCCGATCGCGGTCGACCACGCGCACATCCTCGGCGCGGATCCGGTCACGATCGCCGGCGAGAAGGCCGGCATCATCAAGACCGGCGGTACGACGGTGATGTCGCAGCAGAGCCTGGAGGTCTTCGAGGTCCTGCTCCGCCGGGCCGCCGAGGTCGGCTCGCAGGTCGCCCGCGAGGGGATCGAGTTCGGTGTCGTCAGCCGCACGCTCGCGGTCGGCGGCCAGGTGATCTCGGTGAAGGGCCTCGGCGGCGAGTACGACGAGCTGTACCTGCCGCTGCACGGCGAGTACCAGGCGCACAACGCCGCCACCGCGGTCGCCGCGGTCGAGGCGCTGCTCGGCGCCAGCCCGGAGTCGGACGGCCGCGTCACCACTGAGCTGCTGCAGGCCGGCTTCGCCAATGTCACCAGCCCGGGCCGGATGGAGGTCGTCCGGCAGAGCCCGACGGTTATCGTCGACGCCTCCCACAACCCGCACGGCGCCGAGGCGACCGCGGCGACGGTCTCGGAGGCGTTCCAGTTCGAGCCGCTGATCGGCGTCCTCGGCTGCATGAAGGACAAGGACGTGTACGGCGTCCTCGAGGCCTACGAACCGATCATGGAAACGGTCGTCTGCACCCGCAACAGCTTCGTCGAGCGTTCGATGCCGGCCGAGGAACTGGGCGAGCTGGCGGCCGAGGTGTTCGGCGAGGAGCGGGTGCTGGTCCGTCCGCACCTGATCGACGCGATCGACGACGCGATCCGCCTGGCCGAGGAGAACGCGGTCGCGCTCGGCAGCGGCGGCGTACTGATCACCGGCTCGGTCATCACCGCCGGCGAGGCTCGCTCGCTGCTGGTCCGCAAGCCGAAGGGCGAGCAGTCATGAGATCGCTCGCCTCGATCGTGCTCGGCTTCGAGTCGATCGTGCTCGCCCTGGTCACGCCGGTGATGATCTCGGTCGCCGACGTTCGGCCGGCGGTCGCGGTACCGGTCTGCCTCGGTCTTGCGGTGCTCGCGATCGTCGCGGCCGGCCTGCTCCGGTTCCAGGTCGGCTACGTGCTCGGCTCGGTGGTCCAGGTGGGCGCGGTCGGACTCGGCTTCGTCGTCTCGGTGATGTTCGTCCTCGGCGTGGCGTTCGCGGCCTTCTGGGTCGCCGCGATCGTGCTCGGCCGCCGCATCGAAGAGGCCAAGAAAGCCCACGAACAGTTAGGCTCGGCCGCCCAACCTAGTTCGAGAGAGAGTTGACAGATGTCGCAGCGCACCCTGGTCCTGCTGAAGCCCGACACGGTTCGCCGCGGCCTGGTCGGTGAGGTGCTCGGCCGGTTCGAGGCCAAGGGACTCCGGATCGTCGCGATGGATCTGCGCACGATCGACGGCGAGATGGCCGACCAGCACTACGCCGAGCACGTCGAGAAGGCCTTCTACCCGCCGCTGCGCGACTTCGTCACCAGCGGCCCGCTGGTCGCGATGGTGCTCGAGGGCAACGAGGCGATCGAGGTCATCCGCGCCCTGAACGGCGCCACCGACGGCCGCAAGGCCGCGCCCGGCACCATCCGCGGCGACTTCTCGCTGTCGAACCGCGAGAACCTCGTCCACGGCTCCGACTCCGAGGAGTCCGCGAGCCGCGAGATCAAGATCTGGTTCCCCGACCTGCCTTGATCGCAAGGCCGTTCGCGCCGGAGGCCAGTGCGGACAGGTGGTGAGTGAGCGGATACGATACGTGCCGGGCGGACCGGTCGTGTCGGTCCACGGGCTTTGCGCGGGCGGCGCTTAGCCTGAGTTGGGGTCGAGTGGGAGGTGCCGCGGTGGCGAACAGCATGCTCGGCCGCGACATGGCGGTCGACCTCGGAACGGCGAACACCCTGGTGTACGTGCGTGGGCGGGGCGTCGTGCTGAACGAGCCGTCCGTGGTCGCGACCCGGACGGACGACCCACGCGAAGCGGTCGCGTTCGGTCACGAGGCGAAGAAGATGATCGGCCGTACGCCGGGGAACATCACCGCGATCCGGCCGCTCAAGGACGGCGTGATCGCCGACTTCGACGCAGCCGAGCAGATGCTGCGGTACTTCATCCAGCGCGTGCACCGCCGGCGGTACTTCGCCAAGCCCCGGATCGTCGTCTGCGTCCCGTCCGGCATCACCGCGGTCGAGCAGCGCGCGGTCCGCGACGCCGGGTACATGGCCGGCGCCCGCAAGGTCTACATCATCGAGGAGCCGATGGCCGCCGCGCTCGGCTCGAACCTCGAGGTCCGCGACGCCACCGGCAACATGGTCGTCGACATCGGCGGCGGTACGACGGAGGTCGCGGTCATCTCCTTCGGCGGCATCGTCACCAGCCAGTCGATCCGGGTGGCCGGCGACGCCATCGACAAGGCGATCGTGAACTACTGCAAGAAGGAGTTCTCGCTGCTGCTCGGCGAGGCGACCTCGGAGCAGATCAAGATGACGATCGGATCGGCGTTCCCGACCACCGACGGCCCGGACAGCGAGATCCGCGGCCGCGACATGGTCTCCGGCCTGCCGCGGACGGTGAAGGTCTCCTCGGCCGATATGCGCCAGGCGATCGAGGAGCCGATCACCGCGATCGTCGACGCGGTCAAGGCGACCCTGGACAAGACCCCGCCGGAGCTGGCCGGCGACATCGTCGACCGCGGCATCGTGCTGACCGGCGGCGGCGCGCTGCTCAAGGGGATGGACGAGCGGCTGCGGCACGAGACCGGCATCCCGATCCACGTCGCGGAGAATCCGCTCGATGCCGTCGTCCTCGGCGCCGGCAAGTGCGTGGACAACATCGAGACCCTCAACCGCATCCTGGTCACCGACAACCGGCGCTGAGGTACCACCCGATGCTCAAAGACCTCGGTACCCCGGCCCGCAGCGCGATCCGTTCGGCGGGCGCACCACTGCGGGCGACCGGCATGCCGCGGCAGATCCGTCGCCGCCGGAGTGTGCTCGCGCTGGTGATCCTGGCCTGTTTCACGTTGATCGTGCTCGACGCCCGCCGCTCGGCCGGTTCGCCGGTCGAGCCGCTGCGGGAGGTCGCGGCCGGTGTCTTCGGCCCGCTCGAGTCGACCGCGAGCTCGGCCCGGCAGCCTGTGGACGACCTCCGCGACCGGTTCGCGGAAATGGATAGGTTGAAAGCAGAGAACGAAAAACTCAAACAGGACAACGAGAATCTGACCCGGGAGCTGAACACCTCCGACTACGCCCGCAACCGGGCGCAGGAGTTGGACAAACTGCTCAAGGTCGCGTCGGCGTACACGATGACGCCGGCCCGGGTGATCGGGATCGGTGGGGCGCAGACGTTCAGCCACACGGTCACGATCGACGCCGGGACGGCGGACGGTGTGCGCGCCGACATGACCGTGATGAACGGGACCGGTCTGGTCGGCCGGGTGGTGCGCACCACCACGGGGACCGCGACCGTGCTGCTGATCGGCGACCGCAACTCGACCGTCGGCGGCCGGCTGAACTCGTCGATGGCGCTCGGCTTCGTCTCCGGACGCGGCGATGTGGCCGGCACCCTCGACTACAAACTCGTCGACCCGAAGGCCCGGCCCAAGGTCGGGGACCGGATCGTCACCTGGGGCTCGAGCGGCAACGCGCCGTACGTGCCGGGTGTCCCGATCGGCGTCGTCACCTCCGTGACGCCGAACGAAGGCTCCCTCGGATCCACCGCAACCATCAAGCCGTACGTCGACCCGACCCGGATCGACACGGTCGGCGTGGTCACCGGACCACCCGCCCGCCCACCGCGAGGCCACCTACCAGGGAAGGGGAACTGACACCGTGATCGCTTTACGCATCGGCCTGGCTGCCCTCTTCCTGATGGTGGCCGTGACCGTGCAGACCTCCGTCTTGAGCAACATCGCGGTCGCCGGGGTGACGTGTGACCTCACGTTGATCGTGGTGATCGCGCTCGCGCTGTCCCGCGGGCCGGAGTGGGGTGCGATCGCCGGATTCGTCGGCGGTCTGCTGCTGGACATCGTGCCGCCGGCGGACCACACCGCCGGCCGCTGGGCGCTTTCGCTGGCCATCGCGGGGTATGTCGCGGGCCTGATCCGCCGCGAGACCTCGAGCGGGCCGGTCGGTCCGCTGGGTGTTGCGCTGACGGTCGTGCTCGGGACGGCGATCTCGTTCTTCATCTACAGCGCGACCGGCTCGCTGCTGCACGACCCGTCGGTCGACTGGGGCGAGTTCGGCGTCCGCCTCGGCATCGCCGCGGGGTACGACGTGGTCGGCGCGATCGTGGTGATCCCGCTGGTGATGTGGATCATGGGCCGCGTCCAACCTGCCCGCGAGCGCCGAGTCGCGCCATGAGTTGGGACGGGTTCGAAGCGCCGTTGAAGGCCCGGTTGCGGCTGTTCGTGATCGGCGTGCTCGTCTTCTCCTTGCTGTGCACGCTTTTCGGCCGGCTCTGGTACATGCAGGTGATGTCGAGCGCTGACTACACCCAGGCCGCGACCGCCCAGCACATCCGGCAGGTCCTGATCCCGGCCCCGCGCGGCACGATCGTCGACTCCCAGGGCCGGACGCTGGTCGGCAACCGGGTCTCGCTGATGATCACGGTCGACCGGTCGGTGCTCGCCAAACTCCCTGACAGTCAGCAGAACGTCGTTCTCACCCGGCTGGCGAAGGTGCTCGGCCAGAAGCCCGCCGACCTCAAGGCCCGCACGATGCTCTGCGGCGAGCCTGGCGCGTCCAAACCACCCGCTTGCTGGAACGGCACGCCGTACCAGCCGATCCCGGTGGCGAAGGACGTCAGTGAGCAGGTCGCGATCGACGTGATGGAGCGCCGCGAGGACTTCCCCGGGATCGCTGCCGACTCGCAGACCCTCCGCGCGTACCCCGAGCCCTACAAGGTGAACGCCGCCCACATCCTCGGGTACCTGTCGCCGATCACCACCGAAGAGCTCGAGGACATGGACAAGGCCGGGCAGGACTCGGTCCCGCACCGGTCGGACTTGGTCGGCCGCGCCGGCATCGAGCGCTCGTACGACAAACTGCTGCGTGGCACGCCCGGCGAGAAGGACGTCATCGTCGACGCGGTCGGGTACACCACGGGCATCAAGAAGCAGACCGCGCCGGTTCCGGGCGCGACGCTCGTCACCACGATCGACGCGCGGATCCAGGCCTCGGTCGAGGCCCAGCTGAAGAACGCGATCATGACCGCGCGCAAGCAGACCGACCCGGTGACCCACAAGAAGTACGTCGCCGACTCCGGCGCCGCGGTGGTCATGGACACCAAGACCGGCCGGGTCGTCGCGATGGCCAGCTATCCGACGTACGACCCGGGGGTCTGGGTCGGCGGCATCAGCCAGCGTGAGCTCGACGCGCTGTACTCGGCGAAGTCCGGCACGCCACTGGTCTCCCGTGCGCTGCAAGCCCAGCTGGCGCCGGGTTCGACGTTCAAGCCGATCACCACCTCGGCCGCGCTCGGCGCCGGGTACAGCCCGAAGACGCGGCTCGACTGCTCGTCGTACTTCGAGGTCGGCAACCGCCGCTTCAAGAACTACGAGTCCGCGTCGTACGGGATGATCGGCTTCGACCAGGCGCTGGCGCTGTCCTGCGACACGTTCTTCTACCGGATCGCGTACGCGCTCTGGCTGAAGGAGGGCGGCAACTCCAGCGACATCAGCACGTACGACCCGCTGGTCGAGATGGCGAAGAAGTTCGGCCTCGGCAAGCCGACCGGGATCGACCTGCCCGGCGAGACGAGCGGCCGGATCGCGGACCGGCAGTGGAAGAAGACGTACTACGACTCGATGAAGGACTACTACTGCAAGCTGTCGGCCAACCCACCGGCCGGCACGTCGGCCTTCCTCAAGCAGTTCGCCCGCGAGTTCTGCGTCGACGGGTACAAGTACCGCGCCGGTGACGCGGTGAACTTCGCGATCGGCCAGGGCGATACCACCGTCACCCCGCTGCAGCTCGCCACCGTGTACTCCGCGCTGTCGAACGGCGGCACCCTGTTCGAGCCACGCGTCGTCCAGTCGTGGGTCGGCGCAAACGGCAAGCCGCACGAGATCAAGCCGGTGGTGAAGTCGAAGCTCCCGGTGGCGAAGAACACCCTGAAGTACATCGACACCGCGCTGAAGCAGACCACGGTCAGCGGCACCGCGGCCTGGAAGTTCCAGGGCTTCCCGCTCGACAAGATCCCGGTCCGCGCCAAGACCGGTACGGCCGAGGTCTACGGCAAGCAGACGACCTCCTGGCTGGCGTCGTACACCGATCGGTACGCCGTGGTGATGATGATCAGCCAGGCCGGCACCGGTTCGGGCGCCGGTGGCGACGCGGTCCGCAAGATCTACGAGACGCTGTACAACATCAAGCCGGCGCCGCCGCCCGGGCAAGAGAAGCCGAAGCAATGAGGGCGCGCAGATGGCACTCCTGACTCCGATCCGGATGCGATCGCGGATGGACCGGCGATCGACCGTGTGGCAGGTGGACTGGGTCCTCGTGCTCAGCGTCGTCGCGCTGTCGTTCCTCGGCGCGATGCTGATCTGGTCCGCGACCCACAACCGGACCTCGCTGACCGACGGCAACCAGTACGCGTTCCTGGTCCGGCACGCGCTGAACTTCGCAATCGGCCTGGTCCTCGCGATCGGCGCCGCGGTCACCGACCATCGCAGGGTCCGCATCCTCGCCCCGCTGCTCTACGCCGCCTCGATCGTCGGACTGATCCTGGTCCTCGTGCCCGGCGTCGGCTCGACCATCAACGGGTCGCGGTCGTGGATCCAGTTGCCGTTCATGTCGATCCAGCCGAGCGAGTTCGCCAAACTCGCGGTGATCGTCGGGATGGCGCTGCTGATCGCCGAGAAGAGCGAGACCGACCGCCACGAGAATGCCCGGACCGTCGACGTCGCGCAGGCCGTCGCGGTCGCCGCGGTGCCGGTGATCCTGGTGATGCTGCAGCCCGACCTCGGCACGGTGATGGTGCTCGGCTCGATCGTGTTCGGGATCATCGCGGTGTCCGGCGTCCCGAAACGGTGGATGCTCGCTCTGCTCACCGCGGGTGTGCTGGTCGCAGCCGTCGCGATCAAGCTGCACATCCTGAAGCAGTACCAGATCTCCCGCTTCATCGCGTTCGCGCACCCGTCGTCGGATCCGCAGGGCATCGGCTACAACGTGAACCAGGCCCGGATCGCGATCGGGAACGGCGGTGTCTTCGGGCAGGGCTTGTTCCACGGCGGTCAGACCCAGAACGCCTTCGTCCCCGAGCAACACACCGACTTCGTCTTCACGGTCGCCGGCGAGGAGCTCGGGCTGATCGGCGCCGGCGCGATCATCGTGCTGTTCGCGATCATCCTGTTCCGCGGGCTGCGGATCGCGATCAACGCGCGGGATGCGTTCGGCCGGCTGGTCGCTACCGGGATCGTCTGCTGGTTCGCGTTCCAGGCGTTCGAGAACATCGGCATGACGCTCGGCATCATGCCGGTCACCGGCCTCCCGCTGCCGTTCGTGTCGTACGGCGGTTCCTCGATGTTCGCATGCCTGCTCGCGGTCGGGCTGCTGCAGAACATCCACCTCCGCTCCCACAGGTACTGATCGCCGGACCTGACACGTCAGATACGCTGCTGGCCGCCGCCTAGAGTTCGGATATCTCGCCATGACTGTGCTGACCAGGTACGTGTCGTTCCCGCTCGCGCTTGCGACCGCCCTGACGCTCTCCCTTACCGCCTGCGGCGGGGATGACAAGAGGGACGCCGGTACGCCGGTCAGCTCACCGGCGCCGAGCTCGACCCCCAGCGCCCCGGAGCCGCCGTCGACCGTGCCGGTGACGCGGACGGCCGACGAGCTGACCAAGGCGCTGCTCGAGCTCAACGACCTGCCGAGCGGGTTCTCCCAGGAGAAGGACGAGGCCGACGACGGCTCGAAGCCGTTCTCGTCGCCGAGCAGCCGCTGCAAAACCCTGGTCAAATACCTGAATGCCACCAAGGCTCCCGGGTCGAAGGCGAGCGTGACCCGCACCTTCACCGGCGGCCAGGAAGGCCCGTACATCGACTACGGCCTCGACTCGATGGGCACCGCCGCCGATGTCGACGACCTGCGCGACTCGTACGCGAAGGCCGTCGATTCCTGCACGAAGGTGACGCTGAAGACCGAGGGCTCCGGCAACACCTCGATGAAGGTCGAGAAGATCACCGCCCCGTCGTACGGCACGAAGCCGTTCGCGTTCCAACTGACCGGCACCAGCGGACCCAAGCGCGGTCTCGAGTACACGGCGGTCGTCACCGGCGTCGACGACGTGATCCTCTCCGTCGGCGTCCTCGCCGGCCAGGGCGGCGAGCTGGAGCCCGCGACCGAGGCAGCCGTCACAAAGGCCCGGCAGGTCCTCAAGCCCGCGTAACCGGTCACACCAGCCACTGTCACGCCGGCGCCGCCCCGCGCTGGGCGTCGCACCGCTCGACGCCCGGGCCGGCGCTGGACGTTCAGCTCAATGGCAGACGCCGTGTCCTGGTGCTGGACTTCGACGCCTGCCAGACCGCAAGCATCCGAGTCGTCGCCAGTGCCGCCAAGGTGTCTGTCCTGGATGATCAGCGGCGTTCGTAGAAGCCGTCCAAGCGAGCTCGGGCGAGGACCGGTCCGGCGGCACCGATCACGGATCGCGGTTTCGCCGACCCCAGCTCCGAGCCCGGCAGCGGCGTCGCGAGGGCGAAGAGCTCGAAGACGTAGCGGTGCGGCCCGTGACCCTTGATCGGACCGGGCCCCCGGTAACCGCGGCCGATTGTCGACCGAAGGAGGCTGACGCCGTTAGCCGGAGTCGCCGCGTCCAAGGCGCCCTGCGGAAGCTCCGTGAGGGCAGCGTCGAGCAGAGCCGCGCAGTGGACAGCCGGCTTGGACATCGGGACGTCCGGGTCTTCGACCATCAGCAAGTACTGCGCAGTGCCGTCAGGCGCGCCACGCCAGGTCAATGCCGGCGACAGATCCTGACCGCCGTACCACCTCCCGACGTGAACCTTCGGCATCGGCGCCTCGTGCTCAAAGTCCGGACTGGTCAGCGTCAGGGTCTCCGGCCCGGCCAGGTTCACCGCGTTCCACGCCAGCTCACCCTCACCCGCCCGCCTGTTCTTCAACAACTTCCCGAGCACTGCCATCTGGGTCCTCTTCTCCCGGTAGATGCGCAGGCAAACTGCGCAACTTGACTGTATATTATGTCGCCATGGGAGCTCCTGACCCCGGGACGATCGCCGACGAGTTGCAGTACGTCGTCGGCGCGTTGGTCCGTCGCCGGCGAGCCCTGTCTACGTCTGACGACGTGACGCCGTCCCAGGTCTCGATCCTGAAGCGGCTCGACCGCGAAGGTCCGCACACCGTCGCCGACCTGGCCCGCCTGGACAAGATCACTCACCAGTCGGTCACTGTCTCGGCGGCCCGGCTGGTCGATCGGGGGCTGGTGCGCCGTGAGCCGGATGCCGCCGACGGGCGCCGCAAGCTCCTCGTCATTACCGCTGCCGGTCAGAGCCTCCTCGCCGTACGTCGCGATGCCGGCCACGAGCTTCTGACCGAGGCGATCGCCGCGCGGTTCAGTCCGGCCGAGCGGAGGCGGATCAGCGCGTCCCTGACCCTCCTCCGCCGCCTGATCGACTGACTCCGCCTGATCGACTGACTCCGCCTGATCGACTGACTCCGCCTGATCGACTGACTCCGCCTGATCGACTGATTCAGTCTCCGGCGGTGAGGGGCATGATCGTGGTCCGGCGGTGGTGTTCGAAGACGACCGAGCTGCGGATGTCGGCGATCTCCTGGCGTTTGGCCAGTGCGAGGACGAGGTCGCGGAGCGCCTGGGTGTCCTTGACGGCGACGTGGGCGAGGAAGTCGGAGGCGCCGGAGACCATGAACATGTCCAGGGTCTGCGGGAGCTGCATCACGTAGTCCTGGAACGCGGTCGCGACCGCCATCGCCTGGGGGCGGAGTTTGATCGAGATGATCGCCTGCGTGGACCGGTCGATCGCCTGCAGGTCCACCTCCGCCCGGTACCCGCGGATCACCCCTCGGTCGCGCAGCCCGCGGATCCGCTCCAGGCACGTCGACGGCGCGATCCCGAGCTCGGCGGCCATGTCCCGGTTGGTCCGCCGAGCGTCGTTCTGCAGCATCCGCAGCAGCGCCGTATCAAGTTCGTCCATAACAGGAAGTTTCGCAGATCCGCCGAATGATGTTCGGATTCCGGAGTACGACGCCGTGCATCTGGCTAGCTTTGTCCCCGTGCTGACGAACAAGATGGTCGTGGTGATCGCGGCCGAGGCGCCGGTCGGCGTCGCCCTGAACACCGCCGCCCTGCTCGGGGTCGGCCTCGGCCACCACCACGACGACGTGGTCGGCCCGGACACCGCGGACGCCTCGGGCGCACCGCATGCCGGGATGTGTGCCCACCCGATTCCCGTACTGCGGGCGTCCGCCGAGCAACTGCACGACCTCCATACGCGGGCGGCGGCCAGGGACGAGGTCACCGTGCACGACATGCACCAGATCGCTCAACGCGCGCGCACCTATGAGCAGATGTCGACCACCCTGAGCGGAACCAAGCCCGAAGACATCGAGTACCTCGGCCTCGCCCTCTTCGGCCCGCGCTCTGACGTCGACTCCCTCACGGGTGCCTTACCGCTCTACCGCTAGGCGGCTCAGAAGCAGAGGTCGGCGAAGCGGCGCAGTTCGTCCGGTTCCAGGCCGTTCTCGAAGCCCACAATGAGTTCCTGGGCTCCAGCGTCCTCGAACGCGGCGATCCGTTGCCGGATCGTCGGCGCGGTCCCGATCAAGCCGTAGGAGGCGAGGTCGCCAGGAAAGGCGAACTCGGCGCCCGCCGGGACCCTGGAGCGGGCTTCGGCATCCGACGTGCCCAGGATGTACGACGTGGTGACCGTTCGCCGGATGTCGTCGTACGGGCGGCCGACGTCGGCGCAGTGCTTGCGCAGTACGTCGTACTTGCGGCGCAGGACCTCCGGGGAGTCCATCACGTTCGACGCGTCGGCCCACTGCGCGACCGTCCGCAGGGTCTTCTGCTCGCCGCCGCCCGCGACCAGGATCGGGATGTGCGGTTGCTGGATTCCCTTCGGCTGGTTGAGTCCGCCGGCGGCCCGGTAGTACTTCCCCTCGAAGTCGACCGAATCCTCGGTCCAGAACCGGCGGATCAGTTGCACCGCCTCGTCCAGCCGTCGCAACCGCTCGCCGGCCGCGCCGAACTCGTACCCGTACCCGAGGTAGTCCGGCTCGTACCAGCCGGCGCCGATTCCGAAGATCAGCCGGCCATTGCTGATGACATCGATCGTCGACGCGATCTTCGCCTGGAGCGCGGGATTGCGGTAGCTGTTCGAGGTCACCAGCGGGCCGAGCCGGATCCGGTCGGTCGCGGCCGCGAGCGCGGTGATCATCGTCCAGGCCTCGAACACCGGCGCCTGCGAGGGCGGGATCGGATGCAGGTGGTCGGGGACGTACACGGCATGGAAGCCGAGTTCGTCGGCGGTCTGTGTCACTGCCGTGATCCGGCGGAAGGCGTCGGCCGGATCGAGGCCGGCGAGCTCGCCGGTGAATCCGGTGGGCAGGAACACACTGAAGTCGGTCATGGCGGCCTTTCGCTGAAGTGTCTGACTCGTCTGTGGGTATCGACCGGTCGGCACGCCAAAAGGAATCGGGCCGTGACTGCAGGCGTCCGTATGGTGGGAACATGCGACTCAACTACGAGGCGACAGGTCCCGCCGACGCACCGGTTGTCCTGCTGGGTTCGTCGCTCGGCGCGACGCAGGCGATGTGGGCGCCGCAGCTGGATGCCCTGTCCAAGCGGTACCGCGTGGTGGCTTTCGACCACCGCGGGCACGGGAAGTCCGAAGTACCGCCCGGGCCTTACACGATCGACGACCTCGGCGGCGACGTTGTCGAGCTGCTCGACACGCTCGAGGTGGACCAGGCGTCGTACGTCGGAATCTCGCTCGGCGGATCCGTCGGCCTGTGGCTGGCCCAGCACGCGCCCGAGCGGATCCACCGCCTGGTGGCGATCTGCCCGCCGTCCAACACCGCGGCCAACCCCCAGACGTGGATCGACCGTGCCGCGCAGGTCCGCGCCGACGGCACCCAGGCCATCACCGACGCAACCCTCGGCCGCTGGTTCCTGCCCGACTTCGAGGGGGACCTCGAGCCCGTCCGCCGGATGCTGCTCGACTGCCCCGACGAGGGCTACGCCGCCTGCTGCGAGGCGATCAGCGCGATGAACCTCCTCCCCGGCCTGAAGGACATCACCGCCCCCGTCCTCTTGATCACCACTGACTCGGACCAATCCGTCCCGCCGGAAACCGTCGTACCCCTCGCCTCCGAGATCCCCGGCGCCCACCTCGAGATCATCGAGAAGGCCGCCCACCTGGTCACCTACTCCCACCCCGAGGTCATCAACCCGCTACTCCTCGCTCATCTCGCCTGAGCGCGATTCCGGCGTACGGCGGGCTCGGCGTTAGGCTGGTAGGCGCTCTGAACCGCTGACTGGAAGTTGCCATGACTGTCGAATCGCTGTTCCCGCGCCTGGAGGCGTTGCTGCCGAGTGTGCAGAAGCCGATCCAGTACGTCGGAGGTGAGCTGAACTCGGTCAGCAAGGAGTGGGATGCGGTCAGCGTGCGGTGGGCGCTGATGTATCCGGACGCGTACGAGGTGGGCCTGCCCAACCAGGGCGTGCAGATCCTGTACGAGGTGCTGAACGAGCGCGACCACATCCTGGCCGAGCGGACGTACTCCGTCTGGCCGGACATGGAGCAGATCATGCGGGACAACGCGATCCCGCAGTTCACGCTGGACTCGCACCGTCCCGTCAAGGCGTTCGACGTCTTCGGCCTGTCGTTCTCGACCGAGCTCGGGTACACGAACATGCTGACCGCGCTCGACCTCGCGGGCATCCCGTTGCACGCGGTCGACCGGACCGACGAGGACCCGATCGTGCTCGCCGGCGGGCATGCCGCGTTCAATCCGGAGCCGATCGCGGACTTCATCGACGCCGCGGTGCTCGGTGACGGCGAGGAGATCGTGCTCGCGATCTCCGAGGTGATCCGGGAGTGGAAGGACGAGGGCCGCCCGGGCGGGCGCGACGAGGTGCTGCTCCGGCTGGCGAAGTCGGGCGGCGTCTACATCCCGAAGTTCTTCACAGTCGAGTACCTCGCCGACGGCCGGATCCAGCGCGTCACCCCGAACCGCCAAGGCGTTCCGTTCCGGACCGCGAAGCACACGGTGATGGACCTCGACGCCTGGCCGTACCCGAAGAAGCCACTGGTCCCGCTGGCCGAGACCGTCCACGAACGCTTCTCGGTGGAGATCTTCCGCGGCTGCACCCGCGGCTGTCGGTTCTGCCAGGCGGGCATGATCACCCGCCCGGTGCGTGAGCGCAGCATCACCACGATCGGCGACATGGTCGACAACGGCCTGAAGCAGACCGGGTTCGAAGAGGTCGGCCTGCTGAGTCTCTCGAGCGCCGACCACAGCGAGATCGCCGACGTCGCGAAGGGCCTCGGCGACCGGTACGAGGGCAGCAACGTCTCCCTGTCGTTGCCGTCGACAAGGGTCGACGCGTTCAACATCACGCTGGCCAACGAGTTCTCCCGCAATGGCCGGCGCAGCGGGCTGACGTTCGCGCCCGAGGGCGGCTCGGACCGGATGCGCAAGGTGATCAACAAGATGGTCACCGAGGAGGACCTGATCCGCACGGTCGCGGCGGCGTACAGCCACGGCTGGCGGCAGGTGAAGCTGTACTTCATGTGCGGCCTCCCGACCGAGACCGACGAAGACGTGCTCGCGATCGCGGACCTGGCGAAGAAGGTCATCGCGACCGGGCGCGAGGCGTCCGGCCGGCGCGACATCCGGTGCACGGTGTCGATCGGCGGGTTCGTGCCGAAGCCGCACACGCCGTTCCAGTGGGCGTCGCAGCTCGGCGCCGAGGAGACCGACGCACGGCTGTCCAAGCTCGCCGCCGCGATCCGGTCCGACAAGAACTACGCGAAGGCGATCGGCTTCCGGTACCACGACGGCAAGCCCGGCATCATCGAGGGCCTGCTGTCCCGCGGCGACCGCCGCGTCGGCCGCGTGATCGAGGCGGTCTGGCGCGACGGCGGCCGGTTCGACGGCTGGAGCGAGCACTTCTCGTACGACCGGTGGGTCTCGGCCTGCGAGCAGGCGCTCGCCGACGAGCCGGTCGACCTCGCCTGGTACACGACGCGCGAGCGCGAGTACGCCGAAGTACTGCCGTGGGACCACCTGGACTCGGGCCTGGACCGGGACTGGTTGTGGGAGGACTGGCAGGACTCGCTCGAGGAGGACGGCGCGATCGAGGTCGAGGACTGCCGCTGGACCCCGTGCTTCGACTGCGGCGTCTGCCCGCAGATGGGTACCGAGATCCAGATCGGCCCGACAGGCAAGAAGCTCCTGCCGCTGTCTGTCGTCTAGCTTTTCGACCCCGCCGCAAGCAGCAGGTCGCTGAGCGACAGGTCGTCCGCGCTGCCCAGGACCAGGTCGGCGGCTGCCACCGCGGCCTTGGTGACGAACGGATTCGGTACGGCGACTGCGTACATCCCGGCCGCCTGCGCTGCCGCGACGCCATGCGGGGTGTCCTCGACAGCGATGGCGGGTACGCCGACCCGCTCCAAGGCCAGCTGGTAGATCGCCGGATCGGGCTTGTGGGTCGCGACCTCGTCCCCGGTGACGATCTCGTCGAACAGGTTGACCGCGTCGACCCGCTCCAGGTGACCGACCACCCAGCTCCGCGGCGAACTGCTCGCGATCGCGACCCGAAGCCCCAGCTCCCGAGCCGACGAGATCCAATCCCGGATCCCCGGCCGGAAGTCGAGCTCGGCGTGCATCCGGTCCCGGTGGGCGAGCCTGCGCGCATGACTCTCGGCGCGGTCGAACCCACTCCCGACGGCTGCCGCGAGGACGGCGTACCGGTCCTCGCTGACGTCACCGCCGTGTCCCGGCCAGAAGCTGTCGAGGTCGAGCACGAGGCCGTGGTACGCCCACTCGGTCTGCCAGCTCTCGACCATCGTCGTCTCGGTGTCCATCAGCAGACCGTCGAAGTCGAACACGATCGCCCGCACGTCCGTCGGCACCAGCCGCGTCGCGAGCCGATGGATCTGCGTCTCGCTCAGCCCGAGCCAGGCGAGGTACCCGCGGACTCCGCCGAAGCGCTCGTCGACGTACGACAGCGACCCGAGGATCGTGTCCGGATGCGACCGCGAGAAAGCCGGCGCATCCTCCAGGCCGAGGTTCGTCTCGCTGATCGCGTAGTCCGCGGCGATGTCCGCCCGGGGTACGCCGACGAGGTCGAGCAGCAGCGCGACCGTCAGCCCGGTCCGATCCTTGCCTGCCTTGCAATGCACGACGACCGGCTGGTCCGCCGGCGCCGCGGCGATCGCGGCGAAGATCCTGCCGATGTGGGCCGCGTTCCGGATCAGGCTGTTGCGATAGACGTCGACCAGCCGCGGCTCGACGGCAGGATCACGAGTCGCTTCGGCCGCCGGGTCGATCCACGGAATCCGCTGGTATGCCGAATCTCCGGCGAGCGGATGTGGTTGCCTCAACTCCCAATCAGACCGCAGATCGAGCACCAGCCCGGCGTCCACCCGCTCGAACGCAGGCAGGGCGTCGGCGTCGATGCACTCACTGCGGAGCAGAGCCCGCGCACGCGTCGGTACGCCGTACCGCGTCGGAAGTCCGCCAACGTCACGCGCATTCGGGCTCCACATGCCTGTCAGCTTAAGACAATGCCTCCCAATGACTCGAAGTCGTGCCAGGTCCCGTCGAAGGCCTTGTGGTGTACGGCGGAATCCATGCCGACCGCGAACAGGTCGATCCGGCCCGGTCCCCAGGAGACCACTGAACCGGCCGGTTGCGGCCGGCGCCGTACTGCGGCAGGTTCGAGCCAGCCGGCCAAGGCGGCGATGTTCATCCGGAGGATCTCCGCGGCCAGCGACCAGTCGATGAAGTTCAACGTGTCGTTGGCGGAGTGGATGTGGCCGTTCGCGCTGTCCGCACCCTCGATGGTCAGGACCGCTGGTATACCGGCGTTGATGAACGGGACGTGGTCGCTCGCGAACGGGTTCAGCGACGTCTCGACCGTCAACCCCGTGTACGTCGCGGCCGCGGTCGACAGGTCCGCGATCTGACTCGACGACACCGCCGCTCCCTCCAGCAGCACGCCGGGTGTCGCGGTGTTCCTGGTCCCGATCATGTCCATGTTGAGAACGGCGCGGACGCGTGACCGCTCCGCCGGCGGCAGCGCGGCGACGTACTGCTTGCTGCCGAACAACCCCTCTTCCTCTCCGCCGAACAGGATCAGCCTGATGTCGTGCTGCCAACTACGCGTCGACAGGAGCCGGCCGAGCTCGAGCACGCCGGCCGAGCCGCTCCCGTTGTCGTCCGCACCTGGCGCCGCCGCGGCCGGACCGCCCGCGATGTTGATCGAGTCGAGGTGCGCGGTGACGATCACCAACTGACGATCGGTGCCGACGCCGGTCCGGTCGCCGATCAGGTCAGCCGAGTGGCCGGCTCCGACGGTGACCGGCATCCGGTTCACCTGGTAGCCGAGGGCAACCATCCGGTCGGAGGCGAAATCCATCGCCTGGGTGAACGTCGGACTCGACGAATGCCTGGTCGGCAGACTCGCCAGCCAGGTCAGGTCGTTCTGGTACGACGTCGTGGACACGTCGCCGACCAGGTCCGCGACGTCCGGGTCGACCCGCGCGGCGGCGGCCCGCTGACTGTCGATGACGATCGTGTTCGGCCGGAGCGTTTCGATCCGCCAGTGCTGGTTGGACCGCCGACGGGGTTTATCGGCCGACGAGATGACCAGATGCCGGCCGTGATCGAGCAGCGGCGTGACATCGGGGTACTCGTCCTGGAAGCTCCGGCCCACCTGCGTGACGAGCAGCAGACCGGGGACGGTCCGGGAGGCCCGGCCGAGGCGTTGTTCGGCCGGGACCCAGAGGAGGGTCTTGTCTCCGAACCGCGCCGACCGCGCGCCACCGGCGGCGTCCGCGGTCGGTACGACGAGATAGCGCACATTCATTGTTGGTCCTGCCAAGCGATCTCGAGTCGATCGGGCGCCGAGGACACGATCCGCCCGGTCCCGTCCGGCAGGTGCAGGCGACCGGCGGTGTCCCAGCGACCCGGTGGGCCGGGGGAGGGGGCGTCGCCGCGGCCGATCTGCAGCGGTACGAACGTCCCGTCCGGGCGGAACTCCACCCCCCGCCGGCCGCGGGCCGGCGGGAAGGCGAAGTCGTCGGGCCGGTAGACGCTGATCCCGTCGTGGTCCTCCTCGAAGGAATGCGTCCAGCGTCCGGTCGGCGTGGTGGTCAGATCTTCACCCCCTGTCCGATCGAGGCGGGGGAGTCGGGGACCGTCAGCTTGAAGTCGCTGATGATCCCGCCGAGCCCTTCGTACCCGGTGACCGACGGTCCCCAGGCCGATCCGTCCCACCACTTGTGGTACAGCTGCTTGTCGGTGCCGGTGACGAACACGTCGAGCCGGTTGGTGTCCCACGAGACCACGCGCGGCTCGTCCGTGCAGATCCCGCCCATGTACTCGTAGCCCGTGACGCTCGGTCCCCAGGAGGATCCGTCCCACCACTTGTGGTAGAGGGCGGAGTCGGTTCCGAGCAGGAAGACGTCGAGGCGGTCGGAGCCCCACGAGACCACGGTCGGCGCCGTCGTACACACGCCGCCCATGTACTCGTAGCCGCTCCACGACGAGCCGTCCCACCACTTGTGGTAGAGCGCGGAGTCGGTGCCGATGACGAACAGGTCGAGCCGGTTCTCGCCCCACGCCACCACCCGCGGAGGTGAGGCGCAGACGCCGCCGAGGTACTCGTAACCGTTCCAGGACGACCCGTCCCACCACTTGTGGTAGACCGCATTGTCGGTCCCGAGGACGAACACGTCCAGCCGATCGGGGCCCCAGGCAACTACTTCGGGCGGGCTCATGCAGATCCCGCCGAGGTACTCGTAACCGTTCCAGGACGACCCGTCCCACCACTTGTGATACAACGCCCGGTCGGTCCCGAGCACGAAGGCATCCAGGCGGTTCTCACCCCAGGTCGCGAGCCGCGGCGGGCTCATGCAGACACCGCCGAGGTATTCGTACCCGGTGACGGACGGTCCCCAGTTCGAGCCGTCCCACCACTTGTGGTAGAGCGCGTGGTCGGTGCCGAGGACGAACGCGTCCAGCCGGTTCGGGCCCCAGGACGCGACTTCAGGAGCGCTCATACAGATACCACCCATGTATTCGTAACCGGCGACGGACGGTCCCCAGGCCGATCCGTCCCACCACTTGTGATACATCGCCAGGTCGGTGCCGAGCACGAACGCGTCCAGCCGGTTCGCGCCCCACGACACGATCGAGCCGGCCGGTTCCGGCGTACCGGCGGAGCCGAAGACCGGCAGGTCCTTGCGGACCGTGTCCAGCGTCGCCTGCATCCGCGCGACCTGGTCGTTGGTGAACATGACCATGCCGCGGTCGTCGGTGTAGTCCATGTAGTCGTAGAACAGGTCGCCGTTCGGCCCGTTGCTGCACGTGACGTGCGGGAACGTCGGTACGCCGAAGTTCGGGCCGGCCGCGTTCGGGGTGTCGGCACACTCGTCGGTGCCGCTGCAGCCGGTGCCGTCGTCGCCCCAGATGTGGAACAGGTTCAGGTAGTGCCCGACCTCGTGCGTCGTCGTACGGCCGAGGTCGAACGGCGCTGCCGCCGTACCGTTCGTGCCGAAGCCGCTGTGCAGGATGACGACGCCGTCGGTGTTCGCCGGACCGCCCGGGAACTGCGCGTATCCGAGCAGGCCGCCGCCGAGCTGGCAGACCCAGATGTTCAGGTAGTGCGCGGGGTCCCACGGGTCGATGCCGCCGGTCGCCGACGACTTCACCTTGTCGTCGGTGCCGAAGCTCGCCGTACTGGTCTGGGTCCGGGTGACACCTGTCGTCGGGTTACCGTTCGGGTCCTCGGTCGCCAGGAAGAACTCCACCCGCGAGTCCGCGATCAGCCCGCTGAACACACTCGGCACGATGCTGGTGTCCGGGTTGGTGGCGCGGTAGTCGCGGTTCAGTACCTCGATCTGGCTGTCGATCTGCGCCTGCGAGATGTTCTGGGCGTTGGTGTTCCAGACGACGTGGACGACACACGGGATGCGAGCGACCCCGGTGAATCGTTCGTCGCGGGAGACGTACGCAATCGTCGCGGTTTCGAGCGCCGACCGCGCCGCGGCGTACGCCGGGTCCGTCGACAGCAGTCTGCGGTGGACGTCCATCGCGCCGCACTGCCTGCGGTTCGGGAGCTCGGTCTGCCCGCCCGTCGCGCCGCTCATACCGGCACCACTGGCCTGGCCGCCGCCCGTCATCCCCGCGCCTGCAGGCGATCCGCCGGCGTTCATGTCGGCCGCAGGCGATCCGCCGCCGGCCATGTCGGCTGCCGGTGATCCGCCGCCGCCCATGTCTGCAGCGGGTGATCCGCCGCCGCTCATCGTCGTACTGCTCGAGGCCGGTGCCCCGGCCATCGGCATGCCGTCCGCCGCGGGCTGTCCGTTCGCGGCGTGCCCGTTCTGCTCGGTCGCCGGTGCCTCACCCGGCATCCGGTCGTCGTCCCGGTGCTTGTCCGCTCGCCCGTTGGCCTTTCTCGGCATCTCTCCCCCTTCCGCGGGGGCGCACGGGCAGGTCGACGTACGCGCGCCGAACCGAGAAGATTCACCCCCAGCGCACCCCTCGACCGAAGACGGTCCCTACCGCCTTCCCCCGCCGAACAGTCGGCCCCCAAGTCACTGTTCTGCGTTTCACCTTGCTCCGTTCACCGCGCGCACACAACCCTTCGTGGCAAGACATTCGGATCTGTCCGGCCTCGATTTGTCTACAGTGCAGGATTGACCTATGCAGCGTGAGAAGTCGGTCCCGTTCGAGGTGCGTGCGCATCGTGGGTTGATCTCGGTCCGCGTGGTGCCGAACGACGACCCATGGGCCTCGGGGCACCAACTCGTCGCACCCGATCTGAACGCCGAGGCGTTCCGCGGTTTCCCGATCTGCACGGCGTCGATCAGGTACCACGGACGCGGCATCAACGCGATCATGGGCTGGATCCAGGTCGTCTCACGCGGCTCCGAGATATCGGTCGACCTCCCGCCGAACCTGGACGCAACCGATCCGTTCTACGCGTACGGCTACTTGCCGACCTTCTTCGACGCCCCCGCGAACCCCGACCACCCCGACGGCACCTGGCGCGCCGACACCTTCCTCGTCGTCGTACCCGACGTGATCCGCTCCCACCACGTCGTCCCCATCGCCGCCTTCACCTGGGGCTACGAACTACGCGCCACCCGCCCAACCCTCCTCGACGTCGCCGCCCTACCACCAACAGATTGGGCAGGCCACCGCAACCTACTCTCAACCAAACACCCAACCTGGACCTTCGCTTAGTGGTGGGGGCGGAGGGCGCGGTTGGCGGCGGGTTCGGCTATTGAGGTGCGGAAGGGGTGGGCGGGGTAGACGCCCAGCAGGCGGACCTCGACGGAGAAGAAAGCGAGTTCTTCGAGGGCCAGGGCGACGTTCGGCTCCTCGGGGTGGCCTTCGATGTCGGCGTAGAACTGGGTGGCGAAGAACATGCCGCCGAGTTGGTAGGACTCCAGCTTGGTCATGTTCACGCTGTTGGTGGCGAAGCCGCCGAGAGCCTTGTACAGCGCGGCCGAGACGTTCCGCACGCGGTACACGAAGCTGGTGATCACGGGACCCGAGCCGACCGGCGGGACCTCCGGCTCGCGGGAGAGCACGAGGAAGCGGGTTGTGTTGTGGTGCTCGTCCTCGACGTCCGACGCGAGGGTCTCGAGCCCGTAGAGCTCGGCCGCCGCCCGTGGAGACAACGACGCCACCGTCGGGTCACCCAACTCAGCGACCTCACGCGCAGCGCCGGCCGTATCATCAGCGACGACAGTCGACCAACCGTGCTCCCGGATGATCTTCCGGCACTGCCCGAGGGCGTGAACGTGGCTGCGAACCGTCCGGATCTGGTCCAGCGTCGTGCCAGGAGTCCCGAGCAGCTGGAAGTGGATCGGCAGGAAGTACTCGCCGACGATGTGCAGCCCGGATTCCGGCAGCAGGTGGTGGATGTCCGCGACCCGGCCGGCGATCGAGTTGTCCACCGGGATCATCGCCAGCCCGGCGCGCCCGCTGCTCACGGCCTCGAGCGCGTCCTCGAACGTCGTACAAGGCAGCTGCTCGCGGTCCGGAAACATCTCGGTGCACGCCATCGCTGAATTCGCGCCTGGCTCACCCTGATAAGCGATCGGTCCGTCCACGATCTACCAGCCTAGACCCACGCATCTCACCAACCGGATCAGGTGTCCGTCTTACGGACCTTCTCCGGTGCCCCGGTGACCGCCCGACCCTCGAGCGCCTTGGCCTTGGTGGCGTACATGTCGATGTATTCCTGCCCCGACAACTCCATGATCTTGTACATGATCTCGTCGGTCACCGCGCGCAGGATGAGCCGATCGCTCTCCATCCCTTCGTACCGCGAGAAGTCCAGCGGCTCGCCGAACTTCACCGTCGGCGACGCGAACGACGCGACGACCTTCCCGGGCGGAGCCACCACATCCGTCCCGATCACCCCGCACGGGATCACCGGCACCTTCGCCTCCAGCGCGAGCCGGGCCACGCCGGTCCGCCCCTTGTACAGCCGCCCGTCGTGCGACCGCGTGCCCTCCGGGTAGATCCCGAACAGCTCGCCGCGCTCGAGCACCTTCATCCCGGCCCGCATCGCACCCTCGGACGCCGACCCGCCGGAGCGGTCGATCGGCACCTGGCCGGTGCCCTTGAAGAACCCGCGCTGGAACCGGCCCTTCATCCCGGCCCCGGTGAAGTAGTCGGACTTCGCGACGAACGTGACCCGGCGGCGCAGCGCCAGCGGCATGAAGATCCAGTCGGAGTACGAGAGGTGGTTGCTGGCGATGATCGCAGCGCCGGTGTCCGGGACGTTCTCGGCGCCGAGCACGTTCGGCCGGAAGATGCGCTTGACCGGCGGACCGACCAGCACGTTCTTCAGCACCCAGTAGATGCCCTTGCCGTCGCCGTCGCCGGCATCCACGACCGCAGGGTCCGGCTCCCGCCGCGGCGACTGTGCCGGTTCCGTCATCGATGTCCTTCCCTCACTTGTGCTCCGATCCATCATGATGCCGCACGAAAGCCCGGTTGGCCCGCCCGTCGCCACGCGGGAGATCCTCACATCCGCCGCCGGACGTTCGTAAGCTGCTGACCACACCGTCGCCCAGGTGGGGGAGAACCATGCGGACCAAGCTCCTGACCGCAGTACTCGCGCTGCTCGCCGGCGTCCTGGTCACGCTGCCGGCCAGAGCGGCTGCCCCGGCAGCGACCGTCGTACCGATCCAGGTCACCGGCCCGGCGGCCTCACGGTTCAACCTGGTGGTGATGGGTGACGGTTACACCGCGGCCGAGCTGCCGAAGTTCCGCGAGCAGCTCGACAAGCACCTCAACATTCTCTGGAGCATCGAGCCGTTCAAGTCGTACCGGAACTACGTCAACGTGTACGCCGTCGAGATCGCCTCGCCGGAATCCGGTGTCGACTGCGATCCCGGCCTGACCTCGCCGCAGCGCGACACCCCGCTGCAGATGGGATTCTGGGTCGGCTGCAACCCGGGCAGCGTCCAACGCCTGCTGACAGTCAGCTCCGCGGCGGCAACGCAGTACGCCGATCTGGTCCCGGGCACGACCGCGTCCAACCGGCAGATCCTTGCTATCGGCAACAGCGATACGTACGGCGGAGCGGGCGGGACGTACGCGACCGCGTCCGGCGGCAACGCGCTCTCGGCCCTCATCACGCCGCACGAGCTCGGCCACTCGCTGGGTGGGCTCCAGGACGAATACGACTACTACGCCCGCGGCGAGCGCGGCGCGCGGTACGTCGGTCCCGAGCCGTCCTCGATCCACCACTCGTTGCTGACCGAGCAGCAGATGCTCGACCAGCACGCGAAGTGGTACCGCTGGCTGGGGGAGCCGTCGGAGTCCGGCGGGACGATCGGGCGCTACGAAGGCGGGATGTACGCCGGATCAGGCGTCTGGCGGCCGAGCGCGCACTCGATGATGAAGGCGCTCGGGTACTACTTCGACCAGGTCTCGCGTGAACGGATGACCCAGCGACTCTCGTCCAAGGCGAACCTGTTCCAGGACAGCACGCCGGTCGGCCCGGTCGCCGCAGACCAGGTCGTGTGGCTGCAAACGCTGCACCCACGGGACCACGAGCTGGCCGTCTCCTGGGCGCTCGACGGTACGACGCTGCCGACCGCGAATGCCCGCGCCGTCGACCTCTCCACCCAGCACCTGACGGCCGGCAAACACACCCTGACCGCGACGATCGTGGACCCGACGGCCTTCATTCGCGATCCCGCCGTACGTCCGACCGCCACCCGGTCCTGGACCATCGACACCGCCCTGACCGCGCCGCCGTCGAGCGGTACGCCGACGTTCACCGGCTCCACGTCCACCGAGCATCCGGTCAGCGCCGACGAGGTCGTGTACGCCGAGGCCTCGCAGCCCAACGCCGCGATCACCTGGCAGGTCGACGGGCACACTCTCGCGAACCCAGGCAACGACCGCGACTTCGAACTCGCCCCGCTCCAGCTCACCGGTCGGCACACGCTGACCGCTCAGGTGGGTACGTCGACGCTCACCTGGACTGTCGACGGTGTCGAAGCCGTCGTCACACCGACGATGTCGAAACCACTGCTCACCGTGCAGAAGCCGACCGGCCCTGAATACGTATACAACGACGCGTTCACGATGGGGCTCACGGCCACGGACGACAGCCCGGGGTACGTCGTACCGGAGTTCCGGGTCGACGGTGACGGTTGGTACAACTACTACGGCTGGCCGACGGATGCGTCCCTGCCGTTCAAGTTCACCGCCGAGGGAACCGAGATCGATCAGCTCGTGTACGGCAAGCTCGGCGTACCGCGGGTCGTGCCGTGGGACGACGTACCGCCGGGGTACGGCCGTCATCAGATCGAGTACCGCGCTATCGATGCCACCGGCAACATCGCGAGCCCGCGCCGGTTTGCCGTCACGCTCCTCCACCCGGCGCCGGCGTGTACGACGACGATCACCGGCACGCACGACGGCGCGCTGTACCTCCGGTCCGGCGTCACCTGCCTGACCGACGCAACCGTCAACGGGCCGGTCCTGGTTGCTGCCGGTGCTTCGCTTGTCGCGACCGATTCACGTGTGTTCGGCCCCGTCCGCGCGGACCAGGCCGCCGACCTGCAGCTGCTCCGCTCCACCGTCGCAGGTCCGGTCACCGCGGATCACGTCAGCCGCAGTGTGGTCGTCGTCGGAAGCGCTGTCCAAGGCCCTGTCTCAGTCACCAACGCCTCGACCGCACAGCCTCCGGCCCTGGCCGGAAACACCGTCAACGGCCCGCTCGTCTGCCGGGCCAACGCTCCGGAACCGACCAACCTCCAGGCGCCGAACAAGGTCTCGGGCCCCCGATCCGGCCAGTGCGCGCAGCTCTGAGCCGAGCAGACATGGACGTGAGTTTCGCCGACATGTCCCCGGCAGCGCGGTTCTCATAGCTTTCTGAGCGCGGGGAGTTCCCGCCGTACAGAGGGAGTGAGATGAACGGACTGCGGGTGGCGTCCCTGATGGCGGCCACGATGACAACCGGTCTGGTGGCCGGCGTTTATGCGATCTACGCAAACGCGTTCATGCCGGGTCTGGCCAAGACCGACGACAAGACCTTCGTCGGGGCGTTCACGGCGGTGGACCGGGCGATCGTGAACCCGCTCTTCCTCGGCCTGGGCTTCCTGGGTGCCGCGCTGTTCACGGTGCTCGCCGGACTGCTCAGCCTCAAGGAGAAGGCGATGCCGTGGATCGCGGTCGCGTTCGTGCTGTACCTGATCACGATCATCGTCACGATCGCGGTGAACGTCCCCCTGAATGACGCGCTGAAGGCCGCCGGAGACCCGGCGACCATCGACGTCGCAGCAGCCCGAGCGGCCTTCGACGAGTCCAGGTGGGTCGCCTTCAACCTGCTCCGCACGATCCTCGCCCTGGTCTCCTTCGGCCTCCTCGGCTGGGCGTTGTACCTGACGGGCAAGTCCGCCGCTCAGCCGTCGGGATGATTTTGAGAGACTGTCCCCGTGCCACCAGTTCAAGCTCCGCCGTCGCAGCAGCTCCCCGCGGTCCAGAAACTCCGGGTGAGGTTCGCCAAGCGGGGACGGCTGCGATTCACCTCACACCGCGACTTCCAGCGGGCGTTCGAGCGCGCCGTCCGGCGGGCCGAGCTGCCGGTGGCGTTCTCGCACGGCTTCAGCCCGCACCCGAAGATCTCGTACGCCGGTGCCGCGCCGACGGGAGCCGCCTCCGAAGCGGAGTACCTGGAGATTTCGCTCACACACGAGCGGGACGCCGACGAGGTGCGGGCCGCGCTGGACGAGGCCCTGCCGCCGGGGCTCGACGTACTCGAGGTGGTCGTCGCCGGGCCGGGGTCGCTGGCCGAGCGGCTGGAGGCCAGTGAATGGCGGATCGCGTTACCGGGGGTGGATCCCGAGGCGGCCGGGGCCGCGGTGGAGGCCTTCCTGGCGCGGGAGGAAATTCTGGTCGAGCGCATGACCAAACGAGGGGTTCGTTCGTTCGACTGTCGGGCTGCCGTTCTCCGACTCACCGTCGCGAGTGAACCGGGGTCGGTTGAGACGTGTGCGATACTGCAAGTGGTGTTACGGCACGGAACCCCGGCCGTGAGACCCGACGACGTTCTCGCCGGCGTGCTCGAGGTAGCGACGCTCCCGGTGACGGGCCCGGCTCTTTTGACCAGGCTCGCCCAGGGCCCGCTCACCACGGACACCGGCACGGTGGAAGATCCGCTCGCTCGTGACCGCGACGCCAACCAGGCGACCGCGACCGGCCAGGCAGATCCCCACCAGACGCACACAGCGGAGGGCGACGCCGCCGCTCCCTCTGTGCCCTGAGCGCGGGCGGAGCGGATCCAGCAGGCTTCCGCCACGCGGCGGCCCCGGGAAGATTTCCGGGCCATGCGCGGCGAACCGTGACCGCCTTGTGGCCGCGCCGGACCCGTGACAGGGGTCGCAGGATGCGCCGGAGGGCTTGAGGAGACCGCACTACATGCTCGACAACGAGCCGACCACCGAGGCAGCCGACGCGGCTGCCACCGCCCAGCCCACCGCCTCCACCCGCAGGACTGCGAAGAAGGCGCCGGCTGCGAAGAAGACCACCACGCGCAAGCGCACGGTGAAGACCGCCACCGAGAACGTCACGGCGGTCCCGACCCAGTCCGACGGCCAGACCGCCGACCCGGCGCCGGAGCCGGTCAAGAAGGCGGCAGCCAAGAAGACTGCCGCGAAGAAGACCACGGCCAAGAAGGCCGCGGCGAAGGCTCCGGCCAAGAAGACCGCCCGCGCCGCCAAGAAGACCGCTGAGCAGGACATCTTCCCGCAGTTCGTCCCCGACGACGCGCCGGAGACCGCAGATGCGGCCCCCGCGAAGAAGACCACCCGCAAGCGCGCCGCCAAGAAGGCTGCCGGCGCTCCGGACCTGCTGTCCGCAGATTCTCCCGTCTCCGACGGCCCGGTAGCCAACGCCGACACCCATGTGCCGGCCGGCGAGACCAACGCGCTCGCCGCGGAGACGAGCGCGCCGGCCGCGGACGCTCCCGCCCGCAAGCGCACCTCCCGCCGCCGTACGAACAAGACCGCCGAGGCCGCCGCGACCGCTGAGGGCGCCTTCGCGGACCACGGCGACTCCGGTGCGACGCGCAACGACAGGGGCGGCCGGACCAGCGGTGCAGCTGACGCCAACTCCGGCGTGACCGACGGTGGCTCCACGGACCACTCCGGTTCTGCCACGTCCTCCACCACGTCCTCCAGCATCTCCGCGGACGGTGCGACCTCCGAGTCGCCGGCCGAGGAGTCGACCCCCCGCCGTACGCGTCGGCGTGCGGCCGCCCCGGCAGCCGTGCTGTTCCAGGCGCCGACCGGCGGCCCTCAGCAGAGTGCGCCCCAGCAGCCTGCACCCCACCAGAGCGAGCCGACCGCGGTCGAGGCGACCTCCGACGCGACCCCCGAGCCGGGGACCGACGAGCAGCCGACCGGCAACCGCCGTCGCCGCAGCCGTCGTAACCGCGACGCCGAGGCCCGCGAGACCGAGGTAGCCGAGGAGACCACCGACGCCGCCGAGCCGCAGGCCGTGAGCGCCTCCGTAGACACCTCCGCCGATGACGGCGCGCCCAGCGGACGGTCCAGGAGCAGGTCCGCCCGCAAGACCGCCGCTCCGGCTCCCGTGGCTGAGACCGAGACCGACGACGAGGCGGACGAGGAGTCCGCGGACGTCACCGACGCCCAGTCCGAGGACGGCGAGGAAGGTGGCGAGGGGACTCGCCGCCGTCGCCGCCGCCGCGGTGGACGTCGTCGTCGCAAGACCGGCGAAGGCGCGGACGACAACGCCGACGACCAGTCCGACGACGAGGACGAGCCCGACACCCAGGACACCGACCAGGACGCCGACGCGTCCGAGGACGGCGACCACGACGGTGCGGCCGACTCCGACGAGGACGGCGAGGCAGGCAGCTCGTCCCGGCGTCGTCGCCGTCGCCGTCGCCGCAAGGGCGAGGACAGCGCGTCGTCCCCGGACGACCCCGACGAGACCGTCGTACGGGTGCGTGAGCCGCGCAGCAAGAACACCGTGAACGAGATCACCGCGGTCGAGGGTTCGACCCGCCTCGAGGCGAAGAAGCAGCGCCGCCGCGAAGGTCGCGCCGCCGGTCGCCGCCGCGCGCCGATCGTGACCGAGGCCGAGTTCCTGGCCCGCCGCGAGTCGGTCGAGCGGACGATGGTGATCCGGTCCCGCGAGGACCTGACCCAGATCGCGGTCTCCGAGGACAACGTCCTGGTCGAGCACTACGTCACCACGGCGGAGCAGAGCTCGCTGATCGGCAACGTGTACCTCGGCCGCGTGCAGAACGTCCTGCCCAGCATGGAGGCCGCGTTCATCGACATCGGCAAGGGCCGCAACGCCGTCCTGTACGCCGGCGAGGTCGACTGGGCCACCCTTGGTGGCGCCAACGGTCCGCGCAAGATCGAGCAGGTGCTGAAGTCCGGTCAGTCCGTCCTGGTCCAGGTGACCAAGGACCCGATCGGCCACAAGGGCGCCCGGCTCACCAACCAGATCAGCCTCCCCGGCCGGTACGTCGTGTACGTCCCGCGCGGCGGCAACGGCGGCATCAGCCGCAAGCTGCCCGACACCGAGCGGAACCGGCTGAAGACGATCCTCAAGGACATCGTCCCCGACGAGGCCGGCGTGATCGTCCGGACCGCCGCCGAGGGCGCCTCGGAGGAGGAGCTGACCGCCGACGTCAGCCGCCTGCAGAAGTACTGGGAAGACATCGACCGCAAGTCGAAGAACGGCCAGGCCCCGCAGCTGCTGCACGGCGAGCCCGACCTGCTGATCCGGGTCGTCCGCGACCTGTTCACCGAGGACTTCACCAAGCTGGTGATCTCCGGTGACGACGCCTTCGACCAGGTCCGCGAGTACGTCGCCGACGTCGCGCCGCACCTGGCCGACCGAGTGGAGAAGTGGAGCGGGGACGGCGACGTCTTCGCGAACTTCCGGATCGACGAGCAGATCAAGAAGGCGCTGGACCGCAAGGTCTGGCTGCCGTCTGGCGGCTCGCTGATCATCGACCGGACCGAGGCGATGACCGTCGTCGACGTCAACACCGGCAAGTTCACCGGCTCCGGGGGCAACCTCGAGGAGACCGTCACCAAGAACAACCTGGAAGCGGCCGAGGAGATCGTCCGGCAGCTCCGGCTCCGCGACATCGGCGGCATCATCGTCATCGACTTCATCGACATGGTGCTCGAGTCGAACCGCGATCTGGTCCTGCGCCGGCTCGTCGAGTGCCTGGGCCGCGACCGGACCAAGCACCAGGTCGCCGAGGTCACCTCGCTCGGCCTGGTCCAGATGACCCGGAAGCGGATCGGCACCGGCCTGCTCGAGGCGTTCAGCGAGAACTGCGACCACTGCGGTGGCCGCGGGCTGATCCTGCACGACGAGCCGAAGGAGTCCCGCCGCCGCGACGGCCGCAACGGCCAGGGCAACAACGGTCACGGCAGCAACAGCCAGGCGCAGGGCAACAACGGCAACGGTCACGACCACGGCAAGCCCGCGCAGGCGGAGGAGGGCGGCCGGAAGAGCTCTCGTCGCCGCCGGGGCAAGGGCCGCGGCGAGGAGGAGGCCGCCGAGACTGGTGAGTCGAGGGCGGCCGAGACCGCGCAGCACAACGCCGACGCCGCCCAGAAGCTCGCGCTGATCGCTGCCGCGTCCGCGAAGAAGGACGACGAGCACGGTACGCCGGAACCGACCGGTTACCCGATCTCCGCCGCCGCGGACGAGCACGTCAGCCCGGAGGCGACCGGCTTTCCGGCCGAGACGGCCCAGGCGACGACCGTGATCACCGAGACCCCGGAACTGGCCGGCTCCGAGGCTCCGGCCCCGGCGGGCGAGGCGGCCGGACCGGCCGACGCCGCCCAGAACGGCGCCACCAAGAGCACCCGGCGCCGGCGCAGTAGCCGCAGCCGGAGCAAGACCAGCACCGAGGGTGAAGGCGCGGAGCCGTCCGAGCTCGTCACCACCGGTAGCTGAACCGATGTGATGTGGGTCCCGTTGCAGGCGGGGGAGCCAGTTTGACCCGTCTGTGAGGGGACCCGTAAACTTGAGCGTCGGCGCGCGTTCCGCGTGCCATGTTTGTGTGGGCCGCCAGGTCTGTGCAGGCCCCCGTAAGTTTTCCGAACCAGCAGAGAGTGAGATCCACGGTGTACGCGATCGTGCGCAGTGGCGGCACCCAGCAGAAGGTCGCCGTCGGCGATGTCATCGAGATCGACAGCCTGACGGACAAGGTGGGCGACACTGTGTCCCTTCCGGCGGTCCTCGTCGTCGATGGCGACACCGTGACGACCGACTCTGCGGCGCTGGCCAAGGTGGCCGTTTCGGCTGAGGTTCTCGGCCGCTCCAAGGGCCCGAAGATCACCATCATGAAGTACAAGAACAAGACCGGTTACCGTAAGCGCCAGGGGCACCGTCAGCACTACACCCAGGTCAAGGTCACCGCGATCGACGCGAAGAAGTGAGCTGATTACCAAATGGCACACAAAAAGGGAGCGGCCTCGACCCGCAACGGTCGTGACTCCAACGCGCAGCGCCTCGGCGTGAAGCGGTACGGCGGTCAGCTGGTCAACGCCGGCGAGATCATCGTCCGTCAGCGTGGCACGCACTTCCACCCGGGCAACCTGGTCGGTCGTGGCGGCGACGACACGCTGTTCGCGCTGGCCGAGGGCCACGTGGAGTTCGGCACCCGGCGCGGTCGCCGCGTCGTCAACATCGTCCCGGCCCCGGCGGAGTAACACCGCCACCCGGACGTACTGCAAGCTCTGAAAAGGGCGGGTCGCGGAATACCGCGCACCCGCCCTTTTGCTGTACCGAAGGACGTCTCAGGGGTCAACCCCCGAGATGGCCGGTTGCGGACCGAGAACCTTGCTCCGCAACCGGCAGACTCAGGGGTTGACCCCTGAGACGCCCGCTGGAGTCGGCGGGCTGATCGGCAGATATCAAAGGAAGTAGGCGCAACACCGATGGCAATCCCCAGCTTCGTCGACCGCGTGACGGTGAATGTCGCCGCGGGCCGCGGCGGAAACGGCTGCGCCTCGGTGCACCGGGAGAAGTTCAAGCCCCTCGGCGGTCCCGACGGCGGGAACGGCGGTGACGGCGGCAGCGTGATCCTGCGCGTCGACCCCGACGTGACCACGCTCGTCGACTACCACCGCTCCAGCCACCGCACCGCCACGAACGGTGCCCAGGGCAAGGGCGATCACCAGTCCGGCAGCAACGGCGGCGACGTCATCCTGCCGGTCCCCGACGGCACAGTCATCAGCACGCCGGACGGCGTCGTGCTCGCGGACCTCGTCGGCCCCGGCGCGGAATTCGTTGCTGCCCAAGGCGGCAAGGGTGGTCTGGGCAACGCCGCGCTGGCCAGCAGCACGCGCAAGGCGCCTGGATTCGCCTTGCTGGGTGAGGACGGCGAGGAGCGCACACTCGTCCTCGAGCTGAAGGTCGTCGCTGACATCGGCCTGGTCGGCTTCCCCAGTGCGGGCAAGTCGTCGCTCGTGGCCGCGATCAGCCGCGCCCGGCCGAAGATCGCCGATTACCCGTTCACCACCCTCATCCCGAACCTCGGCGTCGTCGTTGCCGGTGACGTCACGTTCACTGTTGCCGACGTACCGGGTCTGATCGAGGGTGCGAGCGAGGGGCGTGGGCTCGGGCACGACTTCCTGCGGCACGTCGAGCGGTGTGCGGCGCTCGTACACGTCATCGACTGCGCGACGTACGAGCCGGGCCGTGACCCGCTCAGCGACCTCGACACGATCGAGGCCGAGCTACAGGCGCACGGCGGCCTTGAGGACCGGCCGCGGCTCGTTGCCCTGAACAAGATCGACGTACCCGACGCGCGCGAGATCGCCGACATGGTCCAGGCCGAGCTCGAGCAGCGCGGCCTGCGCGTGTTCCCGATCTCGACCGCTTCGCACGAGGGGCTTGAGGCCCTGAAGTTCGCGATGGCCGACATCGTCGTACGGCGTCGCGCGGAAGAGGAGAAGCCCGACACCACGCGGATCGTGATCCGGCCGCACGTGCAGGGTGGTCCTGAGTTCAAGGTGAAGAAGCTGCCGGACGACGCCGGCTGGCTGGTGCAGGGCGACAAGCCCGAGCGCTGGGTCCGGCAGACCGACTTCGCGAACGCGGAGGCGACCGGGTACCTGGCCGACCGGCTGAACCGGCTCGGCGTCGAGGACGAGCTGCTGAAGCTGGGTGCGGTTTCCGGCGACGCGGTGATGATCGGCGACGGACCGAACGCGATCGTGTTCGACTTCGCGCCCGACGTCCTGGCCGGTGCGGAGATCCTGGCCCGGCGCGGTGAGGACCACCGGCTCGAGGAGGACCGCCCGGCGGCTCAGCGGCGGCGGGAGAAGGACACCGAGTACCACGCCAACAAGGGTGTTCGGACCGATTACAAGCAGGAATGGGGCGAGGACGAGGTCGACTTGTCCCCGGCCGAGGCGAAACGAGCAGCGGTGAAGGCGGAGAAGCTGGCGCGCAAGGAAGCGCGCGAGCTCGAAGCGGCGGCAGAAAGCACAGATCAGGACTTCTGATGGACGCTCGCGCGGAGGTCCTTGCGGCCACGCGAATCGTCGTGAAGGTCGGCTCGTCATCGCTGACCCAGCGCGGCAAGATCGACCTCGAACGGCTCCGGCTGCTCGTCGACGCCGTCTCGGCGCGACGGGTGGAGGGGGCCGAGGTCGTGCTCGTCTCGTCCGGCGCGATCGCCGCCGGCCTGGCCCCGATGGGTTTGCGGTCGCGACCGCGGGACCTGGCCACGCAGCAGGCTGCTGCATCGGTCGGGCAGGGCCTGTTGATGGCCCGCTACAGCGATGCGTTCGCGGCGCACGGGCTGCGGGTGGGGCAGGTGCTGCTGACCGTCGACGACGTGACGCGTCGCAGTCATTACCGCAACGCGTACCGTACGTTCGCGCGGCTGCTCGAGCTGGGCGTCGTACCGATCGTGAACGAGAACGACACCGTCGCGACCACCGAGATCCGCTTCGGCGATAACGACCGGCTCGCCGCTCTGACCAGTCATCTGGTCCACGCCGACCTGTTGCTGCTGCTGTCCGACGTTGACGGCCTGTACGACGGTGATCCGCGCAAACCTGGGACGTCGATGGTCACCGAGATCCGCGGTGCCGCTGATCTGGAGCCGCTCGCGATCGGCAAGACCGGGTCGTCCGGCGTCGGCACCGGTGGCATGCAGACCAAGGTCGAGGCGGCCGCAATCGCCACAGAGGCGGGGATTCCGGTCATCCTGACCTCGGCCGGGCGCGTCGGCGAGGCTTTGCGCGGGGAAAAGGTCGGCACTCTCTTCCACCCCACCGGCCGCCGCCGCAAGACCCGGCTGCTGTGGCTGGCCCACGCGACCTCAGGCCAGGGCGTACTGCGTCTGGACGAGGGGGCCGTCCGCGCGGTCACCCAGCGCCGCGCCTCCCTCCTCCCGGCCGGAATCTCTGCAGTAGAAGGCACTTTCTCGGCCGGCGACCCGGTCGACCTGGTCTCACCGTCGGGCGTCGTCATCGCTCGCGGCCTGGTCAACTACGACGCCAGCGAACTCCCCGGCCTCCTCGGCCGCTCCACCCGAGACCTGGCTCGCGAACTGGGCGCGGCGTACGAACGCGAGGTCGTCCACCGCGACGACCTGGTACTGCTGTGAACAGGTCTTCCGAGGTTGAGACGACGGGTTATCAACCGGAGCAACGGATCTAGGATGAGCGAGTGAGCGAGATCATCGAGCTGGCGCGGCGGGCGCGCGAGGCGTCGTACGCCTTGGCTGACGCGTCCCGGGCGACGAAGGATGCGGCGCTGCACGCGATGGCGGCGGCGTTGCGCGAGAACACGGACGCGATCGCCGCGGCAAACGCTGTCGACGTCGCTGCGGCGCGCGAGGCGGGTACGCCGGAGTCCACGGTCGACCGGTTGGCGCTCAACCCGGCCCGCGTCGACGGGATGGCGACCGGGCTGGAGCAGCTCGCCGGGCTGACTGACCCCGTCGGCGAAGTGGTCCGCGGGTACACGCTGCCGAACGGGCTCGAGCTCCGCCAGATCCGGGTGCCGTTCGGCGTGGTCGGCATCATCTACGAGGCCCGGCCGAACGTGACCGCCGACGCTGCGGGCATCTGCCTGAAGTCCGGCAACGCCGTACTGCTGCGTGGCTCGTCGTCCGCTGCGGAGTCCAACGCGGCGATCATCGCCGTACTGCGGGGCGCCGCCGAGGCATGCGGGCTGCCGGCCGATGTGATCCAGGGTGTGGCGACGGATCGCGCTGCCGTGAAGGAGCTCATGCAGGCGCGCGGGCTGGTCGACGTACTGATCCCTCGTGGTGGTGCCGGCCTGATCCAGACCGTCGTCGGCGAGTCGTCGGTGCCGGTGATCGAGACGGGCGTGGGGAACTGCCACGTGTACATCGACGCGGATGCCGATCTGGACCTCGGGCTCGAGATCCTGCTGAACTCGAAGACTCAACGGCCGAGCGTCTGCAACGCGGCTGAGTCGCTGCTGGTCCATTCCGCGGTTGCGGACGAGTTCCTCGCGCGTGCTCTGCCTGCCCTGGCCGAGGCCGGCGTGACGGTTCACGGTGATCCTGCGGTAGTTGCTGCTGGCAAGGATGTTGTCGCGGCAACCGAGGAGGACTTCGGCACGGAGTACAACTCGCTCGACCTGTCGGCCGCGGTGGTGGATTCGCTCGAGGACGCGGTGCAGCACATCCGCCGCTACAGCTCGGGTCACACCGAGGCGATCATCACCCGCTCGCAGTCCGCGGCCCGCCGCTTCACCCAGGCGGTCGACTCCGCGGCGGTCGTCGTCAATGCGAGCACGCGCTTCACCGACGGCGGCGAGTTCGGCTTCGGCGCCGAGATCGGCATCTCCACCCAGAAACTTCACGCCCGCGGGCCGATGGGTCTGCCGGAGATGACATCGACGAAGTACATCGTCATCGGCGACGGCCAGATCCGCACCTGAAGCCGGGCTGATCGCGCCACAGGTCAGCTCAGCAGTGGCGTCGCGTCCTGGACCCGCACGACCGGCGGCTCTGCGCTCACCACGGCCAGAGCTGCCCGGTGATCCGCGCCCACCTCGAGCTCCTGCACCTGAATCCCGGTCGGCACCGTCGCCCGTAGCTCTCCGCGCAAGCCGACCCCGGTCGCCTTCAGCACAGCTTCCTTCCGCGTCCAGTACGTCGTGAACGCCCGCGCCTTCGCGATCCCGTCGTACCGCTCAAGTTCCCGCGCTTCCTCCGCGCTCAGCGCAATCCGAGCCACGCCGTCAACATCCATCCCCGGATCAACCTTCTCGACATCAAGCCCCACCGGCTGATCCGAGAACGCCACCCCGACGAACTCGCCCGAATGCGTCACCGACAACTCCACGCCGTCCGCCCGGACCTTCCCATGCGGCTTCCCACACTCGGAGCACGTCCGATCCAACCGAATCCTTGCTGGCAGCAACGAAAACCGGGCCCCGAGCACCCGCCGCGTGATCGTCACCCCCAGCAAGAAGCGCGCCTTGTCCTCATCCCGCAGGTACGCCGCCAACCGCTCTCGCTCGACCGGATCCAGATCCCGCGCAAAGGCATCCCGAGCCCCGCCAACCCGCGCCCACCACACCTCGACCCCCGCCGGCAGAGCGTTCTGGCTGATGTCGTCCGTCACACCGGGCCTGGTGTCCACGTCAGTTTGCCGGTGCGAAGGTCGTGCAGGACGCCGTCGATCCACTTGGCCTCGGCGACGGCAACAGCGACCTGATACTCCGTCTCCAGCAGCGCGAACCGGGGGATCGGCTGACCGTCCACCTCGGACCGCAGCTCCAGTTGCAGCTCGGCGATGCGCTTGGTCAGCGACTCCCGGCGCTGGCTGAGCAGCTCACCCGCCGTCTCCGGCGTCACCAGCATCACGAACGACAACCCCGCCGGGAACTCCGGGAACTCGTTCCGCGGTGTCGTCAGGATGTCCGCCAGCCACTCCCGGCAGACTCTCCGTCCCTCGTCGGTCAGGTGGTAGACCGTCCGCTCCGGATAGCGCTCGTCCTGCTCGGTCGCGCCGGCCGTGAGCAGCCCGGCCTCCTCGAGCCGCACGATCATGCGGTACAGGCTGGTCCGCTGGCCGACGTTGACGACCTGGTCCTTGCCCCACTGCTTGATCAGCCGCTGAATCCCGTACGGATGCATCGGCCCGTTCTCCAGCAGGCCGAGGATCGCGAGTGCGAGCGGTGAGCGTCGAAAAGTCACGCCCCCAGCATAGGGGGCAAAGAAACTAGTTGCAATGTAACTAGATCCCATGTAACTATCGATCCATGAAGACCGCAGAACTCACCCAGGGCACCGTGACCTCCCGCGACGGCACCGAGATCGGCTACTACAAGACCGGCCAAGGTCCCGCCGTGGTCGTGCTGCACGGCAGCATGGAGTCCGCCCGCAGCCACACGCTCCTCGCGGAAGCGCTGGCGTCAGACTTCACCGTTTACCTCCCGGATCGCCGCGGTCGCGGCCTCTCAGGACCGCACCGCGCCGGCCACACGGTCCGCACCGAGGTCGAGGACCTCGAAGCCGTCCTCGCCGCGGCCGGCGCGGACCGCGCGTTCGGCGTCAGCGCCGGGGGAGCGGTCGTCCTCGAAGCCGCCCGCACCCTGCCGCTGCAGCACATCGCGCTCTACGAGCCCGCGATCGTCGCCGACGGCGCCCCGCATCGCGAGTGGCTGACCCGCTTCGACCAGGAGATCGCCCGCGGCGACCTCGCCGGCGGGATGGTCACCAGCATGTTCGGCTTCGAGATGGCCCCGGCGTTCCTCAAGGTCATACCCCGCGGCCTGCTCCGCCGGATGACCGAGAAGATGATGGCCAAGGAGGAGCGTCAGGCTCCCGCCGATGCCATCACCATGCGCCGGCTCGCCCCCACGATCCACGCCGAAGGCACGATCGTCGCCGAGCTCGGCGGCACCTTCGACAACTTCCGCACCGTCGCCGCCGACGTACTGCTCATGGGCGGCACCAAGGGCCTTGCCGGTCTCAAGTCCGGCCGCGCCACCCTCGAGAAGGTCCTTCCGCACTGCCGCCGCATCGAGTTCGACGGCTACGACCACGGCTCGTCGTCAGACCCCGGCGGCGTCAACCCCACCGGCAAGCCGGAGGCCGTACGGCGGATCGCCGAAGAGGTGAAGGCGTTCTTCAAGCAGTCGTGAGCGCCCACTCGACGGCATCTGCGATATCAACCACCGGATACCGCACAGCCTTGACGACCCGATCGGCGCCGATCACCAGCACGACCCGCTTCAATCGCTCGTACCCACCCGCACGGAAGGTCGGCAACCGCAACGCCGCCACCAGCTCCAGGTCGAGGTCCGACAGCAGCAGGTGGGGAATCTCCTCCGCCCGCGCGAACGCCTGCTGCTCGTCGGTCCGCTGCGTGCTCACCCCGCGCACGGCGATCCCGCGAGCAGCAAACTCGTCGTACCGACCCGCGAACAACCGGTTCTCCAGCGTGCACCCGCTGGCCCCGGCGATCTCGTTCCAGCCGTCCGGCAGGGGAGTCGGCCGCCCGGTCGCCGGATACCCGAACAGCACGGTCGCCCGCGCATCCGCGTCCACCACATCAACCGTCGTACCGGTGATCGACGGCAGAGCGACGTACGGGACCCGCTGACCCACCAGCTCGTGCAAGCGATGCGCCGGCGGCTCGTCCTCCGAGTTGGTACCACTCAGAGACCCATCGCCGAGCAGCCACCGATCGCCCCAGTCCTGCAGCGCGACGAGCACCGGCAGCAACGCCCGCCCGCGCTCGGTCAGCTGGTACGCATACCGAGTCGGCCGCTCCTGGTACGCCGACCGCGAGACGATCCCGCTCTCGAGCAGACCGTTCAGCCGCTCGGTCAGCACCTTCCGGGAGATGTGCAGCGACTCGGCGAGCTGGTCGAACCGCTCCAACCCACGCGCCAGATCGCGGACGACCAGCAGCTCCCAGCCGTCGCCGATGACACTGAGGGACTGCGCGATCGCACAGTCCGGCTCAGGCGAGAAGGTGCTCCGCCGCACGACGTACTCCTTCGATTCCGGTTGCCACCACGCTAGCCGTCCGAGTAAGTTCCTGTTAGGAACTTACTACAGGAGGGCAAGCATGTACTGGCGCCGGATCGCGGACCTGCCCACCTGGCTCAAGGCCGTCATGGTCGGCCAACTCGTCAGCTCCGCCGGCGCGCTCGCCTGGATCTACCTGACCCTCTACCTGGTCGAGGATCGCGGCATGTCGGCGCAACAGGCCGGATTCGCGGCAGCGGCGTACGGCATCGGACTGCTCGGCGGCAACCTCGGCGGCGGGTGGTTCGGTGACCGCTTCGGCCTGCGGACGGCGGCAGTCGCCAGCCAACTCGCCTGGGTCGTCACCTGTTGCGCGATGCCCCTGGTCGGCACGTCCTGGATCGGCGTCGTCGCCGCGCTCGCCGGGCTGTGCGGTGGTGCGAGCCGTCCGAACCTCAGCGCTCTGGTCGCAACCGCGCTCCCGGTCGAGCGCCGTCGCGAGGGCATCGCTTTGTCCCGGACGGCGAGCAACGCCGGCTTCACGATCGGCCCGCCGCTGGGCGGACTGCTGGCGGCGTACAACTTCTCGCTGGTCTTCCTGGTCGACGCCGTGACCAGCCTCGTCATGGCCGCCGTCATCTGGCGCTTCGTGCCGGCGGCCCGCCGTACGGCGTCGGTCCGCGTGCACGGTCTGTGGAAGGCGCTGGCCCGCGACCGCTCGGTACTCGTGCTGCTCGCCACGATCGTGGTAGTCGACACCGTCTACCGCCAGATCTTCGCGACCATGCCGCTCCTGCTCCGCGATGCCGGTACGCCGGCCGTCGCGTACGGCGTACTCATAGGTGTCAGCTCCGTCGTGATCGTGCTCCTCGAGGCGCCGCTCGCCGTACGGCTCCGCGGCCACCGCGCGAACCGGGTCATCGCCATCGGCTTCGCGCTGGTTGGCGCGGGGCTCGCGATCCTGGGCGTGTGGCCGGCGCTCGTCGGCGCGGCGCTGGCGATCGTCGTGATCACGGTGGGGGAGATGCTCTACAAACCGACCGCCACCGCGCATGTTGCCGATGCGGCGCCGGAGGGGATGGTCGGCCGGTACTCCAGCCTGTACGCCGCCGCCTCGATCAGCGGCATGTTCCTGGCGCCGGCGCTCGGCGGGTCGGCGTACCAGCACGTCCCGGGAGCGCTCTTCCCGGTCGCGGCCGCGCTCGCGGTTGTAGCCGCCGTCGTCCAGTCGCAGGTCAGGTCGGCTGATCGGGGAGCGGAGCCGGCCGGCCCTCCCAGCGGGTCGAGAGGACGACCGTCGTCCGTGTCCTGACCACACCGTTGACGCGCCGCAGCGAGCCGACGACCGCCTCGAGCTGCGTGACGTCCGCGACCCGGACCTTGACCACGAGCTCCTGGTCGCCGGCCACGAACCAGCAGTCCTCGACCGCGACGATGTCCCGGACCTGCTCGACGATGTCATCGGTCTCGACGTCGTCACGCTGGAACAGCCCGATCAGGGCGCTCGTGCCGAGTCCGACCTGATCCGGCGCGACCACCGCGCGGTACCCGAGAAGCACGCCGCGCTCCTCGAGCCGACGTACCCGCTCCTGGACGCTCGGACCGGACAGGCCCACCTCGCGGCCGAGCTCGGCCCAGCTGGAGCGGCCGTTCAGCCGGAGCGCCTCGATCAGCTGCCGATCGATCGCGTCCATGACGCCTCCTGTTCACCACAGATTCTAAGGTCTGGAATGTTTCAGACCTTTAATTCGTTTGTGACAACGTAGTTCAAACCGTACAATTTGAGGTACTGGGGCCAGTCCGCCCCAGCTCCGCCGCACCAACCCAGTGAAGGAAACATGATCACCCCCGAAGTTGCCCGTGCCCACATCGACGAGCGGCACCGCGTCGCAGCGCGGGCCCGCCGCGCCCACGCCGTACCGTCTGCCTGGCGCCGGCTGCTGACCCGTCACGTCCGCCACAGCTGACCTATTTCACGCGACCGGTACCCGCCTGGGCCACCGGTCGCTGTTGTCCGGGCGGTCACGAGATAGGCTTCGCATCATGTTCTCGATCCTCGTGCCGCAGGTGGCGGCCATCGAATCGGCCGCCGTCGAGGCGTCACACATCTCGAAGTGGTGGTTTGGCGGGTTCGCGCTGTTCGTGCTCCTCCTGCTGCTGCTCGTCACCGTCATCATGGGTAAGGGCCGGCCGCACAGCTAGGCGGCTGCTTGAAGGGCTGACGTGGCTTCTGTGGAGCGGGTACGACGCATCGGTGTGATGGGTGGCACTTTCGACCCGATCCATCATGGCCACCTTGTCGCGGCCAGCGAAGTGCAGGCGTACTTCGATCTCGACGAGGTGATCTTCGTTCCGACCGGCCAGCCGTGGCAGAAGTCGGACAAGAAGGTCTCCCCGGCCGAGGACCGGTACCTGATGACCGTGATCGCGACGGCGTCGAACCCGCGCTTCTCGGTCAGCCGGGTCGACATCGACCGGCCGGGTCCGACGTACACGATCGACACCCTGCGCGACCTGTCCAGGCTGTACCCGGACGCCGAGCTGTTCTTCATCACCGGCGCCGACGCGCTCGCCCAGATCCTCACCTGGCGGGACGTGGACGAGATGTTCAAGCTCGCCCAGTTCGTCGGCTGCACCCGGCCGGGGACCGAAAGCCTCGAGCTGCCGCTCGACCAGCTGCCGATGGACCGGATCACCCTGCTCGAGGTGCCGGCGCTGGCGATCTCGTCGACCGAGTGCCGCGCCCGGGTCGCCAAGGGCAACCCGACCTGGTACCTGGTGCCGGACGGGATCGTCCAGTACATCGCCAAGCGTGAGCTCTACACCAACCGTTAGGACCTGTATGTCTGCCAGTGAACGCGCCATCGAGCTGCTGACCGCGGCTGCCGAAGCAGCCCACGACAAGAAGGCCGAGAACGTCCTCGCCTTCGACGTGTCCGAGCAGCTCGCCATCACCGACGCGTTCCTGGTCGCCTCCGCCTCCAACGACCGCCAGGTCCGCGCGATCGTGGACGCGATCGAGGAGAAGCTTCGGGTCGACTTCGACGCCAAACCGGTACGCCGCGAGGGCGCTCGCGAGGGCCGCTGGGTGCTGCTCGACTATCTCGAGATCGTCATCCACGTCCAGCACGACGAGGAGCGCGCGTTCTACTCCCTCGAGCGGCTCTGGCGCGACTGCCCGGTCATCGCTTTGCCGTCGCCCGTGCCTGGCTCGGCACTCCCCGGCGCCGAATGACCGCGGGGAGACTGATCGTCTGGCGCCACGGCCGGACGGAGTGGAACCTGCAGGACAAGATCCAGGGCCAGGCCGACATCCCACTGGATTCGGTCGGCCTGTCCCAGGCCCGCTCCGCCGCCGCCCGCCTGGCCGCCCTGGCACCGACGCGACTCTTCGCCAGCGACCTCCAACGCGCGGTCGCCACCGCCGGTGAGCTCGCCGCCCTGACCGGCCTCAAGATCGAGTACGACGAAGCGCTCCGCGAGATCGACGTCGACGACTGGGCCGGCCTCACCTCGGCCGAACTCGCCGCCATCAACCCCGAAGCTGCCGCTCGCATCCAGAGCGGCGAACCCCAACGCCGCGGCACCAACGGCGAAACCGTCGAAGAAGTCGCGGCCCGCTTCAGCGGCGCCCTCAAACGCATCTCGGAGGAAGGCACCTCCGAAGACACCATCGTCATCGCCACCCACGGCCTCGCAGGCCGCGTCGGCATCTGCCTGTTCCTCGGCATCCCCCAGCCCAACTGGCCCGCTTTCGGAGGCCTGGCCAACTGCAACTGGGTCTCCCTCCTCAACGGCCGCCGAGGCTACCGAATCGAAGAATGGAACGCCGGCTCCCTCCCCGAACCAGTCATGAGCGACGATCCTCAGAAGTAGCTGGTGTACGCCGCGCAACAGCCCAAAGGACACCGCTCCGCGGCGACTGCCCTATCGGCCGGCTTCGCCGGCGTCGGGCGTGTTCGGCTGCGACTGCACCGTCGCGGAGTGCTGTTCGGGATGCGGTCTGAAAGGCATGGTGCGACACCAGGCGACGCTGCCTTCAAATAGTGCAATTGTCAGGCCGTCGGCGGGCAGAGCATGGTGCCAGGCACTGTCCGCGCGGCGTACAGACAGCGGTGAACAAGCGTGCCACCAGCCTCTCAAAGGAGGGCAACAGGGCTGTCGCACACCTCACCAGCCCCACGAGCCAACCGATTTTTCTTTGCCGCCCCCCATCCGCTAAACTTCCGGAGTCGCAAGACACCGCGGGGCTTTGGCGCAGTTGGTAGCGCGCTTCCATGGCATGGAAGAGGTCAGGGGTTCGAATCCCCTAAGCTCCACCGCAGGTCAGAGGCTGGTTCCCACTCGGGACACCGGCCGCTTCTGTGACCTGAGTGACTACCGGTTTCGAGGCAGGATCTCGTCCATCGCTTCGGCGCCCTCGGTCTGTACCGGCCGATAAAGCGTCTCCCGCCGACCGCCCAAACGGTCGCCACCTGCCCGCCCTGGCTGCTACCAATGCGCCATGGTGGAGATACGTACGCACGTGCTTGAGACGGACCGAGGCGAGATCGTGGTCGAGGACGGCGGCCCGGTGGACGGGCTGGCGGTGGTGGTGCATCCGGGGAGTCCGGGATCTCGGTTGCTGTTCGGCGCGGGCGCGGAGGTCGCCTCGCGGTCTGGGCTTCGTTTGGTGAGCTTCGACAGGCCGGGGTACGGGTCGCGGCCTGCGGTGCCGGGGCGGACGGTCGCGGACACGGCGGTGGAGACCGGGATGGTCGCGGACCGGTTGGGGCTGGAGCGGTTCGCAGTCTGGGGGTTCTCCGGCGGCGGGCCGTACGCGCTCGCGTGTGCCGCGATGATGCCCGCACGGGTGGTCGCGGCCTGCGTGTTCGCGTCGCCCGCGCCGTACGCGCCGGAGGATTTCGACTATGCCGAGGGCTGGTCGGATGGGGCACGCGCGGAGCTGGAGCGGTACTTCACCGATCGGGAGACCGCGCGGGCGAACTGGCGGCAGGACGCGGAGTCGATGCTGGCTAGGTTCTCGGACCCGGAGGGCTGGCTGGAGCGCTGGGGCGACCGTGCGGAGCAGGATGTGGCGCACAGCCGAGAGGTGGCCGAGTACCTCGCTGCGGACGTGCGCGAGAGCCTGGGCAACGGCGACCAGGGCTGGTGGGACGATTGGGTGTCGCTCATCGAGCCCTGGGGATTCGACCTTACCGGCATTCACGTGCCAGTAAGGCTCTGGCATGGGGCGCGGGACCGGAACATGCCGCTCGTGCACGGCCAACGGATCGCGCAACTCGTGCCTGGAATCGAGGCGTCCTTCACCGACGAAGATCACACGACAATCGAGGACGACCACCGCATCGAGGCGTACGAATGGCTCACTAGCCGGTGGCAGGCCGACAGGTCTGTCGGCACCGCAGTGCACCAAACCCAGACATCCTTGATGAGAGCCCGCGAACGCCGGTGCTGAGTGACTAATTGAGTGACAACGGGGCGGCACAGCATTGGACGATCACGGACGTTGATGGACGGCGGCTAGGCGAGCACACCCTGCCGCCTGGCGGCAGGGTGTGAATGGCATGGAAGAGGTCAGGGGTTCGAATCCCCTAAGCTCCACCGCAGGTCAGAGGTCCTCCCCCACGTGGAAGGGCCTTTGTTCTTTGACGGGGAGGCAAATCGGGAGGCTGGGGTCTCCAGTGCCTGAGGGATGCCGCCGCTCTACCCGCCGAGTTACTCGGGCTAGAGGCAATCTCACACCGCTCCCGAGATCGCCGGTCAGACTCGTAGCGTGACCTGCACGACCTGAGCCGAGGCTACGCGCAGGGTCTGGGGGTCCAACGCAGCTCGCGACCGAACCTCCCCGTCGTACGCTTCGACTCCCAACTGTCGTGTTGGTGGAGAGCGTGCTTGCTGTAGCCGATCGGCTTTCATTGCGCTTGGATCTGAGTAAGCGTTAGGCCGTCCGTCTCGCAGTCGCGGAGCGCTGAGCGCATCCGTTTGGCTGTTTCTATCCTCATCTGTGTTGCGCAGATGAGGATAGAACTGACGTCGCAACTTCTCGCAACATCCCTTGACCGCAACTGTGCGCAAGCGGAGGGTAATCACCGAGAACCAACCGCAACCACTCGCAGGGGAGTACCAACATGCGTCTCACATTGGTCGCCGGTGACCCAGACTCCATCCCCGACAACTCGCCCACCCTCTACAAGACCGACCGCGGGAGCTGGGTCGTGCAAGGCTGGGTCGTCACCGATCCTGAGGCCTTGAGCCAGCTCAACGTGCCCGAGGGCGAGACTGTCGTCGAGATCCCCGACCGGATGATCCCGTTCTTCAAGTAGGAGGATCGTGCAGGAACTCACCTACAGCCAGTTCCAGGACCTGACGGCCTCGATCAAGCGCAGTGCTGTGCACCTCGAGACTCGCGATGCCTATGGCACTGAGACCGAACTCCCACACATGGCCAGGTGGGCGGCGGGTGAGCCCGATGACCTGGATTGGCTCCAAGGCTGGTGCGACAAGGTCCGGGATCACGTGCAGCAAGGTCGGTCGGTTCGGCGGGCCAAGATCGTCTCGGAGCCCTTGAGCGACTACCAGCGCTGGGCTCATAGCCTGGTTGGCCCGATGGTCGACGCAGGCGAGGATATCCGCTGGGTGCCGCGCCGCTCGGTGTCGTCGATCTGCATCCCTGGCAACGACTTCTACGTGCTCGATGACGAGCAAGTTGTCTTCTTGCACTACGCCGGCTCCGGTCTCAACACCGCTCTCACCCTCTCTACCGATCCAGCCGACGCCGAGCTGTGCCGCACCGCCTTTGAACGGGTGTGGGCTCTGTCTGTGCCACACCGTGACTACCAGCCCGAATAGTGCAGCCAAGAAGGCGCAGGAAGCTCTCGGCCTGCGCCTTCGCTCGCTACGCCTCGATGCTGGTCTGACGGCTCGCGAGCTGGCCAGTGCTACCGCGTGGCACTTCACGCGCATCAGCAAGATCGAGAACGGCATCCAGCGACCCACCGACGCCGACATTCGCACTTGGTGCGCGGTTTGCGCCGCCGACGGCGAGGTCGCCGACCTGATCGCTCAAGCGCGCTCCATCGAGTCGATGTACATGGAGTTTCGGCATCGCACCCGGACCGGCCTCAAGCAGCTCATGCGCTCGCCGGTTCCGCTGTATCAGCGAACCGCACAATTCCGCATCTACGAACACAATGTCATTCCTGGGCTCTTCCAGACGGCCGGCTACATCCGAGCCATGTTGCCGTTCTGGTTCACCTTCCTCGGCGTGCGCAACGACCTGGACGAGTCGGTCGCCGCCCGGCTCGAAAGACAATCCGTCCTGTACGACGGCGCCAAGACCTTCTCGGTGGTCCTGGAGGAGGCTTGCCTGCGGACACCCCTCGGGGATACCGAGACCCTCCATGGCCAGCTCGACCGCCTGCTCTCGATCATGAGTCTGCCCAACGTCTCACTCGGCATCATCCCGTCGATGACGGTTCGCGATGTCATCGGCTCAGCCGGCTTCTGGATCTTCGATGACACACTCGTGAAGCTAGAGACGCCCACTGCCAGCATCGAGGTCTCCCAACCTCACGAGATCGACCTCTACGCCACGATGTTCGAGCATCTCCGCAGCTGGGCCGTCTACGGTCGCGACGCCCGCGGTCTCATCATCCGCGTCCAGGGCGAATTGGGGTAGCAACTGTTCGCAACAACCTGGTAGTTGCCGGTGGCACCTTCGTAACGTCATTGGTATGACGGCAACGGTGGTCCGCCCCGGTGGTCAACAACGCATACATGCATCCGGCGCCTGCTACTCACTCTCTTGCAGCTGCAGCCCCAAGGACCTCCACCAGCCGATCGCGCACTCACGCGCCTACGCCTATCTGCGCGAACACCTTCTGGTATGCATCTCCGAAGTCAACCGCACAAAAGAGCGCCTGGCGCAGTTCGCTGCGGACTCCGGCATTGAGTTGGCGGGCACATTCGTGGAAGAGGACCCACGGCGGCCGGCTGCCTTCGAGCGACTGCTTCAGGCTGTCACTCGCGATGAGGTCGAAGTGGTCCTCCTGCCAAGCCTGCTGCACCTGGCAGTCCTCGGATCTCCCGGGAGTATCAAGGGTTACTTCGAGGCCGCAACCGGTGCCCGAGTCATCACGATGGCCTGACCGCTTCCTCCCACAGTCCGGCGAGGCGGTATCTGATCCCTGCATCGATGCCGCCTCGCCGCTCCAATGCAGCCTGTGCTTGGCTACGCCAGTCTGGAACGACCTTGCCATCCTTAGCCCGTCTGCGTCAGCCAGTAGATCCCCTGGTCGAGGACCACGGCCCGTCGACTGCACGCCCGGCTCGTCCCGCAGATCCCCCTCTCGGATCTTCCGCAGCACCTCGAACATGGGATCGAGTACGTCTGGGCGGTTGGAGTAACGCCTCAGGCCCTCCACCGCAGGTCAGAGGCCGGTCTTCCATTCGGGAGGCTGGCCTCTTGCAGGAGCCGGGGGGCTAAGTGTCCGTGAGCTCTTTGCCTTCGAGGAGTCGGTCGGCGCGACAAGTGCGGGGAGGACGCCGGGCTGCCGGTGAGCTGGCCGCGATGGACTCCTGTGATTCAGTGCGCGCGGCGGTAGTGCATGGCCACCACGCCGTTGTGCAGCGGCTCCGCCGAGAGAAGCTCGAGTTGGCGCGTGCTGGGCAGCCCTCCCTGGTACAGCGTCGGGCCGTGGCCGGCGATCATGGGGTGGACGAGCAGCTTGTACTCGTCGATCAGGTCCAGCCGATCGAGCTCCGTTGCGAGCTTGCCGCTTCCGAGGAGGACCCCGGACGGAGTCTCGTCCTTGAGTTTCTGCACGCCCTCACGCAGATCGCCGGCGATGTGGTGGCTGTTGACCCACGGGAAGTCTTTGCGCGTCGAGGACACCACGTACTTGGGTTTGGCCTCCAGCTTGACCGCCCACTCGCGCATGGCCGGCGGCGCATCCTCGTCGCCGCGGGCGACGGCCGGCCAGTAGGTCTCCATCATCTCGTACGTGACGCGACCCCACAGCATTGCGCCGCCCTCGTCCATGAGATGGGTGAAGTAGGCGTGCGTCTCGTCGTCGGCGATCCCCTCTTGGTGGTCGACGCAACCGTCCAGGGTGACGTTGAGGCTGAAGGTGAGAAGTCCCATGCCCGGCGAGTTTAACGCCACCACGGCGGCCCGTCCGTCGTCCGCCGTACCGCCCTCGGTGAAGCCCAAGTAGATCGGGGACGATCTCGTCGACGCCCATTGCGCACGTGACTTGTCATCCACAAAACGACGAAGAAGGATCGTCCTATGGGCGCTGACCGGGATCGTTCGCCGCGGGCTTTGCTGATCACCGGGCCTGTGGGGGTGGGCAAGACCTCGGTGGCGGAGGCTGTGGGGGATTTGCTTGCTGGAGAGGCGATTCCGCACGCTGTGATCGACCTCGACTGGCTGGCTCGTTACTGGCCCAGCACAACGGATGATCCGTTCAACTTCGCCTTGGAGTTGCGCAACCTTCGGAGCGTGGCACGCAACTACCTCGACGCGGGCGCGGAGCGCCTGGTGCTGGCCGGCGTGGTCGAGAACCGAGCTGGTCGGGCGCGGTATGCCGAAGCGATCGGCGTTGACCTCGTCGTGTGCAGGTTGACCGCGGATCTGGGGGTCATCCGGCAGCGCCTCATCCAGCGCCACGGGAGTGGGGACGACGACGGCCTCAGATGGCACCTGCAGCGCTCGCTGGAACTCGAGCAGATCCTCGACCTGGCCGGGGTGGAGGACTTCACGGTGACCACCGATCGCCCGGTGGCCGACGTAGCAAAGGCCGTGGTCACTGCGTCAGGCTGGGTGTGAGCACGCGCCGTCCGATCAGGCCGCGAGTACAGAGGCCAACTCGTCGACGGGTGCTACGGAGGTACCTTCTGCGCCAACCAGAGAACCAGGCCGTGCACAGCACCGCTAGGCCGACCGCTCGGCGCGCGGTAAGGGCGAGAATGTTCGCGGCCCGGATCGCTCCGCGGTTCACGTGCAGCCGTGTGATGTCCATCCCGCTGCGTAAGCTGTTGGCTCGTGCAGCTATCTGTTATGTCAGTGTCGTTCGATCCGAAGGACTGAGCCGTGCCCGATCGACCTGAGATTGTGTGCATCTGCGGTTCTACTCGGTTCACGGAAGAGATGCTCGTGGCGAACCGTGGCCTGACGCTCGCGGGTGTCATCGTCGTCGCACCAGCCGTCTTCAGCTGCCCCGAGGATCGCGAGACAGACGCCAAGATCACCGACGAGCAGAAGGCCGCGCTGGGCGCACTCCACCTGCGAAAGATTGACCTGGCTGACCGAGTTCTGGTGATCAACCCTGGCGGGTATATCGGCGAGTCCACGAGCCGGGAGATCGCGTACGCTCACGCCACCGGCAAGCCAGTGTCATTTAGCGACCCCGTCTGACCGGTCAACGCTTCGCCGTGCGGGGGCAACGAGGTCTCTATCAGGCCCTAGTCGGAGCTCAGATCGGCCAATGAAGCCTTAGAGGCTCTCGACCTGGCGGACGAGGTCATTGACGAGTCCCAGCGGTACGGATACGGCCAGGTCCCAGGTCTCCTCGTCGTACCCGATCATGATCGTCGCCGTTCCCCATCTGAGCACCAGAAGACACCGGCACCCGCTGACGTTCCTACCTTCGCGACTCGGCGCGAGTTCCAATCCATGGCGCGGATGTCCAGCGCTCCCGACAGCCAGAGATCAGCTGGCGGAGAGTCTCGCGGACTTGTCGCCGGAGGACACGTCGCGGGCCCATCTGTGATCCGCCAACAGATGCGCGACACATGTCCGCCAACTGATGTGCGACAGGCTAGACGTCTGGCGACCAACTAAGAGGCAGCCGGCAACGGACGGATCTGCCTAGATCAGGATGTTGGGCTGCAGTCTGTTGTGCGACGTCAGCATTCGATCCGCTGGCCGCTGTATGCGCGCGACGGATGTCAGTGTCGGGGACTCGGCTATCTCGCCGAACCTGAGGTCGGCGGTGGCACGAAGACGCAGAACTCGTTTCCTTCCGGGTCGGCGAGTACGAACCATCGGAAGCCATGTTCGGTGAGTTCGGTGGAGAGTCGGCGTGCGCCCAGCTGCTCCAGTCGCTCCACCTCGGCCGGTAAGTCCTCGACTCGAACGTCAAGGTGCATTCGATTCTTGCCCTGCTTGGCTTCCGGAACTTCCTGCAATAGCAGCGTTGGTGCTGAGCTGGGCGTGGTCAGGCTGAGGTACGGCGGTGCGTCGAAGGCGCGTCGATACCCCAGCGGTCGGAGGACGTTCAGCCAGAACCCTGCTTGGGCTTCGATGTCGATGCAGTCGAGCGTCACTACGATTTCCATCCCGGAACGGTACGCAACAGAGGGCTACCATCGCGACGGACTTTCTGTTGCGCACGGCCCGCGCAGGCGCGAGTCCGCGACGTGCTGACGCAGGCCGTGTATCCGTTGCGAGGGTGACACGATGATCCAATGCCTGAGTACACACGGTTCGTGTCCGCACATCTCGACGCGATACTGCGACTCTGTACCGGTGAAGGCTAGCCGTCGTTCCCCCGACCCGGCACGTGCCATGCGTGTGCTGACGGCCCCAGGCGTCACCACGGTCGTCGCACTTGACCAGGGGGATGTCGTTGGGTTCGCCGAGCTCTTCAGCGATGGAGAATTACAAGCGTTCCTCGCCAACATGGTCGTCGACGAGACTCACCGCGGCGAGGGGATCGGGCGCGCCATGGACAATGAGGCTCTGCGCCTCGCTGGCGGGGAGCGGATAGATCTGCTCAGTCAGGACGACGCGACCGACTTCTACCGAACGTTTCCTCACTTCGAGAAGCCTGGCTTCCGCCTCTATCCGTTCTATCAAGACAGCACCGCAAGCAGCTGATGGCGAACCCGGCACAGCGGGGGCGACTGGCACTGGACCGAGTCTCGCATGGGGTTGGTCTCTGCCCACTCCGAATGCCGCCCAGCTGCGCTAGGCAACAAACGCACTCTCTGTGCCAAAACTCTCGGATCTGCCGCCGAGAGCGACGCGCGACCGTGCCGATGTTCGTGCCTTGATTGCGATCGCGTCTGCAACACTGTTCGCCGTGACTGAGAGGGTGGAGGAGGCGATGCTGGCTGAATGGGTGACCCTGCGCTCGCTATGGGGCGGAGACGACAGTTGGGTCGGTGACGCGCTACGCCCAGTCATCGACTCCGCGTTCGCTACTCCGGAGCTACGCGCGCTGTTTCCGTTCACCAGCCATAACAGCCTGTGCTTCAGCAGGTGCTCCTCCTACCCGTACACCCTCGATTCACCCTGCATCGCGGCCTGGCCGGACGAGTACATCGTCCAAGCATCGTGGGCTGCGACTGACGAACCGCGCCCTGAGCTTGTCCGTACGACCGACCTCGAGCTGGCGATCACGACGGTCATAGACAACCTGCCACCAAACCGTGCCGTATGGCTGGGCGATGCAGATCGTGCTCCGGACTGACGCCCGAACGTCCGTATCTGCCGCGATCCGAGCTCGTGACGAACGAGGGAGGCAGGACGCTGGCGATGCGTCTATCCTCATTCGGGTGAACGAAGAGCCGGCCGGATGAGCCAGTACTACCAGGCTCGTGACAACGTGCTGTGGAACCCGTCATCAAGGGTCTCCCGAGTGTTTCACGCCCAGGTCCGCCTCTTCGAAGACGAACTGTCGTTGGCATCCGGCGTGGGGCCAATGGAGGCCGACGAGTGCGAAGTCGATGTCGAGCAATTCGGCACGTTCGCTGCGGCGCTCCTCACCTACCGTGGATCCTCGAACCACCAGATTCTCCGCGCCATGATGGACGGGTTCGTCCTCACGGTTCTTGCCCTCGCCGAGAGAGCTGGCGTCGAGGTCCGGCCATCCGGCCTCGTCGGCCGTCAACACGACGTCCAGGTTGACAATGGGCAAGCACCCTCAGGCGAACCCGAGGACCACCTGCGCCAGCGAGCGCATGCCATGCTGCGCTTCATGCCGCGCTAGGCAGCAAACGCACTGACATGCCGCGCTCAGTGCGACCGTTGCGGGTCGCCGGGGCAGGCCGCCAGCCGAGAACATACCGGCCCCGCCTGCCCGTGGCTTACGCTCCGAGAGTGCCAGAGCGGATCATGTACCTCCAGCTCAAGACCGGATACACCACCGATCGTGGGCCGGCTTGGATCGCTCGCGTCCGATTCACTCGGACCTGGCGGACTGCCTACGTCCATGGGAGAACCCTGCGCCGAGTCACCGGGACCCCAAACGCCAACTTCGACTCAAACTTCTACGACGTCGACACCGGAGAAGAGTTCTGGATGTCAGGCCCGAAGCGCGACCGCACAGACAGCCGCTACTCCAACCAACAGCCGCTCGTCGACGACGACGCGCGAGAAGCGTACGAGGCCTTTCTGGCCGGCGCACCGCAACCAGGTCGGGAGAACGGCTAGCGGTACAAGCACTCATCTGCCGCGATCCGCGTGCAGATCTCAGGCGTCAAACGTGACCAGGCTGCGCGAGACCACGAACGTGGATCGATCAGATGCAGTCATGACCCCGTGCTCGAGGGTGACCGTCACACGGTCCCAATCAACTCGGCCGATAGAGCAGTCGATGTCTAGACGGCCAGGGACGGCAACGTCCCCGGCGCTGAGGACCGGCTCCTTGTCGACCATAAGGTGCGCCTTGCCGTCCACATCCGTGAGGCGAACTTCGAGCACACGCGGAAACGAGTCCTCATCGACCCATCGCATCGCCTCGACCTGAACCAAACCCACCGAGCCATAATTGCACGCATCTGCCGCGACGAGTGCACCTAATCCAGTGGCGGGCAGGCGAGCCGGCATCCCGGGGCGGCGGACTCACGCTGGTCGTGCTCAAACTCGTAAGCACACTCGCCGCACATGCCTTCGAAGTCGTTCCCAGTGCCGGGATGCTCACACCACGGATGACGACACTCCGCACAGACGCCCAGCTGCCGGAGCCGCCGGGCTCGCTCCCGACGCTCCCGATACCGTTCCAGGAAGCTGCTCACGCCAATGACGATGCCTCAATTCGCTTCCGGACATGCCGCGTTTCGTTCGCTTGTGGGGATGTGCGAACGGCGTCCTCAGACCTGGTGGCCGTCCGGAAGCCCTGTCCATTTGGAGGTTGGCGGGTAGGTGGCTGATATCGACACGACAGTGGCCGGCGGCAGCTCCGGCCGATGCCTGATGACCGTCAATCCTGGGTGCAATAGGTCAATCCCGCCATCGCCGACCCGCCGCATCAAGGGGGTGGCGGACCAACTGGAACAATCACCCCGACAGTTGCCGACTCAGGTTTGGATCGGTGCGGGCAGGTGTCGAGGTTGTCCGATCGCTGGCGATGCCGAAGTCGTCCTCGACGCGCGGTGGTCCGCAGTTCCCAGGCATGCCAGCGGGCGACGCGGCGGCCCCAGCCATGCGGAATGTGCGCATCAACCGCGGCGGTCGGGCGAAATCTGCCGGTCGATCGCTCCGAGCAGGGTTCTGAGATCACGTGCTCCCTGCCCCCAATCCACAATGGTGGTGCGTACTTTTGGGCCGCACTGCGCCTGGATCAGCGTCTGGTAGGGGCGGAGCCGGCGAAATTCGAGCTTGATCCGCAACCCTCAGGTCCAAAGGTTCGCTCCGCGATTGAACTCCGCGCCGGACGCAGACAGGCTGACCAGCCGTGGCTGCTGCATGGTGTGGGACACCTCATCGACCGCACCAACCACTGTTTCTACGGGCACAGGCAGGATGAGCGACCCGCTACTCCGCGCTACCCGCGTCGAGATGGCGTAGATGCGGGCGCGGGTACGGCGCTTCTCTGGTTCCATGGAGGCCTTCATACCCCAGCCTCGACCCGCTACGCCAAGCAGCGCACCAGTCGAGTCTTCTACAGGAAACGTCCGGATTGCCGCGATCCGCGCTTTCGCACTGTCGCAGATCAGTTGGCGGACGAGTGTCGCGGATCTGTCGCCGGAGGACACGTTGCGGGCCCATCACGCCTGACAAGTTTCTCTGCGTCTTCAAGTTTCTCTGCGTCTTCAAGACACGCCTTCAGGGACGAGGGCGCGTTCCTTGGTCGGCTGTCAGATTCATCCCGGTGGGGTGAGGTTGTCGCGGTTGGTGGAGGCGACGATGGGGGTGCGGCAGGGGCGTTGGTCATGCGGCGCTCGGTCGTGAGCTGACGAGAGCAGCGCAGCAACCGTGCTGACCGGCGCTCGGGTTGGTTGAATGCGAGGAGGGCACCATGACCGCCTTTACGGTGTGGAAGTTCGACAGTCCGGGTGGAGCTGAGGGCGCTGCCACGATCTTGAAGGGCTGTGAGGCAGACGGGCTTGTGAAGGTCCTCGACCACGCGGTGGTCTCGTGGCCCGAAGGCGACGCGCATCCGACCACCAAGCAGAGCCATGAGGAAACCTGGCGTGGGACCGGGTGGGGGGCCTTGTGGGGAGTTCTCATCGGTGCCCTCTTCTTCGTGCCCGTCATCGGTGGCGTCGCCGGAGCCGCGATCGGCGCTATCAGCAAGTCGACACAAGATGCCGGGATCACCAAGGAGCAGCTGCACAAGATCCGCACCGAGGTCACACCCGGAACCTCGGCCCTCTTCGCGGTCACTGAGGAAGGTGATCTCGATCGGGTTGGCGAACGCTTCCATGGCATGCACAGCAAGCTCATCGACACGAACCTCACCGACGCTGAGCGTCAGGTCTTGATGGAGACCTTCGGCGGCAAGTAGCACCGAGCGGTTCCGTCGAGCAGCCTCAGGAAAGCACCTCTCAACAAATCGCGAGCGTCCGCGATGGCGACAGTGCCGAGGCGGAGTCTGGGCCGCTGAGGCACCCGCGTGGGAGCCGGCGTGCCATGGGCGGTCCGCCAGCATGAGGTCAGGAGGCCGCCGGATCCTGGATGAGTACGCCGCCACCGGGACGATGACCGACACCGTCGGCGCTGCCGAGACTGCCGCGGCGCTTACGCGCCCTGTCTCCGTCTGATATCCCCGTGCGAGCGATGAGGGAACTGGCCGGGCCGCAGAGGAGATGAGGCTTGGGCGGCTATGCGGGGAAGGCCTTCGAGACTGCCGCGGCGCTCACGCGCGGACCTGCTTCCGTCTGATATCCCCGGGCGAGCGATCAGAGAACGAGCCGGGGCGCACAAGAAGAGCATCGGGAGACTGTCGGCGGCTATGCGGGGAAGGCCTTCCAGTGTCCCTCGGAGACGATCTCGACGGTGCCGTGGGTCACTTTGATGGCGGTTTGGTCGTCGATGGCGTAGGCCGGGCCTGCGATGTCGGCTGCCCATCTTTCCGCGTCGGCCATGGCGTTCTGCGGCATCTGCTCGTGGTCCAGGTGCGGGTAGATCGAGAAGTCGACGACCCCGAGTGCGCGGTCGTCCGGCGCAGAAGGCCAGTTGACGAGGTCGTTGCCGATCCGCGGTGTCATCACCATGCTGCCGGCGCTGAGCCCTACCCAGACCGTCTCAGGTAGCGACGAGATGACATTCGACAGCCCGGACTGCTGCATCCAGTGGTACAAGTACGTCGCGTCGCCGCCGTCCACCAGGAGTACGTCGGCCTCTCGGACCCACGGCACCCACCGCTCCTCGCCGATGCTTGGCAGCGCGGTGAGCTCCAGGACGCCCAAGGAAGCCCAGCCCAGGCCGGTCAGCATGTGAAACGGAGGCTCGGCGGCGACGACGCTTCGCACCGAGGCGGGCCCGAGCATCGGGTGGCCCCATTGCGCTGTGGGGATACAGAGCGCACGAGACTCCGAGATCGGCTTGCCCAGCAGGTCGACCAGCGCATCGCGGATGCTCTCGTTCGTAATGCCTCCGGATGTGAGAAGGAGCTTCACAACGCCTCCCGAATTGGGTACGACGTAGGCACTGCGGATGCGTCCTCACTTGGCTCCTTGCGTCTTGTCTTGTGGCACCGTGGGACTCGCCACCATTGACCTGTTTCTACACCAAGCCCACGACGTTTTCCGGAGCGTCGGCAACGCCCCAGGCAACGACAATCGATGACCACGGCTGTACTGCGCTGGTCGTCGTCGGCAACATCGAGGGGGGACCAGCGACCACTTCGGCTGTTTGCTTGCTCGCGTATGACCCGCTCATCAGCACGCCGAGCGCTGCGCGGTAACCGTCGGCGTTCGCGTCTAAGGTGCTGCCATGGTTGTCCCGGTTTCGATCTCAGTGGCTGCGCTTGTGCGCGACGGTCTCGTGCTTCTGGTGCATCGCCATCCGTCGCGTCGGGCGTATCCCGACTGCTGGGACCTTGTCGGCGGACATGTCGAGTCGGGCGAGTTGCCTCAGCAGGCCGTCAGCCGGGAGTGCCTTGAAGAACTTGGTGTCCAGATCCACGACCCCGTGCCCATTCCGATGGTGGTCAGCGACCGGGGTCTCGACGTACACGCGTTTCTCGTCACGCGATGGGACGGAGAACCCGTCAACGCAGCACCCGAGGAGCACGACGATCTGCGCTGGTTCCGGCCCAGCGATCTTGCAGACTTGAAGTTGGCCCACCCAGCCAGCCTGCCGAACCTCCTGAGCGCCATCCGGGCCGCAACTGGCTAGCCGCTACGAACCGTGCCTCGTCAACCAGTGAGTCAACTACCCTGCACCCGGACCTCCCGCGAAACGCAAGGGCGACTGAACGTGTCTCAGCCTGATTATGCGATCTTTCTGAACGGTGGATATGGGGTTGGCAAGTCATCTGTCGTTGAGCATGTGGGTGATCTGCTCGCGAAGGCAGGTAGGCCGTTCAGCCTGATGGACGTTGACTGGTTCCACCGCGCCTGGCCGCCTGCCGAGCAAGACAACGCTCTTGTTGAGGCTCGCAACATAGCGGCGGTCTGGGAGTGCTACCGATCTGTGGGTCCGCGCCAGTTGGTCATGTGCGGGGTGATCGGGGCCGAAGTTGATCGAGAACGCTACGCGGCCGCAGTCGACTGCGATATTCGGATGGTTCGTCTCACTGCCGATGCTGCCATCATCAGGAAGCGATTGCGGGGCCGTTATAGCGCTAGCCAGAGATCGGCTTTGGAGTGGCACTTGGAGCGCTGCGATGAGGTGGCCGCCCGCCTGGAGGTCGCGGATCTGGATGAACTGGTCATCGACACCAGCGCTCTCGGGCCGCTAGAGGTAGCCGAGCGCACGCTGCGACACTTCGGTCTGCTGGAGAGCTAGCTACCTTTCACGCATTCTCACAAGTGCCTTATAGACAAGGCGAAATGGGTGTCATCCTCCTGGTTATGAAGGTCACGAGGCCGTCGGTGGCCAGTGGTGGGTGCGCCATTCGTTCCAGGTTGCGAATCCGGGCGGTGGGGGATCGATGGGCTCGCTGCCGTCGAGTTCGCCTGGGGTTGGGATCTCGATGCTGGCGGCCCACTCGGCGAGTTCCTCGTCGGACATGGGCCAGGTCGTGTGTGGTGCTTCGGCCTGGCGTTGGTCGAGTCGTTTGCGTTGTTCGGCTGCGGGGAGTTCGAAGTACAGCATCTCCACGGTCGCGCCGATGTCTGCTGCGGCCTGCCGGAGAGCGGAGCGTTCGTCGCGGCTCCAGAGGCCGTAGTCGACGACGACGTTGGTGCCGAGTTCGAGAGAGCGCAGCGCGATCTCGATCAGCCGTCCTTCGATCACGCGCTGGGCCGAGTCCGGGTTGTCGTGCCCGTACAGAGCCTTGACCCATTCGTCCTTTGTCAGGCGAAGTGCGCTGTGCTCGATCTCTATGCCCCGCGCGGCCGTGGTCTTCCCGGTGCAGGGGAGTCCTACGGTCAAGAACAGAGTTGGTTGCCTGGTCATCACCGCCCATCCAAGCACCACCGGGAATCAGGCAAGGCTCGGGGCAGCCGAAGGGGTTGGGGTGGAGCAGCATGTAGTTATGGCGGCGAGGGATTTGGTGTTCGAGGTGGGGGACAGGGTCAGGACTTGGGGTCGGTTCGTGAGTGGTCCGGACGGTGATTGGTTGGATGTCGCCGGCGTGCATGATCTGGTCTTCAGACAACCGGGCTGGAAGTCGGATCGGTCGATCCGATTGATCGGGTCGGTCGCCGAGGCACTCCCTACCGACTCGGCACTGAATCACCGCCCGGGCTATGTCTCGGCGGTAGGGATATGGCGGGACGAGAGCATCGAGGTCGAGGCGATCTCGGCGGAGATCCCCGCGCCGGAGCCGCGTGCACTTTGGAGGGAACCGCCGTGCCCGGCGCCGCCAGGTGGCTGGCGGCACGGCACGGTGGACCTGGACTTCGATCTCGGCGACCTGGAGTCGTCTGGGGCGATGGTCCACCCCGTGATCTTCCGCCCCTCCGAAGACCAGGAAGTGCTCGTCGCCGCCACCGACGTGGACGCCGTGAGCCGAGAGTTGTCTCTGAAGATGCCACGGCAGCTCTGCGTCGTGCCTAGCCGCTTCACCCGCGCACAGCTCGATGAGGTGTACGACGTCCTGCATGCCAAGTGGCGAGACTGGCGCCTGGAATCCTTCGGCACCAGCTCGGACGAGCAAGCTCAACCGTTCATCGTGATCATGATGTTCCGGATCACCGCTGAGATAGCTGAATGGGCCGACGCGCTGCCCGAGGGACTGGTCCGCCTCGACCCAACGCTGAACCCGGCTTGACACCTCGGTCCGGCACTTGAGTCCTGGTGGCAGCTCAGTCACTGAGCTTGGCCAGTGCTGCGAGGAGTTCGTTGCCTTGTTCATCGGGTTCAGACGTCCGCCATGGGACGGATCGTGTTACACGGGTCGCTGTAGGAGTTGCTCGCGTTGGGAGATGCGGGTGGTGGCTGGTAGGCGCCACATGGTGTAGGCGGCGGCCATGAGTTGTGCGGCTCGGCGAGGTGGTACGCGGCCGTAGCCTGTGCCGAAGCCGGGAGTTGCGATTCTCGTGATCGGGTCAGTTGCGCGGTCGGCGGCTAGCAACGCGGCCCAGAAAGCGTCGTGTACGGCGAGGTCCATCTCACCTTTCAGAGGCATCGGCACGCGCATGGTCGGGGCATAGATGAGCCAACGGCACGGGTCGTCGTTAGTGGGGATCACGCTCGCTGATCCGACCGGTTGGTAGCCGTGATGTTCATCGGCGATCGTCGCCCACACTGAGCGCTGGACTTGGGGCCAGTAGCCGGCGAGCGCCCGATCGACCCCGCCGTCCATCTGCCCGTAGCTGTTTCCCGCTGTCAGTACGGCATCTACCTCGGACAGCGCGTCGAGCAATGAACCCTGGCGTACGTCGACCGCGCCCTCGCTGATCTGCGTGGCGAAAACCTCGCGCCACGCCGAGCAGAGATCGGTGTCGAGGTCAACAAGAAGCAGGTGGGGTTGCATCACGCCGACCATACGACACCAACGTCGACGTACCTGGGCCGGCGTGGGCTACGCGACGTCGGGGCGGGTCATCAGGGGGGACTGCAGGTGGAGGGTCAGGTTGGGGCCGGTTAAGGGGACGGTGTTCCAGGTTGTGGTGGCGGTGGTGCCGGTGATGGTCAGGTGGACTCGGTGGGGGGTGGTGATGACGTAGAGGTCGGCTACGAAGGTGTCGTCCTGCCAGGCGGCGGAGGCTACGACTGGGCGGCCGAGGGGGGAGCTTTCTTGCCAGGCGTTGTGGCCGGCCTTGATGGTGAGGGACGGGCCTAGGTGGATGAGCCAGCCGTTGGAGGTGAGGTCGACGGTGACTGGGGTTCCGTCGGGGAGGGCGGAATTGTCGGGGGAGGCGTCGATGGTCGCCTTGATCGAGCGGGTGCCGAGGGTTGCCTTGGCGGAGCGGGTGCCGAGGGCTGCCTCCGCGGAGGGGGTTGCCTTGGCGGAGGGTGTTGGGGCGGCCGAACCCAGGACCGTTGGCATGGAGAGTTGTTGGAGGCGGTTGGTGAGGCGGGAGTCGTCTTCGGGGGTTGCGGGGGTGGCGTCGAGTAGGTGGTCCCAGAAGAGGCCGGGGAGGACGTTTGTGGGGCCGACGGCGCCGGTGAAGGCGATGACGAGGTTGTGGGACGGGACGACCACGCAGTACTGGCCGAAGGAGCCGTGGCCGAAGTACCCATGGCGGGAGATCCAGAACTGGTAGCCGTAGCCGGAGACGAAGTCGGGGTTCGGCAACCAGTTGGGGAGCGGGAGGGTCTCGATGTGGCGCCGAGTTGCGAGCTCGACCCATTCGGGCGGGACGAGTTGTTGGTCGCCCCAACGGCCGCCGCGGAGGAGCAGCTCGCCGAAGGCGGCGATGGCCTCGGTTGTGAGATGCAGGCCGTGGAATCCGAACGCGGCGCCGCTCGCCACGCGGTCCCATTCGGCGCCCTCGATGCCGATCGGCTTGAACAGGCGCTCGTCGAGGAACTCGGGGAGTTCGCGGCCCGTGACCCGTTCAACCATCCGCGCGAGGATGAAGGTGGTCGCGTTGTCGTAATCGTGCTGCGTGCCCTCAGCCGCGAGAAACGGTGCGCGCAGGAACCCCTTCACCAGATCGCTGGGCTCCAGCTCCCATGCTTCCTCGAGGCTGTCCTTGCCGTGCCCGGCTGTCATCGACAGCAAATGGTGAACGGTGATGCGGCGGCCCTGCTCCGAGATTTCGGAAGGAACGTGATCAGACAGTACGTCGACCACCCGGTCGTCCAGCGACAGTAGTCCGTCGTGGATCGCGAGTCCGACAGCGATCGACGTGAACGACTTCGTCAACGAGTACAGCAGGTGCGGACGCTCAGCGGAGTACGGCGCCCACCAGCCTTCCGCGACGACCTGACCGCCGTACACGATCATGATCGAGTGGCATTCGACGGACTGCCGTTCGAGCTCGTCCAGCAGCGCGAGGATCGCAGTGGACGAGATCCCCGCCGCGGCCGGAGTCGACCGCGGCAGGAGGGCGCGCTGAGAAGCCATCCGCGCACAGTAACAAGCCTGTCCGATCGGGTCATGCGATATACGCCCTTGCTCCCAAGGGCAAATCACCCCACGCACCGCTAGCTCCCTAGAGTTAGCGCCTGGCGGTGAAGGTCAGGTGAGTTACTCCGCTCGGAGTTGACACGGGCTCGATGGTGTAGGTCTGTTCGAGGGATTCGAGGCCGTCCCACAGGCGTACGCCGCGCCCCAGCAGGATCGGGACCTGGGCGACGTGCATGTAGTCGATCAGGCCTTCGGCCAGGAAGTCGCGGACCACGGTGGGGCCGCCGCCGATGCGTACGTCGGCGCCCGGGGCGGCCTCGCGGGCCTGGGCGAGAGCTTCGGCCGGGCCGGCATCGAGGAAGTGGAACGTGGTGCCACCCTCCATCTCGATCGACGGGCGCGGGCGATGGGTCAGAACGAAGACAGGAGTGTGGTACGGCGGGTTCGGGCCCCACCAGCCCTTCCAGTCGGGGTCGTCCTGCCATCCGGGCGGACCGAACTTGCCAGCACCCATGATCTCCGCGCCGATCCTTGGGTTGTGCTGCTCGGCGAACGCGTTGTCGACGCCCTGCGTGCCGCCGGAGAGGCCGTCCTGCGCGCGGAAGAACCGTGTGCCGACGAACCACTCGTGCAGCCGCTCACCGGCGTGCCCGAACGGGGCCTCCAGCGACTGACCCTCGCCGGTCGCAAAACCGTCCAGCGAAATCGAAAAGTTGTGAACCCGGACCTCAGCCATGGTTGTCGCTCCTTCAGCTCGATGGGAGATGCTCACCACCAGGTCGGAGCCGACGGAGCCGCTTTGACATGGGAAGAACGAATTATCGTTTCGAGGTCGTGTAGGTCAGATGAGTCACCCGGGGCGACGCGATCGAACGTGTCTGGTCCAGCGCGATGCGGTCCGGATCCACATGGTCGAACAGACGGATCCCGGTGCCGAACAGCACCGGCGAGAGGCTGATCGAGAACTCGTCGATGAGACCGCTGTTCAGGTACTGCTGGATCGTCTCGGCGCCGCCGGAGATGCGGATGTCGCGGTCGCCGGCGACCGCGCGTGCCTGGAACAGGGCGCTCTCGATGCCGTCGTTGACGAAGTGGAACGTCGTACCGCCCGGCCGCTCCCACGGCTCGCGCTCGGTGTGGGTAAGGACGAACACCGAGGTGTGGAACGGCGCCTCCTCCGGCCACGACAGTTCGCCGGCCTCGAACATCCGCTTGCCCATGATGTTGGCGCCGATGCGCTCGTGCGTCTCCCGGGAGATGTCGTTGTCGATCCCTTCCTCGCCGCCCTCTCCGAGCTTGAGGTTCTCCCGGAAGTGGCGCTGCGGGAACGCCCACGCCTGTAGTTCCGACCACTTCCTCAGCCAGCGCTGGGCCCTCGGATCGTCCCGACCCTCGGGTGTGAAGACGATCTCGGCCGGCACGTGCTCCGGTGCCATGAAACCGTCCAGCGACATCGTCACACCGAAGATCACCTTGCCGGCCATCAGTTCCTCCGCTCGATCCGAACCATGGCAAAATCATATGCCCATATCGGAAAGTGTCAACGCAGAGGGCCTCGGTGGGGTCATGCACGGCGGACGGTGATGTTGCCGCCGTGGGTGCGGGCGCGTACGGCGATGGTGTGGTCGGTCTGGTCGGTGGGGTCCAGCTCGTTGAATACGCGGCCGATCGAGGTGTGGGCATCCAGTTGGGCGGCGGTGCCGGCCGGTACGCCGACTGCGACGAAGCCAGTGGCGGTGTAGAGATCGGCTGCGCCGCTGCCGAGCTGCCCGACCTGGATGTCGCCGCTGGCCGTACGGGCGTTGACCGCCGACAACGCCACGTCGACGCTGATGTTGCCGGTGGCCGACTTGGCGCGCAGGTCGCCGGTGACCTTGCCGACCTGGATGTCGCCGTTCGCGGTCTTCAGTTGGCAGGAGCCGACCTCACCCTCGACGACGTAGTCGCCCTTGGCGGTGTAGCCCTGGACTTCTGACCCGGTCGGAAGCTCGATCAGTACGGCCACCTCGCCGTACTTCTTCGCGAACAGCGTCCGCAGCTTCGGGTGCTTAACCAGCAGTTTCCCGTCGGAGAACTCGATGACGACCTGCTCGGCGGCCTGTACGTCGAGGTCCCAGGCCGGGTCGACCGGGCGGACCTCGACGACGGTGTCGGTCCGGTCGCCGGCCTTGACGGTGACGTTGCCGAAGATGATGTCGACGTCGGCCGAGATCGGCGCGGGGGTGGCGAAGGTCGGCATGATGTCTGTCCTTTGCGAGAGTCGGTGATGACAAGGACGACTCTGACCGGGACGCCTGACACCGCACCGTCATGAGCGGAAGACAGGGGCGCTGACACGGTGTAGGCGGCGTGTCAGGTGCGTGTCAGGGCGGCTGCCGAAGGTAGTCCCATGACAACTTCGGCGATCGCGGTCTCAGGACTGCGCAAGACATTCGGCGACAAGACCGTGCTCGACGGCATCGACTTCGACGTACCCGCGGGCACCGTCTTCTCCCTGCTCGGCCCGAACGGGGCCGGCAAGACGACAACGGTCAACGTGCTGACCACGTTGATCAAGGCCGACAGCGGCACGGTCCGGGTGGCCGGGCACGACGTCGCCGCCGACGCCAAGGCGGTCCGCTCGGCGATCGGGGTCACCGGTCAGTTCGCGGCCGTGGACGAGCTGCTGACCGGCCGGGAGAACCTCCAGCTGATGGTCGACCTCAGCCCGGTGGCGGCCAAGGACGGCAAGCGGATCGTGACCGACCTGCTCGAGCGCTTCGACCTGGTGGAGTCGGCCGACGAGTCCGCGGCGACGTACTCCGGAGGTATGCGACGCAAGCTCGACCTGGCGATGACGCTGGTCGGCAACCCCCGGATCATCTTCCTGGACGAGCCGACCACGGGTCTGGACCCGCGGAGCCGACGGACGATGTGGACGATCATCCGCGAACTGCTGGCCGACGGCGTGACGATCTTCCTCACCACGCAGTACCTGAACGAGGCCGACCAGCTCGCCGACCGGATCGCGGTTCTGAACAAGGGCAAGTTGGTTGCCGAGGGCACCCCTGAGGAGCTCAAGCGGCAGATCCCCGGCACGCATGTCCGGTTCCGGTTCGCCGGCTTCGACGACCTCGAGGCCGCCGCCGGGATCCTGCCGGAATCGACCCGTGACGATGACGCGCTGACGCTGCGGGTCCCGAGCGACGGCGGGACCAAGTCGGTCCGCGCGCTGCTCGACCGCCTCGACGAGCACTCGCTCGACGCCGAGGAATTCTCCGTCCACACCCCTGATCTCGATGACGTTTTCCTGGCCCTGACCGGCCACGACACCGCGGAGGTAGTCGCGAAATGAAGAACCCCTCGATGGTGATGCTGCGCCGCAACTTCAAGCACATCGCCCGCAACCCCACCTCGGTCTTCAATGCAGTGCTGATGCCGGTCGTGGTCATGCTGATGTTCGTCTACATGCTCGGCGACGCGTTCAGCGTCGGCGTCCCGTACGTCGATTACGCGACGCCCGGCATGCTCCTGCTAGCGGTTTGCTACGGTCTGGGATCGGTGGCCACGTCGGTCAACTCCGACATGACCAAGGGCATCATCAACCGGTTCAAGGTGATGGACGTACCGCGGGGCGCGGTGCTGACCGGTCACGTGATCGCCAGCCTGATGACCAACCTGATCGCGATCGCGGCCATCATCGGGGTGGCGTTCGCGCTCGGGTTCAACCCGTCGGCGAGCTTCGTCCAGTGGCTCGGTGTGATCGGCATCGTCGTACTGCTCGGTCTCGCTACCGGCTGGCTGACCGTTGCTCTCGGCCTGTTCGCGAAGACCCCGGAGACCGCGGGCCTGGCTTCGGTGCCGCTGATCATGCTGCCGTTCTTCAGCAGCGCGATCGTGCCGGCCGACAAGATGGGTCCGGGCGTGAAGCAGTTCGCGGAGTACCAGCCGTTCACGCCGATCATCGAGTCCCTGCGCGGGCTGCTGAACGGCTCGGCGGCGACCGGCGACCTGCTCGCCGCGCTCGCGTGGCTGATCGGGATCGCGGTCGTCGGCTACGTCTGGGCGACCTCGACCTTCAAGAAGCGAGCGTGACCCGGACCAACTCGGACCAGTCCGCCTGCCGTCCCTCTTCAGTCGCCTCGGTGAACCGCGTGTCACCGAGGCGACTGCGCGTTTCCTGCTCGATCCGGGTCAGGTCGGGGTTGGACAGGTCCGGCAGGCCACCGACCACAGCGCTCGCGGCGAGGAGCCGGGCGGCCTGCTCGTCCTGATCGGTGCGCAACGCCAGATCCGCGATCCCGACGAGTGCCTTCGCGATGCCGGGGATGTAGCCGTTCTCGGTTGCCGCCTGGATCGCGGCGGTGCGGTGTTCCCAGGACTCGTCGAGATCCTCGGCGAGGTAGCCGAGGAGGTCGTGCCGCATCGTCCGCAGACTGGCCCGCTCGGCCTCCTGGCCCAGCAGGGTCGTCGCGACGGTGAGTTGTCGTCGTGCCTCGTCGTTGTCCCCGCTCCAGCGCGCGAGCTCCGCCTTGGACAGCGCCAGCTCGACCAGCGCCTCCGGCCACGCAACCCGTTCCGCCAGTCGCTGCGCCTCGGCCATCGCGGCGGCGCTTGACTCCAGGTCACCGGCGAGCCAGTACAGCTGTGCCTGCCGCGACCGCGTCCGTACGACGTCCTCGGTCGCGCCGACCTCGGTGGCGACCGCGATCGCCTGCTCGCAGTACTCGCAGGCGGCCGCGAAGTCGCCGCGGACGGCGACCCGATCGGCCAGCTCGGTCAGCGCGAACGACATGCCCCAGCGCTCCCCGATCGCGCGGAACTCGGCCAGCCCGGCCTCGAGCAGGGCGTCCGCTTCCGGATCGCCGTCGCCGAGCATGATCCGCATCTTTCCGGTCTGCAGGCGGGCCAGCGCGCGTACCCAGGGATCGTCGTCGGCAAGGAGTGGTTCGAAGGCCGACACGAACGCGCTCGGTCCCTCCAACAGACGCTCGAGGGCGGCCGACAGCTTCACAGCCGGGTGTGGGTTCTGGACCCGGCGGCTGACGTCGGCGGCCTTCCGGATCCAGTCCTCCGCGTTGTACTGGTCGCGCCCTCGCCCGGACGTCATCAGGTTCGTGACGAACGCGTACACCACGGCCCGAGTCTCATCGGACGCCTCACCGGGTACGGCGGGCGCAGCCATCAGGTACTCGTTGCCCTCGACCTTGTGTCCGGCGAACCACCAGTACCAGCCGGCCGCCGCGCCCAGCCGCATCGCTCCGTCGGCATCTCGAGCCGCGAGCGCGGCCCGCATCGCCGCGGCGATGTTGTCGTGCTCCGGTTCGAGAATGGCGAGCCATTCGAGCTGCTCGGCGCGACGAAGATGCGGGTCCGCGGTCTCGGTGAGCTCGGTGAAGTACGCGAGATGGGTACGACGGGTCAGATCCGACTCGCCCGCTTCATCGAGACGCTGCTGCGCATACTCCTTGATCGTGCCGAGCATCCGGTACCGCGGAGCGCCCTCGTCCTTCGTGACCACGAGGGACTTCTCCGTCAACGCGGTCAGCAGGTCGAGCACCTCCCACGACTCGACCTCTCCGCCGAGGCAGACCTGTTCGGCAGCTTCGAGGCTCGCGCCGCCGGCGAAGACCGAGAGTCTGCGCAGGACCGATCGCTCGGCGTCTGACAGCAGCTCCCAACTCCAATCGATCACCGCGCGCAACGTGCGATGCCGGGGGAGCGCCGTACGACTGCCGCCGGTCAGCAGGCGGAATCGGTCGTCGAGCCGGTTGGCGAGCTGCTCCAAAGACATGGTCCGCAGCCTGGCCGCGGCGAGCTCGATGGCAAGCGGCATACCGTCCAATGCCCTGCAAATGCGGGCCATCGTGGCCAACGTCTGTCCGTCCGCGGGGAGGTCTGCGCGCACTGCACCGGCGCGGTCCTGCAGGAGGCGAACGGCGGGTGAGGAGTCGATGTCGCCGCCGTCCGCGGGGACGGCGAGCGGTGCGACCGGCCAGAGCGCCTCGCCGGTGATGCCGAGCGGCTCGCGACTCGTCGCGAGGATCCGCAGTCGCGGGCACTCGCCGAGAACCCGGTGGGCGAACGACGCCGCCGACTCGATCACGTGCTCGCAGTTGTCGAGGATCAGCAACATGGCGCGCTCGCGGACCGCGGCGATCACGCGGTCCGTCGGATCTGCCTCCGGTACGTCGCCCAGCAGCGCGTCCCGGAGCGCAAGGGCCGATAGGGTCGCCTGCGCCACGTCGCCGTCGGGGCTGATGGCCGCGAGCTCGACCATCCAGGCTCCGTCGGGCAGATCGCCAAGGAGCGTACGCGCGGTCTCCGCGGACAGCCTGGTCTTTCCCGATCCGCCCGGCCCGATGAGTGTGGTGAGCCGGTGCTCGCCGATGAGATCGCGCACGGCGGCGACGTCGGCGTCCTTCCCGACGTACGTCGTGAGCTCTTCGCGCAGGTTGGTGTTGCGCTTCTCGTCCCGTCGTACCAGCTCGCCGCGGAGCAGGGCGACGTGGAGAGCGGAGAGCTCGGGAGAAGGGTCGACGCCGAGTTCGTCGGCGAGCGTTTCTCGGGTGCGCTCGAACACGCGGAGCGCTTCGGTGTCGCGGCCGGAGGCGACAAGGGCGCGCATCAACGCGGCGACAAGGCGTTCGCGGACCGGGTTCGCCGCGACGAGATCGGTCAGTTCGGTGACCATCTCGGCGCCGCGGCCGAGGGCGATCTCGGCGTCGTACCGATCCTCCATGGCGGTCAATCGGAGGCCGTTGAGCCGGGTCACAGCCGCGTCGAACGCACCGCTCTCGCTGAGACCGACGTCCTGCATCGCGGCACCGCGCCACAGTTCGAGTGCCTCGCGGAGCAGTCGGACGCCCTGCGGATCCTGGTCGGTGCGGGCCCGGGCAACGAGTCGTTCGAACCGTACGGCGTCCACCGCGTCGGGATCCACCTGCAACCGGTAGCCGTCCGTGTGACCCTCGACGGACCCTTCGGGGAGCACCTTCCGGAGCCGGGAAACCAAGCGCTGCAAGGCGTTCGCCGCGTCGGCCGGCGGCTGCTCACCCCAGATCCAGTCGACCAGCGTCGCCTTCTGAACCACGCGCCCCGGTTCGAGAGCCAGGGCAATCAGCAGCGCGCGCAACCGCGCGCCCGGCACGTCGGCGATGCCGCCATCGTCCGTACGAACCTCGAATGGCCCCAACATCCCGATCTGCACCCGGCAGATTGTGCCACGAGGCTCTAGCCCGCTTTGGTGACGTGCTCCGCCCTGTTCGGGAGCGTGGCAAGGCCCGCCTCGATCAGGCCGGCAGCGCGCTGGACCTCGGAGGCCGCGGCGTCGACTGCGTCCTGGATCGGCCGCCCTGGACGCAGGTGGGTCCGCAGTGCGCGGAACTGGATCTTCCACAGACCGAGCAGTGCGGCTGCGGCGACCTGAGGCTCCGGATCCGCGGGCTCGAGTCCGAACCGCGAGGCGAGTACTTCGGCGGCCACGTCGGCGAACCGCTCCGCGATGTCGCTCTGGTATGCCCGCAATGACGGCGCCTCCTGAATGAGGTCCCCGAACTTGCGGTAGCGGGCCACCGCCTCGACCTGGTCGGGCGCGGTCGTCAGGCTCGCGCTGAGGCCCTGCAGTTCGTCGTCGAGGACCTTCAGCATCGCGGCTACCGGGGGGAGTGCAGGGTCGGCCAGGTGGGTGCGCAATGCGTCGGCTGTCGGCTCCAGGCGGTCGAGGACCAGCGCCTCTTTGCTCGGGAAGTAGTTGAACACGGTCTTCTCGGAGACTCCGCAGGCCTCCGCGACATCGGCCACCCGTACAGCGTCGTACCCGTGCTCGAGGAACATCTGCGCGGCCGTGTCGGACAGTTGTTGGCGCATCGCGCGCTTCTTCCGCTCCCGCAGGCCCTCCGTACTCATGGCCGCAGACTACTACAGTCACCAGAAGTATGCTGTTACCCTAAATTTCTAGTCACTGAATCTTTTAGGGAGGGCTTTGATGGCCGAGATCAAGATCGTGTGCGACTACCCGCATTCGCCGAGGAAGGTCTGGCAGGCGATGACCGACCCGGACCTGATTCCCTACTGGACCTCGACCGGCCAGGGCGCCCGTGCGGTCGGGTTCGAGCCCGTCGTCGGCAACCGGTTCCAGTTCGTCGCCAAGCCGGTGCCCGGATGGCGGGGGATCGTCGACTGCGAGGTCCTGGAGGTCCGCGAACTAGAGTTCCTGCGCTACACCTGGGTCGGCTCCGAGGGCGAGCCACCGAGCTACGTCACCTATCTCCTGGAGCCCACGTCCGACGGCACCCGCTTCACCTACCACCACACCGGATTCGTGAGCCTCGGTGGGTTCGCGATGTCCAAACTCCTCGGCGCCGTCCGCAAGAAAATGCTGACCGTCGCCCTCCCAGCCCTCCTCGAAAACCTGGACGAGACCGGCACCCTCCGCACTCCCTCAACTGGTGCCTGAGGCAGCTTCCCGGATGCATCCGGCAACCAGTTCGGGCCGATCAATGTGAAGGTAGTGCCCGGAGTCGGGAACGACCTGGTGGCGGGCGCCGGACTGAGCGGCCACGCGATCCTGGACCGCGATGACTTGAGGAGTGAACTCCGCGGGCCTGCCCTTGGTGGCGGTGAGCAGGACGATCGGGATCTTCGGCCAGACGGCTCGCGTACGACGAGCGCCCAGGTCGTCGATGTGGTCGAGGATCATCGGCAGCTCGTCGAGATAGGTGAAGAGCTGGTCGTCGGTCTGCAGGTACGAGCGGCACGCCTCGGTCAGCAGGTGCTTCAGGGCTCGATCGGCCGCCACGCTGCCGGAGACATCGGTGGCCAGCTCGTCGCCGAAAGTCAGCACGTCCTTGGTGCGAGGGTCGTCCGCAGGCGGGCGGGTGCGGTCCGGGTGCGGTTCAGGCTCGGCGTCGCGCCAGAAGGTCTCATGCGACGGGTCGAGGAGGACGAGTCCGCTCACCAGCTCGGGCCGGTTCCAGGTCGCGAGCTGGGCGAGCAGCCCACCCCAGCTGTGCCCCACGATGACGGCCGGTCCGGCTTCCTCGAGTACGGCGGTCAGGTCGTCAAGCTGGAGGTCCACGCTCAAGGGAGCGGGATCGCTCGCGCCGTACCCTGCCCGGTCGTAGGCGATCACGCGGAAGTCGGCAGCCAATTCTCTGAAGACGGCCGCATACCCGACGACCGGCGACATCGCCCCTGCCTCGAGTACGACGCTCGGACCCGTGCCCGCCTCGATCCAGCGGAGTGCGCGACCTCCGCGGTCGAGTTCCCCGCGGGTGGCAGCACGTCCGACCAGTGCGTGGAACGCCGTGAGGGCTCGGTCTGGCGTCATTACGAGCGGACGGCCTTCTTTACCAGGGTGATGAGCTTCCTTTCGATTGCCGGGGTGAGTTTGTTGACGGCGTACGAGGTGGGCCACAGGTCGCCGTCGTCGATCTTGGCTTCGTCGCTGAAGCCGAAGGTGGCGTAGCGGGCCTTGAACTTGGCCGCATCCTGGAAGAAGCAGACGTTCTTGCCGCCGAGGGTCCAGCCGGGCATGCCGTACCAGAGTTTCGGGGACAGCTCCGGCACCTCGGCCGCGATCAGGTCGTGCAGCCGCTGGGCCATCTCGCGGTCGCCGTCGGCCATGCCCGCGATCTTCGCCAGTTGCGCCTCGGTCGGGTCCTGCTTGCTCTTCAGGTCCTTCGCGTGCTCCTTCATCGCGGCGACCTCGTCCTCGGTGAACCCCTCGTACGACTTGCCCTTGGCTGCTGTCTTCTTCGTGGTGGCCATCGGAGTGTCCTCTCGGTCGGTTTGAACACCCCAAACACTAGGAGCCGCCGTACGCCGGGCGCTTCTTGAAAACTGATCGATCAGGTCAAGGCGGTCAGGCCGGGGCGGCGTTGGGTGAGGTAGGCGAGGCGGACAATTGTTTCCTTGTAGCGGGCCGCGGCCCGACCGGTGAGGACGGTCTTGCGAGGCGAGTCGTCCGCGTGCACGAACTGGATCAGCGCGTCGTTGCGCCCAAGGCTGATGCACTGGTTGATGTAGCGGAACCGCAGCGGCTTCGGCTCGTGTCCCTCCAGGCGGGCCTTGAGCGATCGTACGGCGTGGGCCGCCGCCGGCAGACCGGTCGCGCACGCCATCCGCAGCTCCTGACCGCCGGTACGGCGTACCGCCGCCGCATCGCCGACGGCGTAGACGTCCGGGTGCGACGTGGAACGCAGCGTCGCATCGACCTGCATCCGACCGTGCGCGTCGACGGCGAAACCAGCCTCGGCCGCGAGTGGGGATACCTCGAACCCGGTCGTCCACACCACGACGTCGGCGGCCACGCGATCCCCGTCGTCCAGCTTGAGACCGTCGGCATCCACCGCGGCGACACGGGCATTCTCCATGAGCTCGATGCCGAGGCGGTCAAATGCGCTGTGCAGGTGCTTGCGCCCACGCTCGGACAGAGCGGCGCCGAGTCGCCCGCTGGTGACGAGGCGCACGACCCGGTCCGGGTACGTCTCGGCAAGCTCGGTCGCGGCCTCGATCCCCGTCAACCCGCCACCGACGACAGCGATGGTCCCGCTGGTGCGGAGACGGTCGCGGAGCTGGCCCGCGTGATCCACATCGGCCACGGTGTACGCGTATTCGCTTGCCCCCGGCACCGAGTTCAGATCCGCGCGGCTCCCCAGCGCATAGATCAGTACGTCGTACCGCAGCTCGCGATCACTCAGTACGACGGTCCGGTTCGCGGCGTCGATCCGCTGCACCCGATCGGCGACGAACTCGACGCCGGTCCCCTCGAGCAGGTCCTTGATCGGCCGCTCAGGCAGCTGCTGCCCGGACGCGAACTGGTGCATCCGGACCCGCTCGACGAAGGTCTCCCGGGCGTTGACGAGCGTGACGGCCGAATCCGTCCGGCGGGCCGCCAGCTTGGCTGCGACGAGACCGGAGTACCCGGCTCCTAGTACGACGATGTGCATGTCCGCACTCCTTTCGACTTCGACGAACACCAGACACCGCTCACCACCCCGGATGTGACGTGACGACGGTCACGTCACGAATCGTGGGGGCCACTCGGTCAGGCGGTCGTCACAATCGAGGAGGCAGCTATGAAGGCAGTCCTGACCCGCGGCGCCGACGCCGAACGACTCGGCGAGCCGCCCAACCAGACCTGGCTGATCGCCGACGCCGAGCACACCGACGGGATCATGAACGTCGTCCGCACCACGCTCGGCCCGGGCGTCGACGGCCCGCCGCCGCACTTCCACAAGGAGTCGCCGGAGATGTTCTACCTGCTCGACGGCGCGCTCCGGGTCCTGGCCGGCGACCGGGTCGTGACGATCGAGAAGGGCGACTACTTACTCGTGCCGCCGATGATGCATCACGCCTGGGGTACGCCGATGAGCCGCGGCGCAGACGTACTGATCGTCAAGGCGCCCGGGAACAACCGGTTCGACTACTTCCGGCTGGGTGATCGCATCCGCCGGGGCGAGGCGTCGCCGGCCGAGGTGCTCGCGACGGCGGAACGGTTCGACAACCACTTTGTCGACAATCCGGTCTGGCGGCAGGAGCTCGCCGTACGCGAAGGTGAACGGGAACAGGTGGTCCCCTTTCCTTCGAAGCCGGAGGGGTGATGATCGGGGTTGTGGAGTTCGAGCAGCAGCGGCGGCGGTTGTTCGGGATCGCGTACCGGATGCTCGGCGAGGCCAGTGAGGCCGAGGACGTCGTCCAGGACGCATACCTGCGCTGGCGATCGCGGCCTGGCGCGGTGGAGACACCAGCTGCCTGGCTAACCACGGTCGTCACCAACTTGTGCATCAACCGGCTGACCTCGGCGCGCGCCCGCCGTGAGCGGTACGTCGGCCCGTGGCTGCCCGAGCCGGTTGCTACGGGCAACGACCCGGCCGAGCTGATGGAGCGGCGGGACACGGTGTCGCTCGGTTTCCTCGTCCTGCTGGAGAAGCTCACGCCGCCGGAACGGGCCGTCTTCGTACTGCGGGAGGCGTTCGACTACACGCATCGTGAGAGCGCGGAGGTCCTCGGGGTCGACGAGGCGCATGCCCGTCAGCTGTACCACCGAGCGCTGGCCCGGCTCGGTGAGGCGCGGCGGCGGTTCGACGTACGGCCTGCTGACGGGACCAAGCTGGTCGAACGCTTCATCGCGGCGACCGTCGAGGGTGATGTTGCGGGGCTGGAAGCGATCCTGACCGAGGACGCCGCGATCTGGGCCGACGGCGGCGGCAAGGCGATCGCCGCCCGCGAACCGATCTTCGGCCGCTCCAACGCCGCCCACTACCTGGCCGGACTCGCGTCCAGCCCGCGCGCACCGTCCGCCCGCCTATCCGTTGCCGATATCAACAACGCCACCGCGATCCTCGTCCACGAATCCGGCGATCTCACCGCCGTCCTCATCCCCGAGATCCACGACGACACCATCACCACGATCCGCGCCATCCTGAACCCGGACAAACTCGCCTACCTCCGCACCCAACTTCAGCCGTTGGCGTAAAGGCAGAAGGGGTGGCCGGCTGGGTCGACCAGGACTCGCACGTCGTCCTGGGGTTGGAACTCGGCGAGTGTGGCGCCGAGCTCCACGGCGTGCTTGACCGCGGCGTTGAGATCGCCGACCTCGATGTCCAGGTGCATCATCATCTGCTGCTCGCCCTCGGCGGCCGGCCAAACCGGGCGGGCCCAGGGCGCGGACGTCTGCGCCTGGAACGCGAGGTACGTCTCGGAGTTGCCGGGGACCGCGAGGGTGAACTCGTTGGGCTCGTTCTTGTGGATCTCCCAGCCGAGCATCGCGTGGTAGAACATGCCGAGCGCCTGCGGGTCCGGCGCGTCGATCACGGTCCCGAACCAGTGCCCCTTCTCCGAACGTCCTCGCAGCATGGCAGTACCTCTCCTCGGTCTCCTCGTCGTGGTTTGCCCGACACTAGTCCCGTGAACCGACAGAACGATCTCGCCGCCGAGGGAGAGCCGGAGAAGGAGTTCAACCCCGGCATCGCCGCCCGCCTGCCGCGCAAGACGGCAGCCGGCGGCGCACTCATCCGCGACCGCGCCGGCCGCATCCTCTTCCTCGAACCCACCTACAAACCCACCCTCGACATCCCCGGCGGCATCGTCGAGTACGACGAATCGCCGTACGAGGCCTGCCGCCGCGAGGTCAAAGAAGAAATCGGCCTCGACCTGGCCATCGGCCGCCTCCTGGTAGTCGACTGGGTCCCCGCCCTGGGCCCCTGGTCCGACGCCCTCAACTTCATCTTCGACGGCGGCATCCTCGACGGCATCCCCCTAACCCTCGACCCCACCGAAGCAAGAGCCCACCACTACCTAACCCTCGCCGAAGCCACCCCCCACCTCCGCCCCTCCATGGCCCGCCGCCTCTCCCTAGCCCAACACGCCCTAACCACCGGCACCCCCACCTACGCCGACTTCGGCCACGCCCTCAGCTGACGGCGCTGGTGAGCAAGGCGGTGTAGTCGCCGGTGTCCGCGGCGCGCAGAGCCTCGAGGTAGTACCGGCGAGCCTCAATGGCAGGTCGTCCGGAACGACTGCCCCAAGTGAGGTGGTCGGCTCCGAGTCCGAGGGAGTCTGCAAGCGCACCGGCGGCGAGGCGTGCATGGCGACCGTTGCCGTTCACGAACGGATGAACGAAGACAAGCCGATGGTGGAATCGAACGCAGATCTCCGACGAGCCAAAGGTTTCCTGCTCGATCCAGAACGCCGTATCGCCCAGCAGCACCTGCAGCTCTTCCTGGATTCGCGAGGGTTGAACGCCGATGGTCGTGTCGCGGTGCCGCAGTTTGCCCGCCCACGTCCACACCTCACCGAACATCTGACGGTGCAGTTCCCGTAGGAAGGACTGGTGCAGCAGGTCGCCGGGCTGGAGCACCTGGTCGCCGAGCCATAGCAGTCCATCGGCGATGTTCGAGGCCTCTGCATCGTTCAACTCGTCCCGGGTACGGATCCAGGCGTAGTCGTCCTTCTGGTACTGCGCGTCGTCGGCATCAACCGGCGTCTGGCCGTCTTCTGATCCGCCGAGTGCTGTCACGCGGCGGAGCGCGCGACTCGATGCGCGACAATCTTGCGCAGTACCTTCTGGAAGCCTTCATCGGTGAGCGGCTGCGCCTCGAGGGCCATCGTCCAGGCGACCTTTTGTGCCTTGGAGATGTCTGCCTGGGTGGGCTGCTCGTCCTTCGCCAGCAGGCTGAAGCCGAGCACCTGCAACACGCTCAGGACCTTGTCCGCCTCCAGCCGGCGAGCGCCGTGCTCCAGCCGGCCGAGCCATTCGCGGGAGACTCCCGCCTGCGCTGCGAGCTCGGCCTGCGACAGCCCCAGTCGGCGGCGCTCGGCACGAACGGAGGCACCGAGGTCAGCCATCTGTCCGATCATGGTGAGAGCCCTTCGATGTGACGGTACTGTCACAGATTACCCCATCAGCTCCACGAACATCTTCTTCCTCGAAAATAGTAGCCATGTACTTAGTAGCCATGTACTGTATCTGGCATGGGTGAAGCGACTCCGGGGCATTTGGTGTGGCGGTTGTCTATGAAGTGGCGGGTGGCGGTGGATCGGGCGTTGGCGCATCGGGGGTTGACGCATGCGCAGTACGTGATGTTGTCGTCGTTGTACGGGCTCGAGCGGGACGGGCGGGTGCCGAGTCAGCGGGAGTTGGCTGATCACACCGGGCTGGAGGCGTTGTACGTCTCCAAGTTGGCGCGCAGTCTCGATGCCGACGGGCTGATCCAGCGGACCCGGGATGCCGTTGATACCCGCACGATGCGGCTCGAGCTGACTGCCAAGGGGCGCGAGACCGTCGAGCCCGCGATCGCGGAAGTCGCTGTCCTGCTGGACAAACTGCTGGCGCCGCTCGGGGGACGCCGGGGTGCGCGGACGAAGAGCTTCGTGCGCGATCTCACCGAACTTCTCGACACTCCACTGTGAGGAACAGTCATGCCTGATATCGATCTGCTCAACTCGACAATCCACTACGAAGAAAGCGGCAGCGGTACGCCGATCGTCTTCCTGCACGGCAATCCCGCGTCGTCGTACGTCTGGCGCAACGTCATCCCGCTCGTCGGCGAAGGCCGCCGGCTTGCGCCTGACCTGATCGGGATGGGCCGCTCCGGCAAGCCCGACCTGGAGTACAAGTTCGCCGACCACGCCCGCTACCTCGACGCCTGGTTCGACGCGCTCGAGCTCGACGACGTGATCCTGGTCGGCCACGACTGGGGTGGCGCGCTCGCGTTCGACTGGGCCGCGCGTCATCCCGAGCGCGTGAAGGGCATCGCGTTCTTCGAGAGCATCGTGAAGCCGATGGCCTGGGAGGACCTCTCGCCACAGGCCGCGGAACGCACCCGCCTGATCCGTACGACGGGCGCCGGCGAGGACCTGGTCCTCGAACAGAACCTCTTCGTCCGCCAGGCCTTCACCGGGGGCGTGCTCACACCGGTCCCCGACCAGGACCTGCAGATCTACCTCGCGCCGTACCCGACGCCCGAGACCCGCAAGCCCATCCTCGCTTGGGCCCGCCAGATCCCGCTCGGTGGTGACCCGGCCGAGCTGGTCGCCAGGATCGAGGCGTACGACGCCTGGCTCGCCTCGAGCGTCGACGTACCGAAGTTGATGCTGACGTTCGAAGGTTCGCCGACCCTGCTCACCAACGAGGACTACAAGAACTGGTGCGAGACCAACATCGCCGCGCTCGACCTCGTGCACGTGGGTAAGGCCGGCCACCACGCCGCGGAGGATCGGCCGAAGGAGATCGGGACCGAGATCTCCACCTGGATCGACAAGCGAGACCTGCGCTAGCTACCGGTCGAGGCCCTCGACGCCATCCAGCAAGAACTGACGCCGAGGGCCAAGCAGCTAGGAGAACTTCAGTCGCACGATCACATTGTCGATCGTGCTAGGTGTCCCGCCGTTCTTGTCGTCGTTCGTCGACGTCAGCCACAGCCCGCCGTCCGGCGTACGCGTGACACTGCGCAGTCGTCCCCACCGGCCGGAGAACACGGCCTGAGGTGTCCCGACACCGTTGCCTGCGGCATTGATCTTCGTGACCCAGAGCTGTTCGCCGGTGACGCCGGCGATGTAGATCCAGTCGTTGACGATCTCGATGCCGCTCGGGCCGGCCTGCGACGTCGACCAGGTCCGCTTCGGCGCGATGTATCCCGAGCAGTCGCCGATCGTGCCCTCGCACGACGGCCACCCGTAGTTCCCGCCCTTCTGGATCAGGTTGAGTTCGTCCTGGCTGTTCTCACCGAACTCGGCCGCCCACAGCTGCCCGTGCGAGTCCCACGCCAGGCCTTGCGGGTTGCGGTGACCCCAGCTCCAGACGTACCGGGCGTTTCCGCCGCTGCTGTAGAACGGGTTGTCGCTGGGCGGCGTACCGTCCGGGTTCATCCGCAGGATCTTGCCGTTGAGCGAGTTCTTGTTCTGCGCGTTGCCGGAGTTCTTCGCGTCGCCGACGGTCGCGTACAGCTTCCCGTCCGGACCGAACGCGATCCGCCCGCCGTTGTGGTACCGGTTCTTCGCGAGACCCGTGAGCACCGGCGACGAGGTCGTGGCGAGCTTGCCGTCCTCGTACTTCATCCGCACGATCCGGTTGTCGCCGGACGCCGTGTGGTAGAAGTACACCCAGTGGTCGGTCGCGAAGTTCGGCGACAGCGCGACGCCGAGCAGGCCGCCTTCACCGCTGGTCGTCACCACTCCCGGCACCTTCCCGAGCGTCGTCTTCTGGCCGGACGCCGTCACCCGCAGTACTTCGAACCGGTCCCGCTCCGTCACGAGCGCCGACCCGTCCGGCAGGAACGCGACACTCCAACCGAGATCGACCTTCGCGATGTCCTTGTCGTACGCCGGAATCCCGCCGGTGCCACCGGTCGACGTACGAACCGTGACGGCGTTGCTCGCCGCGGAAGCGTTGCCGTCAGGGTCGCGCGCCTTGACGGTGAAGGTGTACTCCGTGTTGGCGGTCAAGCCAGTCACCGTCGTAGTCAGCGAACCAGTCGTCGCGACCTTCGCCGAGCCCTGGTACACGTCGTACCCGGCGATGCTGCCGCTGTTGTCGGTCGATGCGTTCCAGGCGAGCGAGACGCTGTTCGCGCTCGTGCCGGTCGAGTGCAGGTTCCCAGGCGCGGACGGCGGCTGAGTGTCGCCGCTGCCGGGCGTCGTGAACGTGACCACATTGCTCTGCTGCGAAGCATTGCCCGCGGCATCGAACGCGCCGACCGAGACGTCGTACGACGTGTTCGCGGTCAAGGTGTCGACGGTCGCGGAGAGAGTGTTGCCGTCGACAACTTTCAGGACGTTGCCGCCGCGGTTGATCTCGTACCGGACGACGCCGACGTTGTCGGTCGCGGCGGTCCAGTGGAAGGTCGCGGCGTTCGATTTGAGGTCGCTGACGGTCAGGTTGCCCGGCGCCGACGGCGGTGTGCTGTCGTCGGTGGTCGGTGTGACGGTCAGCTTGTCGGCGTTGGGTCCGCCGTCGGCGCTGGTCGCGCGGGCGCGGATCTTGTTCGTGCCGGCAACGAGCTGCAGACGAACGGTCTTCGTCTTCCAGGTCGTCCACGCACCCGTCCCAGGGAACGTGATGCCGACCGCGCCGGGCTGCCCGTTGACGGTGATGTCCATCGGCCGGGTGGCCGCCGTACCGTTCGCGTACCGCAGCGTGACGTCGGCCGGCCCGGCCGGAGCCGTCACCGTCCACTCGACGTAACTGCCAACGAGATTGTCGTAATTGACGAAGCCGCTGCCGGTGTACCCGGCATGGTTGGACTCGACCACACCTTGCGAGATGGCCGCATCCTCGGCCTGGTAGTCGGTGGACGCCGCGGTGGCGGAGGGTGGTGCGCTGAGCCCGAGCGTGGCGACGGCCAGCGCGGTGACAGCCCAGATCAAGCGGGGTCTCATGAGGTCTCCTGGATTTCCGGGGCGGAGGAGTTGCAGGGGACTAACTATTAGGAAAGCTTCCTAACGATAATCCGATCTGTCAACAGGTGCGGATCCGCAGGCCATCACAAAGCCGCCGCCCCCGGCACGGTCAGCGTGGCGGGGGCGGCGGGATTTGATTGTGATGGCGTGGAGATCCGGGTCCTACCCGGTGGTGGCCAGCACAGTTGGGCGGTAGAGGGTCAGGCCCGAGGTCTCGTCGACGACGGCGACCCGGACGGACTCCGGGGCGGAGTCACCGTGCGGTACGGCGAAGACGGCGGTCGCGGGGCGGTCGTCGTACCTGGCGATGTAGCTCAAGTAGCGCCAGTCCTCGTCATCCCAGTAGTCGTGGATATCGGACCGCAGCATCCCGTCCACCGCGCGGTACGCCGGGCTGAGCAGAACGCGCCGCTGGGTTGCGGCGAGTGGGGTCGTGCTGGACGCGGTACCGGCGTACGGATGGCTGAGCCTGATCCGGAATCGGCGGATGGGGAGCAGCCAGTAGCGGTCGAGCTCTCCGGACAGCATCACGAATACCGCTGCCTCGACCACGAGCACGACCAGTGCCGGACCTGCCGACCACCAGCCGGCCGTTGCCGTCGTCGCCAGAACTGCAGTTGCCAACAGCAACAAGGCGCGTGCGATCGCCCGGTAGCCAACAGGTTTGGCCGACTTCCCCGCACATCCACACGACGCCTCTGGTACGACGACTTTCGAGTAGACGAGGAATCCGGTGAAGCCGACGCCCAGTGCAGCAGCAGCAACTGCCTCGATCGCCGTAAAAGGCGGTGCAAGTAATCCGACGGCGATCAGCGCCTCGAGTGCGGCGACGGCTTGGTAGGCGAGTTTTGCGCGTGAATCGCCCACCAGGCGGGGGAGTGCGGTCCTGTCCGCCTGCTGGGGGTCCCTGAACTTGCCGTAGGACGACCAGAGCAGGAGCACGCCGATCAGGAGCGGCTGGGCGGCCGCTACTTGTTCGGTACCCATGTCAGTTCGACGTGTAGATCGTCGCGATGTCGATCTCGTTGGTGCCCGGTCGCCAGGCTCCGATCACCTGGGCGTGCCGGCCGACCTTGAGCATCGACAGGTCCGAGACAGCCGGCGTGCCGTTGTACACGGCTGCCGTCGTACCGGGCTGGACGTGTCCGACGACCTTCTGCCCGTGGTGGTCGAACTGCACGCCGGAGCGGGCGATCGACGTGATGGCGACGGTGAGGTTGACGATGTTGACCCAGACCGCCTCGGCGGCCAGTACTCCGTCCGGAAGCAGCACGCCACGCGCGTACAGGCCGTCGCCGATCTTGGCCTGGTCGATCGTGGTCGGGCGGAGCTTCCAGACACTCGTCACACCGGTCAACTGGATCCGGTGCAGGCGGCCGTCGGATCCCTGCACCTGCAGGAGATCCTGGTTCCGGCCGGTGATCAGGCCTTCGGCGAAGTTCGGGTCCGGCTGGCCGGCATCCGCGAACTGTGCGCCGGCGGCGAACGCGGTCTCGGGCGCGAGTGAACCCAGGGCGCTGGCGGCGACCAGGCCGGTCGCGCCGAGGGCCGCGCGGGAGAGCAGGGAACGACGGTCCATCGTGGTGGTCATCTCGGCTCTCCTCTCACGCAACGTCGATCGATACTGGGGACAGCCCGCTGTTCAGGCTGAGGCCGAGCGCGCTGAACGCGGCCGGCGTGAAGTCGATGACCCGGTTCGAGGCGCAGTTCCCGCCGCAGCAGGTGCGTTCGCCGCAGAACAGGTCCGTCTGCGGACCGCAGTCCGCGATCGACGTGACTACTCGCTTGCCGGTGCACAGGCTGGTGGTCGCGTGCCTGAAACCGCAGGTGCGCCGGGACATCCCGGTGATCCCGCAGCTGTCCGGATGGGTGATGGCGTAGCAGCCGTCCGAGGTGTTCGGCCACGCGTGCTGCATGTTTCCCGAGTTGCATGTCCCGCAAGCGCCGTGCCCGGCGCTTCCACAGGGACCCCATGCGTTCCCACAACAGAACCATGAGGCTTCGGCAGTGATTCCGGCCATGACAAATTCCTCCTAGGCCTAGGGGCGGTAAGACCTACAAGGACTGTTTGTACTCCGTTCCGGCGGAATCTCCCAGAGCTCAGCGCGGAAATGGAAACTTTTTGCCTACTGTTCGTGTGTGCTCAGGGTTTGACCGCCAGCCAGCGCGTCGGCCGGGTGGCCTGCTGCTTCATTCCGTTCTCCGTACTGCGCCGCCGAGGAGCAACTCGGTGATGTTCGAGGTGAAGTCTCTGGAGGCGACCCGGCCCTCGTAGATCGCCCAGGCCGCGGAGACCAGCAATCCGTAGAGCGCCTCGCTCAACCAGACCGGGCTGAGGTCGATCCGGAACTCGCCGGCCTCCTGCCCGCGCCGGAACAGCGCGACCATGCGGGCATCCAGCCGGGCCCAGCTCTCGTTCTGCCCGTCACCCTCGAAGAGCTGGTTCTCCGAGTAAAGGAACGCGAGCAGACCCGCGGCCGGCTCCAGCTCTCGCACCAGGCGTCGCACCGCGTCCGCGGCCGGACCGTCGTCGATGCCTGCCTTCTCCACCGCGCTCTCACACTCGGCGAGTCCGAGCTCCTCGAGCGCCCGGACGAGTGCGTCGCGTCCGGCGAACTGCCGGTTGAGCGTCGCGCGACTGATCCCGGCCGCCCGCGCGACCTCGTCCATCGTCGCCCCGGACTTCCGCATCAGCAGTCCGGCGGCATCCCGCAGTACTCGCTCCCGATCCACAGCCATGAGACAAGCATAACCCATTTGAGACATTGATGTCTCATCTCTAGCATTGGAGTCAGTATGCGGTATACGATCATGGTGAGCGGGACGGGTGTGACCGGGAATGAATCAAGCCCGGATATACTTGTTCCGTTTGTGGAGGGGAGTATTCCGCCACGGCAGTGTCGTCATCACGGGAGGCCTGGGCGGCCGAACCGGTGCTGCCGGCCCGATCTGGTCGAGTTCGAGGACCGGTCGGGTGGAAGAGACCTCCGGACCAAGCTTGCTGTTCGCCGACGTCCGGAGGTTCGTTATGGTCTCTGTCATGCCACCCGTTGTCTGGGTGCTCACGATCATCGGGTTGCTCGCGATCGTCGCGTTCGACCTGGTCGTGATCGCGCGCCGCAACCACACCGTGACGATCAAGGACGCGACCCGATGGGTGCTGTTCTACGTCGGCCTCGCGGGACTCTTCGCGCTCGGTCTGTTCCTGTTCAGCCCCGGGCAGAGCGGCAGCGAGTTCGTCGCCGGGTACATCACGGAGTACAGCCTCAGCGTCGACAACCTGTTCGTGTTCGTGATCATCATGGCGCGCTTCGCCGTGCCGAGCCTGGCGCAGGACAAGGTGCTGTACATCGGCATCGTCGTCTCGATGCTGCTGCGGGCGATCTTCATCCTGGCCGGCGCGGCGGCGATCTCGGCGGCGAGCTGGGTGTTCTACATCTTCGGCGCGTTCCTGGTCTATACCGCCGTCCGGCTGGCGCTCGAGGGTGAGAACGACGAGACCGACTTCCAGGAGAACGCCGTCCTGCGGGGGATGCGCCGGATCCTGCCGATCTCGCACGACTACGACGGCGACAAGCTGACCACCCGTCTCGACGGTCGCCGGCTGATGACGCCGCTGGTGATCGTGATCGCCGCGATCGGGATGGCGAACGTGATCTTCGCGCTGGACTCGATCCCGGCGATCTTCGGCCTCACCCAGGACGCGTACATCGTGCTGACCGCCAACGCGTTCGCGCTGATGGGTCTGCGCCAGCTGTACTTCCTGATCGGCGGCCTGCTCGAGCGGATCATCTACCTGAACGTCGGCCTGTCGGTGATCCTCGCGTTCATCGGCGTCAAGCTGATCATCGAGGCGCTGCACGGCTCGCACATCGACGACATCGGCGCGATCCACCTACCGCATATCGGCATCCTGACGTCGCTCGGCTTCATCGTCGGCACGCTGTTCATCACCACGGTCGCCAGCTTGATCAAGTCCTCATACGACAACCGCCGGGAAGAGGTCCGCGTCAAGGTCGAGGACTGAGCGCGGACCGCCCGCACTGATCAATCGCGCTCGGGCGCCGCTTCGCCAGTACTGATGAGCGGCGAGCCGTCCGCTGGTGCCGGGTTGGTCAGTGCCGGCGGGCCGCCTCGCCGGGCGTTGGTGGCGCGGAGCTTGAGATAGAGCGCCGGGATCGGTAGCCAGATCAGACCGGATGCCAGCAATGCAGCGCGCAGCGAGGCGCGGCCGAGGGCGCCCAGCGGTGGGCCGCCGACGACCTGACCGATCGCGTTCGCCTGGGAGACCATCGAGATCACCGTCGCGCGCGAGCGGGAGTCGACGTGGCGGTTCAGCCAGGCGGACTCGATCGGGTACGCGAGGATGCCGGCGACGGTGTTGAGCCACATCGCGGCCAGCGCGAGCCAGAGGTTCCCGAGCAGGGCGAACGAGCAGATGCCGACCACCTGCAGCATCGCCAAAGTTGCGAGGATGCCCGTGGGATGCGCGGCGGACAGGCGATCGGGGGAGAGCCGGTTCAGGGCCAGGGACGTGAAGAGCGACAACAGCGTGCCGACCAGTGCGAGCACGGTGAACCAGAACGCGGGCTCCGACGTACCGAACACTGTCGGGAAGCTGAAGTTCAGGATCTTGACCGACCACAGCCGGTCGAACGCCTCGCTGGCCAGGCCCGAGATCAGGCTGATGATCACCAGCGTGCGTACGACGGGACGCCGCCGGGCCGCGTCGAGGCCGCTCTTGAACGTCTCGGCCATCTGCCGGAACGTCTCGCGCTCGTGCTTCGGCGTCCGGTGGAAGTTCTGTTCGCGCATGAAGACCGCGAGCATCAGCGCCAGCAGGATCATCCCGGCGCCGGAGACCGCCATCGGCAGGGGCAGGCTGATCAGACCGAGCGCGCCGGCGCTGACGATCCCGACGATCCTGCCGCCCAGCTCGAACTGCTGGGCGCGGACGAAGACGGGGGCGGCGCGCTCGGTGCCGACCTCGTCGGTGATCCAGGCCTGGTCGGCGCCCGAGGTGAACGTGAAGCCGACGCCCCACAGTACCTGCGCGGCGAGGATCGCGAGGAACGCGGGCACCAGCCCCTGGAGCAGGAAGCCGGCGCCGATCAGCACGAAGCCGATGATGATCGAGAGCCGGCGGCTGTAGAGGTCGGCGACGATGCCGGTCGGGATCTCGAAGAGGAAGCAGGCGAGCTCGAGCGTGGTCCCGACCAGGACCATCTGCAGCGGGTTCAGTCCGGCGTCGCGGACGTAGTAGACCGCGCTGAGGGTGAACGACAGCGCGGCGAGGAACGACCAGGCGGCGTTGTAGACGTAGTACGTCCGAACAGGGTCCGCGGACCGGTAGACAGACATGTCGGAGTGCTCCCGAAAGCGTGTGCGGGCATGACGAAGCGCGACCGGCGGTCAAGCGCTTGGCGTGACGCACGACGGTGGCCCGGGTCAGGCCGCGGAGGTGCGCTTTCAGGAGCAGGTTTGCATGCCGCTCAGGGTAGACGAGACCCGGCGCGTCCGCCTCCGGATTTGCCGACCACAGGCGGTGATCCGGGGTACTATCGTTACTGCCTGGCCCGGCCGTTCCCCCGTGATGGTCGGGTCAGGTTTTTGCCGCATTGCGTAAGTAGATCCTTACACGTAAGGTCCTGCTTACGCGATCTAAGGAGTGTTGTGACGATCGAGATCGGCGCCGTCCTGACCGCGATGGCCGACGCGTCCCGCCGCCGAATCGTCACCCGCCTGGCCCAGGGTCCGGCCACGACCGGACAACTCGCCGAACTCTTCCCCATCAGCCGGCCCGCGGTGTCGCAACACCTCAAGATCCTCCAAACAGCCGACGTAGTCCGAACCACCCACACCGGCCGCCACCGCTGGCACGAACTGAACCCCGAAGCCCTCCGATCTCTCGCCGACTGGGCCCTCGACGTGGCCGCCCTTCACTCCGCGTCGACGAAGCCTGACGCCTCTGCTTCCTGAGCTTGTTGCGATCGGACCCGGGCCAAGTTCAGGTCTTGACATGAGGACCGGCGGGCGGGTTGACTGCTATATAGTTAACGGAAGAAATAAATTGTGGATCGGTCCGGTGTCGGTGGCTCAGAGCGACTCCGGGCTTGATCGGTGTGTGCCCGGATCCGATGGCTGGCCATCGGATCATTCGGCGTTTGCTGCCCGGTAGTTGCTGCAGGCAACACTGAATTCTCCTTGTGTGCAAGGGATTCGGGCGTATCGGTCACCGTCCGGTATCGACCGGGCCGGGAACTCTTCCGCTCCGGAGGGATTGTGTGTCATCCTCCGGGATAGCGAAACCCGAGATCCTATCGGATATCGGTTCCACTCCAGCGCGTGAGGGAAAGGATGCGGAGTGAGCGCAACCTTCGAGGTGAAACCGGCGCCGGCGCCAGCGGCGCCGCGGGCGGGTGAGACTGCTGCCCGGAAGCCACCGCGAACGTCCCGCCGGACCCAGGCCCGGCGGAGCCTGCGGCGGCATTGGCAGCTGTACCTGCTGATCGTCGTACCGCTCGCGTACTTCGTCATCTTCAAGTACATCCCGATCGCCAACGCGGTGATCGCGTTCAAGGACTACAGCCCGGTCAAGGGCCCGTGGGGCAGCGACTGGGTCGGGTTCAAGAACTTCGAGCTGTTCTTCCAGAACCCGGTGTTCTGGACCCTCGTGAAGAACACCTTCCTGCTGTCGGTCTACACGGTGCTCGCCAGCTTCCCGATCCCGATCATCCTGGCGATCGCGCTGAACGAGATCCGCAACGGCCGGTTCAAGAAGACCGTCCAGCTGGTCACCTACGCGCCGTACTTCATCTCCACCGTCGTGGTGGTCTCGATGACGATCCTGGTGCTGTCGCCGCGGCTCGGTTTCGTGAACGACGCGATCGGGCTGTTCGGCGTACCGTCGATCGACTTCCTCGGGAACCCGAACTACTTCCGTCACATCTACGTCTGGTCCGACGTCTGGCAGACCACCGGGTACTCCGCGGTGATCTACCTGGCCGCACTGTCCGGTATCGACCCCGCGCTGCACGAGTCGGCGCGGATCGACGGCGCCAGCCGGCTGCAACGGATCCGGCACGTCGACCTGCCGGGGATCATGCCGACCGCGGTGATCATCCTGGTGCTCGGCGTCGGCAACATCATGTCGATCGGGTTCGAGAAGGCGTTCCTGCTGCAGAACCCGCTGAACACCGCGCAGTCCGAGATCATCGCCACCTACGTCTACAAGACCGGTCTGCTGAACGCGGACTTCAGCATGGCGACCGCCATCGGGCTCTTCAACTCGGTGATCAACCTCTTCCTGCTGCTCGGCGTGAACTTCGTCGCCAAGCGCATCACCGGAAACGGACTGTGGTCATGAGCGTCACATTGCAAGGCTTCCGGCGTACGGCGCAGCGGCCGGAGAGCTCGAAGCGCACCGCGATCGAGGAGACGCGGACCGACAAGATCTTCCTGGCCGGCGTGAAGATCATGCTCTGGCTGGCGCTGATCATCGTCGCGGTCCCGCTGATCTACATCGTCGCGAACTCGTTCAGCAGCCCGTCGGCGGTGAGTGCGGGCCGGGTGCTGTTCTGGCCGATCGAGCCGAGTGTCCGTGCGTACAAAGAGGCCTTCAGCGATCCGTTGATCATGAAGGGCTACCTGAACTCGTTCATCTACGCGATCGGCGGGACGCTGATCAGCGTCACGCTGACGATCGCGATCGCGTACCCGCTGTCCCGCCGGACGTTCTTCGGCCGGAACGTGATCATGAGCGTGCTGATCTTCACGATGCTGTTCTCCGGCGGCCTGATCCCGACGTACCTGGTGGTCCAGGATCTCGGCATGCTGAACACCCGCTGGGCGATGGTGATCCCGAGCGCGATCGGGGTCTGGCAGGTGATCATCGCCCGGACGTTCTTCCGCTCGACGATCCCGGACGAGCTGTACGAGGCGGCCACCATCGACGGGGCCAGTGACTTGCGCTTCCTGTGGTCGATCGTGCTGCCGCTGTCGAAGCCGGTGATCGCGGTGATCGCGCTGATGTACGCGATCTTCCAGTGGAACAGCTACTTCGACGCCCTGATCTATCTCAAGGACCCCGGTCTGTACCCGCTGCAGATCGTGCTCCGCAACGTGCTGATCCTGAACACCCTCACCGGATCCACCACCACGACGAACCTGGCCCAGCAGCTCGAACAGCAGCAGCTGGCCAACGTCCTCAAGTACGCGCTCATCGTCATCTCGAGTCTGCCCGTACTGATCATCTACCCGTTCGTCGCCCGCCACTTCACCAAGGGCGTAATGGTCGGCGCGGTCAAGGGCTGAACTCGGCCCACTTCAGAGAGGAACACAGCAATGCGCTCATCCGTGAGCAAGGTCGTCGCGCTGGCGGCCGCCGGTGCGCTCGCCCTGGCGGCGTGCAGCTCGGACAAGTCGTCCAAGGGAGCGGCGAACGAGACCTCGGCCGACGGCAAGGTCGTCATCGACACGTTCACGCCGTCGGACTCCAGCACCAACCTGACCACCAACGCGGTCACCAAGATCGTCAGCGACAAGTTCAAGATCCAGTTCCGGTGGCAGACCACGACGTACGACGCCGGGCCGGCCAAGGAGAAGCGGCAGATCGCGCTGGCCAGCGGCGACTACCCGGACCTGTTCTTCCTGATCCCGTGGGTCGACGCCTTCACCCAGGCCGAGGTGCTCAAGCTCGGCCAGCAGGGCGTCGCGGTGCCGCTCGAGGGCCTGATCAAGGACAACGCGCCGAACATCCAGAAGGTGCTCGACAGCAACAAGGAGTACAAGGAGATGGCGACCGCGCCCGACGGTCACATCTACGCCCTGCCGCAGTGGGCCGACTGCTTCCACTGCACCTACCCGGACAAGCTGTGGATCAACAGCACCTGGCTGAAGAAGCTCGGCCTGCAGGTGCCCAAGACCACCGATGACCTGCGCAAGGTGCTCGAGGCATTCAAGACCAAGGACCCGAACGGCAACGGCAAGGCCGACGAGATCCCGATGACCACCGACGTCCAGGACAGCAGCCTGATCGCGTACCTGATGAACGCGTTCGCCTACGACCCGGTCGGCGCGAACAACGGCGTACGGTCGCTGCTCACGCTGAACGGTGACAAGGTCGTCACGCCGGTGACCTCGGACCAGTGGAAGGAAGGGCTGAAGTACATCCACGGCCTCTACAAGGACGGCCTGATCGACCAGGCCGCGTTCACCCAGAACGCGCAGGCGCTGCAGGCGCAGGGCAACGACCCGAAGGCGGTCAAGCTCGGATCGGTGCCGGTCCTGTGGCCGGGCATCTTCGTCCAGCTCGACTCCAAGGACGGCCGCGACAAGCAGTACGACGCCGTCCCGCCGCTGACCGGTCCGGAGGGCAAGAGCTACACCGGGTACAACCACCCGACCTCGACCGGCTACACGTTCATGCTGACCAACAAGGCCAGCAAGGAGGCCCAGGTCGCGGCGATCAAGATGCTCGACTGGATCTACACCGACGAGGGTCAGATGATCACCAACATGGGCCCGAAGGGTGTCGGCTGGACCAAGCCTGCCGCCGGTGACATCGCGCTCGACGCGAGCACCAAGCCGCTGTACAAGCCGGCGCAGAACGCCCCGAAGAACATCAGCTGGGGCGCGCTCGGCCAGTACAACAACACGTTGGCCTTCCGGAACGCGCAGGTCGTGCCGAAGGACATCTACTCGGGCGCCGGTCTGGAGCGGCGGCTGTGGGAGGCGACCAAGCAGTACGAGGGACATGTCGACAAGTCGCAGTGGTTCCCGCAGTCGTTCATGTGGCCGGACCCGAGCCTGAGCGGTGAGATCGCCACGCTGCAGACCAACCTGAACAACTACGTGAACCAGAACCAGTTGGCGTTCATCACCGGTTCGAAGAACATCGACACCGATTGGGACGCGTACGTGAAGGGTCTGGAGAGCACCGGCATGCCGCGGTACCTGCAGATCAACCAGCAGGCCTACGACAAGTACAAGTCCGGGAACAAGTAACTCCTCATGTCGCACGAACTGTGGTTCCGCACCCCGGCACCTGATTGGTTCGAGGCGTTGCCGGTGGGCAACGGGCACCTCGGCGGGAAGGTGTTCGGCCGGGTCGGTGAGGAGCGGATCGCGCTCAACCTCGACGACGTCTGGTCGGGTGACGGTCCGCGCACCTTGACGGTGCCGGACGGGCCGGCGGTGCTGGCCGACGTACGGCGGCTGTTGCTGGAGGAAGGTGATCGGCTGGCGGCCACCGAGCGGACCCGCGCGTTGCAGGGTCCGTTGGTGGAGTCGTACCAGCCGCTCGCCGACCTGGTGATCCGGTCGGCCGGCGCGGCTGCGGACTACAGGCGGAGTTTGGACCTGCGCAGTGGGATCGTCGGTGTGGACTACACAGTTGACGGGACGCGGTTCCGGCGTGAGACCTTCGTGTCCACGCCGGACCAGGTCATGGTGTGGACGATCACGGCCGACCGGCCGGGTGCTGTCGATCTCGAACTGGCGTTGGAGAGTCAGCACCCGGTCCGGCCGGAAGTTGCCGACGGCACCTATGGCGTGGTCGGGCATGCGCCGTCGGATCTGACGATCGAGTACCGGGATCGGCCGGACCCGATCCGGTACGAGGAAGGGCGCGGCACCGGGTTCGGTGTCGCGCTCCGGGCGCTCGTCGATGGTGGGACGGCGGTGGCGTCCGACGCGGGTGTTGTGGTCCGTGGTGCGGACAGTGTGACAGTCGTGTTGTCGGCGGCAAGTACCTTCGCCGGATGGTCGGTGCCGCCGGGGCGGGATCCGTTGGTTGCTTTGGCTGCCGCGGTGGCGGTCCTGGATTCGGTTGCCGTGGAGAAACTTCGTGCGCGTCATGTCGAGGATCATGCGTCGCTGTACGACCGGTCGTCGCTTTCGTTGGGCGCGCCCAGTGAATTGCCGACCGACGAGCGGATCAAGGCAGTAGCTGCCGGGGGCAACGATCCCGACCTGGTCGCGCTGACGTTCAACTTCGGGCGGTACCTGTTGATGGTGTCCTCCCGCCCCGGGACGCAGGCGGCCAACCTGCAAGGCATCTGGAACCAGGACCGCCGGCCGATGTGGGCCAGCGACTGGACCAACAACATCAACACCCAGATGAACTACTGGCCGGCCGACCTGACCGGCCTTCACGAGTGCTTCGATCCTTTGGTCGACCTGATCGAGGGCTTGGCGTCGTCCGGTGCCGACACCGCGCGGATTCTGTACGACGCGCCGGGGTGGGTCTCGCATCACAACGCGGACCTGTGGCGCGCGACCTGGCCGGTCGGCGCGGGCGGTGACGATCCCGTCTGGGCGATGTGCGCGACCTGCGGCGTCTGGTTGACTGCGCATCTGATGGAGCACTACCGGTTCACGCTGGACGTGGACTTCCTGCGCGACCGTGCGTACCCGTTGATCGCGGGCGCGGCGGAGTTCGTGCTTTCGATGCTCGTCGAGGATGGCGATGGGGTGCTCCAGTTCATCCCGTCGACGGCGCCTGAGCACCATTTCATCTTGCCGTCGGGTTCGAAGGCTTCCGTCGACCTGACCTCGACGTACGACATCTGGCTGATTCGCGAGCTGTTCGCGAACCTGGCTGAAGCCGCCGCGGTCCTGGGGCTCGACTCGTCGTTCACTTCGCGTGCTGCAGCGGCTCGTGATCGCCTGCCTTCGGTGCGGGTGACGCCGGATGGGCGGCTGCACGAGTGGCCGACGGACTGGCCGCCGTCCGAGCCACAGCATCGGCATCAGTCGCATCTTTACGGGTTGTATCCGGGAGCGGAGATCGACCCGACGCGTACGCCGGAGTGGGCCGCGGCCGCTCGTGCTTCGTTGGACCTGCGGACCGATGGCGCTGTGAACGGTGGCTGGACCGCGGCCTGGTTGGTGGCGCTGTGGGCACGACTGTTCGAGCCGTCGAAGGCGGTTGCGGTGATTCAGGACTATCTGAGTCGCCTCGTGTCCGACAACCTCCTGCACCGAGACGGCGACATCTTCCAGATCGACGCGAACTTCGGCATGACCGGCTGCATCCCGGAGCTGCTGCTGCAGAGCCACACCGACGTGATCCGCGTCCTGCCCGCACTGCCGTCCGAGTGGCCCGACGGCTCCTTCCGCGGGCTGCGCGCGCGGGGCGGTCTGTCGTTCGACGTGACGTGGCGGAACGGCGTACTCACGGAGGCCGTCGTACGGGCGTCGCACGCGGGCACGCACCGCATCGCGCTGACGCCGGTCGACGTCACCACGATTACTCTCGCCGCCGGCGAGCAGCGCATCCTCGTCTGACCGCTTTGAGCACCGGTCAACCGTTTCGGCCGCCCCGGCGTGGTTGATCGGTGCACAAGGTGGACCTGGTTAGGTCTGCCTAACTTTGGTTGTTGTAGGCTCAACGTTCGTGAAGAAGCTGATGGGGATCGTCGTGTCGGCCGCCGTCCTGCTCGTGGCGGGCTGCGGTGGTGGCGACACCAAGAGTGCGGACACCGGGGTCGGGGACAAGGACGTGGCGACCGGCGGGCGGCTGTTCAGCACCGCCGACGCCGAGACCGCGAAACTCGGCTCGGACGCCGCGCCCGGTGCGTTCCCGCGGACCGTGAAGGGCGCGCTCGGCGAGACCAAGATCCCGGCCAAGCCGTCGCGCGTGGTCGTGCTCGACAGCGGCGAGCTGGACGACGTACTGGCGCTGGGCATCACGCCCGTCGGCATGGCCACCACCGCGGGGCAGAACGGCGTACCGTCGTACCTCGCCGATAAGGCGCAGGGCATCAAGACGGTCGGCGGCATCAGCGAACTCAACCTCGAGGCGATCGCGGCGCTCAAGCCGGACCTCATCCTCGGCAGCAAGCTGCGCGCGAACGACCTGTACGACAAGCTCAGCGCGATCGCGCCGACGGTCTTCAGCATCCGCCCCGGCTTCCCGTGGAAGGAGAACTTCCTGCTGGTCGCGGACGCGGTCGGGGAGGAGGACAAGGCCACCGGAATCCTGAACGACTACCAGAAGCGCGCCAACGAGGTGAAGTCCAAGGTCCAGGGCTCGCCGACGATCTCGCTCGTCCGCTTCCGGCCGGGGGAGATCCGGCTGTACGGCAACCTGTCCTTCATCGGCGTCATCCTGAAAGACATCGGTTTGCCGCGGCCCAAGATCCAGGATGTGCAGGATCTCGCGGTCGAGGTGTCCCAGGAGAACATCGGCAAGGCCGCCGGCGACTGGATCTTCTACTCCAGCTACGGCAAGCCGGACACCACCGACGAGAACAAGGTTGTCAACGGCAACCTGTGGAAGTCGCTGGCCGCGGTGAAGGCAGGTAAGTCGGCACGCGTAGACGACGAGGTCTGGTTCCTGGGCCTCGGCCCACTAGGCGCCATGGACGTCCTCTCCGACCTAGAGAAACTCCTCGGCCCGAACGGCTAACTAGCAAGCCCCCGCGCGCTACGCGGCCGCTCCCTTCGTCTAGGGACGGAGGGTGTAGTGGAGGTGGATGACGCCGGTGGGGAAGCGGTGTTCGTTGAGGAGGGTTAGGTTTGCTTGGAGGTTGTTGGGTAGGGCGTGTTTGCCGGCGCCGACGATGACCGGGTTGAGGAGGAGGTGGAGCTCGTCGACGAGGCCTGCTTTGAGGGCCTGGCCGGCTAGCTCTGCGCCGCCGATGCTGAGGTCGGTGGGGGACGAGTCCTTCAGCTGTTGCACCGACTCGGCGGTGAAGTCGCGTTCGAGACGTGTGCGGGTGGTGGTGACTGCTTCCAGCGACCGTGAGTAGACGACCTTGTCAGCCGCCTTCCAGATATTCGCGTACTCCTGGCTGACGGGCGACGGGTCCGCGGCGGTCTCCCAGTACGCCATCGTCTCGTACATCCGGCGCCCGTACAGGTACGTGCCGATCGGGCGTTCCAGTTCGTTGACGAACGCGTGGACCTCCTCGTCCGGTGCGGCCCAGTCGAACCTGCCCTCGGCGTCCTCGACGTACAGGTCGAGTGAGGCGATCGCGGAGTAGATCAGCTTGGCCATCAGTTCTCCCTGACAGGCAGTAGATCGCGTTCGGCGAAGACGCGCTTGGCCACGCCGATCGCGTTGAGCGCGCGGGGGAATCCGGCGTACCCGGCCGCGTGGGTGAAGGCTTCCACGATTTCGGTCGGGGTCAGGCCGACGTTGAGCGACGTGCGGACGTGGACCTCGAGTTGGGCTTCGCAGCCGCCCAGCGCGGTGAGGATGCCCAGTGTGACGAGTTGGCGTTGCTTGGGGTCGAGGCCCGGGCGTGAATAGATGTCGCCGAAGCCGAACGCGACGATGTGATGGGCCATGGCCGGTGCGATGTCGGCGAGGTTCTCCATCACGGCGGGCGCGGAGCCGCCGTCGACCTCGTTCAGCACCTCCAGCCCTCGCTGGTACCGGACCTGCTCTTCAGGACTGTTGATGTCAGGAGCCGTCATACTCCGACGCTAACCCCGACCGGGCTACCCCGGCCCGATGCATCAGTACCGGCGTGCTCCGCGCTGGTACGGCGTGAAGCCGGCGGGCTCCTCGTTGCCGATCCAGTCACCGTCGTCGAGGCGGCGCAGGCTGGTCTCCACATCGAGGGTCAGCCAACCGGCGAGTTGCGGATGGACGGCGTGTTGCCACAGCCCGTAAGGCCCGCGGAGGCTCTCCAGGTACTCGACCAGGTCGTGGACCCGGCGGTCCTGTCGCGAGACGCCGCATCTGGAGGCGAGGTCGAGCACGAAGGCGAGATCGAAGGTGGCGTAGAACGTGATCTGGCCCAGCGCCCGTTCGAGCCCGACGAGCCGGGACACCTCCCAACCGATCGTCGACGCGTCTCGGGTCTCGCGGGCGAGCAGATGATCGACACCGAGCCGCGCGGCGTCGGATAGCCGTCGCTCGGGATGCATCGCCAAGCAGGCGACAGCGCCGGTCGTCGCCGATCGGCACCCGAGCCCACGATTCAGCCGGCGGTACTCCTTCTCCGGCGGTGCCGGGCGCCCCGCCTGTCCGAGATCTGCTTTCGGGCCTGCAGGCCACGACCCATCGGAGAGGCGGACACCGAGCAGCCACTCGTAGGCACGCTCGGCCCGAGGATCGTTCGCGAAGCCAGCGGCGGCGATGCCACGCAGCGGTACGACGGTGTGCATCGTGATGAAGCGAGGACCCTCGACCGGGCCAGGAACCGACCACGAGCCATCCGGTTGCTGTGCGGCGAAGATCTTCTCGGCCGCGGCCTCCATCGCCGGTCCGCGATAGCCGAGATACGCCAGTCGGCAGAGCAGATGCCCTGCGTCATAGGGCCCGGCCGCTGCCAGCCGCGAGACGAGTGCCTCGATCTCCGGGCTCCGGTCGATCTCGGCACGCCACGCGGCGACCTCGGCGTCCTCGTCGTGGGCGCCCTCCAGTTCGCGGGCAGCTCGCCACCGCAGCGACGGGGACGGATCGCCGAGCAGCAGCGTTGCGACGTTCATCGCAGCACCTCGAGCAGATGCGGTGCGGTCGGGGTGTCGAGCATCGCGTCGGGCGGGCCTTCGAAGATGATCCGGCCGCCGTCCGACCCCGCGCCCGGTCCGAGCTCGATGAGCCAGTCGCAGGCGGCGAGGAAGGCGGGATCGTGTTCGACCACGAGCACGCTGTTGCCGGCGGCAACGAGGGTGTCGAGCGTGCGGACCAGTACCGCGACATCCGTGGCGTGCAGGCCGACGGTCGGTTCGTCGAGCACGTACAGGGCGGCTGCCTTCGTCGTACGGGCGAATTCCTTGGCAAGCTTCAGCCGCTGCGCTTCGCCGCCCGACAGGCTCCAGCCCGGCTGTCGCAGTACGAGGTAGCCGAGTCCGAGTTCGACGGCGGCGCCGCCCACCCGACGTACGGCGTCGAGGTCGCCCCACTCGTCGACCAGTTCGGCGATGGTGAGCGCTTCGATATCGGCCAGACTCCGGCCCCGATCGAGCAGGGCGGCAGCCTCGTGGCGGTAGCCGGTCCCGCCACAGGCATCGCAGGTCTGGCTAACCGAGGGCAGGAACGACATGTCCTGTTGCCACACGCCTTTGCCCTTGCAGGCGTCGCAGCCATAGCTCAGGTCCTTGATCGTGATGCCCTGCTCGATCGCGGCCTCGCTCGCGGCAAACTGTTTCCGGACGGCGCCGATGAGCCCGAGGAACATTCCCGGTGACGTGATCTCCGCGCGGGACTGGTCGGCGACGACCGTCCGCGTGGGCGCGCCGGAGATGGTGTCGTGGTCGCCCGGCCGGACGCGGATCGCGCCGCGGCCGGGAATGTTGGTCTTCGGTCGGGCGAGACCCAGCGCGACGGTGTCGACGACCAGCGACGACTTGCCCGACCCGGACACCCCGCAAACCCCGACCAGCACGCCGAGGGGTACGTCGGCGTCGAGGCCGTCGAGGTTGTTCTCGCGCGCTCCGGTCACCTCCATCCAACCTGCCGGTTCCCGGCGGCGGTCGCGGCGTACCGCCGGAACTTGTCCGTCCAAGATCGCTCGCGTCACCGACTGCGCGCTGTCCAGACCGACCAGGCGACCGCCGGACGGCCCGGCGCCGGGGCCGATCTCGATCACGTCGTCGGCCGCGCGGATGATGATCGGGTCGTGCTCGACGGCGATGACGGTGTTGCCGGCGGCCCGCAACTCGGTCAGCGTCCGGGCCAGTGCAGTGACTTCAGCGGGATGCAGGCCCCTCGACGGTTCGTCCAGCAGCACCGTCATGCCGACCAGTCCGTCGCCGAGCACCGACGCCAACTTGATCCGTTGCGCCTCGCCGGCCGAGAGGGTCCAGGTCGCCCGGTTCAGGTGGAGGTAGCCCAGACCGACCGAACGCAGGAAGCCGAGCCGACGCAGCGCGACGGTCCGCGCGTCCGCGGCCTGTGGATCGTCGGGCACCTCCATCGAGGTCATCACGACCTCCAGATCCGCGAGCGAGGCCGCAAAGAACTCGTCCCGCGCGAGTCCCTGCAGTCGGATCGTCAGGTACGGCGAACGCAGCCGCCGGCCGACGCACTCGCGACACGGAGACGCCGTCGAGACCGTACCGCCGACGTCGTTCGCGGCCCACGCGTTCAACCCGCGCCAGAACGCGTCACCATACAGAACGGCGTGCTGGGCCTCGTCACTCAACGCCTTCCAGGGGGTGCGGTCGAAGTCGAACCCGTAGCGGTCGGCCAGCGAGCGGATCGGCGGCTCCTCCCCGCTGGTTGTGCCGAACCACGCCAGCATGCCGCCGAAGACACCGCCGTAGACAGGCGCGTCCGGGTCCACGATCAGCTTGTCGAATTCGAACTCTCGCTCGACTCCCAGACCCAGGCACTGTGGACAGATCGAGACGGGGGATCCGACCACATGGCGCGGCTCGATCGGGACCGCGCCGGTGCCGCAGTCGCTGCAGCTCCACGGCGACTCCGGCTTCGGGGACGTCCGGCGTACGGTCTCGCCTCCGCAGGAAAGACAGGTGCGGACGCCGGCCTTCGCGATGACGACGGCGAGCAGGCGGTCGAGGTCGGTGGACCGGCCGACGGTCACCCGGTCGGCGTCCCAGACGTAGAAGCCCGGCCCGCGCCCGTCGAAGCTCAGGCCGGACGGGTCGATGCTCATCGTCGTACCCAGGCCGGTCAGGGAGTCGACCGGAGCCTCCGGTCCCTCGCGGACCGACTGCCGCTCGTAGACCGACAAGCATTCGAGCAGGCGCCTGGTTGCCTCCGACTCGAGGACGTCGTGAACCAACGACGACTTGCCCGAACCCGATACGCCGGTGACGACGGTGAACCGGTCCTTGGCGAAGTCGACGTCGACTGCCTGCAGGTTGTGGGCGCGGGCACCTCGCACCTGGATGGCGTCGCTGGACCGGCGGTTGGTGCGCGGCTTGGCGCGAGGCCGCACCGGTGGCTGCTTGTCGGCAAGGGGAGGCCCGCAATGCTGCAGACGTCCGCCGTCGGGACCCCCGCCCGGGCCCAGCTCGATGCGCCAGTCGGCTGCGGCGATTACATCAGGCTGGTGTTCCACAACGACCACGGTGCAACCGCTGTCCGTCAGCCGGTCGAGCACCGAGAGGAGTCGATCGAGGTCGCCGGGATGCAGACCTGTCGTGGGCTCGTCGAGCAGCACGAGGTCGCCGGACCGCGCCTTGGCCACCTCGCGGGCCAGCCGTACGCGTTGGGCTTCACCACCGGAAAGGCTCGGAGACGGCTGCCCGAGCGTCAGATAGCCAAGGCCGACCTCCTGCAGGGGTTGCAGGATGCGGCTCACCGAGGGGTGCTCGGCGAACACCGCGGTGGCCTCGTCGACGCTCAGAGCCAACACATCGGCGATCGACCGACCCGCCCAGGTTGCCTCGAGGACCTCGGGACGGTAGCGCAGGCCGTCGCAGGTCTCGCATGGAACCCAGATCGGCGCCAGCGAGCTCATGCCGATCGCCACCGATCCCATGCCCTCGCAGTCGGGGCACGCACCCTCCGCCCGGTTGAAGGTGAACTCCGATGGTGATCGTCCGGTCTCGTCCGCGAAGACGTCGCGGATCCGGTCGAGCAGTTTGGTGTACGTCGCCGGATTCGACCGCGGGCTGTTGCCCAGCGGAGCCTGATCCACCGCACGAGCTCGGGTCGCCGGCGCGTCGAACGCCGTACATCCGACCGGGCCACGCTCGCGCAGGGATGCCAGCAGCACCCCCTGGGTGAGCGTGGTCTTGCCTGCTCCCGACGGCCCGGTGATCACGGTCAGCGATCCGAGCGGGATCTCGCAGTCGACAGCGTTGAGGTTGCGCAGGTTCGCGCCCGTGATGCGGATCCGGTCACCGGATACCGGGCGTTGCGCTCGCTGCCGGCGTGCGCCGGCGGAGAAGCCGATGCCCGAGGCTGTGCCGGCTCGCCACAGGTCCGCGGGCGGACCCTGGAAGACCAACCGTCCTCCGCCTTCCCCACCGCCGGGCCCGATCTCCACGACGTCGTCGGCCATGGCGACGGCCAACGGGTCGTGTTCGACCATCAGCACCGGTCCGGGGAGAGCGGCGATGGCGTCGAGCAGTCGGGCGAGATCTTTGTGATGCAAACCGATCGTCGGCTCGTCGAGCACGTGCAGCAGGTCTTCGAGGCGGCCCGACAGTACGACGGCGAGCCGGGTTCGTTGCGCCTCGCCGCGCGAGAGCGTCGGCATCGACCGGTCGAGGGCGAGGTACCCAAGGCCGAGCTCCTGCAGCGGACGAAGGCGTCGCAGCAACTCGTCCTGGATGCGTCGAGCACGCGACCCGAGCGGGAGCTCCTGCACGAAGTCGAGGACCTCGGTCACGCATCGAGCTGCCAGCTCCTGAAGCGTGACGCCGGCGATGCGATGCGACGAGGTGTCGTTGTCACCCCGGAACGCCGACGGTGCGAGAGGCCGGACCCATGCGCCACACTGCGGACAGATCGGCGCCCGCAGTACCGGCGTACCACCGAGCAGCACCTCGGGCCTGCCCAAGGCGTCGGCTTGCTCCAGCGTCGCCCGGACCTCGGCGGCCGACATGCCGGGTTGAAGGGTGGCCACTCGTACGACGATGTCGTGGGGGAGAGCCGGGTCGAGGCGGCTCTTGGAGGTCGCACGCCGCGGGCGTCCGTCGACCGTGACCTGGGCGAACTGTCCTCGGATACCCGCGAGCAGTCGCGCGTGACTCCCCACCAGACCGCGCACAATTGCGACCTCGACGTCCAGGCTGTCGTTGCGAGCGAGCAGGTCCAGAGCAGTTGTCAGGCGCTCCTCGGCCGAGAGCGCCCGGACCGGGATGTGGCAGTGCGGGCATTCGACCTCGGCAAACCGTGAGTACAAGATCCGCAAGAACGGGTGCAGCCCGACGGACGTCGCCACCGTCGAGGCCGAGTTCCGGTTGAGCACGTTCTGAGCCACCGCCACCGCCGGGCCCAGGCCCTCGATCCGCCGAACCCTCGCGGCGGGAACGCGCGGGGTGTTACCCCCGAGCGCCAACGACTCGACGAACCGCCGCCGCGCCTCGGCGTACACCACATCGAACGCCAACGACGACTTCCCCGACCCCGACACCCCGACGACGGCCGTCAACCCCGGCCCGAAAGACACGTCGACATCGCGCAGATTGTGCTCAGCAGCGCCCTGTACGTCGAGAATCCGCCCGCCCTGACGCGTCGGGCGATGAGCACGCCCGCTCACACCGTCTCCCACGCTTCGGCGGTCCACCCCGCCATCCTCGCAGTTACGAGGCCCACGAACGAGCCTGAGCGGCTGGATCGGCCCTCACCCGTTGCTCCAGGCAACGGATCCGGGGCGGTCAGTCGGCGACTCTGCCTCGATTGGTTACCTGGATGTGTGGCGCGCGTTGGGCGACCGCGGTGACAAGTTCGTCGTACGGGAGGGGCCTGCCGAGGAGCTCGTGGCTGCCGGGCCACGGGCACGACGGTCCCCACGCCTTCGTGCTGCGGGGGAGCATCCCCTCGTCCAGCAACATCACGACCAGCCGAGGCTCCCAGATCTCGTCGCCCTCGTCGTTGACCTCGTGCCGCTCCAGCCGGCACACCCCGCGGATCTGGCCCCAGGGAATCGCCCGAGGCTGCTCCCCACCGAGATAGATCCCCGAGTCGTCAACAGTCAGCAGTACGTCGTCCTCGTCGGATTCACGCCGCTCCTCCAGCGCCGTGATCGCGCCCGCCAGCAACAAGATCGGCAGCCCGACCGCGAAGATCAGCGGCGTACCGCCCCAGGCCAGCCACACAGCTTCCAGCGGCTCCCGGATCGATTCCCCACGGATCGCCTGCACCACGACGATGACCAGAGTCAGCGCGACCATCAGCCCGAACACCACGGTCCCCAGCGCGAGCGCGGTCGTCGTGGTGCCGATCCCGCGGCGTTTGACGACGAACGGCTCGCTGAGTTGATGCGCTGTCGGCATACGGGCATTGTCGGGCCTGTCACTCCGAGGCACCAGGGTTCTTGCGGATTCCTCATCAGAACGGTCGGATCGGTCGTTCGGACGGATGAAATCGCCGAACTCGACCGCACACCGACTTTGGTCCGGCCCCGGTGTCCGCAACAATCGCTGCATGCCGGACCGCCAAACCGCAGTCGCCACCCGCCAACCGCCGCCGTCGCGCAGCGGCGCGCGCCGACGCAGGAAGGGCGGTAGATGGCGTCGCGGCTGGTTCATCGCGGCGCTGGCGATCCTGTCCGGGCTGACACTGATCTTCCATCGTTACGTTCCGAACTCGATCGGCAACCTCGGTAGTCTGCTCGACACGTTCCTGCCGTGGGTCGGCCTGGCCGTGCCGATCCTCGGCCTCGCGGCTCTGGTACGGCGTTCCGCGACCGCGGGCGTCGCCCTGCTCGTCCCCGCGCTCGTGTGGGGCGTGATGTTCGGCGACCTGCTGCTCCCGGGCAAGGGCTCGGGCGGTGCGTACGACCTGCGTGTGCTCACGCACAACGTCGACGCCGCCAACCCGGACCCGAAGGCGACCGCGAACGACCTGCTCGGCGCCGATGCGGACGTGATGGCGCTGGAGGAGATCACCCCATCCGACCTCAAGGTCTACAAGGCCGCATTCGCCACGAAGTACCCGTACCAGGTGTCTCGCGACACCGTCGCCCTCTGGTCGAAGTACCCGCTGGTGGAGACCAAGTCGGTCGACGTCGGGTTCGCGTGGACCCGCGCCTTCCGCGCCGAGGTCAGCACGCCGGAGGGAAAGGTCGCGGTGTACGTCGCCCATCTCGCCTCCGTGCGGGTCGGCACCAGCGGCTTCACGTCGGATCAGCGCAACGACACGATCAAGGCGCTCGGCCGGCAGATCGCCGACGAGAAACTGGCCGGTGTGATCGTGATGGGCGACTTCAACGGTACGGCGAACGATCGCAGCCTCGCCCCGCTGACATCCGGACTGCGCTCGGCGCAGGGAGCTGCCGGTACGGGGTTCGGCTTCACCTGGCCGTCGAAGTTCCCGATGGCGCGGATCGACCACATCCTCGTGCGCGGCGTCACACCGACCAAGGCCTGGGTGATGAAGCCCACAGGAAGCGACCACCGCCCCGTCGTCGCCGAGCTACGAATCTGAGGCGATTCCTTTGCGATAGGCGTAACGGACCGCCTCCGCGCGGTGGCGGGCGCCGATCTTCGCGAAGGTGTTGTTGATGTGCGTCTTCACGGTCGCCTCGCTGATGAACAGCTTCCCGGCGATCTCGGGATTGCTCAGTCCGCGCGCGATCAACCGCAGTACTTCGGTCTCGCGCGCGGTCAGCCCGTCGTTGCCGGACGACTCGGGCGCAAGTCCCGCGATCAAGCGCTTCGACACCTCGGGATCGAACGTGGACTGGCCGGCCGCGGTGGACCGGAGCGCAGCCCCGATCTCGGCACGGCCGGCGTCCTTCGTCAGGTAGCCGCGCGCTCCGGCACGCAGGGCGTTCGCGATCGACGCATCATCGGCGTACGTCGTCAGCACCAGTACGGCGACGTCCGGGAAGTCGGCCGTGATCCGCGCCGTCGCCTGCGTGCCGTCGAGGACCGGCATCCGCAGGTCCATCAACACCACGTCAACGTTGCCCCCAGCAACCAGCTCGACGGCTTCGAGACCGTTCGCGGCAGCGCCGACGACGTCGACACCGTCGATCAGCCCGAGCAGCGCCACCAGACCTTCACGCACGACCTGCTGGTCGTCGGCCACCACCACACGGATCGCATCACTCATTCGGCACCTCCGCAACCACCAGCCAGTCGTCCCCGTCCGGCCCCGCCGTCAGCGTCCCACCGACCAGGGCCAGCCGTTCGCGCATCCCCGCGAGACCGAATCCTTCGCCGGTTGTTGCCCCCTTGTTCCGCACGGACAGGCGCGCACCGTCCGAATAGGTGAGCTCCAGCTCGATCGGCTGACCGGGCGCATGTCGAGCCGCATTCGTCAGCGCTTCCCGAGCAGCGCTGAGCAAGGCAACAGTCACCCCGGAATCGGCCCGCGCGACCGTCCCGGTCACGCTCAGCCGGACCGCCGTACCGTGGTCGTTCTCATGCTGTTCGGCCAGCGCCGCAACCGCCTCCGCCAGGTCCGGCAGCGAATCGGCCCGCAGCGCAGCTACGGCGTTCCGCGCCTCCGTCAGCCCTTGTACGGCGAGGCGCCGTGACCGGCGTACCCGCTCCAACGCACCCTCGGTATCTCCGCGCTCGTCGAGCAGCGCCTCGGCCACCTCGAGCTGGACGCTCAACGCACCCAGCGAGTGCGCGAGTACGTCGTGCAGGTCACGCGCGATCCGCCCGCGTTCCTCGAGCGCGGCGGCCCGGGCGTGCTCGCTCTGCGCCAGCCGGGTCTGCTCCAGCAACTGCTCGGTCTGCCGGGCCTGCACCTCGTACTGTCGCCGGTTCAGCCCGAACGCGACGAGTACGGCGGTCCACAGCAACTGCGTGAAGTACCAGGTGTCCGGCTGGGCGAACCACCACGCCGACCCGGCGTACGCCGCCGCGACACCGATGCCCGCAGCAACGATCGGTCGATTGCCGTGCCGCTCGAAGTCGATCACGGCGATATCCGTGATCGCGACCAGCACCAGGGCCAGCGAGTTCGACTGCGGGTAGCCGGCGATCAGGGCGTTGACGACAGCGACCGCGGACAGCAGCACGAGGGCGGCGTACGGACGAGACGCCATCAGCACCGAGCCGATGGCGAAGACGACGAAGCTCACGGTGAGCACGACCCAGACCCAGGCGTCCGCCGGGCGCGCGGTCGCCAGCACGGCGACCACGACGCCGGCGGTGAGGACGCGGCCGACCCAGCCGCTCTCGCCGTGCGGCCGGGTCGGCAGCAGCGCTTTCAGATTCACCGGGTGCTGTACTCCTCTGCCTCGCGACGAGCCTTGTTCTGGATGACCACAGACTGAGTCAACAGGTTCGCACCCATCGAGACCATCAGCGCGGGGCCACCGGACATCGAGGCGCCGAGAAGATGCCCGACTCCTGCCAGCCCGAGCCGGACGACCAGATAGGCCACCATGATGGCGAGCCCGGGCATACCGAGCCGGAAGAACACCTTCCCGGCCCGCCGCTCGACCTGGGCGACCCGGCCGGAGGCGGTGCCCGCGATCAGGGCGACGGCGGCGCCGATGACCAGCAGTACGACGTCGAGAAAGCCGAGGCCGGTGTGCCGGTCGTACAACTGGTAGACCCCGGCCGCCATCAGGATCAGCGGCCCGCGCCAGACGTCGGTGTCGGAATTCTCCAGCTCGGACCAGGACATCCGCCGGGCGAGGACCACGACGACGACGGCGACGACCACGAGTGCGTTGGGTAACGTTCCGAAGCTCATGTCACGGACGGTAGGGCTGTCTGGTCTCTCCAGAGGACCGACCAAGGGTGGAGATCCGGGTGGAGAACCGTCGGGCGCGGTGTCGCGGCCCGGATGGTTGAAAGGAGGAGTAACGTTCCCCACCGGTAACACCACGATGCGTCACACGCGACGATCCGGAGGGGCGATGCTTCCGCAACAATCCATCCTGAGACTGGATGCCACGGCGATCGACTACATCATCATCGCCTTGTACTTCGTCTTCGTGCTCGGCATCGGGTACCTGGCCAGACGCGCGGTCTCGAGCAGCCTGGACTTCTTCCTGTCCGGCCGCTCGCTGCCGGCCTGGGTCACGGGTCTGGCCTTCATCTCGGCCAACCTGGGCGCGATCGAGATCATGGGCATGTCGGCCAACGGTGCGCAGTACGGCATCCCGACCGTGCACTACTTCTGGATCGGCGCGGTCCCGGCGATGCTGTTCCTCGGCGTCGTGATGATGCCGTTCTATTACGGCTCGAAGGTCCGCAGCGTGCCGGAGTTCATGCTGCGCCGGTTCGGCAAACCGGCACACCTGGTGAACGCGATCAGCTTCGCCCTGGCGCAGGTGCTGATCGCGGGCGTGAACCTGTTCCTGCTGGCCACCATCGTGAACGTGCTGCTCGGCTGGCCGATCTGGGTGTCGGTGATCGTTGCCGCGGCCATCGTTCTGAGCTACATCACCCTCGGCGGCCTGTCCGCGGCGATCTACAACGAGGTGCTGCAGTTCTTCGTGATCGTCGCCGCGCTGCTGCCGTTGACGCTGGTCGGCCTGCACAAGGTCGGCGGCTGGCAGGGCCTGGTCGACAAGGTGAGCGCGTCGCCGGGTGGTCCGGAGCAGATGTCCGCGTGGCCGGGCAATGCGCTGAGCGGCTTCCACAACAGCTTCCTGTCCGTGATCGGCATCGTCTTCGGCCTCGGCTTCGTGCTCTCCTTCGGCTACTGGACGACGAACTTCACCGAGGTCCAGCGCGCGCTGGCCTCGAAGAACATGTCGGCCGCCCGGCGTACTCCGATCATCGGCTCGTTCCCGAAGATGTTCATCCCGTTCATCGTGATCATCCCCGGCATCATCGCCGCGGTGGTCGTGCCCGAGCTGGCCCAGTTCAAGGCGAACGGCAGCGGCCAGGTCGACTACAACGACGCGTTGCTGCTGCTGATGCGCGACCTGCTGCCGAACGGCATGCTCGGCCTGGCCATCACCGGTCTGCTGGCCTCGTTCATGGCCGGTATGGCGGCGAACCTGAGCTCGTTCAACACGGTCATGTCGTACGACATCATCGAGCGCTACCTGATCAAGGACCGGCCCGACGAGTTCTACCTGCAGACCGGCCGGATCGTGACGGTGGCCGGCACGCTGGTCGCGATCGGAACGGCCGCGATCGCGTCCGGCTACAGCAACCTGATGGACTACCTGCAGCAGCTGTTCTCGTTCTTCAACGCGCCGCTGTTCGCCACGTTCATCCTCGGTATGTTCTGGAAGCGGATGACCGCGACGGCCGGCTGGATCGGCCTGGTCACCGGTACCGGGACCGCGATCCTGGTCTTCGTCCTGTCCGAGAACGGCGTGATCAACCTGCCGGGCCAGGGCGCCAGCTTCGTCGGCGCGGGTGCGGCCTTCGTGGTCGACGTCGTGATCAGTGTGGTGGCCAGCCTGGTGACGATACCGAAGCGGGACGCCGAGCTGGTCGGCCTGGTGTACTCGCTGACACCGAAGGAACAGCGCACCGAGGTGGCGGTCGCGGGCGACGGCGGCTGGTACCGCAAGCCGGTCCTGCTTGCCGGGATCTCACTCACGCTGACCATCATTCTCAACATCATCTTCGCCTGAGGGAGGGTTCGAGATGGCAGACAAGAAGAAGGCCGGTGCCTTCGACATCCGGATCGTGATCGCGGCCCTGATCGGCATCTACGGAGTGGTGCTGACGATCCTCGGCATCGTCGAGAAGCAGCAGGAGATCGACAAGGCCGCCGGTATCAACATCAACCTCTGGGGCGGCATCGCGATGCTCGTGTTCACCGCCCTGTTCGTCCTCTGGGCCCGGCTGCGGCCGATCGCCGTACCGGTCGAGGAGGACGCGGCCGGAGAGTAAGCCGGCCGGCGGCTGCATGTCCGTTTGACGAACATCGGCGTCCGGGCGGGTCCTCCCGTCCGGACGCCGCCGTTCGTAGGCTCGAAGTACCCGATCAGGAGGAACTTCGAGATGACGATCACTTCTGACAGGCCCGACCTGTCGACCACGGCACGGCAGTACGCCGAGCAAGGCTTCGTACTGGTGAAAGGCCTGCTCAGCAAGGAAGAAGCGGCGTACTACCGGCAGCGCAGCCACGACCTGCTGGCGCAGCTGAACCGGTCCGACGACCCCACCTGGGGAGCGGCCCGGGGAATGACCGAGGCGCCGACGAAACTGCAGCACCTGCACGACGCGCAGTTCTACGACGCGGCGTTCTCGAAGCTGCTCGTGGATCCGCGGTTCACCGACGTGGCCGCTGCGGTGATGGGTGTGGACAACGTGCAGCTGCACCACACCAAGCTGTTCGTGAAGCCGCCGGAGAACGGTTCGCCGTTCCCGCTGCACCAGGACCACCCGTTCTTCCCGCACACGCACCACCGGGTCGGGGCGGCGATCTTCCACTTCGACGACGCACCGGTCGAGAAGGGCTGCGTGCGGGTGATTCCCGGCAGCCACAAGTCCGGTCCGCGGGAGCACGAGGCGGAAGGGTCGTACCACCTTCTTGAGCCGGCCTTCGAGGAGGCGACGCCGCAGCCGGCCGAGGCGGGCGACGTACTGTTCTTCACCTATCTGACCGTGCACGGGTCCGGGGTGAACGTCAGCGACGAGGCGCGGACCACCTGGCTGATCCAGTACCGCGACCCGGCGGACCCGCCGATGGTCAAGACCCACGACTGGTCGCTCGGTCAGGGCATGATGCTGCGAGGAGTCGACCCGACCGGCAGGAGCGCTGTTTGAGTCTTGCGTCCGTCGCAGCGGCGGATCGGTTCGTCGACCTCGCGGGACTACTGGAGTCCTGCGAGGTCGACGGCTTCCACGCGGACTTCCTCAGCTGGGGTCACTACCGGCCGGAGTACTGGCGCAACTACTGGCACACCCACTCCTTCCACGAGGTCTGTCTCGCGTACTCCGGTGAGGGTCGCTTCAACTCCGGCTCTGTCTTGTACGACGTCACGCCGGGCTCGGTGTTCCTGGCCCGTCCCGGCGACGTGCACGAGATCGAGTCGTCGCGCTCGTCCCCGCTGGGCATCGCCTTCTGGGGGTTCACCTTCCGCCCGGGATCGTTGGAGCCCGGCTGGTGGTCAGGCCTGACCCGCGCAGACGGTCCAGTGATGTCGGACCGCGTTGGCTCACTGCCGGAACTGATCAGTGCGCTGTCCGCCGAGGCTGCTGCACCGGTCTCCGGCTACAGCACCGTCCTGGCATCGCTGGGAGCCACTCTGGTGATGGAGACGGCCCGAGCATTCGCGCTGGACGACGACCTAGCTGTGGAACCCGTCCGCCGCGACCGTGGCCACATGGTGGTGGAGGCGATGCAGCGTCACCTGCGCGACAACCTGTCCCGGCCTATTACCGTCAGGGACGTCGCCGCGGCCGCACATCTCTCCGAGCGCCACGCGGAGCGCCTCTTCCAGCAACAGACCGGCGCCTCGATCATGTCCACTCTGCGCCGCCTGCGCCTCGAACTGGCCGCCCAGCTCTTGCTCGACCCCGCGGTCACCGTGACCGAAGTAGCGCGTGCCTGCGGCTACTCCGACGTACGCCCGTTCTCCACCGCGTTCCGCCGCCACTACGGCCGCACTCCTGGCGACCACCGCCGCACCGGCGGCACCGAATTCATCTGATCGGGCAGTCGGCCCCTCAGTGCTATCCTGGCACCATGCGAGTGAGCCTGCTCCTTAGTTAGCCGTACTGGCGCGGTCAGTACGGCATCCCCTCCTGCGTGAGGGGCTTTTTTATGTCTCGGGTGCCGTCTGGCACATTAAGGCTCAACAAAACACACGAAGTATGGAGTAGGACCGTGAGCGAGCAGGTGGAGGACACTCCGATCGACCGGGGTGGCTACGACTTCAACGCCATGCAGGCCAAGTGGCGTCCGGTGTGGGAGAAGCTGGACCCGTTCAAGGCGAAGGACGACGGCTCGGCCGAGCGGCGCTATGCCCTCACGATGTTCTCCTACCCGTCCGGCGACCTGCACATGGGCCACGCCGAGGTGTTCGCGCTGCACGACGTGCTGGCCCGCTACTGGTTCCAGCAGGGGTACGACGTGCTGAACCCGATCGGCTGGGACTCCTTCGGCCTGCCGGCCGAGAACGCCGCGATCAAGCGCAACGAGCACCCGGCGACGTTCACCTACGCCAACATCGAGACGCAGGCCGAGTCGATCCGGCGCTACGCCATCAGCTTCGACTGGTCCCGTCGGCTGCACACGTCGGACCCGGAGTACTACCGCTGGACCCAGTGGCTGTTCCTGCGGCTGTACGAGCGTGGTCTGGCCTACCGCAAGGCGTCGTACGTCAACTGGTGCCCGCACGACCAGACCGTGCTGGCGAACGAGCAGGTCATCCAGGGACGCTGTGAGCGCTGCGGTCACGAGGTGACCAAGCGCGAGCTGACCCAGTGGTACTTCAAGACCACGGAGTACGCCCAGCGGCTGCTGGACGACATGGAGCTGCTGCAGTGGCCGGAAGAGATCCTGCTGATGCAGCGCAACTGGATCGGCCGGTCCGAGGGCGCTTTCGCGAACTTCGAGGTCGAAGGCCGCGACGAGCCGATCAAGGTCTTCACCACCCGTCCGGACACGCTGTTCGGCGCCACGTTCATGGTGGTCGCGCCGGATGCCAAGCTGGCCGCCGAGCTGGTCACGCCGGAGCAGCAGGCTGCCTTCGACGAGTACCTGACCAAGGTCAAGGCGACGACCGAGATCGAGCGGCAGAGCACCGAGCGCGAGAAGACCGGTGTCTTCCTGGGCTCGTACGCGATCAACCCGGTGACCGGACAGCGGATCCCGATCTGGGCCGCCGACTACGTGCTGGCCGACTACGGCACGGGCGCGATCATGGCCGTGCCCGGCCAGGACACCCGCGACTGGGAGTTCGCGGAGAAGTTCGGCCTGCCGATCGTCCGCACCGTGCAGCCGCCCGCCGATTTCGACGGCAAGGCGTACACCGGTGAGGGCGCCGCGATCAACAGCGCGAACGACGAGATCAGCCTGGACGGGCTGGACATCGCCGACGCGAAGTCCCGGATCATCGACTGGCTGGACAGCAAGGGCCTGGGCGAGCGGACGATCAACTACCGCCTGCGCGACTGGCTGCTGAGCCGCCAGCGGTACTGGGGCTGCCCGATCCCGATCATCCACTGCCCGTCGTGCGGCGAGGTGCCGGTCCCGGACGACCGGCTGCCGATGGAGCTGCCCGACCTGCGCGGTGCGGATCTGCAGCCGAAGGGCGTCTCGCCGCTGGCCGCGGACCGCGAGTGGGTCGAGGTCGACTGCCCGAAGTGCGGCGGCAAGGCCGAGCGGGACACGGACACGATGGACACGTTCGTCGACTCGTCCTGGTACTTCCTGCGCTACCTGTCCCCGCAGTACACCGACGGCGCCTTCGACCAGGAGGCGGCGGACCGCTGGATGTCGGTCTACCAGTACGTCGGCGGCAAGGAGCACGCGGTACTGCATCTCCTGTACGCGCGCTTCTTCGTCAAGGCGCTGCACGACATGGGTCTGCTGAACGTCGTCGAGCCCTTCACTCGGCTGCTGAACCAGGGCCAGGTGATCAACAAGGGCAAGGCGATGAGCAAGTCCCTGGGCAACGGCGTGAACCTGGGCGACATGATCGACGAGTACGGCGTGGACGCGGTCCGGCTGACCATGGTCTTCGCCGGCCCGCCGTCGGACGACATCGACTGGGCGGACATGTCCCCGGGCGGTTCGCTGAAGTTCCTGCAACGGGCCTGGCGGCTGGCTGCTGCGGTCGAGGCGCCGCTGGGCTCGGACCCGTCGACCGGCGACATCGAGCTGCGCAAGCTGACCCACCGCACGGTGGCCGACGCGAGCGAGCTGATCGACTCGCACCGGTTCAACGTGATGGTGGCCCGGATCATGGAGCTGGTGAACGCCACCCGGAAGGCGATCGACTCCGGTCCGGGTGCGGCCGACCCGGCGGTCCGCGAGGCGGTCGAGACGGTGTCGATCCTGCTGAGCCTGGTCGCGCCGTACACGGCCGAGGACATGTGGGCCGAGCTGGGCCACGAGCCGACCGTCGCCAAGGCCGGCTGGCCGAAGGTCGACCCGGCGCTGCTGGTCCAGGACACCGTCACCTGCGTGGTCCAGGTCGCCGGCAAGGTGAAGGACCGGCTGGAGGTCGCGCCGGACATCTCCGACGCCGACCTGGAGAAGCTGGCGCTGGACTCCGACGCCGTGCAGAAGGCGCTGGACGGTCGCGGTACCCGCAAGGTGATCGTGCGGGCGCCGAAGCTGGTCAACATCGTCCCGGCCTGATGGACGCTTGATGGATTCCGTCGTACTCGATGTTCACACCGGTGCTCGTGAGGTCGTCATGGACCTCACGAGCCGGTGTGAACAGTTCGTTTCGGGGCGCGGCGACGGACTGCTGCACGTCTTCGTCCCGCACGCGACCGCCGGCGTCGCGATCCTGGAGACCGGCGCGGGCAGCGACAGCGATCTGCTGGCCGTGCTCGAGGACCTGCTGCCGCGGGACTTCGGCTGGCGGCACCGGCACGGCTCGCCCGGACACGGCCGCGATCACGTGCTGCCCGCGCTGATCCCGCCGTACGCGACCGTTCCGGTGCTCGCCGGCCGGCTGACGCTCGGCACGTGGCAATCGATCTGCCTCGTCGACACCAATCGCGACAATCCCGACCGGCATGTTCGGCTGTCGTTCCTGGCCGGTTAGTGGACTACCCGGTAACTCCCGGCGGACGTATTTTCGTGACTTATCGTGATGTTGCGGATGGCGTTACGTTTGCGAAACACGACTCCGCTTGAATTGCAGCATGGCAGCCCTGGACACCCTGCGCGACGTCACCGTTGAGCTGCTGGTCCGCGCGACCCGAGGGGTTTGTGACGGCAGCTTGCTGAATGCCGATGCGGGTCGCGCCGACACCAGCGCGCGTCTCGACGACTGGTCCGGCATCCTTTCTTTGTATACCGCCGAAAATGAATCCCACCCGGTTCGCGCAACTGCTTGAAACACGTATTTCTGATCCCGCAGCTATTCCCTTCAGGCGCATTTTCGTTGCTTCGGTCAACAAGTTCTGTGACCCAGGCCGCATCCCGCACGCCGGTCGACCCCGCCACACAAGCCCTGGTCACGCTATGTTGTGACAGGAACGTGGGGCCTCCAGAGGGGTGACATGCTGTGTCGGACACGGATGGCCGGGCTGGCGGTCGGCGGGGTTTCGCCGATCTGTTGCTCGACCTCAGGGTCCAGGCCGGATTGTCCCAGGAGGAGCTGGCCGACCGCGCCGGGCTGAGTGTGCGCTCGATCCGCGAGATCGAGGCCGGCCGGGTCGCGCGGCCGCGCAAGGATTCGGTCCGGCTGCTGGCGTCTGCGCTGGGTCTGCAGGACACGTCGCAGTTCCTCGCCGCGGCCGGTCACGGTACTGCGCGTCGCGTCGTACAGCCGCCCGTCGTTTCGGTTGCCGACGCCGCCCCAACCGGTCTGCGCTGGCGTGGCACCCGGCCGATCCCGGACGGACTCGTCGGCCGTGAGCAGGAGCTGTTGGAGCTGGAGTCGCTGCTGCGGCAGAACCGGCTCGTCACGCTCGTCGGCCCCGGCGGCGTCGGCAAGACCGAGCTCGCACTGGCCGCGGCCGACCGCTTCTCCGGTGCGGAGACAACCGTCGTGGTCGTCGACCTCACGACCGTCCAGCGCGATGCCGCCGTACCGTCGGCCATCCTCGACGCCTTCGGCACAGCCCCAGGTACGTCGGACCTGGACGACGTGCTGTCCGGTCGCAAGCCGGGTGATCTGGTCATCGTCGAGGACAACGCCGAGCACGTGCTCGACGGCGTCGCAACAGTCGCCAACCGGATGGTCCGCAGCTTCCCGGGCGTCGGCGTGCTGGTGACGTCACGCATCCCGCTGGGCCTGCCGGATGAAGTCGTACGTCGGGTGCAGGTGCTCGGCGTACCGGCGAACGACGAGAACTTCGAGGAGATCGCGGCGTCACCGGCCGTCGAGATGTTCTGCCGCCGGGTGGCGCGGGTCAGGCCGGACTTCGTGCTGACGCCTGCCAACGCTCCGACCGTGGCGCGGCTGTGCCGGCGGTTGGACGGCCTGCCATTGGCGCTTGAGTTGGCGGCTGCGCGGGCTGGGTCGCTGTCGGTGGAGACGATCCTGGCGGCCCTGGACGACCGGTTCCGGTTGCTGTCGGGGCCGCGGCGGTTCGGCGCACCCCATCAGCGGACGCTGGCCGACACGATCGCCTGGAGCGTCGACGCGCTCTCCGATGCGGCGCGGCAGCTGCTGTACCGGTGCTCGGTGCTCGGTTCGCCGTTCACGCTCGAGGCGGTGGCCGGGGTATGCACGGGCGATCCGATCGACGGTCTCGACGTACCGATGCTGCTGGCCGAGCTGGTGGAGAAGTCGTTGCTGCAGCCGGTGCTCGAGTTCGAGCAGTTGTACGGCTCGCGGTACAAGCTGCTGGAGACGATCCGGGAGCACGCGTACGCAGGTCTGTCGTCGCAGGGCGGTGATCTGGTCGAGTTCCGGGACCGGGCGGTCGCGTGGTGTTCGACGTACGTCGCGGGGCTGGAGGGCGCGTGGTCGTCGCCGGACCGCGACCGGCAGTACCGGGCGGCACATGCGAACTCTGCGCTCTTCGAGGTGGCCTTGGAGCGGGCAGGCGAGCTGGGGGAGTGGGACGCGGCTGCCCGGATCGTGCTCGGCTTCCGGATCGCATGGCAGTACCAGGCGAGTGTGGCCGAGAGCGGGATCCGGTGGGCGACGCTATGCGCTTCTCAGGTGTCCGACAAAGAGGTCAGCGGGCGCCTACTTGCTATCGCGGGCCGGCTGTCCAGCCTGACAGGTGACATCCGTGGAGCGCGCCGGCACTACGAGGAAGCGCGCACACTGATCCCGGGTGAGACCGAGATGGGGCTGGTCGCTCGCGGCGGGTGGGTGTCGTCCGGTTCGCACCTGCTCGATACCCAGAGCCTGGCCGAGATCCCGGCGCTGGTGGATGACGCTCGCAAGCATGGCGACGTACAGCGGTCCGCGACCGTGCAGGCGACCTGTGGGCTGGCCTTGCTGCGGTGGGGTCGTCTGGAGGAGGCCAAGGAGCTTCTGCTCGCGTGGGAGGCCGCACTGGTCAATCCGGGCGTCTACCCGGACGAGATCGCGTATATGGCGCTCAGCCGGGTCGACCTCGAGTTGGGGAACCTGCCCGAAGCACGTCACTGGGCAGTGCTCGCTCGCGACAGCCAGGCGTCGGACGATCCGGAGCGGACCAAGGTGGCCGGGTGTCTGGCGATGGTCGAGTTCCACGACGGCCGGTACGAGGAGGCGCGGGCTCTGCTTGATCAGGCCGACGCCGACATCCGCGGACACCGCGGGTACTTCGACTATCTGGTGATGCTGTACCGGTCCCGGCTGGCGCGTGCCGCGGGTGAGGTCGAGCAGGCGCGGGTGTCGATCCGGGACGCCGTGAACCGGCTGCTGCTCGAAGGGCGGGTCGTGTACCTGCTCGAAGTACTGCCGGAGGCTGTGGCGGTGCTGCACGCGCTGGGTCGCTCGGAGGCGGGAGACGCGCTGTGCGGGCAGTTGCTGGCGTGGCAGCGGTCGATGGACCCGCCGATGTTGCCGACGGCGTGGGCGGTGCTGCAGGAGTCGTGTGAGAGCGCTTCGGTCGCGGACGGGTGGCCCGAGCCGGATCCGGCGGCTGCGGTGCAGCGGCTGGCCAACGACGTACTCGCTGCGCTGTCTTGAGCTGTTGCGCTTTTATGACGCCGATCGGCGGAAGCTGCCGGGTAACTGCCGGTTGATCTGCCTCGTCCTGACATGGCTGCCGGACCAAGAATTACAGCCGTAGGGCAGGTTCCACGAAGCAGAGTCCGACACCGGGCGGCGGCAGCGAAGGGGTGGTGAATCATGAAGAGGCCATGGGGCACCGCCGGACTGCCGAGGAGCGCGGCGAAGGCGACGCGGAGGGCATCCGGCGGCTGGTTGGTGGGGGCGCCGAGCGGCTGCCGAGAGCTCCGGGGTGCTGTCGAGTGTGGATCTGTCCTGCCTGTACCGGACGCAGTGCACCGTCAGGGCACCGCTTTCGGGGCGGGGTCCCAGCAGCGGGTCAGGCACACGACACAGGGGACGAGTGTCACGACCCGGTTGGCACGGACAACCGACGGGTTTGGTCACCCGTCGTCCGGCCGGCCGCTGGGGCCTCCCGGAACCTCGACGAGCTCGCGGTCAGGCCGGACCCGTGTGGTCCGGATACGGGGAGTAGCTCGTCGAGGCTCCATCAACTTCAGCTGACAACCAGGGGGAGTCAGCAGGACAAGCCGGGCTGATGGCGCACGTGGGGACGCCACCAGCCCGGCATAAGTCCCAAGCGAGGTGAAGGCTTCGGAGGGGTGGCCTTCACCTCGCTGCCGTTCGGGTTCGCGCGGCGGGGTTTCAGTTGTCTTTGAGGATCGCCGCTTTGTCGAAGGCGTAGCCGACCATCCAGTGGGGCTGCAGGCGGCAGTACACGATGTCGTCACCCCAGCTCGACGGTGAACTGCCGTAGTGGTTGGTGAGGTGCTCCTCGATCTCCACGAAGTCCCGGTGCTCCGGAGTCAGGAACTCGACGTTTCCATGGCTGAACACCCCGATCCGCTCGCCGTCGACGTACGAGATGCTCGCCGCCGGCCGCTTCTTCAGCTGCCGCGCCTTCGCCGCCGACCCTGAAGTCGTGAACACCCACCGGCCGTGCAGGAAGTGTCCGTCCACCGCACTGATCCGGGGCTCACCCCGCGCCGTCACCGTGGCGAGGTTCAGCGTGCACATCCCGGTCAGGACCCGCACGAGGTCCTCGGCATCCAGCCGGCGCGGATCCGTGATGATGTTCCGCAGATGCTGGGTCGACCGCGCGTACGCCGCCTCCAACAGCCGCTGCAGCTCCGTGACTTCTGCCTCTGTCTCCCTCATCTGTGGAGTTTGGCACTGGGCTTGTGGACTTTGACACTGCGCTAGGACGTTAACTGTCCGGTAACCTCGCTGCATGTCAGCCCGCGTGCATGTCGTCACCGACTCCACGGCCGGCCTGTCCACGCACGAGGTGCTCCGCCACCCGCTGACCGTCGTACCGCTCCAGGTCGTGATCGGCGGCACGTCGTACGACGACGGCGCGACGTCGGCCGACGCGGTCGCGGAGGCGCTCAAGACCTTCACGCCCGTCTCGACCAGCCGGCCCGCGCCGCAGACCTTCGCCGACACGTACGCCGCCTGCGCTGCCGACGGCGCCGAGGCAGTGGTGTCGATCCACCTGTCGGGCGACATGTCCGGCACTTTCGAGGCCGCGATGATCGGGGCCAAGGAGTCGCCGATCCCGGTCAGGGTCGTCGACTCCCGCTCGCTCGGCATGGGCCTCGGCTTCCCGGTCCTCGCCGCGGCCGCCGCAGCCTCCGCCGGGCAGGACGCTGCTGCGGTCGAGGCGGCGGCGCGCGCCACGATGAAGTTCACCTCGGCGTACTTCTACGTCGACACCCTCGAGTACCTCCGCCGCGGCGGCCGCATCGGCGCCGCCCAAGCCCTCTTCGGTACGGCGCTCGCCGTCAAACCACTGCTCACGATCAGCGGCGGCCGGATCGTCCCCCTGGAAAAGGTCCGAACCTCCAGCCGCGCCATCGCCCGCCTGGCCGACATCGCCGTCCAACGCGCCGGCGACACCCCCGTCCAACTGGCCGTCCACCACCTGTCGAGCCTGGAGAAGGCCCAATCCCTGGCCGACGACCTAGCCAACCGCATCCCCAAAGCCGAAGAAATAGTCCTCCGCGAAGTAGGCGCCGTCATAGGCGCCCACGTAGGCCCCGGCCTCCTCGCCGTAGTAGTCAGCCCCCACTAACCCACATCGCACGGCGGGGCGGCAGCCGCAGGTTTGTGGATCGGCGGCGGTCACGGGCGCTGGTCGGAGCGGTGTGTTCGGCGGTTGGTGCGGCGACGGCGGAGTCGCCAGATGACAACCCCGGCGATGGCGACGGTCAGGACAATCAGCGCGGTCGCGCGACCGAAGGTCTTTTCGATGGTGCCGTAGGAGTTGCCGGCGAGGTAGCCGAGGAGCACGACCGCGCTGCCCCAAACGAGTCCGCCGGCGGCATTGAAGGCAAGGAATTTCGGGTAGCGCATGCCTGCGGTCCCGGCGAGCGCGGGCATGATGGCGCGGAAGAACGCGACGAACCGGCCCAGGAACACCGCGACCCCGCCGCGGCGTGCGAGCAGCTCGCGCGCGGAGTCGATGCGATCGCCCCGCTTCTCCAGGACTCTGGTGCGCAAGATCCGAGGACCCAGCAGACGCCCGATCTCGTACCCGACCGTGTCGCCCACAATCGCCGCCCCGACCACGACGACCAGCATCACCGCCAGCGATGCGTGCCCGCGGCTGGCAGCGACGCCACCCACCACGGCGGCGGTCTCCCCGGGCAGCACGAAGCCGACGAACAGCGCATCTTCGGCGAACACAAGCAACCCAACCAGCCCGTACACAGGCAGCCCGTGCAGCCCAAGGAGCCAGTCGATCAGCCGGTTCATGACAGTCGCGGCCGACCCGCGGTCACGCCGATAGGCCGTAGCCGGGCACCAGCCGTGGCGCCGACAAGGTGTGTCAGTGGTCGGCGTTCTGCTCCGAGCTGGCGCACGTCTCCGTCCAGCGAGGCTGCAAGCAGCCGGATAAGCGCGGCTGCATGCACGATCGCCCGGTTCGCGGGCAGCAGGAGCAGCGTGGGGCCACCGGCGGTGATGGTTCCAGCGACCCGCGACTCTTCGCTGCGCCGGCCGATCCACCAACTGCCCAGCAGCAGACCCGCGCACAAGCCCACGCCGTACCCGACAGATGCCTGCCCGCCACCGCGCAGCCACGACGTCGCCTCGGCGAAGGCGTTGATCCGCTCCAACGACCACTGGTTCATTCCGACGTCCTGTCTACCACGATGAACGCAACACCTGGCGACGACGGAGCAGGGGGCTTGCCCGGTTGTCCCATTCAGGCGGGATGCCCACGGGTGGCGACGGTTCGTTGACACGAAGACCTAGGCGCGCTTTAACTACTATCTATCTTAGTATTTCGTGGGTGGCGACTGACGCCACTCAGAGCGCGAGCCGGGGGGCCTTGTGCGCAATCCACGACCTTCGAGCGCCGGTGACGTCGGCGTCGACACGGCAACCTTAGGGCCGCGCCGACGCCAGCTTCGCCGTCAGCTCAGAGACCAAGCGACCCACGCGCAGTACCGCACACCAGCGTCCGCCTCGAGGTATGGGGATGCGTACGAGGGCTGGGGATCGGTTGCCCGGTTCAACCGGTCTCGACGGCACGCTGTCGACGAAGCCATCCTCGGATCGCAGGGCGATCTGGTGGACATCGGCTCCGGCCCAGGGATGTTTGTGCGACACCTCCTCGACACTCGGCCGGGCGATTTCCGCATCACCGCCTGCGACCGGTCGCCTGCCATGATCGATGCGGCGGCCGGCCGGCTGACAACGGCCGACCCGGAGGTGTGCCTGTCGGTGAGCCGGATCGAAGACCTGCCGTTCGACGACAGCAGCTTCGACGTCGCCCTTGCGCTCGGCGTACTCGAGTACGTCGACATTGCCAAGGCATTGCCGGAGGTCTCGCGGATAGTCCGTCCCGGTGGCCTGGTCGTGGCCACCATGCTCAACCCAGCGAGCCCCTACCGCCTGTTCGAGTGGTGCATCTACTGGCCGGCTCGACGTCTTGCTGGCCGCATCGAAGGTCTGCTCGGCATACAGCCGAATCGGCGACACGGCGCCCGCCGCTCGGGCATCCACGCCGTACGCCGCGGCCGCCTCGCCCGGCTCATGCGAGCAGCCGGTCTCACGCCGTACGACGTTGTCGCATTCGACATCACGTCGACCGTCCCACCGCTCGACAAGCTCGTACGCCGCCACAGCCGACGTTGGCGCGACCACCCTGAGCGCACCGTCAGCCGAGGACTGCGCGGGCGCATGGGGACCGGCTACCTGATTGCCGCTCGGAAGGTGTCGTGCTGACTGCCGGGGACGTCTGGTCACCGGCAGACGGCCTGCGACCGGGTGGTCTACCGTGTTCGGTACAGAGAGTGGGGGCCACGGTGCGTGGGTTCGGCGAGCTTGAGGCAGCGGTGATGGACCGCCTGTGGTCCTGGGGTCGTGCCGCGATCGTGCGCGACGTGCTCGACGACCTCAACAAGGAGCGCGACCTCGCCTACACGACGGTGATGACCGTGATGGACAACCTGCACCGCAAAGGCTGGCTGACCAGGGAACGCGACGGACGCGCCTACCGGTACGCGCCGGTCGCCACGCGGCAGCAGTACAACGCCGAACTGATGCGCGAGATTCTCGCCGATAGCGGCGACCAGGCGGGCACCCTGCTGCGGTTCGTCGAGACCGTCACCCCTGAGGAGGCCGACGCGATTCGGCGGGCTCTGCGGTCTCGAGGACCTGGCCGATGACGACGATCGCGACCGTCCTCTTCGGGTACGCCGCTGTGCTCGCGGTTGTCTCACCGCGATTCCTGACCAGCCAATGGCTCACTCGCTCGCCACGGCTGGCTTTGGCTCTATGGCACTCGTGCGCCGTGTCGGTCCTGCTGGCTTCCATCCTGGCAACCGTCGCCTGTTACGCCGACGACGGATTGCTGCGTGGCTGGCTGACTGGCATCGACGGCAGCCGCGGCGTACCAGGGATCTTCGCCGCAGCCGTCGCCGTCCTGGTTCCCACTGTGCTGATCGGCCGTGTCACGCTGACCGTCTGGCAGGTACTGGCACGCCACCGGGTTGAACGCGATCGCCATCTGAAACTGGTGTGCCTGCTCGGCCGACACGACCATAGGCTCGGCGTAGCCGTCATCCCGGCCGATGTGCCTGCGGCGTACTGCGTTCCGGGGTCAAAGCAGATCGTTCTGACCAGGGGAGCGATGGCGATCCTCCGCGACAGCGAGCTCCGCGCCGTCCTCGCGCACGAGCGCGCGCATCTCGCGGGCCGTCATCATCTCCTGGTCGCCTGGGCAGACGCGCTGCAGAAGGCCTTTCCCAGGGTTCCGCTCTTCAGTGCGATGCAGCAGTCCACCGCCCACCTCGTCGAGCTCCTCGCCGACGACCAGACTCTCCGGCGCGAGTCCGCGGAGAGCCTCGCATCCGCAATCGCCGCACTGGGATGCGCCCGCACCCCGACGGCCGCCCTCGCCGCAACCGGCGGCTCAGTGCTCACCCGCGTCGAACGCCTACTCGCACCCCCAGCACCGCTACCAGTGGCGACCCGCGTCGGCGCCGCCGGCGCAGCAATGTCGCTCGTGGTCCTACCAATCCTCCCGACTCTCATCCTCGCCGCCGGCCACATGGCCTGCCCACACCTCTTCGGCTAAGCGACTCCGAACGCGCATAGTAGTTGGCGCATTTCTCCACAGATTCGAATCCGCGGGTTGAGCAAGGCCACGAACTCGTACTTTCTCTGGGCGTGAAGGTCTTTCGACGTACCCCCATCCCCGAATCGAGCGCCCGAGAACGAGCCCTGGCCCGCCTCGCCGCCCGCCCGCCAACCCACCCCCGCCCAGCCCCCACGGACCTCCCACCCAACCAACCCGCACACGCCACCGGGCAGGGTGCTGGCCAGCCTGCCTACGGCGCTAGGTCGGGTGCCAACCAGCCCGCGTACGTCGTCGTCCGCGACGCCGACCAGCCCGCGCAGATCGCCGGGCGGGGTGCTGACGAGCCTGCGGACGTCGCCGAGCGGCGTGCCGACCAGCCTGCGTACGCCGTGGTCCCCGATGCCGACGGGCCTGCGTACGTCGCCCGGCCCGTGGACGACGAGCTCGAGTACGGCGTTGGGCGCGACGCCGACGAGCCTGCGTACGTCGTTGGGCCGGGCGCCGATCAGCCTGCACACGGCGCCCGGCCGGGTGCCGACCAGTCTGCGCGCGCCGCCGGGCGGGGTGCCAACCAGCGCGCGTACGTTGTCGTCCGCGACGCCGACCAGCCCGTGCAGGTCGCCGGGCGGCGTGCTGACCAGCCCGCGCACGTCGCTGGGTCGGGTGCCAATCAGCCCGCACGCGTCGTTCGGCGGGGTGCCGACCAACCTGCGCACGTTGCTGGGCGGGGTGCCGACCAGCCCGCGCAGCTCGACGGGCGGGGTGCTGACCAGCCTGCGTATGTCGCTGGGTCGGGTGCCGAACCCGAGCACGGCGCTGGGCCGGGCGGCGACCGACCCACCTCCGCCGTCAGTCGCGGTGGCGGCGAGACCCTTCACGACCCGACCGACCCACGCCGCGGGAACCGCCGCGACGACGACTATCTAGAGGAGCGTGATGATGAGGTGCGCGGTGGATGGATACCCGAACAGATCCGGCCCGAACGACTTCGAGACGCCCGCTGGACCCTCACCCCACGCCACGTCCTGGTCCTACTCGCCGTACTCGCCATCGGCCTGTCCTGGGCCGCCTGGACCTTCCTCCGAGCCCGCCCCGAAACCCTCCCGACCATCCAGCCCACCATCGCCACCCCCGGCTCACCCGTCGCCCAACCAACCCCGGGCCAGACCCAACCCGGCACCAGCCAGACCCAACCCGGGGCCAATCAATCGCCAGGAACCAACCCATCACCCGGCCCCAACCATCTGTCAGGCCCCAGTCAGCCCTCGGGCACCAACCAGCCGCCGGGCATCAACCAGTCAACGGGCGCCGCGAGCTCACCCGGCCAACCGCTTCTCGTCGTGTACGTCGCCGGCAAAGTCCGCCGCCCCGGCCTCGTCCGCGCACCCACCGGCTCACGCGTAGCCGACGTACTCGCCCTAGCCGGCGGCCCACTCCCCGGCGTAGACCTCACCACCCTCAACCTCGCCCGCCAAATCACCGACGGCGAACAGATCAACGTCGGCCTGCCAAGCCAACCCCCACCCACCAACCCACCAGGCACAACGACCTCGTCCACCCCGAGCGCAGCATCCACCGACCCCGTCAACCTCAACACCGCCACCCTCGCCCAGTTGGACGCCCTCCCCGGCGTCGGCCCCGTCCTGGCCCAACGCATCCTCGACTACCGCACCGAGAACGGCCCCTTCACCACCATCGACCAACTCCAGGAGGTCCCCGGCGTAGGCCCCAAGAAGTTCGACTCCCTAAAACCCCATGTCCGCCTCTAACCCCACCACCGACCCATCCGCGACCGACCCACCAGCCGTCGACCCACCAGCCGCCGAACCCCACGACCCGCCAGCCGCTGACCCGCACGCCCTGCTGGTCGCTGAAATGCATGACCCGCACGCCGTTGAGATGCACGACGCACCTGCTGGTGAAGGGCTCGATGTGCGGTTGTTGGTCCCGGCTGCGGTGGGCTGGCTGACGGCGGTCGTACTGGTCGGGCAACGCCCGCTCACTGCTGCACTTGTCTCCGCCGTCGCGCTCGCCGCTGCCATCACCCTCGGCCTCGTGCTGCGCAACCACCCCACCCACCCACGACGAACGATCGGATGGACAGCAGCCGGCTCGCTCGTCGCCATCGCCGGACTCGGCGTCGCGGCCGCCCTCCAATCCGCAACCCTCCGCAGCGGCCCGATCCGCGACCTGGCCGCCGCCTCCGCGACCGTCAACGTCCGCCTCAAGATCGAAGGAGACCCGTCACTTCGTCAAAGCACCACCAGCCGCCGCCCGCCGTACGTAGTCGTCAAAGCAACCATCGAGGAGGTACGCACCCACTCACGCCCAGCGGGCACAACCACAACCCGCATCCATACGCCGGTGTTCGTCATCGGCACCGCCAAGTGGCAGACCGTCAGATACGGCCAGCACGTCGACGCCGCCGGCAGGTTAGGAGCTGTCGAAGACGGCTCGGACGTAGCCGCGATGCTCTCGACACGCTCGCCACCGCGAATCGTCGACCAACCACCCTGGTGGCTGCGCGCCGCCGAGCAGGTCCGCGCCGGCCTCCGCAAAGCCGTAGCCGACGAGCCTGACGACGTCCGCGGTCTCGTCCCAGCCCTCGTGATGGGTGACGTGTCCGGAGTCTCCGCCGAGCTGAACGCTGACTTCCAGACCACCGGGCTAACTCACCTCTCGGCCGTTTCCGGCACGAACCTCACGTTGTTGCTCGCGTTCGTACTCCCGCTGGCGCGGCTGGTCGGGGTGCGTGCCCGCGGTTTAACCGTGGTCGGCGTGGTGATGGTCGTGGTCTTCGTCGTCCTCGCCAGACCACAGCCCAGCGTTCTGCGAGCAGCCGCGATGGGCCTGATCGCGCTGCCCGCGATGACCAGCGGAGGAGCCGGGCGTCGCGCCGTACGCAGTCTGTCGGTTGCGGTGATCGTGTTGCTGCTGCTCGATACGTCGTTGGCGCGTTCGGCCGGGTTCGCGTTGTCGGTGCTCGCGACCGCGGGAATTGTCCTGCTCGGACCTGGTTGGCGTGATGCGTTGGCGAGATGGTTGCCGCAGTGGCTGGCCGATGCGATCTCGTGCCCGCTTGCTGCTCAACTCGCGTGTACGCCGGTCGTCGCCTGGCTCTCAGGACAGGTGTCGCTGGTCGCAGTCGCCGCCAACCTGCTGGCCGGACCGGCCGTCGGCCCGGCGACGATCCTCGGCTTCATCGCGGCTGGAGTCGCCTTGCTGAGCACCGAACTGGCTCAACTCGTCGGCTGGGTCGCAGGCTGGCCTGCCCGTTGGATCATCCTGGTCGCGCGCGAAGGCGCCGACCTGCCGGGTGCCGCCAACGCCTGGCCGGCAACCGCAGTCGGGATCGTCGTCCTTACCCTTCTCTGCCTCGCACTCGTGTTCGGTCTGCACCGCATCCTGGCGCGCCCGATCGCGATGATCCTGGCGGTCGTCGTACTGACCGTCGTCGTACTGCGTCCCGTCGGCTCGCTCGGTTGGCCGCCGGACGACTGGGTCTTCGTGGTCTGCGATGTCGGACAGGGAGACGGCCTTGTGCTCAGAGCAGGTGAGGGTACGGCGGTTGTCGTCGACACCGGGCCGGATCCGGCCGCGATGGATCGATGCCTGCGGGACCTGGGGATCAAGCACATTCCGGTGCTCGTACTCAGTCATTTCCATGCCGATCACGTCGGCGGGCTGGCCGGCGTACTGAACGGGCGGAAGGTCGACGAGATCGAGGTGACGCCGTACTTCTCGCCGCGAGCGGAGTACAGCCGGGTGGTCGATCTCGCGGCGCACCATGGGATCGGCTTGCGGACGGTCACGTTCCACGAGAAGCGGGTGGTCGGTCAGCTGAGTTGGACGACGCTGTGGCCGGCGCGGGTACCGGCGCTGCCTCCGCCTGGTACGTCGTCGGCGACCTCGTCGGACGAAGGTTCGCCGGAGAACAACGCCAGCATCGCGATGATGGTCGAGGTCGGTGGTCTCCGCATCCTGCTCACCGGAGACCTCGAACCCGAGTCCCAGCGAGCCGTCCTGGCATCAGGCGTCGATCTGCGGGCCGACGTCCTCAAGGTGCCGCACCACGGTTCAGCTCAGCAGGACCCCGAGTTCATCGCAGCCACCCACGCCCGCCTGGCCCTCATCTCCGCCGGCCGCGACAACGACTACGGCCACCCGGCCCCCAGAACCCTGGACCTCCTGTCCCACGACGCCATCCGCACCGCCACCACCAACATCAGCGGCCCCCTCACCGTCACCAACACCGACAACCACCTAGCTCTCACCACCACACATCCCGCACCATGACCACTCCCACTTCGCCGTGGGTTGGGGCTACGAGAACGTGATGGCTTTGGTGGGGACGGTGGTTTCGGCTTGGTTGCCTAGGGACCAGGCGGCGACTCGGGAGGCGATGTGGGCGGGGATCTCGGCGGAGACGCCTGGGAGGGCGGGGATGTTGTAGGTGGCGTGGGCGTCGTGGGGGAGGACTACGTGGTAGCCGCGTGCCAGTGCTGTCTTGGCTGTTGCGGCTACGCACATTTCGGACATGACGCCGCAGATGGCCAGCGAGCGTATGCCGGCCGCGACCAAGATCTGCCCGAGCGCCGTCCCGTCGAAGCCGTCGTCCCTCGGCTTTCGGACAACGTGCTCGCGTGCGCCGGTCTTCACCGTGAGGTATAGCTCCCAGCCCGGCTTCTCCGGCTCGTCATCCGCGCCGGGCGGACCGTCGTTCTGGAGATGTACGACGACCGCGCCCGCCTCACGCGCCCGCTCCAACAGCTCACCGACCCGCTCTAGTAGCCGATCCGCCCCAGGTACGGCATCCGGGCCCGAGACGAACGCGGTCTGCATGTCCACGACGATCAAAGCGTCGGCAGGTTGGGTCATGGGGTCATCTTGGTTGGTTCGGCGAGGGTGCGCACTCGGATTGTCGGGGCGGCGTGGGATGCTGGTTCGGTGGCTGCTCGTAGGGGTTCTGCGCCGAAGCTTGGTGATGTGTTGCTGGTGACCGGGACCGAGTCGTTCCTCGCGGATCGGGCGGTGCGGTCGGCGATCGCGGCGGTGTCGAAGGACGCTTCCGAGGTCGAGGCGACTGACGTCGACGCGGCCACGCTGGATGTTGGCGTGTTCGCCGAGCTGACCGGGCCGTCGTTGTTCGCGAGCGAGCGGGTGCTGGTGCTGCGGTCGTTGGAGAACCTGCCGAGCGAGATGGTGCCGCACCTGATCGAGTACGCCGGTTCGCCGTCGGACGACGTACTCGCGGTGCTGGTGCACTCGGGCGGTCAGAAGGGCAAGGGCGTTCTCGACAAGTTGCGGAAGGCATCGGTCAACGAGGTCGTCGCGACGGCGCCGAAGGCCTGGGAGTTGCCGCAGTTCGTGGCGGGGGAGATCCGGCTGCACGGCGGGACTGTCGATGAGGGCGCGGCGTCGGCGCTGGTGGACGCGGTCGGGCATGACCTGCGGGCGCTGGCCGGGGCGTGTTCGCAGCTGGTGTCAGACTCCGGCGGTCAGGCGGTGACGGCCGAGTTGATCGGGCAGTACTTTGGTGGGCGCGCGGAGGTCACGAGCTTCGCGGTCGCGGATGCGGCGATCGCCGGGCGGACCGAGCCGGCGTTGGAGCAGTTGCGGTGGGCGCTGGACTGCGGGGTTGCGCCGGTGCTCGTCACGAGCGCGATGGCGGGCGGGTTGCGCGGGCTGGCGAAGTACTCCAGTGCGCCGAGCGGGATGCGCGAGGCGGATCTGGCGCGCGAGGTCGGCGTACCGCCGTGGAAGCTCAAGCAGCTCAAGCAGCAGTCCCGTGGCTGGACTCCCGGCGGACTCGCGACCGCGATCAAGGCCGTCGCTCAGGCTGACGCCGACGTCAAAGGTGCCTCCGGCGACGCCGGGTACGCCCTCGAGCGCATGGTCCTAACCATCACCCGAGCCCACGGCCGCCGCTAACCCGAGCCTGCTGCCGACGCTGAGCCCGAGGCTGCTGCCGACGCTAAGCCCGAGCCCATGGCTTGCGGAGTGCGGACAACCTGGGTTTGGGGACGCAAAAACGATCGGCCGGTCGTTGGGGACGGGCCGATCGTTTGGGGCCGCGCCGTTAGGGGCGCGGCTGGGGCCTCAGAGGGAGGCGGCCTTCTTGAAGAGGGCCGACTTGCGGTTGGCGGCCTGGTTGGCGTGGATGACGCCCTTGCTGACGGCCTTGTCGAGCAGGCGGCCGGCCTTGCGGGCGGTCTCCTGGGCCTTGTCGGCCTCGCCGGCCTCGACGGCCTCGTGGAAGCGGCGCACAGCCGTCTTGAGGGTCGACTTCACCGACTTGTTGCGAAGTCGCGCAGCCTCGTTCTGGCGGTTGCGCTTGATCTGGGACTTGATGTTCGCCACGAAGAAGAGCCTCGATCAGGTGTGTGCGGTCAATACGGAAGGTGTCGCGGCGCACGGCTATACACCGCCCGTGGGCGCGCGAAGAGCCAGATTACCAACAAGCCGACCCCAGCTCCAAACTCACTCCCGCGTGAGCGCCGACTCGGCGGCCGATTTCAGCCGCACCAGAGTGGTGTGGATCCCGTCCGCGTTGCGCGGAGTGCGGTTGCCGAAGACGGGACGGAAGACCGCCCGAAGGGCCCTCGGACGGCGATCGGTCCAGGATTCGGTGATCTCGCAGCCGCTCGCGGTGCGCGTGAACGAGTACTCCCAGAGCGAGATCGGGATCGGCCCGAAGTGGATGGAGAAGGTGAACCGACGGCCCGGCTCGGCGGCCTCCACGCGCCCGAAGGTGAACCAGCGCACCACGCCGGCCCGGTTGTGGCCGATGAACCGCCGGCCGGCAACCGAACCAGACGAATCCGATCGCGACGACGTTGTCCAGGTGACCCGGGTGCACTCGGGGCTCCACTCGCGCATCCGAGGTAGATCGCTCACCAATGAATAAAGGGTCGCGGGCGAGGCAGCCACCGAGATCGACTCGGTCAGATCGGGCATCGGGTTTTCCCTTGCTGTTGGCATCGGCCTGCTGAAGTGAGGGTGACACTGTCGGCGGCTGACGGCATACTCAGGGCCCCGCGAGCCAACGCTCCACCATTGCGCCGTCCAGCCCTGGAGGATCTCCGTGACCCGCAAACGCCAGGCGATCATCGTCGCCTCAGCGCTGATCGCCGCAACCGCCGGCGTGCCGCTGCTGGTGAACGCCGCCAACGCCAGCCAACCGGCGGCGACCCGAATCGCCGCCCCGGACGTCAAGCGCTCCGAGACCGGTGCGTACATCGTCCAGCTCGACGACTCCCCGGTCGCCGAGTACGACGGCGACATCGCCGGCCTCGCCGCCACCAAGGTCGCGCCCGGCGGCAAGCTGCTGAAGACCGCCGCCCCGGTGATCGACTACGTCAAGCACCTGGCCGGTGAGCGCGACCAGCTGCTGAAGACGAACAACGTCAAGAAGCTCTACGACTACAACTACACGTACGCCGGTTTCTCCGCCGAGATGTCGTACGACGACGCGGTCAAGCTGGCGAAGTCGTCCGGGGTGAAGAGCGTCGAGCCGAGCGAGATCGAGCACGCCGACACGGTCGATACCCCGCGGTTCCTCGGCCTGTCCGGCAAGGGCGGCGCGTGGCAGCAGGCCGGCGGCGTCGACAAGGCCGGCGACGGCGTGATCATCGGCATGATCGACTCCGGGTACACCCCGGAGCGTCCGAGCTTCGCGCCGATGAAGACCACCAAGCAGTCCGACGCGATCATCGCGAAGAAGTGGAAGGGCACCTGCCAGGCCGGCGAGGAAGCGCCCGTCACCTGCAACAACAAGGTGATCGGCGCCCGGTACTTCGACAAGGGCATCGGCACCCGCCCGATCCCAGAGGAGTACAAGTCGCCGCGTGACTACGGCGGCCACGGCACGCACACCGCGAGCGCTGCGGCCGGCAACTATGGCGTCGAGATGAGCGTCATGGGCCGCGACTACGGCAAGGGCTCCGGCATGGCGCCGCATGCCCGCCTCGCGATCTACAAGGCGCTGTGGGCAGTCGACGCGACCGGTGGCGGCAGCGGTACCGACGCCGACATCGTGGCCGCGATCGATGCCGCGGTCGCGGACGGCGTGGATGTCATCAACTACTCCATCTCGGGCAGCGGATCGTCGTACGTGAATGCCACCGGCCTCGCCTTCCTGAGGGCGGCCAAAGCCGGCGTCTTCGTCGCGACCAGCGCCGGCAACACCGGCCCGGGCGAGGCGACGGTCGGCAAGACGTATCCGTGGGTGACGTCGGTTGCCAACGGCACCCATGACCGCGACATCCAGACCACGGTCACGCTCGGGAACGGGAAGTCGTACACGGGCGCGGGCATCGGCGCCGGCGTGCCACAGACGTCGGTGATCCTGGCCAAGGATGCGGGCCTCGCAGGCGCCGACCCCGCCAACCTCACGCTCTGCCAGGCAGGCACGCTCGACCCGGCGAAGGTCAAGGGCAAGATCGTGGTCTGTGACCGTGGCGTCAACGCCCGCGTCGACAAGAGCCTGCAGGTGAAGAACGCCGGCGGCGTCGGCATGATCCTGCTCAACCTCACCCCGAGCACGCTCGACTCCGACCTCCACTCGGTCCCGACCGTCCATCTCGACGACAAGGCCGCCCCGGAGGTCAAGGCGTACGTCGGTGGCACGACCAACCCGACCGCGACGATCAGCGCGGGTACGCCGGTCCGCGTGACCGCACCGATGGTGGCCGCTTCCTCCAGCCGCGGCCCGTCCCCGGCCGGCAACGGTGACCTGCTCAAGCCGGACGTCATGGCGCCGGGCACGAACGTCCTGGCCGCGACGACCGCGTTCAGCGCCGCCGGTGGCGAGTACGCGTTCATGAGCGGTACGTCGATGTCTACGCCGCACGTCGCGGGCATCGCCGCAGTACTTAAGGCCAAGCACCCGGCCTGGTCCCCGATGGCGATCAAGTCCGCGATGATGACGACCGCGACCGACAAGGACACCGCAGGCAATCCGATCAAGAACGACTCCGGCTCGCAGGCGAACCCCTTCGGGTACGGCGCAGGCCTCGTGCAGCCGAAGCTGGGCATGGACCCCGGCCTGGTCTACGACTCGACGTACACCGACTGGACGAAGTTCGTCTGCGGCTCCGGTCAGGTCCCGGCCACGCACGAGTTGTGCGCGGACGGCAAGATCGACCTGAGCGATCTCAACTACCCGACGATCGCGATCGGCGATCTCGCTGGCAGGCAGACCGTGACCCGGACCGTGACGAATGTCGGCAAGCTGCCCGAGGTCTACTTCCCGAAGGTCGAAGGCCTGAAGGGTCTCAAGGTGACCGTGTCGCCGCGGATCCTGGTCACGCTGCCCAGCCGCAGTACGACGTACAAGGTGACGTTCGAGAACAGCGGTGCCCCGCTCGAGCAGTACTCGTTCGGCCGCCTGGTCTGGAAGTCGACGAAGCACTCCGTGGCCAGCACTCTGGCGATCAAGCCGCTCACGGTGAAGGCGCCGACTCAGGTCAACGGCACTGGGACGAGTGGCTCCGTGCAGGTCCCGGTCACGGCCGGGTACGCCGGGACGCTCAACACGACGGCCGTCGGTCTGGACGCGGCCGCGGTCGGCGAGGCAGCACTGAAGAACCCTGGTGGCGTGGCGTTCCCGACGACCGCCCCGAAGGCCAACGATCACGTCGCGAAGTTCACGGCCAACGTCCCGGCTGGTACGACGCACGCCAGGTTCTCCACGTTCGACGCGGACTACCCGGCAGGCACTGACCTGGATGTGTTCGTCTACCGAGCCGGGACGACCACTCTGCTCGGTAGCAGCACAGGTGGTTCGGCCGAGGAGGAGGTCAACCTCCCACGGCCGGCAGGCGGCCCGGTGGACGTGTACGTCGACCTGTACGCGGGAGCGAACGAGCAGACCGTCAAGCTCAACCACTGGGAGCTGCAGAAGGCTGCGGGCAACCTGGCGGCCACCCCGGCTAGCCAGCAGGTAACAGTTGCCGGCCAGACCAGCGTCACGGCGTCCTGGACTGGTCTGACTGCCGGCACCCGGTACATGGGCCAGCTCGGCTTCTCCGACGGCGCAGACGGCTCCGGCTCCACCCTCGTCCGAGTCGACGGCTAAGACCGAGACATCGGCTCAGCACGCAACAAAGCGTGCTGAGCCGATGTGAGCTGATCAGGGCTGTACTTGGCGAATCGTCTCGTCGGGCTTGACGATCGCGACCTGCTTGCACTCGCCGGTCTCGACCGCGCACCGGAAGAGCTTCTGGGCCGGACCGGCCTCGTCGACCACGATCACATTGTCCGGATCCTCGAAGACCCCGTCTTCGAACCACTTCGTGCCGGCCGGCAGCCTCAGCTTGGCGACCTTCCCGGTGGCGACGTCGACCGCGACCCCGATGTTGCTGATCGTCATCGTCGATCCGTCCGGTGCAACCGACACGGACGCCGCGGCCATAGGGGGCTTGAAGCAGTACTCGCGCTTCACGTCGAGCCCGTTGGCTCCCAACGTGGCGGCTGCGACGCAAGTCTTCCCGTTCTTGTAGCTCACGTGCGCGACGGTGCTGGTGGTGCGGGTGACTTCCAGTTGGCCTGTGAACGTTCCGGCGGCCCGAAGGTCCTTCGATCCTGGCTGCCACACCTTCACCGCCCGGGCGTCCGGAGAATGCTCGCCCATCCAGATGCCGTCCTTGTTCCAGCCGTAGAGCTCCAGATTCGGGATCTTGACGGTCAGGCTCGCCACCTCCTTGCCGGTCCGGACGTCGACGACGACCACGCGATTGTCCTGCCGGCCGTACTTCGCGACCGCGACGGCGACCTGCTGCCCGTCGGGTGAGCGCCACGGGGTGTCGGCGCCGAGCGGGCCGATCGGCTGGAGCTTGCCGGCCGGTGAGAGGACGGCGACCTGTGACTTGGCGTGATCGGGGTAGCCGGTGGTGACGAGCCAGCCGCCTGCGGTGCGCGCGATGACGTCGCCCTTGATGCCCGGGTTCTTTACTGTGGTGCCGCCGTCGTGGAGGAGGGTCCACCAGGTGTCGAGCGGGTTGTCCGGATTGTTCTCGACCAAGGTCGTGTAGGGAATCCGGGGCGCCCCGGTCGACACCGGGCCTGCGCTCGGCAGGCCGGCCACGGACGGCTGGTCGGGCTTGGCCAGGCCGTGCAGGTACGGCACGGCCAGGGTGAGCACCGCGGCGATGCCGGCCGCGGCCAGTGCCATCGGCGCCCAGCGGCGGCGGGCGGACGTGCCGGTGCTGTCCAGTTCCAGGCCGGGGCCGTGGGCGGAGTCGGGCACGGTGTCGGCCTTGGCGTGCAGGTAGTCGCGCAGCCGGGTCTCGGTGTCGTTCATCGCAGTTCCTCGAGTTTCTTGGTGAGAGCCGTCAGGCCGCGCGACGCGGTCGCCCTGGCGGTGGATGCGCTGATGCCGAGGATCTCGGCGATCTCGTCGAAGGGCAGGTCCAGGTAGTAGCGCAGGACGAGCACCTCGCGCGGCCGGGTCGCCAGCGATTGGAGCGCCTGCCGCACCTGGAGCCGTTCCTCTCCGAGCACGGCGGTGGTCTCCGCGGAGTCCTGTGGCGCCTGGTGCGGTGGGGTGTAGAGGCGGGCCACCCTGCGGCGCCGCAGCGCGGACCGGCCCGCGTTGAGCACGGTCGAACGCAGGTACCCGAGCGCCTTGTCGGAGTCCTCGAGCGGCCATCGCCGGTACAGCTGGGCGAACGCCTCCTGGACTATGTCTTCGGCTGTCTGTCGGTCATCGATCACCAGGACGGCCAGGCGCACGAGACCGCGCCACTCCCGGCCGTACAGCGCTGTCACGGCGTCACGTGCCTCGTCGCCGGCGGCCGCCTGGTGAGGATGCTGCTCGATACTCACCACTAGATTCGTCACACCCTGAGAGACGTCCGTCTGCCGGGAACGCTGCATCAGAGCCGATGGCGTACCCAGTCGAGGTGGACGAGGGCGCTCTCCCGCTGCCATGTCCTCATAGTGGGGATCCCAGGGGGCGCCGGCTGCGCCGAACCCCACCACAGCCCGCCTCCCACGGCCGCGATGAACCCCGTGATCGCCTCGTCGTCAGGCAGGTCAGGCAGTACGACGGACCCTCGCATCTCGGCGTGCAGGATGACCGTGTCGGTCCAGCGGGGTGCCAGCCCCGGGTGCGCCCAGTCGATGAACACCACCCGGTCGTCGGTCAGGATGATGTTGTCCGCGCGCAGGTCGTAATGCGCCAGCGCCTTACCCTCAGCCAGCGCGCGGAGTCCCTTCCGCGCCAGCTCCGCGAACTCCTCGACCCGGCCCTCCATCCAGGACGGTACGGCGAGACCGTCCTCCAGCACGTTGTCCCACCGGCTCAGGAAGTCGTGGCTCCGGACAGCTACCACAGGCGCATCCGGCCACGGCGAAGGGTCCAGTACGTCGGTCAGCTCCGCCAGCGCGTCGAGCACCCGGTCCGCGTCAGCCTGCTCCCACGGGTGTGCAGGCAGTCGCCCGGAGATGTCTTCGTACAGCATCCCGACCCAGTCGCCGTCGTCGTACACGTCGTACAGCCGCGGAGCCATCGGGAGCGGGCCGATGGCCTGCATCGCGGTGATCTCCTGGCGGAACAGCACCGGCGTCTTCGGGTTCAGCGACGTACCGACGGCCTTGACGAAGGCCCGGCGGCCGGAGGCGGTCACCAGGCGGGCGGCGACGCCGGGGGAGAAGCCGCCCTGCTGGGTGGCGGCCGACACGACCGTCGACCCGAGCACGCGCTCGACCCAGTCCCGGACCGGCACGGGCATCTTCTCGTAGGGCAGCCTGACCCCAGCAGCGTGCGCCATACCTCACCACGCTATCGGGCCCTCGCTAGTGATTTTCGAATCTGCTGGACCCGCATGGGATGATTGACCGGATATCACCCTAGAGACCAGAACTGGATCCCCTCCGTGCCCGTTGGCCCCACGAAAGTGCCGCAGCCGGGTCGTACCGACCCGTCGCTGATCCGGAACTTCTGCATCATCGCCCACATCGACCACGGCAAGTCGACGCTGGCCGATCGGATGCTGCAGATCACCGGTGTGGTCGACGACCGCTCGATGCGGGCGCAGTACCTCGACCGGATGGACATCGAGCGCGAGCGCGGCATCACGATCAAGTCGCAGGCGGTCCGGCTCCCGTTCACGCCGGGTCCGGACACCCCGGGCGGCCTGCTGGCGCCGGACGGTACGACGTACATCCTGAACATGATCGACACGCCGGGTCACGTGGACTTCACGTACGAGGTCTCGCGGTCGCTCGAAGCGTGTGAAGGCGCTGTCCTGCTGGTCGACGCGGCGCAGGGGATCGAGGCGCAGACCCTGGCGAACCTGTACCTCGCACTGGGCGCGGACCTACACATCATCCCGGTGCTGAACAAGATCGACCTGCCCAGCGCCCAGCCGGAGAAGTACGCGGCCGAGCTGGCGCACATCATCGGCTGCGACCCGTCCGACGTGCTGAAGGTCTCCGCGAAGACCGGTGAGGGCGTCGAGGACCTGTTGAGCGAGATCGTCGCGCAGATCGACCCGCCGAAGGGCATCAAGGACGCTCCGCCCCGGGCGCTGATCTTCGACTCGGTCTACGACACCTACCGCGGTGTGGTCACCTACGTCCGGGTCGTGGACGGCGAGCTGACCCACCGGGACCGGATCAAGATGATGTCGACCGGTGCGGTGCACGAGATGCTCGAGGTCGGCGTCATCTCCCCGGAGCCGATGAAGTCGCCGAGCATCGGCGTCGGCGAGGTCGGCTACCTGATCACCGGCGTGAAGGACGTCCGCCAGTCCCGGGTCGGTGACACGGTCACCGCGGCCGTGCACGGCGCGACGGAGCCGCTCGGCGGCTACAAGCACCCCCAGCCGATGGTGTACTCCGGTCTGTTCCCGATCGACGGTGACGACTACCCGACGCTGCGTGACGCTCTCGAGCGCCTGCAGCTGAACGACGCGGCCCTGCAGTACGAGCCGGAGACCTCGGGCGCGCTCGGGTTCGGCTTCCGCTGCGGATTCCTCGGGCTGCTGCACATGGAGATCGTCCGCGAGCGGCTCGAGCGCGAGTTCGACCTGGACCTGATCTCGACCGCGCCGAACGTGGTCTACCGGGTCGAGATGGAAGACGGCAAGGAGTTCGTCGTCACGAACCCGAGCGAGTTCCCCGAGGGCAAGATCGCCGATATCTACGAGCCGGTCGTCCGCGCGACGATCCTGAGCCCGAAGGACTTCATCGGCGTCATCATGGAGCTCTGCCAGTCCAAGCGGGGCAACCTGCTCGGGATGGAGTACCTGTCCGAGGACCGGGTCGAGCTGCGCTACACACTGCCGCTGGCCGAGATCGTCTTCGACTTCTTCGACCAGCTCAAGTCGAAGACCAAGGGGTACGCCTCGCTCGACTACGAGCCGACCGGCGAGCAGTCGGCCCAGCTGGTGAAGGTCGACATCCTGCTGCAGGGCGAGACCGTCGACGCGTTCTCCGCGATCGTGCACCGCGACAACGCCTACGCGTACGGCGTCGCGCTGGCCGGCAAGCTGAAGGAACTGATCCCGCGGCAGCAGTTCGAGGTGCCGATCCAGGCCGCGATCGGGTCCCGGATCATCGCCCGCGAGTCGATCCGCGCGATGCGCAAGGACGTGCTGGCGAAGTGCTACGGCGGTGACATCACCCGGAAGCGCAAGCTGCTCGAGAAGCAGAAGGAAGGCAAGAAGCGGATGAAGATGGTCGGCCGCGTCGAGGTCCCCCAAGAGGCCTTCATCGCCGCCCTCCGCACCTCCGAACCAGCGGAGAAAGCAGGCAAGAAGTAGGTGCCGGTCGACATTCCTGCTGGTCTGCTTGCGGTTGCTTCGCGGGGGCAGGACTGGGCGGATTGGCTGGATCGGCTTCCGCGGCTGCTGCGGGACCTGCTCGGCGAGTGGTCGTTGCAGGTCGACGGTACGGCGGCGTACGGGAGCTGCGCGATCGTCGTGCCGGTGCTTGCCGACGGGCAGCAGGCCGTACTCAAGGAGCAGTTCCCGCACTGGGAGGCTGAGACCGAGCACCTCGCGCTGCGAACCTGGGCCGGCAACGGCGCTGTGCAGCTGCTGCGCGCCGACCCGCGGCGGTTCGCCTTGCTGCTGGAGCGGTTGGAGTCGCGCGACCTGACCACGATCGACGCGCTGGACGCCTGCGAGATCGTTGGCCAGACCTACAAGCGGCTGCATGTCGCCGCCGGCCCGCAGTACCGGCCGTTGTCAGGGGAGCTGAAGCGCTGGGTGGAGGGCTTCCGCAGGCTGCCCGCGTCGGCGCCGGTGCCGCATCGGTACGTCGAGCAGGCGATCTCGTTGTCGGAGGACTTCATCGCCGACCCGGCCACCGACGGCAAGCTGATCCACACCGACCTGCATTACGAGAACATGCTGGCCGCGGACCGCGAGCCCTGGCTGGTGATCGACCCGAAGCCGCTGTCCGGTGACCCGCACTTCGAGGTCGCGCCGCTGATCTGGAACCGCTGGGACGAAGTAGTTGCCGCCGGCGACCTTCGGTTCGCGGTCCGGCAGCGGTTCTACACGGCGATCGACGCCGCTGGCCTGGAGGAGGATCGCGCCCGTGACTGGGTCATCGTCCGGCAGATGGTGAACGTGCTGGGAACACTCGAGAACACCGACGGCACGCTGCCCCAGGACTGGCTGACCCGCAACATCGCGATCGTGAAGGCCATACAGAATTAGACCCAGCCAGGACTAAGGCACTAACCCTGCCGCGTTGCCGCCCGGCGCCGGAGCACCAGCAACGCGGCGGCCACCAGCATCAACCCGAGCAACGCGACCGCGCCGACGGCCAGCCCCATCCGTGTCCCGACAAGCCGGTACGCGCACGACACGTCAGACGCACCCGCCGGTGCCGCGACCGCGATCAGACCGCCACGGGCGCTGGGATTGCGGCTCGCCTTGCCGTCCACCGAGCACCGCCAGCCGTCGATCCGGACCACCGCGATCACGACCGCCGCGGCCTCGCCCGGGTGCAGCCGGACATGAATGCTGTGACCGCCGACGGTCACCGCGGACACCTTGCTCGCGCCGAACTGGGCCGCGGCGGCCTCGAGCCGGTCCCGGTGCAGGCAGCCGATCGGCGACGAGGGCAGCTTGGTGCGCGCCGCAAGCCGCAGCTGCACCTCGACCTTGCCGTCCGCTCCGGCGGTCCCCACCCGGAGCATCGGCGCGCCGGAGTAAATGCCTGGGCTCTTCGCCTTCGTGTCCAGGTTCGTTACCCAGTGGCGGCCGTCGACGAGTACGTCGCCGACATAGATCGGTGCGGCGAACCAGACCTCGGAACCAGGCGCACAGGTCGCGTGCAACCGCGTCTCGAGCGGCAACGCGGCGCCTGCAGTCGGTACGAGCGTCAGCCCGCCCCGCCGATCAGACACACTGACATCCGGGTCCTTCTCGCCCAGCACCTTCGGGATCGTGTAGACGTCAGCGCCCAACGCCGTCTCCTGGACCCCGAACGGCCCCGGATCGCGGGAAGTGAAGGGTTTCCCCGGCCGCACGGTGACCAACGGCGCGGCGTCGTAGGTTTCGAGCTTCGGCACATCGTCGTCGCCGACGACCACCCGGTGGCGGATCGCGAACGCGGCGTCGATCACCGGGTTCTGCGGGTCGATCGTCGCCCGCCCGTAGGAGCTGTACCCGAATCCCAGGTCCAGCAGTTGCTGCGAAACCCGGTCCGGAATGGTGCTCGAGTAGTACTGCGGCCCTTCGCCACCGATCAGCATCGGATCGTTGACGGTCTGGTCCGCGCCCGGGGCCGCGCGATGCGTCGGCCAGTCCGCAACCGACTCGACCAGGCCCCGGATCGCCGTGTGCTGCTCGCCCCACGGCGCCTTCGCGCTGAGGATCTTGCTCCGCTGCGCGTCGATCGCCGCCGACGAGACCGAGACCTCGGCGATGACCGCGCCGACCAGGAGGGTCACCGCGGCGCTCCTGAGCCGATCCGGCCGCCGGCTCGCCAGCCACGCGGCGACGCTGATCACGATCAGCAGCGGTACGACGACTCGGGTGGTCGTCGTGGTGGTCCGGACGTTCCACATCACCACGTACAGAACGAGTACGACGCCGACCGGCGCCGCGACGGGCAGCACCGTACGGAGCCCGGACGCGGCGGACATCCAGCCGACGATCACCAGCAGGCCGGCGACGACGAACGCCTGCCGGTACTGGCTGCCGTTCGGGGTGTCGAACCCGTGCCACACATCGTGGGTGAAGTCCACCTGCATGCTGAGCATGGTCAGAGCGACCGTCACCGTCCAAACGATTCGCTCCCGCCCCGGAATCGCCCGGTTGAAGGGGAAGCTGACCGCGAGCAGCAACAGCACCGTCCCGACCGCGAGCCCCGGCGTGGCCCCGACACCCTCGCTGCCGGGCAGCAACCTGGCCAGGAAGTCGATCGCGCCGATCGGCCTGAACGCGACATCCGGACTCGGCCGCGCGGCCTGCACGATCCGGAACGTCGGCACCAGTAGCGGCGCCGCCAACCCGATGCCGAGGCCGACGGCAACGATGCAGCGGACCGCGCCGGTCAGTCGATGCCACCACGACACGCTTGCGTCGTACGCCAGGATCCGCGCCGCTACGACGATCGAGGCGCCGATCGTTGCCATGTAGACCGTGTAGAAATGCGACGTCCAGAGCAACGCGACCACGAGTGGTGAGACGAGAAGCGAGACTGCCGACCGCCGGCTGAGGATCCACTCGCACAGCAGGCAGAGGATCGGGAACGCGATCAGACCGTTCAACCAGACGCTCATGTACGCCGCGTCGTCGATCGCCCAGCCGCACGCGCCGTAGGAGATGCCCGCGACGACCGCGATCCAGGCCGGACCCGGACGCAGGCGCCGTAGGTACGCCGTCATCGCACCGGCCGCGATCCCGATCGCGAACACGTCGACCAGGAACAGCGCGAGGTCGATGTGGTCGCGGGGGAACAGCAGCACGATCCAGGAGAGCGTCGAGCCGACGTACGCCATGAAGTCGCCCAGGAACGGTACGCCGAAACCGCTCGACCAGTTGAACAACAGGTCCCCGACGCCCTGGCCGGTGAGCATGTCGCGGTAGTGCGCGTACATCGGGACGAACTGCTGCCCGAGGTCGTTGGTGCTCCGCGAGCCGTCCCCGAACGGATAGGTGCCGCGGATGACGCCGCTGATCACGAACGTCAGCCCGGCTGCGACCGCGGCGGCGAGCACGGGCCATTGTCGCCGGATCCCGGCCCCGGGACCTCGCCTCATCCCACCGTCCGGCGTGCGTCGACACCGGCCTCCGCAGACTCGAGGAGCTGCGTCGGCGCGGGGTGCCTGAGGTAGCTGAGCCGGGCCGCCTCCTGCCGGCTCCTGCCGACCGCGTCGAGCAGATAGCCGAGCACCGCCAGCAGAATCGCGATCAGTCCGATCGACGACGCCAGGATCGCTGTCGGGAAGCGTGGCACCAATCCGGTGTCGAGGTATTCGAGGACGACCGGCAGGCCGAGCACCATCGCCAGCAGACCGAACAGCGCGGCGAGTGCGCCATGGAACAAGGTCGGTCGCTCGAGCCGCGCCAGGTGCAGGATCCAGCCCAGGATCCGCACACCGTCGCGGTACGTCCGGAGCTTGCTCTCGCCGCCCTCCGGCCGCTCCTTGTACCCGACCTCGACCTCGGCCACCGGGACCCGCAGGTGCAGCGAGTGGATCGTCAGCTCGGTCTCGATCTCGAACTCCTGGGACAACGCGGGGAACGACTTGACGTAGCGCCGGGAGAAGGCGCGGTACCCGCTGAGCATGTCGGTGATGTCGCGGCCGAACAACGTGCCGACGGCACCGGTCAGCATCCGGTTCCCGAGCGTGTGCCCCGGGCGGTACGCCGCCACGGTCGAGTGGCGTCGTACGCCGACGACGTGGTCGTACGGCCCGGTCAGTAGGACGTGGACCAGCTCGGCCGCGCGGGCGGCGTCGTAGGTGTCGTCACCGTCGATCAGCAGGTACACGTCGGCCTCAACGTCCGCGAACGCGCGCCGGACCACGTTGCCCTTGCCCTTGCGCGTGACCCGTCGCACGATCGCGCCGGCGTCCGCGGCGATCGCCCCGGTGCCGTCCGTCGAGTTGTTGTCGTAGACGTAGATCCGCGCCGTCGGCAACGAGTCGCGCAGCTCGGTGACCACCTTGCGCACCGCTGCTGCCTCGTTGTAGCACGGCACGATCACGGCGATCTCGGCTTCCCCCGTGGTGTGCACCTGTCTCATGCCCCCTCCGTCGACCTCCCCCGAGGTACATACGACAGATGCTCCGGGCCGCCTGTTCGGTTGCGTGAACGCCAGAAATAGTCATCTAGACCAGAAATCTTTACATTCGGTGAGCTGTCTGCGACGTGACGCTCACCACGGGTCAGGGAACGGAGTTGAAGTTAGTAGTTACTACCTACTAACTTCGTCGGTATGCGGATGACTGGGCAGGAGCGGCGCGAGCAGATCCTCGGGATTGCCGAGGAGGAGTTCGCGACCGCCGGGTTGTACGGCGCGTCGACCGAGACGATCGCGCGGCGGGCGGGGATCACGCAGGCGTACGTGTTCCGGCTGTTCGGGACGAAGAAGCAGTTGTTCCTGGCGTGTGTGGATGCCGCGTTCGGGCGGATGGCGCTGGCGATGCTGGCGGCCGCCGGCGGGTCGACCGGGATCGAGGCGCTGACGGCGATGGGGCAGGAGTACAACGACATGCTCGCCGATCGCACCACGCTGCTGCTCCAGCTCCAGGGCACCGCTGCCGCGGCAGCCGGCGACGGTGAGGTGCGCGACGCCGTCCGGGCAAGCTTCGCCCGGCTGTGGCAGGCCGTTGCCGACACCGCGCAACTGGATCCGGTCACGATCAAGTCGTTCCTTGCCTTCGGCATGCTTCTCAACACCAACGCCGCCCTCGACCTGCCGCAGGTCGACGAACCGTGGTCCCACCAAGCCAGAACCCGAATAAAACCAGGCCTCTTCAACCACATCACCACCGAGACGAACCGATGAACACCGCCACCAGGCGCGCCCCGGCGCCGGGGCTGCTGGCCGGGTTCCTGGTTTCCGTCGGCCTGGCCGGTGCGGTGATCGGCAGCCTCGGCGCACCCCTGATCACGGCGGTGGCCGAGGAGTACGACGTTTCGCTCGCCGCCTCGCAGTGGACGTTGACGATCGCGCTGCTGGCGGGGGCCGTCGCGACGCCGGTGTTCGGTCGGCTCGGGGCCGGCCCGCGGCGGCGTACCGTCGTACTCGGGATGCTCGGGGCAGTGGTCGTCGGCAGCCTGCTGACCGTTGTGCCGTTGCCGTTCGCGTTCCTGTTGGTCGGCCGCGCGTTGCAGGGATCCGGGCTCGGCCTGGTGGTGCTGATGATGGCCGTTGCGCGGGACCATCTCGAGGAACACCGCGCGGCGCGGACGATCGCCTTGCTGTCGGTCGCGTCGACGGCGGGAATCGGCATCGGCTATCCGTTGTCCGGTCTGCTCACCGACCTCGCCGGCGTCCGCGCGGCGTACGGGCTCGGCCTCCTGATCACCGCGGCCGCCTTCATCGCCGCGGTGTTCGCCCTGCCGCACGCACCGGAGCGCCCGGCGTCACGGCTCGATGTCCGCGGCGCGATCCTGCTGGCGATCGCATTGCCCGCCCTGCTCCTCGTCATCGGCGATACCAGCCTCTGGCGGCATCACGCGGGCTTGGCGATCGGTATCCTCGCGGCTGCGCTACTGCTCCTCGTCGGTTGGACCATCCTCGAAGCTCACACCGAGAAGCCGCTGGTCGACGTACGCCTGCTCCGTCATCCTGCGGTCGCCGCCGCCAACCTGGTGATGCTGACCGGCGGCGTCGGGATGTACCTGCTCTTCAGCCTCATCACCCGCTACGTGCAGACCCCGGTCGAGGCCGGTTACGGCTTCGGGCTGAACACCTTCGAAGCCGGTCTGGTGCTCGTCCCGTTCTCGATCCTCGGCTTCGTCGCCGGCCGGCTCGTCCCCGGTTGGCGGGACCGCCTCGGCGCCCGATGGTTGCTGGCAGCAAGTACTGCGGTGGTCCTGGCGGCGTTCGTGCTCTTCGCGGTCGCCCGCTCACATCTGATCGAACCGATCCTTGCCATCGGCATCCTCGGGTTCGGCGTCGGCGCGTTCTCCGCGGCTATGCCCGCCGTCATCCTGACTGTGACGCCGACAGCCGAGACCGCGAGCGCGATGAGCGTGAACGCCGTCGTACGCAGCGTCGGCTTCTCCACCGGCAGCGCCCTCGGCGGCCTCATCCTCGCCGCCCACACGACGGGCGTCTTCCCCACCGAGTCCGGGTACGCCGCGGCCGCGTGGATCGGCGCCGCCGCGACCGCGGCGACCCTGGTGATCATCGCCATACTCCCGCTCAAGCGGCAATAACCGGTGGTTCGCGGGCAGGCGGGCGGGGAGGATGCTGGTATGCGCGTACTGACGGTCAATGTGGTGGAGAAGCTGATCCCGGGTCCGAAGGAGACGGGATTCACCGCGATCGACAAGCGGCCGCAGCCCGGCCGGGTCCGCGTCGGTGAGCTCGGCCTGGCCGGCGACCGCGTCTGCGACACCCAGAACCACGGCGGCCCGGATCTCGCCCTCTATGCGTACGCCGAAGAGGATGCGAACTGGTGGGCCGCCCAACTCGGTCGCGACATCCCGACCGGCCTGTTCGGCGAGAACCTGCGCACCGAAGGGCTCGACATCAACGGCGCGCTGCTCGGTGAAGTGTGGCGGATCGGTGACGAGGTCGAGGTCATGGTCCGCGCGCCGCGCATCCCGTGCATCACCTTCCAGCACCGCATGCAGGAGCCCCACTGGGTCAAGCGCTTCCATCAGGCAGGCCGGCCCGGGGCTTACTTGAAGGTGCTCCGCGAAGGCACGATCGGCGCCGGCGACCCGATCGAGATCGTCAGCCGCCCGGACCACGAGGTCACCATCGCGCTGATGTTCGCCGAGCAGGATGCCCTGAAGATGCAGCAAATGCTCAGGTCCGGCGTCGATCTGATGGAGGAGCTCCGCGACGCCGCGGAACGCGTGGTAGCGCGCGGATGAGCGTGCCGCCGGTCGCGGTGTAGGGGTCAGTTGGTCGGCTCGCGGTAGCCGAGGGCGGCGGAGATCTTCCGGGCCGCCTCGATCGCGGCCGGGGCCATCAGCGCCACCTGGGCGATCGACTGCTCCAACGACAACGTGGAGATGCTGACCGCGGCGACGGCCGCGCCGGTGTGGTCGTGGATGACGGCGGCCACACAACGGATCCCGGGCTCGTTCTCCTCGTCGTCGAGCGCGTAGCCGCGAGCGCGCACCTGCGCGAGATCCGCCTTGAGCGCGGCCGCGGTGGTGTGCGTGAGCGGCGTACGCGCCGGAAGACCTGTCCGGGTGATGTGGACGTCGAGATCCTCTTCGTCCTTCTCCGCGAGGAGCGCCTTGCCGATGCCGGTGCAGTGCAGCCAGATCGCCTTGCCGACGCGCGACGGCATCCGGTACGGCTTCGGGCCGTCGAGGCGGGCGACGTAGATCGCCTCGTCGCCGTTCAGCAGCCCGACGTGCACCGTGCAGCGCGTCTGCGCGACGAGGTCCGCGAGGACCGGGCGAGCGACGGTGGCCAGGTCGACGTTCGTCAACGCGTGACCGGCCAGTCGGAGCGCCTTCGGGCCTGGGTGGTACGACCCGTCGTCGGCCTGCGTGACGAACTCGTGCTCGACCAGCGACGCCATGATCCGGTGCACGGTCGACTTGGCCAGACCGGTCGCGTTCACGACGTCGGTGAACCGCGAGTGCTCCAGTACGGCGTCCAGCACCATCAACGTCTTGTCGATGGCCGAGGGCGAACTCATGTCGCTCATCCTGCCACTCCTCTCCGGACGAATTATCTGGCCAGCCAGCCGCCGTCGACCGCGAGAACGTGGCCGTTGACGTAGTCGGCCGCCGGGGAAGCGAGGAACACCGCCGCGCCGACGACGTCCTCCGGCCGTCCCCAGCGACCGGCCGGGATGCGCTGCCGGATCGCGGCCTCGCGGGCCGGGTCCGCGCGCAGCTCGGTGGTGTTGTCGGTACTGATGTACCCGGGCGCGATCGCGTTGACCTGCACTCCGGCCGGACCCCACTCGTTGGCCAGCGCCCGGGTCAGTCCCGCCACCGCATGCTTGCTGGCAGCGTAGGCCGGAACCGTGATCCCACCTTGGAAGCTCAGCAGCGAGGCGATCGTGATGATCTTCCCGGTATTCCGTTCGGCCATCGCGGCCCCGATCGGCCGGGTGACTGCCCAGGTGGAGTTGAGGTTCACGTCGATCACGTGCTGCCAGTCCGCGGTCGACGTCTCGGCCGCCGGCGCGCGCCGGATCGTACCGGCGTTGTTGACCAGGATGTCGATCCTGCGTTCCCGAGCCAGCCCGGCAGCGGTCGTTTCGACGGCAGCAGGATCCGCGAAATCGGCGATCACCACGGTTGCCTCGCCGCCGCCGTTCTGCTTGATCGCCTCGAGGGTGTCCTCGAGCGCCGCGTCCCGTGCCATCAGGATCAGCTCGGCGCCGGCCGCGGCGTACCCCGCTGCGATGGCGGCGCCGATGCCGCGACGCGCGCCGGTGACGAGCGCAGTACGCCCCTCGAGGCTGAACGTCACCGCAGGTCCTGTACGTCGACACCGTCCATGTCGCCGAACGCCTGGTTCTCGCCGGCCATCGCCCAGACGAAGCTGTACGACGACGTGCCGCAGCCGGAGTGGATCGACCAGCTCGGCGAGATGATCGCCTGCCGATCCGCGACGAGCACATGCCGGGTCTCGTCGGGTTCGCCGAGGAGGTGGACGATCCGCTCGGTCTCGGGGAGACCGAAGTACAGATAGCACTCGGTACGGCGGTCGTGTGTATGGGCGGGCATCGTGTTCCAGGTGCTGCCCGCGTGCAGCGTCGTCACGCCGAGCACGACCTGGCAGCTCTGGACGCCGTCCGCGTGGATGTACTGGTCGATCGTGCGACGGTTCGCGGTCTGCTGATCCCCGAGCTCGAGCCGGTTGCCCTCACCGGGATTGACCTGTGCGGTCGGGAAGGCGGTGTGGGCGGGCGCGGAGAAGACGTAGAACGCTGCGTCGGGCCCCTCGAAGACGACCTCGCGTACGCCGCGTCCGACGTACAGGCAGGCGCCGGTGGTCAGCTCGTACTTCGTGCCGTCCGCGGTGACTGTGCCGGGTCCGCCGACGTTGACGATGCCGGCCTCGCGGCGTTCGAGGAAGTACTCGCTCCGCAGTTGTGGATAGGTCTCCAGCGTCAGCGGACCGTTCGTGGGGCTGGCGCCGGCGAGCACGATCCGGTCGTGGTGGGTGAGCACCGCGGTGATCGCGTCCGGGACGAAGAGGTCGTCCACCAAGTAGTGGCGGCGCAGCGCGGCGGTGTCGAAACCGGGCAGCTGCTCGGGATGGGTGGCGTGCCTGATCTGCAGATTCACAGAACTAGGTTCTACATGGCGGAACCTCTCTGTCAATCATTGAACCGTTGGAACCCGGACGCGAAATGTTCCAGGTTCCGTGTCTTGACACTGAGTTCTGGTCAATGGAACCTTCCAGTCAATCGCCCATCGCCCCTGGGAGGATCCTGATGACCACTCTGGACTGGACGGTCCTGGTCGCGTACTTCGTGTTGATGGTGCTGATCGGGCTCTGGTCGCGCACCAAGATCAAGACCGTCGTGGACTACTTCACGACCGGCGGCCGGATTCCCTGGTGGTTGTCCGGCATCTCGCATCACATGTCCGGCTACAGCGCGGTCATGTTCGTCGCCTTCGCGGCAGTTGCCTACAGCTACGGCATCACGGTCTACGTGTGGTGGGCCATGACGATCGGCGTCGGCGTCGGTATCGGCGCGTTCCTGTTCGCCGCCCGCTGGAATCGTCTCCGCGCCAAACACGGGGTTGTGTCGCCTCTGGAGTACCTCGCACGCCGGTACAACCTGCCGACACAGCAGGCGCTCGCGTACTCCGGTGCCGCGTTGAAGGTCGTCGACATCGCGTCGAAGTGGGTCGCGATCGCCGTGCTGCTGAACGGATTCACCGGAGTGCCGATGCGGTGGGGGATCCTGCTGACGGGCGTGGTGACGATGCTGTACGCCACGCTCGGCGGGCTGTGGGCCGACGTACTCACCGACTTCGGGCAGTTCGTGATCCAGTTCGGGGCCGGCATCGCGATGTTCATCGGCGTGCTCGCGCATCTGGACGGCGTACCGACGTTGTGGAGGATGTGGGACCAGCTGCCGGCCGGGCATGGTCACGCGCTGAACGGGCCGTACACGCCGATCTTCCTGATCGCGTTCCTGTTCATCAAAACCTTCGAGTACAACGGCGGCATGTGGAACCTGGCGCAGCGTTACATGGCCGCGCCGTCCGGATCCGCGGCGAAGAAGTCCGCCCTGCTGTCGTCGGCGCTCTGGCTGGTTTGGCCGTTGGTGCTCTTCATCCCGATGTGTGCCGCGCCGCTGCTCGTGCACCCCGGGAAGCCGGAGCAGTCGTACGTCGAACTCTCGCAACTGCTCCTGCCGAGCGGGCTGATCGGGCTCGTGCTGGCCGGCTTCTTCTCGCACACGATGGCGATGGTGGCCTCCGACGCGAACGCGATCTCGTCGGTGATCACGCGAGATCTCGCGCCGGTGCTGGTGCCCAAGGTCCGTCGGCTGACCGACGGGGCGACGTTGAAGATGGCGCGGATCGTGACGTTCACCTTCGTCACGGCGAGCATGCTGATCGCGATCGCCACCAACGGCGAAGGCGTCGTACTCAAGATCGTCGTCGACCTGGTCGCCGCGACGATGGGACCGATCGCGATCCCGCTGATGCTCGGGTTGCTGCCGTGGTTCCGGCGGAGCGGACCGCGTGCCGCGCTGGCGTCGTGGGCGATCGGCCTGATCGCGTGGGCGATCGTCAAGTACGGCGTCGGCTCCACCGACCAGACCCTGGTCGTTGCGTTGCCGCTGGCAACTTCCCTGGTCGTGTACATCGGCCTCGGCGTGCTGCTGCCGGAGCACCGCTCGGAGGTCGACGACCTGGTCGACTCGCTGAACACCGATCCGGACGAGACCGCCGCCCGCCCCGCCGCGGTCCTGTCCTGAAACACTGGCCCGACCCCAACCCTCAGGAGAACAACCCCATGCCGAACATCACCGTCGAACTCCTCTCCGGCCGCACCCTCGACCAGCGCCGCGAGTTCGTCGCCGCCGTCACGGACTCCGCCATCGCCATCCTCGGCGCCAAGCGCGAGTCCGTTCGCATCGTCTTCCAGGAGATCGAAAAGACCGACGTCGCCAACGGCGGCACCCTCGCCGCCGACGCCTGACCGGCCCGGCGTCCTTGGGCACCCATCAACCACTTTCGCGCCCCCGGAATGGTTGGTGGGTGCTCAAGGTCGCCGGATGGTGAAATGCGCGCAAGCGCGGCGGGCGGGGGGACTAGGGTTTTGTTATGCGAGTCGGTGTTTTCGGAGCCACGGGCCAGGTTGGAAGCGTCATGCGGGAGCTGCTCATCGAGCGGAAGTTCCCGGTGGACGAGGTGCGGTTCTTCGCGTCGGCGCGATCGGCGGGGAAGACGCTGCCGTTCGGTGATAACGAGATCACTGTCGAGGATTCCGCGACGGCGGACTTCTCCGGGCTGGAGCTTGCGCTGTTCTCCAACGGGAAGACGGCGTCGAAGGAGCTCGCGCCGAGGGTCGCCGCGGCCGGTGCCGTCGTCGTGGACAACTCGTCCGGGTGGCGGATGGATCCCGACGTGCCGCTCGTCGTCTCCGAGGTGAACCCCGAGGACCTCGACACGATCCCCAAGGGCATCGTCGCCAACCCGAACTGCACCACGATGGCCGCGATGCCGGTCCTCGCCCCACTGCACCGGTCGGCGGGGCTGACGCGACTGGTGGTATCGACGTACCAGGCCGTGTCCGGCTCCGGTGGTGTCGGCGTCAGCGAACTCGAGGACCAGGCCCGCGCCCTCGCCGTAGAAGGCGGGAGGCTTGCTCGCGGGACCGAAGGCATCACACTGCCGGAGCCCAAGGTGTACGCCGGCCCGATCGCCTTCAACGTGCTCCCGCTCGCCGGCTCGATCGTTGCCGACGGCACCGGTGAGACCGACGAGGAGCAGAAGCTCCGCAACGAGAGCCGCAAGATCCTGCACATCCCGGACCTCCCCGTCGCCGGCACCTGCGTCCGGGTGCCCGTCTTCACCGGCCACTCCCTCAGCATCCACGCCGAGTTCGCCGAGCCGATCACCCCGGAGCGCGCCACTGAGATCCTCGGATCCGCACCGGGCGTGGCCGTCACGGACCTCCCGACCCCGCTGCTCGCCGCCGGCCAGGACCCGTCGTACGTCGGACGCATCCGCCAGGACCAGTCCGTGCCGGGCAACCGCGGTCTCGTCCTGTTCGTGTCGAACGACAACCTCCGCAAGGGCGCCGCCCTCAACGCCGTACAGATCGCGGAGCTGCTCGCACAGCGCTGAGTTCTCTCGTGACGCACGGTCTGCGGGTCGCGACGGATCAGGGTATGTTGCGGAAACGTGATGGAGAACGTGCTGGCAGGCGCGCGAGTGCCATGGTCAGGACCAGCTGCTTGCGATTACCCTCCAGTCACTTGACCCCCAACGGAGGCCAGTTATGAAGCCTGTCGCTGATTCCGGCCAGCTCGCTCTCCTGAGCAACCGCAAGGACACGATGGCCCAGATGTTCCTGGAGCGCGTGGAGGCGACTCCTTCGCGGGAGGCGTTCCGGTTCCCGCGTGGGGAGCAATGGACGTCGGTGACGTGGCGGGAGACCGAAGCGTTGACCCGCCGGCGCGCGGCCGGGCTGATCGCGCTCGGCGTCGAGCCGGAGCAGCGGGTCGCGATCGCCTCCAGCACCCGGATCGAGTGGATCGAGTGCTACCTGGCCGCCGTACTCGCGGCTGCCGCGACCACCACGATCTACCCGACGACGATCTCGTCCGACGTGGCCTTCATCGTGGCCGATGCCGACGTACAACTCGTGTTCGCCGAGGACGCGGGCCAGGTCGACAAGCTCCGCGAGCGCCGGACGGAGACGCCGTCGCTGCGCAAGGTCGTGCTGATCGACGGTACGCCGGAGGAGAGCGACGGCGATTGGGTCATCTCGCTGGGGGACCTCGACGCGCTGGGCGACGAGTATCTCGCTGAGCACCCGTCCGCGGTCGACGAGCGGATCGCGGCGATCAAGCCGGACGATCTGTGCACCCTGATCTACACCTCCGGTACGACGGGCCGGCCGAAGGGCGTGCGGTTGCCGCACTCGGCGTGGACGTACGAAGGCGTCGCGGTCGAGGGGATGCGGGTGCTGTCGCCGGACGACCTGCAGTTCCTCTGGTTGCCGTTGTCGCACGTGTTCGGGCAGGTGCTGGTCGCCGTACAGTGCCAGATCGGGTTCGCGACCGCGGTGGACGGACGGATCGACAAGATCGTCGACAACGCGGCCGTCGTCCAACCGACGTTCATGGCGGCGGCGCCACGGATCTTCGAGAAGGCCCATGCGCGGATCCGGACGATGATCCAGTCCGAAGGCGGCGCGCGGGCGCGGATGTTCGACTGGGCGTTCGGCGTGGGGGCCAAGGTCTCCGCTCTGCGGCAGGCGGGACGAGAGCCCTCCGGTGTGCTCGCGGCGCAGTTCGCGGTCGCGGATCGGCTGGTGCTGTCGAAGATCCGGGCTCGCTTCGGTGGACGAATCCGATTCTTCGTCTCGGGTTCGGCGGCGCTGGACAAGACGCTGGCCGAGTGGTTCCACGCGGCCGGGTTGCTGATTCTCGAGGGGTACGGGCTGTCCGAGACGTCGGCGGGCTCGACGTTGAACCGGCCCTCGCAGTACCGGCTCGGGAGTGTCGGGCCGGCGTTCCCGGGGACGCAGTTCAAGATCGCCGAGGACGGGGAGATCCTGATCAAGGGCGACGGCGTGATGAGCGGGTACCACAACCAGCCCGCGCAGACGGCCGAAGTGCTGGACGTCGACGGGTGGTTCCACACCGGGGACATCGGTCATTTCGAGGACGAGTTCCTGTTCATCACCGACCGGAAGAAGGATCTGTTCAAGACGTCGGGCGGGAAGTACGTCGCGCCGCAGGTGATCGAGGGCCGCTTCAAGACGATCTGCCCGTATGCGAGTCAGTTCATCGTCCACGGCAACAAGCGGAACTTCGTCTCGGCGCTGGTGACGCTGGACCCCGATGCCGTCGAGGGCTGGGCCGCGGCGAACGGCATGGGCGGAAAGCCGTACGCCGAGATCGTGACGTCCGACGCAGCGCAGGCGATGGTCCAGGGCTACGTCGACGAACTCAACGCGACGCTCAACCGCTGGGAGACGATCAAGAAGTTCACGATCCTCGACCGCGACCTCACGGTCGAGTCCGGCGAGATGACGCCAAGCCTGAAACTCAAACGCAAGTACGTCGAGACCGAGTACGCCGACGTACTCGACAAGATGTACGAGTAGCAGCCTTAAGCCGGAGTCTGTTCGAGGAGCTGCTTCAACGCGGCGAGGTTTGCGGCGACCGCCGACTTGATGCGGCCAACGGCGATAGGGGCCAGGAGCTTCAACGGACCCGACGGCTGGAGGTCGACCGTGTTGGTGAGGATCACCCCACCCTCGACGGCTTCGAGGGTGTAAGTGAGGACGGCCGGAAGAGAGCTGAGTGTGCCGGAGACGGTGAGTTTCTGATCAGGGACTAGCTCGGTGATTTCCAGGGATTCCTCGCTGTGGACGGGGATCGTCCGGGTCTGCAGGTAGCGGGTGCCCACTCCGGGTGGACCGGGGGTGAGCTGCCGGGTTTCGGACAGCGCGTAGTTCCACCGCGGGAGGTTCTCGAGGTTCGCCAGGTAGGCGAAGACCGTGGCCAACGGACGTTCGATGGGGATCGTGTTGGTGAATTTCATTGCGGGCGCCGTGAGCTGTCGATGAGGCGCTGGGCCGCGGTGGGGTCGTGGGCGGGGAGGACGACGAGGCCCGGCAGGTGTTCGGCGAGGGTCAGGACCTTGTCAGTGGTCCGTGCGAGTTCGCCGCGGTCGCCGACTCCGGGAAGCTGGCGGCGTTCGAGCAGGCCGGCCTCGTACGTCAGGTCGCCGACCATCAGCAGTGGCGGCAGCTCGCGCCGGCGTACGAGCATCGAGATCGACCCCGGCGTGTGACCGGGCGTGGGGAACAGCAGGATCGATCCGTCGCCCATGACGTCGAACGCTCGAGGAAACGGCGTCAGGTCGACGTCGGTGGTGAAGTCGATGTGCTTCCAGCGCGCACCGGGTACGTCGATGTGCGACCGGAGAAAGCCGCGCCCCTCGGGCGAGAATCCGGACAGCTGGTCCCATTCCGCCCGGGTGATCAGCAGTTCGCTGCCGCCGAGGTGGGGGATCCCGCCGATGTGGTCCTGGTGCAGGTGCGAGATGACCGCCTTGTCGACGTCGGCGGTCGAGTACCCGAGGGTGCCCAGTTGCGCGTCGAGTGTTTCGTGCTCGGCAATGTGGAACTTGGCCAACCGGTCGTACACGACCCCGTTGAACCCGCCCGGGAAGTACGACGGATCGGTCACCGAGGCGCGATCCTGACCGGTGTCGAACAACACCAGTCCGTTCGCGTGCTCGATGACGTACACGTTGATCGGGCGCGGCGGCAGCCAGCGGCGGGACGTGAGCAGCCACCAGTACAAAGGCTTCCGCGAGCCGTAGGCGTGTTCGGGGTGGATCTCGACGCTACCGGTGCTGATCACCGACACCGCCTTGACGGGGTCACCGGTGCCGGTCCGCGCCGGCAATCTGGTCGCTTTCGTGGACATCTGAACTCCCTCCAGGCCCCGACGGATTCGGGGCCGAGGGCATCAGTCTTCGGGAGAGCTGCAGCCGCGTCTGTGACTTTTGTAGTGCGCGGGCGTAACCGAGGTCACGCGTCGTCCGGGTTCCAGGTCTGGTCGTGGAGACCGGTCGGATCGAGGACGTGGACCTTGTCGGCGGACGTGGCAACCAGCCCGGCCAGCCGGAACTCGCGCAGTACGCGCGCCACCACCTCGCGGACCGAACCGACGGAATCCGCCAGTTCCTGCTGGGACACCCGCGCGACGAGCTCGCCGCGGGGACCCTGCTGAGTCGACGCTAGGTCGAGCAGGTGAGAGGCCACCCGCTGTCGCACTGTGCCGAAGGCGTTGACCGCGGTCTGCTGCAGGTTCTCGTACAGCCGTCGACTGAGCTCCTCCGCGAGCACCCACCCGACCCGGCTGTCGGAGCGCGCCGCAGTCGTCAACAACCCGGCGTCGATCCGGAAGAGCGTGCATTCGGCCAGCGTCTGTACGCCGACATCGGCCGGGCCCGCGACCAGTACGGCGATCCCGAGTACGTCGCGAGCCCGCGCGTACCGGACTGTCACCTGACGCCCTTCCGGCGAGGACATGTAGACGCGCAGCAATCCCCGAACAACCAGCACGGCGCGCGGCGTGGACCGCTCGCGATACAGCGTGCTGCCGGCCGGGTAATCGATCCGATCACCCGTCGCCAGCAACCGCTCGATCAGCTCAGCCGGCAGCCCTCCGAGGAAGCTGCCGGCCAGAGCCGCCGCCACGTCCCCATCAGCCATCCCCCAAGCATGAGGCACCCGGCGAAGCTACGGAGTACTGGCCAGGGCCGCGGCGTGTTTGCCCGTGGTGAGCGATTGGCCCTGATCAATCATTTGTTCGGCGATGCGGTCCACGGCGTGGGAGAAGGCTTCGGAGTTCTCGGGGTCCCAGTCGGTGAGGCGGTCGAGCATCCAGATGCGGAAGGCGCCGACGAAGCGCTGGAACATCTCCATGCCGAGTTGGGTGAAGCGGTAGTGCCCGAGCGTCTCGGAAAGGTAGCCGTCGGCAACCAGTTGGTCGGCGAGCGGTTCGAGCGCGCCGGGTGGCATGCGCAGGTCGCCGGTGATCTCGGCCAGGGTCGCCGAGCCTTTCTCGGCGCCGCCGCGGAAGACGCGCATGATCATCCAGGCCTGGGCGTTGGTGAGCGGGATACCGGACTCGGCCAGGACCTCGGGCGCGGGGTTGCGCTTGTGGTGTTGTACGACGAGTGCCGCGAGCTTCTGCAGCTCGTGCTCGGAGTCGAACGACGCCGGGGCCGCGAAGTTCTCGCCGACATCGGAAGCGGCCATGCGCGCGGAGTCGCGGAGCGGGACCTCCTTCAGCAGCAGCGCAGTGATGAACCCGAGTGCGGCCACCGGGACGGCCCACAGGAACACGGTGTGCAAGGAGTCGGCGTACGCCGCTGTGACCGCCGACCGCATCGAGTCAGGGAGCTTGCGCACGCCGTCGACCGTCGTCACCACGCGGGGATCCGCGCCGGTGGCCCGGACGGCTTCGGCCAGGTGAACCGGCAGTTGGTGGGAGTAGATCGACCCGAACACTGCCACCCCGAACGAGCTGCCCATCGTGCGCAGGAAGCTCACCCCGGACGTCGCGACGCCGAGATCCGCGTAGTCGACGGTGCTCTGGACAACGACCGTCGGGACCGGCATGCACAGGCCGACACCCAGTCCGAGGACGACCATGTAGCCGGCCGTCACGACGTACGACGTGGAGTTGTCGAGCAGGGACAGCAGGAACAGCCCGACCCCGATGAGGATCGTGCCGACGATCGGAAACACGCGGTAACGACCCGTCTTGCTGATCGTCTGACCGGTTACGACCGACGCAACCAGCAGACCGCCGACCAGAGGCAGCATCTGCAGGCCGGACTCGGTCGCCGAGGCGCCGTGCACGAACTGCAGGTACGTCGGTAGGTACGTGACCCCGCCGAGCATCGCGAACCCGATGATGAAGCTCATCACCGCGCATACCGTGAACACCCCGGACCGGAACAAACGCAACGGCAGCAACGGCTCCGCGGCTCGTTGCTCGACCAGGACAAAGAGGCCGAGGGCAACCAGTGAGCCGATCGCCATCGAGATGATGACGGGCGACGTCCAGTCGTACTCGTTGCCGCCCCAGGTCGTCACCAGCGTCAGCCCGGTCGCGGCGAGACCGATGAACAGGATGCCGAGATAGTCGATCTTCGGCTCGATCGCGGCCTTCACCGACGGCAACGTGATCGAGGCAACGACCAGTACGACGATGCCGAGCGGGATGTTCACGTAGAACGCCCAGCGCCAGCTCAGGTGGTCGACGAACAGCCCGCCGAGCAGCGGACCGGCGACGGTCGAGACACCGAAGACCGAGCCCATCACGCCCTGGTACTTCCCGCGTTCGCTCAGCGGTACGACGTCCGCGATCACGGCCATCGCGGTCACCATGATCCCGCCGGCGCCGAGGCCCTGGATCGCGCGGGAGCCGACCAGCCACAGCATCGAGTCGGCCATCCCGCACAGGGCCGAGCCGGCGAGGAACAGCACGACGCTGATCAGGAACATCGGCTTGCGTCCGTACAGGTCGCCGAACTTGCCGACCAGCGCGGTCATGATCGTCTCGGCGAGCAGGTACGACGTGACGACCCAGGACAGGTGGTTGGCGCCGCCGAGGTCACTGACGATGGTGGGCAGCGCGGTTGCGACGATCGTTTGATCGAGGGCCGCGAGCAACATTCCGAGCATGATCGCGACCACGACCGCGTTCCGGGTGCGACGTCCGACAGGCTGAGCCTCGGTGTCCATACGCCGAATGTAGCCATTTCCGGACATCGTGTGACCACGGAACGACGGAGATCCGATCAAGAAAAAGAGGTCCGTAGGATAGGTGGGTGCCGTCAACAGTGCCCGAGGGGGAGGTTGCGCCCCGGGACGGGGCGTTGCCGGAGTCCGCCGTGCGCGAAGCCGCGGACCGGCCGTTGGGGTTCTACCTTCATGTGCCGTTCTGTGCCTCGCGGTGCGGCTACTGCGACTTCAACACGTACACCGCCAAGGAGCTCGGTGGCGGTGGGTCGCAGGCGTCGTACGCCGAGACCGCCGTCCGCGAGGTGCGACTGGCTCGTCGCGTGCTGGGGGAGCTCGACCGTCCGGTCGACACCGTATTCTTCGGGGGCGGTACGCCGACGTTGCTGCCGGCCGCCGATCTCGGGAAGATGCTGGCCGCCGTTCGCGACGAATTCGGGCTGGCTCCCGGCGCGGAGGTGACGACCGAGGCCAACCCGGAGTCGGTCGACCCCGCGTACCTCGAGGAGCTGCGGGCCGTCGGCTTCAATCGGGTCAGCTTTGGCATGCAGAGTGCGTCGTCGCATGTGCTCAAGATCCTCGACCGCCAGCACACCCCTGGGCGCGCGTTGCAGGCGGTCAAGGAGGCGACCGCGGCCGGCTTCGAGCACGTCAACCTCGATCTGATCTACGGCACCCCGGGCGAGTCACTGGACGACTGGCGCGCCTCGCTCGAGTCGGCGCTGTCCGCTCAGCCCGACCACGTCAGCGCGTACGCGTTGATCGTCGAGGACGGGACGCAGCTCGCGCGGCGGATCCGGCGCGGTGAACTGCCGATGCCGGACGACGACGATCTGGCCGACAAGTACATCCTGGCCGACGAGCTGCTCTCCGCCGAAGGTCTGCGCTGGTACGAGGTCTCCAACTGGGCCCGCAGTACGGCGGCCCGCTGCCGCCACAACGAGCTCTACTGGCGCGGCGACACCTGGTGGGGCATCGGCCCTGGCGCCCACAGCCACGTGGGCGGCACCCGCTGGTGGAACGTGAAGCATCCCAGCGCATACGCCGAACGCCTCAACGCCGACGAAAGCCCGGCCCAAGCCCGCGAAATCCTCGACGAGGAAACCCGCCGCATCGAACGAGTCCTCCTCGAGGTGCGCTTGGAGGCCGGCCTACCGCGAGAGGTCCTGGACGAGCCCGGCCGCGCCGCCGCTGCTCAGGTAGTCGAGGACGGCCTCGCGGTGCTGACCGGCGACCGCCTGGTGCTGACCGACCGAGGCCGGCTGCTGGCCGACGCGGTCGTTCGCGACCTGCTGCCCTGAGGCCGGTCACTCACAGCTAACTCCCAACGTGTGCATCCCTCGGTGATCGTCGGGATTCGCAGGGTGACCAGCGGTGACACTATGTCAGGACTTGGTGGGGGTCGTATCTCAGGGTGACCGGGGAGTGCTTGACATATCCGGTTTGGACGATTGAGACTCAGGTCACTTTCGCGATCCGAGAGCGCTCTCAACTCCGTCCAAGTTCCAGGGAGCACGTCACATGCGGCCCAGTGCCCGCTACCGCCCCATCGCCGGACTGCTGGCCTGCGCCGCGGTTCTGCTCGTCACCGCGGCCTGCGGCGGCGGTTCCAGTTCGTCCGATCCGAGCGCTGCCACGAAGAACGGGCCGAAGATCGAGCTCACCATCGCCACGTTCAACGAGTTCGGGTACGACGACCTGTACGCGGAGTACGAGGCCGCGCACCCGAACATCACGATCGTCCAGCAGCACGCGAAGACGGTCGACGACCACGTCAAGAACCTGGACGCGAACCTCGCGTCCGGGACCGGTCTGGCCGACATCGAGGCGATGGAGGTCAGCTGGATCTACAAGTACCTGGCCAAGGCCGACAAGTTCGTCGACCTGCGGCAGTACGGCGCGAACGACCTGAAGGACCGCTGGCTCGACTGGAAGGTGGCCGGCGCGACCACCCAGGACGGGAAGATCATCGGGTACGGCACCGACATCGGGCCGGAGGCGATCTGCTACCGGCGCGACCTGTTCGCGAAGGCCGGGCTGCCGACCGACCGGACGGAGGTCGCGAAGCTGTTCCAGGACTGGCCGTCGTACTTCGCGACCGGGCGGAAGTTCAAGCAGCGCGTTCATGGTTCGGCCTGGTACGACTCCGCCGTACTGACCTGGGAGGCGATGCGCAACCAGCTGATCCAGGCGTACTACTCCAACGAGGACCGCTTCCTCGCCGACGAGAACCCGCGACTGAAGTCGACCTGGAACCAGGTCGTGGCCGGGAGCAAGGACGGTCTGTCCGCCGGGCTCGTCGCCTGGAGCGACGAGTGGAACGCGGCCTTCCGCACCGACAAGTTCGCGACGATGGCATGCCCGGGCTGGCTGCTCGGCGTGATCCAGGACAACGCGGGCAGCTTCGGGAAGGGCAAGTGGGACGTCGCCGACGTGTTCCCCGGCGGTGGCGGCAACTGGGGCGGCTCGTACCTGACCGTGCCGATCCAGTCGCCGCAGCCGGAGGAGGCAGCGAAGCTGGCTGCCTGGCTGACCGCTCCCGAGCAGCAGGTCAAGGTGTTCAAGAAGATCGGTTCGTTCCCCTCGACGCTCGACGCGTACAACGACCCGCAGGTGAAGTCCCAGGTCAATCCGTACTTCAACAAGGCGCCGGTGGGACAGATCTTCATCAACCGGGCCCGGAACGTGATCCTCAAGCAGCACAAGGGTCCCCGCGACGGTGAGATCAACCAGATCTTCAGCGCCGCGCTGGCGCGGGTCGACAACGGCAAGCAGTCGCCGGATGCTGCGTGGGACCAGGCTCTCGACCAGGCAGAGAAGGTTGCCGATACCCGGGTCGGGAACTGAAGAAATCTGTCAACACGCCCCGGCGGGTGGCCAACGGCTGACGCGCGTTCGACCTAGGACGTACTACCGTGTGAAGGCAGGCCGATCGACAGCCGAGGAGGGCCGATGGACGGGTCTGGTTCTCCGACGCTGGAACAGGTTGCGGCGGTCGCCGGGGTGTCGCGCGCGACGGTCTCGCGGGTTGTGAACGGCTCGCCGAAGGTGTTGCCGGAGACGGTCGCCGCGGTCGAGCAGGCGATCCGGCAGTTGGGGTATGTGCCGAACCGGGCGGCTCGCGCGCTGGTGACACGTCGTACGGATTCGGTGGCGATCGTCGTACCGGAGCCGGACAGCCGGGTGTTCTCGGACCCTTTCTTCGCTGGGATGCTGAGTGGGGTCAGCCGGACGTTGGCGCCGACGTCGTCGCAGTTGGTGCTGTTGATCGAGCCGGCTGAGGGGGACGACCAGCGGTTCATCCGGTACTTGCGCGGCGGGCATGTGGATGGCGCGATCATCATCAGCCACCACGGTCGTGACAACGTGCTGCAGGAGTTGGCGCAGTTGCCGTTGCCGATCGTTTTCAGCGCGCGGCCGCTCGGGGTCGACGTACCGGTGGCCAGCGTCGACGTGGACAACGTCGCCGGTGCGCGGACCGGTGTCGAGCATCTGCTCGCGATCGGCCGGCGGAAGGTCGCGACGATTGCCGGGCCGCTCGACATGACTGCTGGTCTTGACCGACTGACCGGCTACAAGGATGTGATGAAGGAAGCCGGCTTGCCGGCGCTGATCGAGTACGGCGACTTCACGGCGGACGGCGGCGAGCAGGCGACGCTGCGGTTGCTGGATGCGCATCCGGATCTTGATGGTCTGTTCGTTGCGTCGGACCTGATGGCGACTGCTGCTCTTCGGGTGTTGTCCGAGCGCGGGCGCCGGGTTCCGTCCGACGTCGCGGTGGTCGGCTTCGACGACTCGGTCCTGGCCACCACGACCACACCCAAACTCACCACAGTCCGCCAGCCGGTCGAACAACTCGGCGCCCGCCTCGCCGAAATCCTGCTGGCCAAGATCGGCGGAGCACACCTCACCAGCCCCGAGATCTACAACACCGAACTCATCATCCGCGACAGCGCCTGACCTTCGTCCGACCTGCTTGGGGCTAGGGCGGGTCGTTCTGGAATTGGAACTGGACGCGGATCGAGTCGTCGAGGGGGATGACGACGGTGGTGTTGGAGGGGGACCAGGTCTGGGGGACCAGGAAGAGGCGGTTCTGGCCTACGACGAGGAGGCGGAGGCCTCGGTAGCGGTAGTTGAAGGTCTGGCCGGTGCCGGCGCGGAGGGTGGTTTCTTCGATGCCGGGAGAGCGGAGGGCCAGCTTCTCCTTGGTGTCGAGGATGACGACCGGGAAGCGGTTCAGGTGGCGGGCGTCGGCGCGGGCCAGGCCGCGGCCGGAGTACTGCGCTGTGGTCGCGGTTGCCCAGAAGGCGCAGGTGACGGTCGCGACGGCGAGGAGCGCGATGAGGACGCGTTGCGGGCCGAGGGTCGGGTCGGCTTTGCGGCGGAGATAGGTGAGGTAGGCAAGCGCCGCGGCCGCGAACCCGATCACGGCGGGGACGATCAGGGCGTAGTACGGAAGCTGGCCGATGAGTGGATAGGCGAGGAGACCGGCTACGCCCACGACGAGGATCAGTACTGCGACGCGGGCGGCGCGGCGTACTGCGACGGGGGTCGGGTGGATCGCGTTGTGCAGAAGAAGAGCGGCCACCGCGAGCAACGTGATCACCAGGAGCGGGACGAGCAGCGGCTGTGGACTGCGCATCACGTAGTCCTGCGTGCTCAGGCCGATCGTGTCGACGTCGATCCCGAAGTACTCGTACTGCGAACGCGAGGAGACGTAGCCGAAGTAGAACAGCAGTGCGCTGAGCAGCGTCACCGGCGTGATGATGCCGGCGGCGAAGCTGATCCAGCGCTCAGCCTGCGACCGTTCGTCGGCCATCTCAGCCCGTCGGCGTTTCAGGCGTTTCGGGCGTCTCAGGCGTCTCGGTCGGCACGGCCGTCAGGACGATCTGGCTGCCACTCCGGCCGAGCAGACTGTCGCAGTCGGACTGACTCTCGCACGTTGCCTGGCCCGGAACCTCGAGAGTGGTGCTGCCGGAGCCGGCGAGCTGGCGGACGCCGACGTAGCAGGTGTCGTGCTGGTCGGCCGTCCACCGGACGCCGGGGCAGGCTGGAAGGTCTCCGGGGCAGGACTGCTGATCAGCCGCGAAGACGCCCTCGGGCTTGAAGGTTGCCGAACCCAACTCGATCGTGGTGCCGGCCGGGAGCGAGGTGTCGGTCAAGCTGACCGAGTAGCAGTTCGGATGCTGGTCGTCGACGGACGAGCCGCCGATCGGGAGCGACGCGATGCTGATCGACGGTTGTTTCTGCTCGGGTTGGGTCGACTCGGCATCGGTCGGTTCGGGTGCCGGTTCAGTGGTGTCGTCGGCGGTCACGGTCACCGCGGGCGTCGGCGTACCCCCATCGCTCGACGAGCACCCCGTCAGCAACAGGACTGCCACCGAGACCGTCGCAACCAACGCTCGCATGACAACCACCCCCACGACCCAGAATGACCCTCTGTGCAGACCGCGACAACCTTTTGTTCACTCTCCGCTGCGACAACGGTGCATCCGTGATATCCCTAAGAACAAAAGGGGGACCTGAATGACCGACCACGAGATCCGGATCGCGCTGGTTCTGAACGGTGGTGTCAGCCTGGCGGTCTGGATGGGCGGGGTGACGCACGAGCTGGATCTGATCCGGCGGGCGTCCGGCGGGTCCGACGCGCCGCCGTCCCAGCCGTACGACGCTGTGCTAGCGGACCGCTGGCGGGAGTTGTGCCATCGGGGCGAGGAGCGGCGGCGCGTGGTGGTCGACGTGATCGCGGGGACGAGTGCCGGCGGGCTGAACGGTTCGTTGCTGGCGACAGCGATCGCGAACGGTTCGACGCTGGACCCCGACGGCGACGACGGTCCCTGGCTGCGGCAGAAGTGGGTCGGGCTCGGATCGCTCGACGTCGGCAAACTGGTGCCGTCGGCCGGCGTGAAGACGACATCGGTGCTCGACGGCAAGTATTTCCTGCAGCAACTCGAGGACCTGCTCAAGGGCGTGGCCGACGCGGGTGACAGCGACGCCGAGGAGCCTGTGACGTTGTTCGTCACGGCATCCGGGCTCGGCGTGCAGCAGTTCAAGGCCCGGGACGCGGCCGGGCAGGCATTCGTCGTGCCCGATCATCGGTACCTGTACGGGTTCACGAGCGAGGATGCCCCGACGTACGACGGGGCCAGGCGCAAGTTCTCGGTCAAGGACAAGAACGGGCTGAAGGACACCGAGCTGCTCGCGCGGGCGGCGCGCGCGTCCGCGTCGTTCCCGGCCGCGTTCGGTCCGGTGCTGGAGACGCCCGAGCTGGCCGCGAGCCCGCCGCGGATACAGCCCGGTCCGGCCGAGGCGGGATCGTGGCTGGTGGACGGCGGCGTGCTCGACAACGCGCCGTTCGGTCCGGTGCTCGACGTGGTCGCCCGGCGGCCGGTGACCGGCAAGGCCACCCGCTACGTGCTGTACGTCGTGCCGTCCGCGGGGATCGGGCACGCGTCGACTGCGTTGCCAGGTGCGAAGGAGCCGAGCTGGCGGGTGGCCGCATTGTCCGCGGTGCAGTTCCCGCGCGAGGTGGACTTCCGGTCCGACGTCGAGCAGCTCGAGCGGTTGCTGCTGGAGGCGGACGCGTCCTGGTCGGATACCCAGCGGCTCTTCGACCGTTGCCTGAAGCAACCAGAAGAGCGCGCCCGGTTGAAGGCGGCCGCGACCGCGCTGCAACCGGTGTACTCGCGAGGTCGTGCGGCCGGCGGGGTGTGGGAGGCCGTGACGATCGCGAGCCACGACCAGTCGACCGTGCTGGATGCCGCGACCGCGCTGTCGGAGTCGGAGATCGACGAGATCCTCGCGACAGAGCATCCGTGGGTGCCGGGGCCGGACGGTTCGACGACCGCCGTACGCAACGATGCCGACGGCAACCCGAGCTGGCTGTGGGGGACCGGGGCGGCCGAGCGCACCGTCCGGCTGATCCTGCGTTCGCTGCGCAATCAGATCAGCAAGGCGCCGCGCGCCGAGCGCGCGGAGCTGGACAAGCGGCTGACCGCCACGAGCGATTGTCTGATGAAGGTGCAGGCCGTCCGCGACGCTCTCGACGTCGCGTTGGCCGCGGCGGATCTGGACCTGCGACCGGCCGGTGGCGCGGAGGCTGTTGCGGTCGGGCTGAACGACATCTTCGAACAGTTGCAGATCCAGCGAGCGCTCGGTGACGCGTTCGCCGAGCTGGTCGCGGTCGTCGGCTGGGAGCTCGTCGACACCGCGCTCGAAGTAGAGATCGTGTCTCGTTGTACGTCGGCACGCACGCCGCAGCAGCGCAGCGCGCCGTTCCAGTTCCTCCGGCTCGGGCCGGACATCCCACTCGCCGTACTCGACGAACTCCAGGAAGGCTCGATCGCGAACCAGCTCAACGAGCGCATCCTGTACGGCAGTCAGGTCGGGCACTTCGGCGCGTTCGGTGCGGCCGACTGGCGGCGGTGGGACTGGTTGATGGGCCGGCTGCACTGCGTCGCGCATCTCGGCGCGATGCTCGGTGCGGACGGGGACTGGATCCGCGAGACCCAGCGGCAGGTGCTGCAGGCCGAGGGCTGGGAGATCAAAGCGGTCGCCGAGCGGATCGAGCGGCTGGCCAGGGACTTCCCGGTCGATGCCGGCATCGGCGCGCTGGTGACGATGCGCAACGAGCTCAACGCGTCGCCCGAGGGCCGTGCGATCACCAAGGGCATTGCCGACCGGATGGTCGACGTCTCGTCCGGTCTCGGTCCCGAGGTCGGCAACTGGGTGAAGGCAGCTGCGGGCCGCAAGCACCAGCCCGGTTCGTGGCTGCTGCGTACGGCGCGCTGGTTCACCGAGCCGGCCCGGCAGACGGCCTGGGAGCGGATGGTCCGCGGCGCCAAGCTGACGCCGGCGCAGCGGCCGCAGATCTTCGAGCCGTGGTTGCCTGCAGCAACAGCTGTGATCGGCATCCTGCTGCTGATCCTCGCGGGCACCGTCGACGCCGTACGCATCATCGCAGCGCTTCTCGCCGGAGCAGTGCTTGCCTTGAGCGCCGTGCTCGGCGTCGTCACCTGGTATGTACGACGCGCCCGCCGCCGGATCCGCGCGTGGCTCGAGCGGCGGATGCCGGAGATCAGTCCAGAGTCACGAAATCGATGAGCTCCTCGACCCGGCCGAGCAGCGCCGGGTCCAGGTCGGCGAAGCTGTTGACCTTGGACAGGATGTGTTTCCAGGCGGCGGCCACGTCGGCCTGATCGGTGGCCGGCCAGCCGAACGACTGCAGCACGCCCTTCTTCCAGTCCTGGCCCTTCGGGATCCGCGGCCACGCCTTGATCCCGACCGACGACGGCTTCACCGCTTCCCAGATGTCGATGAACGGGTGGCCGACAACGTGCACGTAGCGGTTGCTGACCTGCGCGGCGATCTTCGACTCCTTCGATCCCTCGACCAGGTGATCGACGAGTACGCCGAGGCGCCGGCCGGGGGCGGGCTGGAACCGGTTGACGATCTCGACCAGATCGTCGACGCCCTCGAGGTACTCGACCACGACGCCCTCGATCCGCAGGTCGTCACCCCAGACCTTCTCGACCAGCTCGGCGTCGTGCCGGCCCTCGACGTAGATCCGGCTGGCGCGCGCGACCTTGGCCCGGACGTTGTCGACCGCGACCGAGCCGGACGCGGTGCGGGTCTTCTTCGCCGGGCCGGCCTTCTTCGGCGGCCTCAGGCTGACCGGTTTGCCGTCGATCCAGAAGCCCGGACCGAGCGGGTACGTGCGGATCTTGCCGTGCCGGTCCTCGAGATCGACGACGCCGTGCTCCCAGCGCACGATCGCGCCGACGAACCCCGACGTGGGCTCCTCGACGACCATCCCCTTCTCGATCGCGACCTCGACGGTCCGCCCGTTCTTCGGCTTACGCCAGTCCCCACTGAGTACGTCGTTCCCATACCTGTCAGCCACGCGCCCACTCTAGTAAGACGGAGCGGCATGCGACGCGGTCGACTGGCGGCTCGGCGCGGTCAGTGTGAGGGCGAAGTACGCCAGGAAACCGACGACCAGACCGACGGCCCACGAGTAGTCGTAGAGCGGCTTGAGGAACGGGATCAGGCCGTCCTGCGGGAACGGGCCGGCGCCCGGGTTCGAGTACGCGCCTCCGACCGCGAGCAGTGAGCCGAGGAGGGTCGCGACGACACCGCGCCAGTTCCAGCCGGCGGAGTACCAGTAGCGGCCGTTCGGTTGGTACAGATCCGCGAGGAACAGGTTGGTGCGGTCGATCAGCCAGTACCCCGCGATCAGCACACCGGCCACCGAGGCGAGCAGACCGCCGTAGAACGACAGCCAGACGAAGATGTAGATCGACGGGTCCGAGATCAGCCGCCACGGCTGGATCACGATGCCGATCACGCCGGTCACCAGACCCGCGGTCCGGAAGTTCAGCCAGCGCGGCAACGCGTTCGCGAAGTCGTACGACGGACTCACCACGTTGGCCGCGACGTTGCAGGACATCGTCGCGAGGATCGCCATGATCAGGCCGATCGTGACGATCACCGGGTTCTCGAACCGGCGGGTGAGCTCGACCGGGTCCCAGATGGCCGAGCCGTACAGCACGACAGTGCCGGAGGTGGTGATGATCGAGACCAGTGCGATGAACGACATCGTCGTCGGCAGCCCGATGATCTGTCCCCAGACCTGTTGCCGCTGGCCCTTTCCGAACCGGGTGAAGTCCGGCATGTTCAGCGACAGCGTGGCCCAGAACGCGATCATGCCCATCAGCGACGGCGCGAAGATCTTCCAGAAGTCGGCGTCCCAGCCGAGTTTCGACGGCTGCGACAGGATCGGCCCGAAACCGCCGGCCTTGACCAGGATCGCGACCATCAGCGCCACGAACGCGACCGTCACCAGCGGCGCCGCCCAGTTCTCGAACCGGCGCAGACCCTCGATACCGCGGAAGATCAGCACCATCTGCAGCACCCAGAAGAACGCGAAGCTCAGCCACATCGTCCATGGGTGGCCGCCGATCGCCGACGCGTTCAGCCAACCCTTGCCGAACAGTTCGCCGACGATGACGTAGATCGCCTGGCCGCCGATCCAGGTCTGGATCCCGAACCAGCCGCAGGCGATGAACGCCCGCAGCAGCGCCGGGAAGTTCGCACCGCGGACGCCGTAGAACGCCCGCGCGAACACCGGGAACGGGATGCCGTACTTCGTTCCGGCGTGACTGTTCAGCAGCAGCGGCACGAGCACGATCAGGTTCCCCAGCGTGATCGTGAGGAACGCCTGCAGCCAGTTCATCCCGATCGCGACCAGCCCGGAGGCGAGCAGGTAGCTGGGGATGTTGTGCGCCATCCCCATCCACAACGCCGCGTAGTTGTACGTCGTCCAGGTCCGCTCGGGCAACCGGGTCGGCGCGAGTTCGGCGTTCGCGTACGGACTGTTCGCCAGCGCGTCGGGATCGGTCAGTTCGACTCGTCCATCGGAGTGAACAGTCTGCTCAAGAGTGGCCACAGGTCCCACCTCATCCGGGTCGGGCGATGTCCGTTCCGAACAAGTTGCGCGACGAGATGACGTCGTGTCAACGGACAACTACCCGAAAGGTCATCCCGGGCCGAGAAGCGGCAGGCTCGGCCGTTGCGGCGTGCCCAAGGCCTGGTAGCCGCGGCGGATCGCGTCCTGGAGTTTCTCGACCGGCCACGGCCAGTCCTCGGTGTGCTCGAGCGCAGCGTCGAGCGGCGTACCGGCGTGGTGCAGCGTCGAGATCGTGTTGGCGACTCTGCCGAGCTCGATCGCCTGGTCGCGGGCGAACTCGATGTCGACGACGGCGCCGTGCCCGGGAACGATCTTGGTTGCCGCGGTCATCATCCCGACCGCGGCCTCGATCGTGTCCGGCCACTCGAGCGGGAACGAGTCCTCGCCGTACGACGGGGGCGCCGACTCCTCGATCAGATCGCCGACGAAGACCACATCCACATCCGGTACGACGACGACCGTGTCGCCGGACGTGTGCGCGTTGCCGACGTACAAGAGCTCGACGCGACGGTCGCCGAGGTCGATCACCTTGGCGGCGGCGAACGTCGTACCGGCGAGGTTCTCTTCGGCCGCGGCGTTCTCGTGCAGGTAGACGGTGGCGTCGGTGAAGACGCTGTTGCCGGCGACGTGGTCGAAGTGTGCGTGGGTGTTGACAACCCAGCGGACGGGCAGGTCGGTCAGCTCGCGGATGTGTTCACGCAACTGCTCGGCCTCTTCGGTGGTGGCGCGGGTGTCGATCACCAGAGCGCCTTCGGATCCGACGACCAGGCCGACGTTCAGGTCCCATTCGTCGTACCGCCGAACCCAGGTGCGATCGCCGATCTCGGTCCACTCACTCATGGCTCCGACACTACTTGCCGATTTACTTGCTCAGTACGTCGCCCTTGATGACCTGGTCGCGCTGGATGCCGCGGAGCAGCAGGCCGACGTTGTCGCCGGCCTTCGCGGTCTTGACGATCTTGCGGAACATCTCGACGCCGGTGACCTCGACCTGCAGGATCGGCTGCCCGGCACGGCTGAGCAGCACCTGCTCACCGACCGACACCGTGCCGGCCTGGACCCGGCCGGTCACCACTGTGCCGCGCCCAGTGATCGAGAACACATCCTCGACCGTCATCCCGAACGACCCGACCGGCAAGGTGTCCTGCGGCCGCGGCGCTCCAGGGAAGCTCGGAGCGTCCTTCTTCCAGAACTTCCAGCTCATCCTGTGAGCCTAGGGCACGCCCGGTGTTGGCAACCCTTCTCCAGGGACTTAGGCTCGCAAGTGTTCCGATCGGAACGTCGAAACTTTCGAAGGGTGGTCGGTGTGACGACACGACGTGCTGTGGTGGTCCGAGGTGGCTGGGAAGGGCACTCCCCGGTCGAGGCGACCGACCTGTTCATCCCGTTCCTGAAGGAGAACGGTTACGAGGTCACGGTCTCCGACACGACCGCGAGCTACCTCGAGCTCGACGGCGTCGACCTCGTCGTGCAGTGCGTGACGATGAGCGAGATCGAGGACGACCACTTCAAGGGTCTGGAGGCGGCGATCCGGCGCGGCACCGGGTTCGCCGGCTGGCATGGCGGGATCGCGGACTCGTTCCGCAAGAACGTCGACTACAGCTTCATCACCGGCGGGCAGTTCATCTCGCACCCGCACGGCTTCACCGATTACCGGGTCGACATCGTGCCTGAGAAGGCCGACCACCCGATCGTCCAGGGCATCGAGCACTTCGACGTGCACACCGAGCAGTACTACGTGCACTACGACCCGACCAACAACGTGCTCGCGACGACGACGTTCGAGTCGCACCCGGACTACCCGTGGATCGAGGGCGCGGTGATGCCGGCGGTCTGGACCCGCACCTGGGGTGAGGGCAAGGTCTTCGTCTGCACGGTCGGCCACAAGCTGGACGACCTGGAGACGCCCGAGGTACGCACGATCATCGAGCGGGGGCTGCTGTGGGCGAGCAAGTGACCAACATCGGCATCGTCGGCACCGGAGTCATCTCCGGCACGTACCTCGACCACCTGGGCAAGCTGCCTGGTGTCGACGTGGTCGCTGTGGCCGACCTGGACCGTAGCCGCGCCGAAGCGATCGCGGACCAGCACGAGGGCATCCGCGCACTCACCCCGGACGAGCTGTACGCCGCGGACGACGTCGAGATCGTGCTCAACCTGACCATTCCGGCGGCGCACGCTCCGGTGCACCAGGCCGCGATGGAAGCCGGCAAGCACGTGTACGGCGAGAAGCCGCTGGCCGCGGACCGCACCGCCGCCGAGCCGCTGCTCAAGTACGCCGCCGCCAACAACCTCCGCGTCGGCTGCGCACCGGACACCGTGCTCGGCACCGGGACCCAGACCGCTCGCGCGGTGATCGACCGCGGCGACATCGGCGTACCGCATGCTGCCTTCGCGGCCTTCACCACACCGGGCCACGAGCTGTGGCACCCGGCGCCGGAGTTCTACTACCAGCCGGGTGGCGGCCCGGTCCTCGACATGGGGCCGTACTACGTGACCAGTCTGGTCACCCTGCTCGGTCCGGTACGCCGGGTCACCGCGCGAGCTGGTCAGTCGAAGCAGGAGCGCAAGGTCCACACCGGTCCGCGGGCTGGTACGACGTTCCCGGTCGAGGTGCCCACGCACGTCACGGGCGTGCTGGAGCACGAGTCCGGTGCGCTGACCACGGTGTTGATGTCGTTCGACGTCTGGGCCGCCCGGCTGCCGCGGATCGAAGTACACGGGACCGAGGGCAGCCTGTCGGTGCCTGACCCGAATGGCTTCGACGGCACGGTCGAGATCGCCACGGCGGCGCAGCGCGAGTGGACCGAGGTCCCCGTCGCCGGTGGGTATGCCGGTGCTGGTCGGGGCGTCGGTGTCGCGGACATGGCACGGGCATTGCGTCGCGGTGAGCCACACCGTGCTGACGGAGCGTTGGCCTACCACGTGCTCGACGTACTCGAGTCACTGCTCGATGCGGCGGTCCAGGATCAGCCTGTGGACGTCGCGAGTACGGTCGAGCGGCCTGCCGCCGTACCGTTGGGAGCGTCGCCCGAGACAGCATGAGATCCGCCCCACGCCGCAGCGTGTCCGTGTCGGCTCCCACGGCTCGGTAGACTGGCACTCGGAACTTTCGAGTGCCAAGGTCGATCGAGAAAGGGTGGTGCGCGCGTGCTGGACGACCGCAAGCTGGATGTGCTCCGCGCCATCGTCGAGGACTATGTGGCGACCCATGAGCCGATCGGGTCGAAGGCGCTGGTGGACCGGCACAATCTCGGCGTATCGCCGGCCACGGTCCGCAACGACATGGCCGCGCTGGAGGAGGAGGGGTACATCACCCAGCCGCACACCAGCGCCGGCCGGATCCCGACCGACGCCGGATACCGGCTGTTCGTGGACAAGCTGAGCACGGTCAAGACGTTGTCGGTCGCGGAGAAGAAGGCGATCACGTCGTTCCTGGCCGGTGCGGTGGACCTGGACGACGTCGTCCGCCGTACGGTCCGGCTGCTCGCGCAGATCACCCGCCAGGTCGCGATCGTGCAGTATCCGTCGCTCAACCGGTCGAGCGTGCGGCACATCGAGGTCGTCACGATGAGCCCGCGGCGGCTGTTGCTGGTGCTGATCACCAGCAACGGCCGCGTCGAGCAGCGGATCGTCGAGCACCCGCACGACGTCGACGAGCAGCTGATCGCAGACCTGCGTTCACGACTCAACACCGTCCTGGCCGGGCAGCGGCTGACCGATGCGACCACGTCGCTGGCGGGCGTGCCCGAGCTGTTCGCGCCGGCGGACCGGTCGCTGGTCGCGTCGATCGTCACCACGCTGCTCGAAGCGTTCACCGACGAGGTCGGCGAGCAGCGGATCGCGGTCGGCGGCGCCGCGAACCTGACGCGCTACGGCGATGACTTCGAGCGCAACGTCAAGCCGGTGCTGGAGGCGCTCGAGGAGCACGTCATCCTGCTCCGGCTGCTCGGCGAGGCGACCAACCCGCAGACCCTGACCGTCCGCATCGGTCACGAGAACCCGTTCGAGGAGCTGGCCACCACGTCGGTGGTCGCGACCGGCTACGGGTCCAAGTCGGAGGCGCTGGCCACCCTCGGCATCGTCGGCCCGACCCACATGGACTACCCGAGCACAATGGGCGCGGTGAGGGCTGTCGCGCGCTACGTCAGCCAGATCCTCGCCGAATCCTGATGATGACAACCCCCTGGTCTGGAGTATGAGCACCGATTACTACGCCGTCCTCGGCGTCAGCCGTGACGCGTCAGCGGACGAGATCAAGAAGGCGTACCGCAAGCTGGCACGCCAGTACCACCCGGATGTGAACGACTCCGAGGACGCCCACCAGAAGTTCCAGGAGATCGGGCGCGCGTTCCAGGTGCTCAGTGATCCGCAGAAGCGGCAGATGCACGACCTCGGCGGCGATCCGTTCGCCACCGCGGGCGCCGGGCCTGGTGGTGCCGGGTTCGGGCAGGCGTTCACGTTCACCGACATCATGGACGCGTTCTTCGGCCAGACCGGCGGCGCGACCCGTGGGCCGCGACCGCGGACGCGGCGCGGTCAGGATGCACTGATCCCGCTGCGGATCGACCTGGCCGAGGCGGCCTTCGGTACGACGCGGGAGCTCAAGGTCGACACCGCCGTACTGTGTCCGACCTGTAGCGGGTCCGGCGCTGCTGCCGGGTCCGAGCCGGTCACGTGCGAGATCTGCCACGGACGTGGCGAGGTCACGCACACGCAGCGGTCGTTCCTCGGCGAGGTGCGGACGATGCGCCCGTGCCCGAACTGCCGCGGCTACGGCACCACGATCCCGAGCCCGTGCGTCGAGTGCGCCGGCGACGGACGGGTGCGCTCGCGCCGGACCGTCACCGTGAAGATCCCCGGCGGCGTCGACAGCGGGACCCGGGTGCAGCTGTCCGGCCAGGGCGAGGTCGGCCCCGGCGGCGGACCGGCCGGCGACCTGTACGTCGAGATCGAGGTCGAGCCGCACGACATCTTCACCCGCAACGGCGACGACCTGCACTGCACGGTCACGCTGCCGATGACGGCGGCCGCGCTGGGTACGACGATCGACCTGCCGACCCTCGAGGGCGAGACGACGCCGCTGGAGATCCGGCCGGGTACGCAGTCCGGGACGGGGCTGACGTTGACCGCGCGCGGCGTACCGAGGTTGCGTCACGCGGGCCGCGGCGACCTGATCGTCCAGGTGATCGTCGAGACCCCGACGAAGCTCGACGACGCCCAGGCCGACCTCCTGCGCCAACTGGCGGTCGCCCGCGACGAGGAACGCCCCCAGGGCCAGGTCCAAGCCACCCACAAGGGCGTCTTCGGCCGCCTCCGCGACGCCTTCGGCACCCACTAAATGGGTGTCGCGGTCTTCCACCTGGAAGACCTGTCCGGTGCCGAGCTGACCCTGGATGGTGCAGAGGGGCGGCACGCGGCGGTTGTCCGGCGGATCGGGCGTGGGGAGCGCGTTCGGCTGACGGATGGGCGCGGGGCCTGGGCTGAAGGGCCCGTGGTGGATGCTTCGAAGACTGCGTTGACGGTGGCGGTTGACGAGCGCGGGAGTGCGCCGGCGCCCGCGCCGCGGGTGGTTGTGGTCCAGGCGGTGCCGAAAGGGGAGCGGGCCGAGCTCGCGGTGGAGATGCTGACCGAGGTCGGCGTCGACGTGATCGTGCCGTGGAACGCGGAGCGCAGTCAGTTCCGGGCGAACCCGGAGCGGGTGGAGAAGATGCTCGCGAAATGGCGGGCGTGGGCATTCGAGGCGAGCAAGCAGTCGCGGCGTCCGTGGTTCGCGGAGGTCGCGCCGCTCGCGTCGACGGCCGACGTCGCGGAGTTCGTGGCCGGCGCAGCGCTCCCCGTCGTACTGCACGAAGAGGCAACCGTCCCACTCGCGTCGCTGGACGTCCCGACGTCGGGCGACATCGTCCTCGTCATCGGCCCGGAAGGCGGCATCGCCCCGACCGAGCTCAAGACCTTCGAGGTCGAGCCGGTCCGCCTCGGCGACACTGTCCTCCGCACGTCGACCGCGGGAACAGCCGCAACCGCAGCCCTCCTCGCCCGCTCGCGCTGGACCTAACCTCGGACGGCTTGCTGATAGGCGGCGAGCGCCTCGGCATCGTCGATGCTCCCGTGGTGATGCACCTGCTGCCACACCCCGTCGTACGCGAAGATGCGCGTCGTCCGGATCTGCAACGGCCGTTCACCCAACTCCGGATGCCGGTAGGTCCCGACCTCGCGCCCCGCGAACACCACCGAGCCCTCCAGCCAGTACGTCGCCGCGTCGCCGAACGTCACCTGCACATCCAGCGACCCCGCGAACAGCCGCTGATAGAGCGACCGCACAGCTTCCCGCGACCGCAGGATCCCGCCGATCGGGTTGTTCAACTGCACCAACGGATCATCGGCCCAGCCGGCGACCAGCGTCTCCAGGTCCTTGGTGTTGAGCGCGTAGTAGAACGTCTCCAGCGCCGCCAGCGCACCCTCCCGCCCAGGCAGGCGCGCCTCCTCCGCGCGCGACCGCGCTCCCGGCCCGAATCCGTAGTCGACCAGCTCGATCATCGCGAACCCCTCGCTAGACTGTTAGACAGGAACCGAACATAACTGTACGACAAGGATCGAACACCATGGCCGTCGAGTCAGCCCGCGCCCGCACGCTCAGCCACGTGGATCCGGCCGAGGTGCCGCTGCAGTCGGCCCTGGACGCGCTCGCGGACCCGGTCCGGCGCTCGATCCTGCGCGACCTCGCCACCCACGACGACTGGACCCGCGCCTGCGGCACGTTCGACCTCCCGGTCAAGAAGGCGACCGCCAGCCACCACTTCGCCGTACTGCGTTCCGCCGGCCTGATCGAACAACGCGACGAAGGCGCCCGTCGTCTCAACCGCCTCCGCCGCGAGGAGTTCGACCGGTCCTTCCCCGGCTTGCTGTCCGCCACCATCGACCGCGCGGACTGACGAACTCTTACAAACCCCGAACACTGCCCCGAACCTCCTCGAACGCCTGCCGGGGAGAGTTGTTCTCGTCAGCATCACAAGCACGAACGAGAACGAGGAGCAGAACATGCGCAGGTCTGTGCGCGGCGCGATCGCGGCCGGTACGTCGGCCGTCGTCCTGGTGGGCGGACTCGTCGGGAGTACGACGATCGCCGCGGCCGATCCGACCCCGACCCCGTCGCCCTCGGCGGGTACGTCGTACAAGCCGGTCACGCTGAGCCCCGAGGAGTCGCAGAAGCTGTGCGCGGAGCGGCTGCCGAAGATGATCGCGCGGCGCGACAAGCTGGCGCAGCGGATCAACGGTGGCGCCGACGTGAAGGGTTCGATCGCGTGGCTCAAGGCGCGCGCGGCCAAGCAGAAGGCGGACGGCCACGACAAGGTGGCCGCGCGACTCGAGAAGCGGGCCGAGCGCCGCTCGGAGCGGCTGAAGCAGCTCGGCACGGTGAAGACCAAACTCGAGGCCTTCAAGACCGAGCACTGCCAGGCGGCCAAGTGATGCGTAAGGCGCTGGCCGTGCTGCTCGGTACCGCGTGTCTCGGCCTCGGACTGTCCGCCTGCGGCAGCTCGGGGGACAGGCACGGCAACCAGCCCGGTGGGCAGGGCACCGGTCCTGCTCCGGCGACCCAACAGGTGGGGTCGCCGGAGCAGGAGCTGGATCAGATCGGGTCTACCCTGGACGCGATCGATCGCGAACTGGCCGGGGACGACGCACCCTGACCGAGAGTCTCCAGGAGCAGAGGATGGCCGCAGCCGGCCGCGGGCTGGTTCTGGTGGTGGAGGACGAGGCGGCGATCGCCGAGGTGATCGAGCTGTACCTGCGCCGGGACGGTTTCGACGTCCGGCTCGAGTCCGACGGCGAGGCAGCTCTCGCCGCGTGGCGCCGCTTGCACCCGGTCGCGGTGGTCCTCGACATCGGTCTCCCGGGACGCGACGGCGCGGACGTCTGCCGGACGATGCGCGCGACGGGGGACTGGACGCCGGTCCTGTTCGTCACCGCCAGGGACGATGAAGTCGATCGTCTGCTGGGGCTGGAACTCGGCGCGGACGACTACATCACCAAGCCGTTCAGCCCGCGGGAGCTCGCCGCCCGCGTCCGGACCGTCCTGCGGCGCACGGCAGGCGGTGTTCCGGCGGCGGGCGAGGTGCTCTCGGTGGGTCTGGTGCGGGTCGATATCGGTCGCCGCCGGGCCTGGGCGGGTGAGACCGAGGTGAGCTTGACGTCGACCGAGTTCGACCTGCTGGCGCAGCTGTTCCGGCGCCCGGGCCGGGTGTTCGAACGCGACGAGCTGCTCAGTTCGGTCTGGGGCTACCAGTCCGCCGCAGGCACCCGGACCGTCGACGTCCACATCGCCCAGTTGCGCGCGAAGCTCGGGGCGGCCAGTCCGATCCGGACCGTGCGCGGCGTCGGCTACGCGGCCGACCGCGACTGATGGTCGACTGATGCCCGTGGAGGTCCGGACCCCCGACGAGGCCGGCCGTGGCTCCCTGGCCACCCGGATCGTGCTGACCTGCGTGGCTGTCGCAGGGGTCGCCGTACTGGTGGCGGGTCTGGTCATGGCAGGGCTCGCGAAGCGGTCCGCCCAGACCGTCCTGCAGCAGTCGCTGGCGGCGCAGGCGGACGTGATCGCCGGCCAGGTGGACCAGCGTGGCCTGAGTTCGCGTGCGGCCGGGCTCGGAAGGGTTGCGCAGGTCGTCCGCGGCCAGGGCATCGTCGTCGTACTGCTCCTGCCGCGGCGGGGGATCCAGTCGACCGACGGATCCTCCACCCAGGCGGCGATCACGGCCGGCCTCGACGGCATCGGCAGTACGCAGCGGATCTCCACCAAGGTGCAGGTCGGCGGTACGGACTATCTGGTCGAAGCTCGCGGTCTCGGCGACGGCTCGGGGTTCGCCCTGGTCGAACCGGTTCGGCTGGCCGCCGACACCCAGCGGATCCTCATCCGCAACATCCTGCTCGCGCTCGGCGCCGGTCTGCTGGTCGCCACCCTCGCCGGTGCCCTCCTCGGACGGCTCCTGGGCCGTCCACTACGTCGTACGGCGGACGTCGCGGCCGCGATGCGTCAGGGCCGGCGTGATCTGCGGGCACCGGTCGAGGGACCGACCGAGGTGGCCGAGGTCGCGGCCGCGGTCAACGAACTCTCGATCGCCCTGCAGTACAGCGAGGCGCGGCAGCGCGAGTTCCTGCTCTCGGTCTCGCACGAGTTGCGTACTCCGCTGACCGCGGTTCACGGGTTCGCCGAGTCGCTCGCCGACGGGGTCGCGACCGATCCGCGGCGTGCCGGGCAGGTGATCCAGCAGGAATCGCAGCGGCTCGAACGGCTGGTCAGCGACCTGCTGGACCTGGCGCGGATCGGTGCGGATCAGTTCCAGCTCGACCTCGCGCAGGTGGACCTGCGCGAGACGCTCGTAGCGTGCGCCGAGGTCTGGCGCGTGCGCTGCGAGCGGCAGGGCGTCCGGTTCCACCTCGAGCTGCCGCCGGTGCCGGCCGTCGCGACCACTGACCCGCGAAGGATCCGTCAGGTCCTGGACGGTCTGGCCGAGAACGCTCTCCGCGTCACGCCGGCAGGTGCACAGCTGACGATGTGGTTGGGCCGGTCGCCGGGACACGTCACGATCCAGGTCCGCGACGGCGGTCCGGGCCTGTCGCCGGAGGACTACGCGGTCGCTTTCCAGCCCGGCGTACTCAACCAGAAGTACCGCGGGCGACGGCCGGTCGGTTCGGGGATCGGGCTCGCGCTGGCTCAGGGGCTGGTCACCAGGCTGGGCGGCACGCTCACGGCCGGGCCCGCGCCGGAGGGCGGCGCCGGGTTCACGATCGTGCTGCCGGCTACTTGACCAGGATCGTCTTCGAGTCGGTGTTGGTGATGCTGCCGTCCGCGTCGGAGATCAGATACGCCTCGATCTGCCACGGCCCGGGCGTCAGCGAGACCGAGAACGTGAACGGCGAGAACGTCTGACCTTCCTTGGTGCTGGTGAAGCTCTTCTTCGTCTCGCGGGTCTTCAGGTTGGTCAGCTGATAGTTGACGGTCGCCTCGAACGCGCTCGCGGTGCCCTGGACGGTGACCTTGCCGCCGGTGACCGCGCCCTCGCTGGGCGAGGTGATCCAGACGAGCGCCTGCACATCCGCCGCCTGCGCCCGGCCGAGCGGAGTACTGGTGTCGACCTGCCCGAAGAGCTTCTGGACCGCGCGGCCGGCCTGGGTGACCTGGATCGACGTGGTGTCGTCCTGGAGCGCGCCCTGCACGGTGTAGATCAGCTGCTGGGCGGCGACCTTGGCGAGATCGGGGTCGAGGTCGGTCTTCGGGAGCTGCGTGAAATCGACCGTGACGACGTCGTCCGAGCGGGTGACCCGGTTCACCGCGGCGCCGCGCCAGACCGAGTAGTAGTCCGGGTCCTCGGGCTGCTTGGTGGTCATGATCCGGACCGCTTCTTCGGCCGGGCGGCCGCTGACCTTCGCCCAGGTGCGGTACAGCTTCGCGGCAGACTTCTTCGGTACGCCGACCTGCTGACCGAGCCAGTAGACCGGTACGACGGCGCTACGCACCGACTGCTCGGGGACGCCAACGCCGGTCGGGCCGACCGTCTTCACCGCTGCCGATGTCGACGCGGTCGGCGGCTGGGTGGCCACGGTCGGGACCGGCGACGGTGCGGGGGAGGCGGCGGACGGCGACTGGCTGGGGAGGACGCCGGTCGCGCTGGTCGTCGTACCCGGACCGGCGACCGCGTCGCCGTCGTTCGCGGTCGTGTCGTTCCCGTTGAACACTGTGAACGCCCCGACCGCCGCAGCAGTGCCCAGTGCGGCCACGCCGGCGGTCAGGAGCCAGGGGCGTCGGGCGACCGGCCGGCGCTGGGCGTGCGCGCGGGCGCGGATCTCCGGCAGCGCGTCGGCCGGCTCGATCCGGTCCGCCTCGTTCCGCAGGGCCCGGCGCATCAGCTCGTCGAACGGGTCGTTCGGGTTCTGGTCGTTCATCGAATTGGTCACGGCATAGTCCCACTCCCCAAAGCGGAGGCGAGCCGCGACTCCCTCCCTTCGGAGGCAGAGAACTGTCGGCACCAACTGATTGGATAGGCGATATGTCCCGGTTTCGGCTCTATCCTGCTCCGGCCCAGCAGGCTGCTCTGTTGGAGCTGTGTCGACACGCCCGGTACATGTGGAACCTGGCGCTCGAGCAGTGGTCGATGTGGACCGCGGGCAGGCGTCCGGCGCCTGGGTACGTCGAGCAGGCGCGGCAACTGACCGAGGTGCGGGGCGCGTTCGAGTGGCTGCGCGCTGGGTCGCAGACCGTTCAGCAGCAAGCGCTGCGCGACTTCGATCAGGCCGTAAAGACCTTCTACGCAGGCATCCACCGACGTCCGACCTGGCGCAAAGCCGGGGTGCACGAGGGATTCCGCGTGGTCGGTGGTCAAGCATCCCGGGTCATGAAGCTGAATCGGAGATGGGCGCAGGTCCTGGTGCCGAAGGTCGGCTGGGTGCGCTTCCGGCTGTCTCGTCCCGTTCCCTTCGCGAAGTCCTACCGAATCACCTGCGATCGCGTGGGCCGGTGGCATCTCGCGTTCGCGGTCGTACCGTCGTCGATTCCCGCACCTGGCGCAGGTCAGATCGTCGGCGTGGACCGAGGGGTGACTGTTTCGGCTGCCTTGTCCACCGGTGACCTGCTGTCCTGCCCCGGGATGAGCAACCACGAATGGAACCGGCTCGCTCACCTGCAGCGTCAGCTGGCTCGATGCCAGCGTGGCTCCAAGCGGCGTGTGCGGCTGAAGGTCGCGATCGCCAGGCTGCATGCTCGGGCGCGCGACCGTCGTAAGGACTGGGTCGAGAAGGTCAGCACCGACCTCGCGCGGCGGTTCGACGTCATCCGCGTTGAAGACCTCAGGATCACCCAAATGACCAAACGACCGAGTCCCAGGGCTGACCCGAAACGACCCGGCAGCTACCTGCGGAACCATCGCAGCGCCAAGGCCGGATTGAATCGTGGCATCCTGACCGGCGGCTGGGGCTTGTTGGTACTTCGTCTCGAGCAGAAGGCCGCCGGTCGGGTGGAGAAGGTCAACCCTGTGTACACATCCCAGACCTGTAGCCGATGCGGGCATCGTGCACCTGAGAATCGCGAGAGCCAAGCGGTCTTCCGGTGCGTGGCCTGCGGACATCAGGCGAACGCGGATGTGAACGCGGCGATCAACATCGCGGCCGGGCGGGCCGTCAGCGCACGCAGAGAGACGCCCAGCTGGGTCTCGTCGAAGCGTGAACCTCAACACGCTACCTCCGCGTAGTAGTTGGAATCCCCGTCCCTCTGGGGCAGGGAGGACGTCAAAGGTTCTGCTCCAGGACCTGGCGCAGCGACTTGGTCGCGCGCGCGGCGTGGCTCTTCACGGAGCCCCGGCTGATGCCCATCGTGTCGGCGATCTCGGCCTCCGACAGGTCGCCGTAGTACCGCAGCACCATCACGGTGCGCTGCTTCTCCGGCAGGGTCCGCATCGCCTCGATGACGCGGTCGGTCTCCGCTGTCCGCAGTACGGCCTGCTCAGCGCTGGGTTCATCGGGAAGGGTCTTCGGGGTGTGCTTGTCCACCACCACCAGGTGCCGCTGGCGGGACCGGCAGCGGTTCACCACCGCGGTCCGCAGGTACGCGAGCGCCTTGTGAGGGTCGCGCAGCCGGTGCCAGCGTCCGTGCATCGCGACGAACGCGTCCTGCACGATCTCCTCCGCCGCCCCGGTGTCGCGCAGCAACAGGGCGCCGAGGCGGACGAGCGAGGTGTAATGAGCGGTGTAGACAGCCGTCAGCGCCTCGTCGGCATCCCACGAGGACTCATGTGTCACGCACTCTTCGTACACCACGGCCGGTTGAGCCACGAAAAGACGACGCCAAGACCCTGTCCCAGGTTGACAACAGGTTGGCCCGATCTGGTGGGAACCTGAAGGGATGAAGCAGCGCGGTGACGGTCGGTGGTCGGGCCATCACGACATCACGTACGCCGCGGTCGCGCGGCTGTACCAGCACGTTGCCGCCCCGGATCGGACTGTTCGCGGTCTGCGAGAGGACGAGTACGCCGCCGCTGTCGACAAGGCCCAGGCCTATCAGGACCGCCCGTTCGGCGTGGGCGTGATCACGAACTTCGGCGGACTCGGCAAGTCCTTCCCGTACGTCGGTCTCGGGCCGACCGCGCACTCGGCATACGCGAACCCGGACGCGCAGCGCGAGCACTTCATGGCCGACCCGTTCCGCAAGGGCTGGGACAACCTGGACACGAACGCGGCGTACATCTTCGAGCAGTTGGCGGCCGCGCAGGCCTCGCCGCGCCTCGAGTTCAGCCATCTCGGTGCGGCCGCTCATGCCCTGCAGGACAGCTACTCCGGAGCGCACGCCTGGCGCGAGGACTCGGTGTACGACGGTGATCCGACCGCCCCGGTCGTCTCGCTGCACGTGTTCACACCGGCGCACACGGTGGGAGTCGACGACGGCCGGAACACCCACTCCGACGAGTTCGACACCCCGCCGGCGACCTCCGGGTCCACGCGCGCGGCGGTCGAGGCGACGTACCGGATGCTGCGTTCCTACGAGCTCAACCGGGGATCTTCGCTGGAGAACGCGCTGCGGGCCGACCTCGGCCCGATGCTTCGACCGTCCCCGGCCGGTGTCACCGTCAGCCTGCACCCGTCCCGGCAGTGGACCCTCGAACGGAACCGGCGGCTCGCGCTCGAGCACGGTGTGCTTGCGCCCGGTCCGGAGGCGGACGAGGTCGCCCGGCTGAGCGGGATCCTGGCCCCGAACGCCGCACCGGGCCGGGCGAGCAAGCAGCAGACAACGCCGCAGAGGCCTTCCGGGAGCGTGTCCCGGGGAATTACGAGTGAGGGTGTCGGACGGGGCGGCTAGCATGGGAGGTCACATCACCCGTACTCAGGAGGAAGAGCCTGTCCAGGCCACGCAGTATCGAACCGGAGGCGCGCGCGAACGGCACAGTCCAAGGCGCCGCCGCCAGCGCGCAGGCATCACACAAGATCGTCGTGCCGAACAGCATCGACATGGTGGCCCTGCTCGGAGCCCGGGACGAGTTCCTCCGCATCGTCGAGAAGGAGTTCGCCGCCGACATCATGGTCCGCGGCAACGAGATCACGCTGAACGGTGAGCCGGCCGAACTGGCCCTGGCCGAGCGGCTGATCGACGAGCTGATCGCGGTGGTCCGGACCGGGCACGGGCTGACCGCCGACTCGGTCGAGCGCAGCATCGCGATGATCAAGCAGGCCACGGTCGAGAGCCCGGCCGACGTGCTGACGCAGAACATCCTGTCCAGCCGCGGCCGCACGATCCGCCCGAAGACGCTGAACCAGAAGCGGTACGTCGACGCGATCGACAAGAACACGATCGTCTTCGGCATCGGCCCGGCCGGTACCGGCAAGACCTACCTGGCGGTCGCCAAGGCGGTCCAGGCGCTGCAGGCCAAGGAGGTCAACCGGATCATCCTGACCCGGCCGGCCGTCGAGGCCGGCGAGCGGCTCGGGTTCCTGCCCGGCACCCTGTCGGAGAAGATCGACCCGTACCTGCGCCCGCTGTACGACGCCCTGCACGACATGCTCGACCCGGAGTCGATCCCGCGGCTGATGACGGCTGGCACGATCGAGATCGCGCCGCTGGCCTACATGCGCGGCCGGACGCTGAACGACGCCTACATCATCCTGGACGAGGCCCAGAACACCTCGCCGGAGCAGATGAAGATGTTCCTCACCCGGCTCGGTTTCGGCTCGAAGATGGTCGTCACCGGCGACGTCACCCAGGTCGACCTGCCGACCGGAACCAGGTCGGGTCTGCGGGTTGTCCAGGACATCCTGGAAGGCGTCCAGGACCTGGCGTTCTGCCGGCTGACGTCGCACGACGTGGTCCGGCACAAGCTGGTCGGCCGGATCGTGTCGGCGTACGAGAACTACGAAAGTGACGCTGAGCCCCGAGCATGAACGTAGAGGTCAACAATGAGTCCGGGGTGGAGATCGACGCCCACGGACTGATGCGGCTCAGCCGGTTCGTGATGTCGTCCCTGCGGCTGCACCCGGAGTGTGAGCTGTCGATCAAGCTGGTCGACGAGGACACCATGGCGCGGTATCACGTCGAGTTCCTGGACCTGCCGGGTCCGACCGACGTGATGTCGTGGCCGATGGACGAGCTGCGGCCCGGTCCGTCCGACGACGACGACGGCGACCTGCCGCTCGGTCATCTCGGCGACATCGCGCTCTGCCCGACCGTCGCGGCCGCGCAGGGCGCCAAGGCCGGCCACGGCACGTGGGCCGAGCTGGAGCTGCTGACGGTGCACGGCATCCTGCACCTGCTCGGGTACGACCACGCGGAACCCGCCGAGAAAGCGGAGATGTGGGACGTCCAGGGCCGCCTGCTGGAAGCATGGCGGGCACCTGGGAACCGGCTCGAGAGTGTCTGAGGCAGGGGTGACGTTGCGGTGACCTCCCACGACCTCGTTCTCCTGGTTGTGGCTGCGGTGCTTGTCCTGCTCGCCGGCTTGTTCGCCGGCGCCGAGGCAGCGCTGTCGTCGTACTCGAAGGTGCGCGCGAACGAGCAGGTCGAGCTGGGCAACCTGCGGGCCGTCCGGCTGCGGGACCTGCTGTCCGACGCCCCGCGGTACCTGAACTCGCTGCTCCTGCTACGGCTGATTTGTGAGATCACCGCGATCGTGCTGGTCACCCAGGCGCTGTCCGGAGTCCTCTCGGTGACCTGGGAGCACATCCTGATCACCGCGGTGGTGATGGTGCTGGTGTCGTACGTGATCATCGGGGTCGCGCCGCGGACGCTCGGCCGGCAGCACTCGGACCGGTTCGCGATCATCTCGGCCGGGCCGGTGATGGCGCTGACCAGGATCCTCGGGCCGCTGCCGAAGTTCCTGATCCTGATCGGCAACGCGCTGACCCCCGGCAAGGGATTCGCCGAAGGCCCGTTCGCGACCGAGGCCGAGCTGCGGGCGCTGGTCGACTACGCGGAGAAGTCGGCGGTGATCGAGTCCGGCGAGCGGCAGATGATCCACTCGGTCTTCGAGCTCGGCGACACGATCGTCCGCGAGGTGATGGTGCCGCGGACCGACATGGTCTACATCGAGCGGCACAAGAAGCTCCGCCAGCTCACCTCGCTGGCGCTGCGCTCCGGCTACTCGCGGATCCCGGTGATCGGCGAGTCGCTCGACGACATCCTCGGCGTCGCCTACCTCAAGGACGTGATGCGCCGCGTCTACGACAACGCCTCTGCCGAGTCGACCGAGCGGGTCGAGTCGGTGATGCGGCCGTGCATGTACGTCCCGGACTCCAAGCCGGTCGACGAGCTGCTCCGCGAGATGCAGGCCGCCCGGATGCACCTGGCGATCGTCGTCGACGAATACGGCGGTACGGCGGGACTCGTGGCGATCGAGGACATCCTCGAGGAGATCGTCGGCGAGATCACCGACGAGTACGACGAGGACCCCGACTCGGTGCAGGAGCTGTCCGACGGCTCGTACCGGGTGTCGAGCCGGTTGCCGATCGACGAGCTCGGCGAGCTGTTCGGCGTACCGCTGGACGACGACGATGTGGACACCGTCGGCGGCCTGATGGCCAAGCTGCTCGGCAAGGTGCCGATCCCCGGTGCCGAGGTCGCGATCGCGGGCCTGTCGCTGACGGCGGAGCGGCCGTCCGGCCGCCGCAACCAGGTAGGTACGGTTCTGGTACGACGTGAGGAGCCCACCCCCGCGCCCCAGGACCAGAACCACCAGCACGCCTAGCCCACCACCCCTCCTTCTTTCCTTCCTTCCTTTGGAGTTTTGTTGTCAGACCTCTCGGCGGAGGACGCCAAACTCGTCACGCTCGCACGAGCTGCCCGGGCCCGGACACGGGCCGCTGAAGGGGCCGCGGTCCGCGACTCCGACGGACGGACGTACGCCGCGTGTACGGTCGCGCTCGACACGGTCGAGTTGACCGCCCTGCAGCTGGCGGTCGCGATGGCGCTCGCGTCGGGTGTGAAGGGTCTGGAAGCCGCCGCGGTCGTCACCGACGCCGATTCCGTCGATGTCGGGGTCGTACGGCACTTCGCCGGCGCCAACATTCCCGTCGTATATGCCAATGGCACCGGAGAGGCCCGCGATGTCGTCCACACCTGAGAACTTCAAGGCAGGGTTCGCCTGCTTCGTGGGTCGGCCCAACGCCGGCAAGTCCACGCTCACGAACGCGCTGGTGGGCAAGAAGATCGTCATCACTTCGTCGAAGCCGCAGACCACGAGGCATGCGGTCCGCGGGATCGTGCACCGGCCGGACGCGCAGCTGATCCTGGTCGACACCCCGGGGCTGCACAAGCCGCGCACGCTGCTCGGCGAGCGATTGAACGATCTGGTGAAGACCACCTGGGCCGAGGTCGACGTGATCGCGATCTGCCTGCCGGCCAGCGACAAGATCGGGCCCGGTGACCGGTTCCTGGTGACCGAGGCGGCGAAGGTCGCGAAGACGCCGAAGGTCGCGCTTGCCACCAAGGCCGACCTGGTCGAGCCGGACCGGATGGTCGAGCACCTGGCCGACATCGCCAAGCTGGGGGAGTCGGTCGGGATCGAGTGGGCGTCCGTCGTTCCGGTCTCGGCGACGTCCGGTTACCAGGTCGACGTGGTCGCCGACGAGCTCGTGAAGCTCCTGCCGGCGGGTTTCCCGCTCTACCTGGACGGCGACATCACCGACGAGCCGGAGGAGACGCTCGTCGCCGAGCTGATCCGCGAGGCCGCGCTGGAAGGTGTGCGGGACGAGTTGCCGCACTCGATCGCGGTCACGATCGACGAGATGAACCTGCGCGAGGACCGTCCCGAGGACAAGCCGCTGCTGGACATCTACGCGAACATCTTCCTCGAGCGGGAGAGCCAGAAGGGCATCGTGATCGGTCACAAGGGCGCCCGCCTGCGCGAGGTCGGCGCGGCCGCTCGCCAGCAGATCGAGGCCCTGCTGGGTACGCCGGTGTACCTGGACCTGCACGTCAAGATCGCCAAAAACTGGCAGACAGACGCGAAGAACCTGCGCAAACTGGGATTCTGATGAATCTGCAGAATCCCGTGTACGCCGCTCTCACCGGCCCGCACGCGCACCTCGCCGAAGTCCGCCGCAACGCCCGCCGGTACCCGGCCGCGATGGCGCCGTTCCTTGCTGTGCCGGATGAGCCGACCGAGGCCGACTGGGCCGATGCGGCGGCGCTGGTCGGGCCGGGTCAGACGGCTGCGTTGATGCGGCCGGAGTTCCCGGTGCCGGCCGGGTTCAAGCTCGAGGTCGCGATCGACCTGGTCCAGTTCCTCGCTCCGGCGGACTTCGGGGCGGACGAGCCGGAGGCAGTCGTCCTCGGGCCGGACGACGTGCCGGACATGCTCGGGCTGGTGGCGGTGACCGATCCCGGCCCGTTCCGCTCCCGGACGATCGAGGTCGGCACGTACCTCGGCGTCCGGCGCGACGGCGAGCTGATCGCGATGGCGGGGACGCGGTTCGCGCTGCCGCGGTACACCGAGATCAGCGCGGTCTGCACCCACCCGTCGTACCAGGGCCAGGGCTTGGCGAGCAGGCTGATCCGAGCCGTTGCCCACCGCATCGAGTCGGCCGGGCGCACCCCGTTCCTGCACGCCGGTGCCGCCAACAGCAGCGCGATCCGGCTGTACCGCTCGCTGGGTTTCACCCTCTCCAACGAGATGAAGGTCACAGTGGTCCAGGCGGTCTAGCCTGGAACCGTTGCAACAAGGTGCAAAAGCGCCGCGGTGTGTCCCCCGCGCACGTTATGCTCGCGCACGATCTCGAGGCCCATCGAGGTCACACATGTCCTGAGGGGGACTCCCAGTATGAAACTGCAGCGCTTCGCGCTTGCCCTGGCCGGGGTCGGCATGCTCGCCGCCACGGCCGCTGCCGGCCCGGCGACCGCCGCCGTCCGGTCCAACCCGACGCCGGCGATCGCCCACTCGGCCAATGGCAACCTGAAGACCACGCCGAACACCAAGCTCGCCTCCGCGGGATGCCTGCAGGATGTCGGCTTCAACACCCCGACGCCGGGGATCAACGACGTCCTGGTCACGCCGGCCAAGCCTCCGCGCGGTGAGTTCTTCGGGGAGTTCAAGTTCGTCGGCACCCGTCTCAACACCACGTGGTACGGCGTGCAGACCGACGCGCACTTCTACTACCACAGCCTGTTCGTGCAGGGCGGCACGCTGTACCGCGGTGTCACCTACTTCGACACCGACAACGCGCGGCCGACGTACGCGCGGATCGGCTCCGGCTGGACCAGCTTCACCCAGCTCGTGACGTCGAACTACGCGATCACCGCGCCGAACCGCTCGTACCTGTACGGGCTGAGCACGAACGGCAGCCTCTACCGCTACGCGGCGTCGGGTGCCACCTTCCGGGCGCTCGGCCACTTCCCGGGCTTCAAGGGCTTCAAGGCGATGACCGTGATCTCCGAGACCCCGACCTACGACACGCTGCTGATGACCACCAAGGCGGGCGCGCTCTGGACGGTCCGGATCCCGGCCGCGGCCTCGACCAAGCCGATCCTGAAGCTGGTCCGGAGCACGGGCTTCGCGGCGTACGAGTCGCTGGCCGCCAGGGAGTGCGGTGTCAAGGGCGGCACGCTGGTGACCGGTTTCGACAACGACACCGACTCGGCGTACCAGTACGCGATGAGCAAGTTCAACGGCTCGGCGACCGCTGTCACGTCCTACGGCCGGGTCACCGGCGGCACCATCCCGGGCACCGGCATCTTCTCGATCACCGGTCACTGGAACCAGCTGATCGGCGAGTGAGCTTTCAGCGGTAGAAGCCGGGGGCGTCGCTGGTTGCGGCGCCCCCGGTCTGTTCAGAGCTTCTTCTGGTAGGCCAGGATCCGGGCGACGATCCGGTAGTTGAGTTGCTCGTTGATGCTGATCATGTGGTTGTTGGATTCGGCGTTCCAGGTGTCGACCTGGGTCAGGGCCGGTTCGGCCTCGCGGAGCCAGAGGAGCATGGCGGACTTCACCAGCGCGCCGAGGCGGTGGCCGCGGTGGGCTCGGTCGACCGCGGTGTCGTGCTGTTCGCCGATGTGGGGGCGTTCGCGCTCGACCGCGATGACCGTGTGGCCGGCCAACGCGCCGGTGGACTTCTCCCGCGCGATCACCCGATAGACGGTGTGATCGCTCCTTGACTGCGCCTCTTCGTACGCCCGCAGCCGCTCGGGGCTGTAGACGTCGTCCTCCATGTCGAGGTCGTCCTTCGGGGCATCGTTGATGGAGGCGGTCAGCGTGACCATGTCCTCCAGCAGCTCCTCAGGCAGCGGCCCGGTCAGCTTGGTCAGCTCGTACGCCGTGGAGGCGGCGACCGCATCGTCGTACAGCCGCTGCACCACCCTGTAGTCCAGTCCCGTCAGGTCCTGCCGGCGGTTCACCTCGACGGCCTTCTGGACGAACCCGTGCCGCCGGGCGAACGCGTCCGCCTTCGGCAGGTCGATGCAGCCGTAGCCGACCGTGTCCCGGCCGAGCTCGCGGGCGAAGCCCTCGGCGTACTCGATCAGCGCCGACCCGACGCCACGGCCGCGATGATCCGGATGGACGTCGACGTCGACCCAGATCTGGTTCGTGTTGTCGTAGGTGTTGACGCCCACGGCCAGGAGCCCGACGGCGGTCCCGTCCGCCTCCCGCGCCAGGTAGGCATACTCGGGCTCCATGTCCCACCCGTAGCGCAACATGTTCGCGAACCCACGCGCCGTGGGCTCCAGCATCTCGGGGCAGTCGAGCTTCAGGCCGGCGCTCTTCAGCGCAACGGCCTCGGCGCACCCGGCTTCGTCGTCGGGGGACAGTCTCGTGATCTCCACCGGCCCAGCGTCCACCGAGCGACCGGTTTACCGCGACTGGTTTATCCGCGGTCGAGAAGTTCCTCAGGAGGCGAGGAAGCGGTTCACCTCACCGGTCAGCACCGGCCAGGCGGCCTCGTCCGCGGTGATGATGTGGTTGCCGCTGTCGAGGAAGACCAGCCGGCTGTCGGGGATCAACCGGGCCAGCTCGAGCGCCTGCGAGTCGGGCACCCGGATGTCCCGCCGCGACTGCACGATCAGCGTCGGACAGCGGACCTTCGGCGCCACCGCGGACACGTCGATGTGCGCGAACGCATCGAGGAACCGTACGACGTTCTCCACCGACGTCGTCGCGCGCTGCAGCTCGTTGAACGCCTCCCACGTCTCACGCGGCGCGTCCGGCAGGAACTGGCTCGCGAACACCTGCCGGAACGCGGCGTCGTCCCGCCGCCAGCTGACCCGGCCCAGCGCAAGATCCAGCGACGCCTCCTGCCGTTCCTCCTCGGATCGTGCCCGCGCGAGCCGGCCGCGGCAGTACGCGCCGACCAGCACCAGCCGGCTGACCCGGTCCGGATGCCTTTGCGCATAGGCGATCGCGACCGCGCCGCCCTGCGAGACGCCGAGCAGCGGGAACCGGTCGACGCCGGCCGAGTCGACCACGAGCTCGAGGTCCTCGACCCAGGCATCGAGACCGAATTCGGTCACGTCCCAGTCCGACAGTCCGCAGCCGCGTTCGTCGTACCGGACCAGGCGGTGCGCTCCGGCCAGCCACTGGATCCAGTGCCGCCAGATCGGACTGCTCCACTCGTGATCGAGATGGGTCAGCCAGTTCGCTGCCTTTACCAGCGGCGGGCCGTCGCCGCAGACCGCGAACGCCAGCCGGACATCGTCCGGCGAGTCGCAGTACCGGATCTCCTGTGCCAGGCAGGCGGGATCGAGCGTCGCCGGCTCGCCGAGCAGCTCGACGGGTGCGACGAAGCGGTATCCGACCCCGTGCACCGTCGCGATCACCTCCTGCCGGTGCCCGTCGTCCCCGACCGCGCGGCGCGCGTCCTTGAGCCGGCTGGTCAGCGCGGAGTCGCTCACGAACCGGTTGCCCCAGACCGCGTCGAGCAGCTCGGCTTTCGGTACGACGCGGTCCCGGTTCTCGATCAGGTGGACCAGGACACCGAAGACCTGGCGCTCCACGCGCACCTGCTCGTCACCCCGGCGGAGCACGAATCCGCGGGGATCCAGTTCGCACTCGTGGAAGCGATACATGGTCCGGCCCCTCTGTCGTGAGTGTCGCACGTCCGCACGCGATCTCGGGACCCTCTGCAGATCTTCTCCATGACTCCGCGCGCAACGGTTGCGACCGTGATTCGACGGGATCGCGGCCGGGGTGGCCGCCCCGGACTTCCGAGGGGGAACCAGAAATGACCGAGGACCGACTGGGCCACGCCGTGGTGATCGGCGGCAGTATGGCCGGACTGCTGACCGCTCGCGTGCTGAGTGACAGTTTCCGCAGCGTCACCGTCGTCGAGCGGGACCGGCTGCCCGACGGTCCGGATGTCCGCAAGGGGGTGCCGCAAGCGCGTCATCTGCACGCGTTCTGGGCCGGCGGGATGGAGATCGTCGAGCGTCTGCTCCCTGGCGTCGGGACCGACCTGGTGGCCGCCGGCGCCGTGCCGCTGGGTCTGCCCACGGACATGGCCTGGCTGACTCCCGCCGACCGGTGGACGCAGCCGTTCCCGGCGACGCAGCGCCTGGTCTCGGCGACCCGTTCGCTGCTCGAATGGACCGTACGGCGTCATGTCGAGAACGTGGCCGGTATCAGTTTCCGCACCGAGCACGAGGTCACCTCGCTGAAACTCGGGCCGACCGGCGAGGTGTCCGGGCTGACCGTGCGCAACCGGAGTACCGGAGCCCGGACAGACCTGTCCGCCGATCTGGTCGTCGACGCCAGCGGCCGGAGCTCGAAGCTGCCCGACTGGTTGGGGGAGATCGGCTACGCGGCGCCAGAGGAGAGCACGGTCGACTCCTTCCTGGGTTATGCGACCCGGATGCTCGAGATCCCGGCCGGTTTCACTTCCCGCTGGAAGGCGGTCTACGTCCAGCCGGCCCCGCCCGTGCATCCGCGCGGCGGCATCATGTTCCCGATCGAAGGCAACCGCTGGGTGTTCACGGTGAGCGGCGGTGGCGGCGACTACCCCCCGATCGACGAGCAGGGATTCCGGGAGTTCGCAGCGAGTCTGCGCAGTCCGTTGCTCGCGAACGTTCTCGAGGTCGCCGAGCCCATCTCGCCGATCTGGGGATATCGCCGCACGGCGAACCGCTGGCGTCACTACGAGAAGCTGACGCTGCCGGGCCGCCTGCTGGTGATCGGGGACAGTCTCTGCGCCTTCAACCCCGTCTACGGCCAGGGGATGACGGTCGCCGCGAAGGAGGCCGAGGTACTGGCGGGCATCCTCGCCGGCTGCGCCTCCCCGGCCGACCTGCCGCGCGCACTTGCCGGCGCGCAGGCCTCCATCGCCGAGCGGGCGAAGGGGCCGTGGATGCTCTCCACCGGCTCGGACCTGCGCTACCCGACGACCGTCGGCGCGACCACGACCCGGGTGGACAGGCTCGTGAACAAGTACCTCGACCGCGTGTTGACGGCGGCCGCCGATGACGCGGCGGTGAACGCTGCGTTCCTGCGCGTCCTCAACCTGATCGACGAGCCGCAGGCCTTGTTCTCCCCACGGCTGATGCCACGCGTACTCCGGCGCCGCCGCCTGGGACCGGCTCCCGCGAACGACTTCGTCGTTTCCGAGCCACTGGTCGCGCGGCGATGAACGACCTCACCTCGCTGCTGGGGATCGACGTACCGATCGTGCTGGCGCCGTTCGGTCCCTGGGAGGAGGTTGAACTCGCGGCCGCGGTTTGCAACGCGGGCGGCCTGGGCAGTCTGGGCACCGCGCTGCGGAGTGCGAAGGAACTCCAGGAGCAATGGCGGCGGCTGCGCGACCTGACCGATCGGCCGTTCGCGATCAACCACACCGGTCGGCCGCTGGACCGCGAGGCGTTCGAGGCGACTCTCGACGCGCAGCCGGCGGTGATCTCGTTCCATATGGGCATTCCCGCCGAACTGATCGCCCTGGCCCACGACCGAGGGATTCGCTGGATCCAGGCGGTCGGGGACCTGGACGGCGCGGAGCGAGCGCTTGAGGCCGGTGCCGACGTGCTCGTTGCCCAAGGCTCCGAGGCCGGCGGGAACGCGGGCTGGATCTCCACGCTGGTCCTCGTGCCCGCTGTCGTCGATCTGGCCGGCTCGACCCCGGTGGTCGCGGCCGGCGGCATCGCCGACGGGCGGGGTCTCGCCGCCGCGCTCGCCTTGGGAGCCCAGGGAGCCAGCCTCGGCACGCGCTTCCTGGCGACCACCGAGATGACGATCGCCCGGGAGTGGAAGGACCGGATCGTCGCCGCGCACGCCCAGGACACCGTCAAGGTGCCGCATTCGGAGTTGGTCATGCCGCCGTTCACCCTTCCGCAGGTCGGCGCGGCCTTCGCGCCCCGGGTACTGCGGACGCCGCTGACCGACCGACTCGAAACGGATCCGGCCGGCGTGGACCCGGCCGCGCTCGCCCAGCAGGTCCGCGAGGAGGTCGGCGCGGGCCGCGGACAAGACCTGCTGCCGTTCACCGGGCAGTCCGCCGAGCTGGTCCACGACATCGTCCCGGCCGCGGAGCTGGTGGCCCGGCTGATCGCCGACTGCCGGAACGCGCTCGATCGCGCGCGCCTCGTCTACGGCTTAGGCATCCCGTAGGCGTGGTCGACGGTCATCGAGAACATCAGCCGCTTGTCCTCGACCATCACCGCGCGGTACTCGTCCCAGTTCGGGTGCTCGCCCGACGCGGTCCGGTAGTAGTCGACCAGGTCCTCGACGACGGCGTCGTGCGGGTCGGCAGCGACCGGGCTGAGCTCGGCCTTGCCTTCCAGCACGACGTACGTGCGCCCGCGCGGACCGTCGACGTACAGGCTGGCGCGCGGGTCGCGGCGCAGGTTCCGGGTCTTCGCGCGGTCGTCGGTCAGCGAGACCCGGACCCGGGTGCCGTCGAACACATACGTGACGTTGGACAGCTGCGGGCGTCCGTCGCGCTTGATGGTGACCAGGACGCCGAGCCCGTGCGTGCCGATCCGGTCGAGGAGGGATTCCGTCATACCAACAGCTTAAAATTTCAAGTGCCCTTGAAGGCAAGGAACGACAGCGTCACTCTGAGTGTCTCGTCCGTCGAGACCCCCGGTTCGACGGCCCGGGGGAGTTGTGCATAGAGTGGTTACCATCATGCGGCACCAGCTTCTCCTCCTTCGCTGCCGCGGCGAGGCCTGTTAAGGCCGGTTCCCTCGCCGCGGAGTTCTGTCGTTCGCCGGTCGTCCTAGCGACCCCGTCAGTAGACAGCTTCTCGAGGAGAACCCCCGTGGCACCGAAGAACCAGCCCAAGCCCGTCCAGCAGCCGTCCGGTATGCCGACCCACCGCTACCGTGCGTTCCCGCCGATCGACCTGCCCGACCGCACCTGGCCGGCCAAGTCCGTCGACCGTACGCCGCGCTGGCTGTCCACCGACCTCCGTGACGGCAACCAGGCCCTGGTCGAGCCGATGTCGCCGGCCCGCAAGCGGCGGATGTTCGACCTGCTGGTGAAGATGGGCTACAAGGAGATCGAGGTCGGCTTCCCGAGCGCCAGCCAGTACGACTTCGACTTCGTCCGCAGCCTGATCGAGTCCGACGCGATCCCGGACGACGTGACGATCTCGGTGCTGACCCAGGCCCGCGAGGAGCTGATCGAGCGGACCGTGCAGTCGCTGCAGGGCTCGCCGAAGGCCACGATCCACCTGTACAACGCGACTGCGCCGCTGTTCCGCCGGGTCGTGTTCAACGTCGACAAGGCCGAGTGCCGCAACATCGCCGTCCGCGGCACCGAGACCGTGATGAAGTACGCCGACGAGATGCTCGGTGACTGCGAGTTCGGGTACCAGTACAGCCCGGAGATCTTCACCGGCACCGAGCTGGAGTTCGCGCTCGAGGTCTGCGAGGCGGTCAGCGACGTCTGGCAGCCCGCCGAGGGCCGCGAGATCATCCTGAACCTGCCGGCCACCGTCGAGATGTGCACCCCGAACGTGTACGCCGACCAGATCGAGTGGTTCGGCCGGCACCTGACCCGGCGCGAGCACAGCGCGATCAGCCTGCACCCGCACAACGACCGCGGTACGGCGGTGGCGGCGACCGAGCTCGCGCTGATGGCCGGCGCCGACCGGGTCGAGGGCTGCCTGTTCGGGCACGGTGAGCGCACCGGCAACGTCGACCTGGTCACGCTGGGGATGAACCTGTTCAGCCAGGGCATCGACCCGCAGATCGACTTCTCCGACATCGACGAGATCCGCCGTACGGTCGAGTACTGCACGCAGATGCGCGTTCCCGAGCGCCAGCCGTACTCCGGCGACCTGGTCTACACCGCCTTCTCCGGCTCGCACCAGGACGCGATCAAGAAGGGCCTGGAGGCGCTGGACAAGCAGGCCGCGGCCGAGGGCAAGCCGGTCGGCGACATCGCCTGGGAGGCGCCGTACCTGCCGATCGACCCGAAGGACGTCGGCCGCAGCTACGAGGCCGTGATCCGGGTCAACTCGCAGTCCGGCAAGGGCGGCGTCGCGTACATGATGAAGTCCGAGCACCGCCTCGACCTGCCGCGTCGGCTGCAGATCGAGTTCAGCCGGGTGATCCAGCAGCACACCGACAACGAGGGCGGCGAGGTCGGCCCGCAGCAGATGTGGGACATCTTCGCGGCCGAGTACCTCGCACCGGGCAAGCTGTCGCTGCTGAGCGTCAACTCGACCTCCGGCGAGGGGCAGGGCGACCAGCTCCGGGTTCAGGTCTATTCCAATGGTGTGCCCCACGAGTTGGTTGGTGAGGGCAACGGACCGGTGTCGGCCTTCGTGGACGCGCTCAAGCCGCTCAAGTACGACGTACGCGTACTGGATTATCACGAGCACGCGCTGTCCGCCGGCGGTGACGCGCTCGCCGCGGCATATGTCGAATGTGAGGTCGGCGACGAGGTTTTCTGGGGTGTCGGGCGGGACGCGAACATTCTCACGGCCTCACTGAAGGCCGTCGTCTCGGCTGTCAACCGCGCCACGCGCTGACTGCGTCACATTCTTCCGGCGAATCGCCCGTCTCTGTTTCAGAGGCGGGCGTTTCCAGTACGCCCCGGTACCGTTGCGTCACTGACCGCAACGTTGTCTCAACGTTGCCTCAAGACGTTGACTCGATGACCGAGGTTGCGCACACTGTCGTCACTATGCGCAGATCCTTGCAAGACAGCGTTACTAAGTCGTGCTGTTGAGTGGTCTGCGCCACCGACTTTCCCTGGCAGTCGCGTGGAGGTGAGCAGTGAGCGGTGCGGTCGAGACACCCGCGTCGAAACTGATCGAAGGACCGGTTGTCGAACCGAGACCCTCGGCTGTTTCGCGCTTCTTCAACGCCTGGCTTGTCCGAAGACTCTTCAAGGCCGTCTTGACCGTCTTCATCGTCACCAGCGGTACGTTCTTCCTGGTGCGGCTGCTGCCGGGTAACCCGGTCGACACCTACATCCAGACGCAGATCGCGCAGACCGGCATCTCGTACGAGGCCGCCGCCGCGCAGGCGAAGAACCTGTTCTCCCTGGATCCGAACGCCCCGCTGATCCAGCAGTACGCGACGTACATGGTGAACCTGCTGCAGGGCGACTTCGGCAACTCGGCGCTCTCGCCGGGCACGACCGTTGCCTCGGTCATCAGGACCTATCTGCCCTGGACGCTGTTCTCCGTCGGCGTGGCCACGGTGTTCGCGTTCCTGATCGGCATCGCGGCCGGCATGGTCATGGCGTATCGCCGCGAGACCTGGATCGACCATCTGCTCACCTCGATCGGCGCGTTCCTGCACGCGATCCCGAACTACATCCTGGCGATCCTGATCGTCGTCTTCCTCGGGGTGAAACTGCAATGGTTCAACCTGACCGAGGCGCGCGGTTCGTACACGCCAGGCGTGCATCCGTCGTTCAGCCTCGCCTTCCTGAACGACATCTTCTACCACGCGATGCTGCCGATCCTCGCCTACACACTGACCACCGTCGGCTCCTGGGCGCTGGTGATGAAGTCGTCGACGGTCGAGACGCTCGGTGAGGACTACGTGACCGTCGCCCGGGCCCGCGGCCTGTCCGACTCGCGGATCAGGAACGGGTACGTCGGCCGCAACGCCGTGCTGCCGCTGTTCAGCCAGCTCGCGGTCTCGCTCGGATTCGTGGTCGGCGGGTCGATCTTCGTGGAGAAGATCTTCGGGTACCAGGGGATCGGGTTCAGCCTCTTCAACGCGGTCAACGGCCGCGACTACGCGGTCCTGCAGGGAATCTTCCTGGTCATCACGATCTCGGTGGTGGCGGCCAACCTGCTCGCCGACATTCTCTACAGCCGGCTGGATCCGCGGATCCGCGTCCAGGGCAAGGGGTGACGAGATGACTGAAGCAACGATCCCGGTCACCGCGATCGGAACCACCGGCGTATCCCGTTTCGCCGGCATCCTGAAGTCGCTGCGGCGCAGTCCGGCCGGATTCATCGGCTTCGTGCTGGTGGCCCTGCTGGTGCTGATCAGCGCGATCGGCCCGTTCTTCACCCCCGAGGTGGCTCCGAACGTCAAGGAGATCCTGCTTCCGGCGGGGACGCCCGGCCACCTGCTGGGTACGGACAACGAAGGCAAGGACGTCCTGATCCAGATGATCGCCGGCGGCCGGACGGTGATCTTCGTCGGCTTCGTCGCCGCGGCGATCTCCACCGCGATCGCCATCGTGCTCGGCTCACTGGCCGCCTACCTCGGCGGCTGGGTCGACTCGGTCGTGGTCACCCTGGCCGACGTGTTCCTGACCATCCCGCAGATCGTCCTGCTCGCGGTCCTCGGCGCGTTCTTCAAGCTCGACTCGCCGGTCCTGCTGGCGCTCCTGGTCGGCGGCCTGTCCTGGCCGGTGCTGACGCGTGCGGTCCGGGCTCAGGTGTTCTCGCTGAAGGAACGCGAGTTCGTCGAAGCCGCGCGATTACTGGATCTCGGTACGCCGCGAGTGGTGTTCGTCGAGATCCTGCCGAACATGGCCAGCTTCATCCTGATGAACTTCATGATCGGCGTGACGAACGCGATCTACCAGCTGGTCGGCCTCTACCTCCTCGGTCTGGCGCCGCTGACCGGTTCGAACTGGGGCATCATGCTCAACCGCGCCTGGATCGCGGGCGCGATCTTCAACGACAACAGCCTGGCCTGGATCCTCAGCCCGATTGTCGCGATCATCCTGCTGCTGCTCGGATTGGTGATGATGACGAGATCCCTCGAAGAGATCCTCAACCCGCGTCTCCGGGACCGGTGACGATGGTGACGACAACTCCTTCGGGCAAAACCAACACAGCCGGTACCCGCGCGGTGCGTGGCGGCGAGGGCAAGCCCCTGCTGTCGATCCGTGACTTCAAGGTCGAGTACCGCACCGGCGGCGGCACGACCGTGCAGGCGGTCCGCGGCGTCGACCTCGACCTCTACCCCGGCGAGAGCCTCGCCCTGGTGGGGGAGAGCGGCTGCGGCAAGACGACGTTCGGGCTCGGGCTGCTCCGGCTGCTGCCGCGGCTCGGTCACGCCAGCGGCAAGGTGATCTTCAACCGCGGCGACGGCACCGAGATCGACGTCCTGGGCCTGGACGGACGTGACCTGCGGCAGTTCCGCTGGCGGGACGCGGCGATGGTCTTCCAGGGCGCGATGAACGCGTTCAACCCGGTGCTGAAGATCCGCGCGCACATGCACGACACGATGCGCGCGCACACCAAGGCGACCCGGCAGGAGATCGAGGACCGGGCCGGTGAGCTGCTCCGGCTGGTGCGGCTCGAGCCGGAGCGGGTGATGGACTGCTATCCGCACGAGCTGTCCGGCGGTATGCGGCAGCGCGTGCTGATCGCGATGAGTCTGCTGCTCGAGCCCGAGGTGCTGATCCTGGACGAGCCGACCACGGCGCTCGACATCCTCACGCAGCGGTCGATCGTCGACGTACTGCACGAGGTGCGGGAGCGGCTCGGCTTCTCGATGATCTTCATCTCGCACGACCTGTCGCTGGCCGCCGAGCTCGCCGACCGGGTCGCCACCATGTACGCCGGACGCCTGGTCGAGACCGGCGGCGTACGGGATCTGTTCTACCGTCCGCGGCACCCGTACACGCTCGGCCTGATCAAGGCCGTGCCGCCGATCGTGGGCGATCTGCCCGACCTGGAGTCGATCCCGGGCGGTCCGCCGAGCCTCGCCGCGCTGCCGAAGGGCTGCACCTTCAACCCGCGGTGCAAGTTCGCCACGGACGAATGCAGACAGGACGAACCGGACCTGCTCCCGGTGACCGACGAGCCGGGCAGCGCCCACGACGTCGCTTGCATCCACTGGAAGGACGTGCACCTCGACCGCGAGGTGCCCAGCCAAGACTTGGGGACCGCGTCATGAGCGCGCTGGAGAAGACCCCGGAGACCGCCGCGGAGAGCCGTACGCCGCTGATGACGCTGGCCGGCGTCAGCCAGGTGTTCGACACCAAGGCCGGTCCGATCCGCGCGGTCGACAACATCGATCTGTCGGTCAACCCCGGCGAGGTGCTCTGCCTGGTCGGCGAGAGCGGCTCGGGCAAGACCACCGCGGCCCGGATGGCGGCCGGTCTGGCCCGGCCGACCGACGGGAAGGTCGAGTTCGGTGGCAACGACATCTGGTCGATGAACCGCAACGACTTCGGCAGCTTCCGCCGCAGCGTGCAGTACGTCCACCAGGACCCGTACGCGTCGCTGAACCCGACCCGCACGATCCTGCAGACGATCACCGCGCCGCTGCTCAAGCACGGCGTTGTCAAGGGCAACAAAGCGGCCGCCGACAAGGCCGCCGAGCTGCTCACCAAGGTCGACCTGACCCCGCCGGAGAACTACCTGCCGAAATTCCCGCACCAGCTGTCCGGCGGACAGCGCCAGCGGGTCGCGGTCGCGCGGGCGCTCACGCTGGACCCGAAGCTGATCATCGCGGACGAGTCGACCTCGATGCTCGACGTGTCGATCCGGATCAGCGTCCTGGCGATGCTCGGCCGGCTGCGCGACGACCTCGGCGTCGGGTTCCTGTTCATCACCCACGACCTCGCGATCGCGAAGTACTTCGGCTGGAACGGCAAGACCGCGGTGATGTACCTCGGCCGGATCGTCGAGTTCGGTCCGACGCCGAAGATCATCAACGCGCCGACGCATCCGTACACCCGGGCGCTGATCGACGCGATCCCCGAGCCGGATCCGGACCTGACCAAGACCAAGGGCCGGGAATCGCTGCGCAGCCTGGAGATCCCGAGCCTGGCTCACCTGCCGAGCGGATGCTCGTTCCACCCGCGCTGCCCGCTGTTCGAGGACGGGCTGTGCGACGGCGAGGTTCCGCAGCTGGTCGAGATCCGTCCCGGTCAGTCCGCGGCCTGCCACGTGGTGGCCCGCGACGGCGCCGGGGAGGTCCGGCCCGATGAGCCGGTGGCCTGATGTCACCGCAGATCGGCCGGGCGGCGCTCGGCTGGGCGGCGTTCCTGATCCTGGCCAGCGGAGCGTTGCTGCTCACGCTGTCGCCCGGTACTCCGGAGTTCGTCGTCACCCTGTTCACCTTGTGTTTGGGCCTGCTACTGGGCCTGATCGTCGTCGTCGGGGTCCTTTGGACCCGCCGGCGGGAAAAACGCGAGGGCGGTTCGCAGTAACTCAAACCAGTAGTGCCTGACCCACACAGTCGTGCGGTCAGATCAGAAAGGACGAAGGAATGAGTCCCACCGGCACCAACGATTCCGGCACCAACCCCCCGGGGCCCAACCCCCGGACCAACGCGATCTCGCGCCGGCACGTGCTCCAGCTGTTCGGCATCGCCGGTGTCGGCGTGGCCGGCATCGGGTCGCTGGAGGCTTGCTCGCCGAGTTCCCCGAACAGCAACAGCGGGGACAGCAGCAAGAACGCCAACAAGGAGTTCCACGGGGCGTACCCGTACCAGCTGCCGCCGAAGGGTCACTTCAACCTGGCCGCCGGTGTCACGGACGGCATCCAGCAGCAGAGCCCGTACCTCGACCTCGTCTACCCCAGCGGCGGCCTGTACTACTGGGCCGACAAGAAGTGGGAATGGATGATGGCCGAGTCCGGCACGCTGGACGAGGCGAACAAGACCTACACGATGAAGCTGCGGTCCGGGCTGACCTGGAGCGACGGCAAGCCGGTGACGGCGAAGGACGTCGTGTCTACGTTCAACCTGCAGTGGCTGATGCGTCAGCCACCGTGGACCTTCCTGTCCGACGTCACGGCGAAGGACGACACCACCGCTGTGTTCACCATCGGTACGCCGTCCACCGTGCTCGAGCGCTACATCCTCCGCGCCCCGATCCTGCCCGACTCGGTCTACGGCGAGTGGGCCACCAAGGCCGAGACGATGCGCAAGGCCAAGACCAGCCTGGACAGCGCCGAGGGCAAGCAGCTCAACGGCGACTTCCAGAAGTTCCGCCCGGAGAACCCGGTCGTGTCGGGTCCGTTCAACTTCGACGCGAAGAACATGACCAACGCGCAGATGACGCTGGTCAAGAACGACAAGGGCCTGTTCGCCGACAAGATCGGCTTCAGCAAGGTTCTCCTGTACAACGGTGAGACCTCCGACATCACCCCCGTCGTCCTGAACAAGGACGTCGACTACGCGACCCACGGCTTCGCGGTCGCGACCGAGAAGACGCTGCAATCCAGCGGCTTCCGGATCCTCCGGCCGCCGGTGTACTCCGGTCCGGCGCTGGTGTTCAACTACACCGCGCACCCGGAGCTGTCCGACCCGAAGGTGCGTCAGGCGATCGCCTACGTCCTCGACCGCGCCGAGAACGGCACGGTCGCGCTCGGCGACTCCGGCAAGCCCTGCAAGTTCATGGCCGGCTTCTCCGACATCGCCGTACCGGACTGGATCTCCGACGCGGACCAGAAGAAGCTGAACGCCTACGAGAAGGACCTCGCCAAGGCCACCAGCCTGCTGCAGTCAGCGGGCTGGAAGCAGTCCGGCGGCAAGTGGATGCTGCCGAACGGCAAGCCGGCGGCGTACGACATCAAGTTCCCGACCGAGTTCGCCGACTGGAACCCGGCCGCCACCAACGCGGCCGACCAGCTGAACAAGTTCGGGTTCAACATCACCAAGCGGGGTATCACCTTCACCCAGCTGAACCCCGACGTCCTGGCCGGCAAGTTCGACTTCGCGATCCAGACCTGGGGCGCGTCGAACCACCCGCACCCGTACTTCGCGTTCGTCCAGGACCTGTACACGTTCAACTACGTGATCGCGGCGAACTCCGGCGGCAAGGGGATGAACTTCCCGCTGAAGCAGACCACCTCGGCCGGTCCGATCGACCTGCAGGCCGTGGTGGACAAGTCCGCACAGGGCCTGAACCTCGACGAGCAGAAGAAGAACGTCACCGCCGCGGCGATGGCCTTCAACGAACTGCTGCCGATCATCCCGCTCTGGGAGCGCTACGGTAACAACCCCGCGCTCGAGGGCACCCGGGTGGCGAAGTTCCCGGCCGACGACGACCCGATCCTGAAGAACGCGCCGTACGCGGACAACTTCGTGATCATGTACATGTACCAGGGCAAGGTCGCACCGGTTTAAGCGGTGGCTTTTGGCCTGCTTGTCTGATTGGGTCGGCCGGGTGATCTTGGTACGCGAGATCGACCCGGCCGACCTGGCCTTGTTCGACGAGTGGTACGACGCCTTCCGGGCCGGTGCCGTCGCCGGCCGGAAGGCTGCCCTGGTCGCCGCGCGCGAGACGCTCGGCTATTCGCTGCGCAACCCCAGCCCGCTGAAGCAGCGGATCGCTGTCGGCGCGTTCGAGGACGACCGGGTGCTCGGCGGGATGCTGTTCGAGTACCGGCTGACCGACAACCTCGACACGGTCGAGGTCGAGATCGACGTACCCGCGGAGCACCGGCGGCGCGGGATCGGCACGGCCCTGTGGCAGTGGGCCGTGACGCGCTCGGCCCAGCTCGGGCGGACCATCGTCCAGACGGAGCTCGGTGTCCCGTGTGAGCCTTGGGCGGGTGCCGCGTTCGCGGAGCGGCTCGGCTTCCAGGTGGAACACGTCGAGGAGCACCTCGTCGTACCGCTGCCGTACGACGACCTGCGGCTGGACGAGCTGAGGGAGTCAGCGGGGCGGCTGGACGGGTACCAGCTGACCTCGTGGGCGGGCGTGTGCCCGCCGGAGCATCAGCAGGCGTACGCCGATCTGCACACCGCGATGGATCTGGACGTGCCGACCGGTGGCATGACCCGCGAGCTGGTGCCGTGGACGGTCGACAAGCTCGAGGCGAGCGAGGCGCGGATCGACCGCAATTACCTCGCCCTGGTGACGATGGCCCACACGCTGGACGGCAGGCCGGCGGGGTACACGTTGCTGTACCTGCCGCGGGCCGACGCCGAGCACGCCCAGCAGGACGACACGCTGGTACTGCGCGAGCACCGCGGCCATAACCTCGGCACCCACCTGAAGCTGGCGAACCTCGAGCAGCTGGCAAAACACCGTACGACGCAACGCTTCCTGCACACCTGGACCGCTCTGTCGAACGCGCCGATGCGCAAGGTCAACGCCCGCTTCGGCTTCCGCCCGGTCGAGGAGCACCGCGAACTCGAGCTGCGCCTACCGAGGCTGCGCCCGGCGGCTCGTGCGGTGATCGTGGACGAGGCCGAGCGCATCTTGCTGGTCCGGTTCGAGTTCGACGACGGCCCGCTGTGGGCGACGCCCGGCGGCGGTCTCGAGCCCGGCGAGACCGTGGTGGAAGGGCTCCGCCGCGAGCTCGTGGAGGAGGTCGGCCTGCGCGACTTCGCCGACCCGCCACACCTCTGGCACCAGGAAGTCGTTGCCGAAGGCCACGCCACCGGCTACGACGGCGTCCTCAACGACTACTTCCTGATCCGTACCGCGGCGTTCGATCCGGCCGGCACACTTAGCGCAGCCGAGCTCCGCGCCGAGAACGTCCACGCGATGAAATGGTGGACCCGATCCGAGTTGGCGGCGCACGAGGGCCGCTTCGCTCCGCGCGACCTACCGAGCCTGATCGACCGCCTGCTGACGGCCGGCCCACCAACCACACCCACGCAATTGGCCCTGTGATCGTGCGGATACAGCTCGATCCGACGCTGATCGGCGTACCGGTCAGAGGCGCCGTAGCCAGCTGAGGTGGCCCTCGTCCATCACGGCGTGGCCGTCGGCGCTGTCCGCGACATTCGGGTCGTGGGTGGCGATCACGACGGCCGCGCCGCGGCGGGCCTCCTCGTGCAGCAGGTCGAGGACGCGCTCGCGGTTCGTGCTGTCGAGTTCGCTGGTCGACTCGTCCGCAAGGATCACCCGGCCCCGCTGGGCGATCCCGCGAGCGACCGCGACGCGCTGCTGCTCGCCACCGGACAGCTCCTCGACCAAGTGGTCGCCGCTCTCCTCGAGTCCGACACCCGCGAGCGCCCGCTCGATCGTCCGCTCGACCTCTTCACTCGGCTTGCGCTCGGCCAGCAAGGGGATCGACAGGTTCTCACGCGCGGTCAGCACTCGCGCGAGTCCGTTGCCCTGCGGGATCAGTACAACGCCGTGCGCGGCCGCCGTCGGACGGTCGGTGATCACCAATCCGTCGATCTCGACCTGTCCTTTCGCCACCGGCACCGCACCGGCGATTGCCCACAGCAACGAACTTTTGCCGGCACCCGACGGCCCGCTGACCGCGAGCACGAAACCCGGTGGGACCGTGAACGACACGTCCGACACCGCGGTCAACTCGCCGTACCGCACGGTCACCTGGCTGACGTTGATCACTGGTTCCCCTCGTGCTCCACGGGGGTGAGCCGGATGACGCCGTCGTCGGTCGTGACCTGCACCAGTGTTCCGGGCGGCAACAGCTCCGCGACATGCGGTGGCAGCGGCAACGATCCGTCCACCGCGACCACGGCGTACTCCTCACCGGACCTGCCCTCGGAGGCGATCCGGCCGTCGCGGATGGTGATGGTGCGGGGGAGGGTCGCGGCGACTTCCGGGTCGTGGGTGACGAGCAGGACGGTCATCCCGGTTTCCGTGTTGATCGTGCGGAGCGCCGCGAGGACCTCGTCACGGGCGTGGTGGTCGAGCTGGCTGGTCGGTTCGTCGGCGAGCAGCAGGCCGGGAAGGGTTGCGATGCCGACGGCAACGGCACACAGCTGCACCTGGCCAGGCGTCAACTGGGACAGGGGAGTCGCCGCATGGTTGCCCAGGCCAACGAGTTCGAGGATGGTCTCCGGCGTCGGGAGGTCGCGCTCCTCGGACGCGGCCTGCTGGGCGTAGCGGATGTTGTCGGCCGGCGTGAGGTACGGAATGAGGTTGCGTCCGGCACCTTGGAGCACGATGCCCACGTCACCGGACCGCATCCGGTCCAGCTCGGCGTCGGTCATCGTGGCGACGTTGTGCTCCCCGACCTGCAGCCGGCCCGCGCTGGGCGTGAGCAGGCCGCCGCACAGTTGGAGCAACGTCGACTTCCCGGCACCGGACGGTCCGAGCAGTCCCACCAGTTCGCCGGGCCGGACGGTGATCCCGATACCGGACAGCGCGGCGACGTCGTGACCGTGCGCACGGTAGATGTGCACCAATCCCGTCGTACTGATCGCGAGACCGGTCATGTCAGCTCCTCCCGGATGCGGTTGTAGGTGGAGCGTCTGTTGACGCCGCTGCCGAGGAACAACGTCACGGTGGCGAGGATCGCCGTACCTCCGGCCCAGAGGATCACTGCGACCGGCCAGCTGATGCCGAGGTCGAGCGGCACCGGGCCGCCGCTGGTCGCGAACAGCGGTATCAGCGGCAGCGCGACATGCACGCCCACCAGCCCGCAGGTCGTCCCGAGCAGGACGGCCAGTGCGACCGGACCGGTCTGCTCCCAGCGCGCGGCCCGGCCGGTCGCCCTCGCCGGTACGCCGGTGATCTTCAGGCTCGCGTAGTCCTGCGCCCGCGACCGCCACGACGTCACGACGGTCAGCAGGAGTACGACGATGGCCAGCACCCACGCCGCGATGCCGACCACCGGCGTCAGCTGCAACGCGAGCGCGCTCGCCGAACGCCCGTACGCCGCGATCCGGTCGTCCCGGCGATCCACCAGGTCGGCGTTGTATCCGGCCTTCGCGAGCTTGCCGGTGATCGTGTCGACGTTCGCGAGACCGTCCTTGTTCAACCACAGCTCGAAGTCGGTCCCGCCTTCGTCCACGACGCCGCCGAGCCGCCGTACCGTCTCCAGATCGACCACCGCGGTCCGATCGCCGTGCCTGTTGACCGGTCCGCGCAGCCGGTCGATCCTGGCCAGTGTCATCGGGCTGCCGTCGGCCGCTGGGCTGGTGGTGGCACCGTCGACCCAGTGGTACTCCGGTGTGACCAACGCCGGCACGATCGGCGGCACGGTCGCGTACTGGAGGAACTCGTCGTTGCCGAAGCTCTTCATCGCGATCGTCAGCTCACCGCCCGGCTAGGCCGTGACCGAGCTCTGATCGGACCCGAGTTGCGGGACCGTCCGCCAGGCGTCCGACCCGCCGAGCGCGATCGTCGGGTGGTCATCGCTCGAGAGCTTGCTGATCACCAGATTGCCCTGCAGACCGGCCGGGTCGAGCGCCTCGCGGCCGATGCCGAGCCGCAACAGGTCGCATCCGCCCAGACATTCGACAGGTGCCCGCAGTACGACCGGCTTCGTCGCCGGGAAGCGGACCGGCGGGAAGGAGACCAGGAAGCGGGAGCCGTCGCGATGGCTGACCACGTTCGCCCGCAGGACGACGGACTTCGGCGTACCGCCGTCGATCGTGTCGCCGTTCGCGGCGCGGCTGATGAGCGGCTTGATCGCGTTCACCGCGACCGTGGCGGTCAGCTGCGAACTGCGGAACTGGATCGGGGCCACGTTCGCCGGTGCCTGCAACGTCTGCCAGCCCTGCGCGTCGGTCAGCCGGTCACCCTGGAACGCGATCCGCCGGAAGCTGGCCGGCTCGATCATCTCCGACTGCAGCGTGTCGGGCGAGGGCGGATGGGCCATCACCACCGGCGTCAGCCAGTGGCGGTCGGGGTCGATCTGGTTGACGGTTTGCAGGAACGATCCGAGATAGAGGGCGTTCATCCGCAGTACGCCCTCGGCGCCGGTCTCGTAGCCGGAGCGGGTTTCACGGTTGGCAGCGGCGATCGACGAGGCCTGGCCGGCGAACGTGAGGAGCGCGGCGGCGACCGCGACAGCGGCGACGATCCGGGTCACGGCGGGACGGCGCGAGATCTGCAATGCGCCGAGCGCGAGGCCCAGCCTCCCTTGCCGGAGTGCGCTGCGGCTGACCAACCCGGCCGTCGGAAGCAGCAGATGCGCGAAGGTCAGGCCGGCCGCGAGCCCGAGCAGCGCGGGCGTGAGGACTGGCAGCGGACCGCGGCCGTCACCGGTGAGCGCGGCGATCAGCCCGGCTACGGCGAACACGATGATGCACAGGTCGGCGACGCCGATCGTCCGGCCGCGGCGGCGGGGAAGCACGCGCCGAAGCAGGTTGGAGATCGACTGCCGGACGGTGCCCCGGACCTGGAGTACTACGACGATCAGCGCGAGTACGGCGGCTACCGCGAGCGCGGCCGGGACCGTCCAGGGCAGTTCGACCGGGGCGCCGTGCCGTAGCCAGGTCGCGCAAACGATCAGCAGCAACCCGAAGCCCGCCAGCCCGCCGAGCAAGGTGCCGACGAGCACCGGTAGACCGAGTTCGATGCTCAGAGCGCGCTGGGTCCGCCTGGTGGATGATCCACGCAAGCGGGACAGCGCGATCTCGGGGCGCCGCTGGTCGACAACAGCAGCCAATGCAAGCGCGAGTACGACGACCGCGAACAACGCGACCTGCACCATCACCAGCGGGATGATCGTGGTCGCCTGCTTGCGTTCCGCCTGGATCTGATCGACGAGAGTGGCCAGTGAGGACGTGTTCTGCGCGGCGACGCCGATCTCCCTGGCGTTGCCGTTGACGGTCTCGGTCGCTTCCTTGAGGCGATCCAGGTCACCGAGCCGGGCGACCCCGGGGATCGGCCGGAAGTCCGACGTGACCCGTTGCGACCACTGGGTGCCGGCGAAGGTCGCGCTGTCGGTGAAGAACTCGTTGGCGGCACCCGGGTCCTTGTCGGCCGGCTGGTGCGAGTGGCCGGTCGGATAGTCGCCGTACCAGAAGTCGCCGCGCGCTTCCTTGGGCTGGTAGAAGCCGACGATGGTGAGTCGGCCGCCGCCCTTGCCGACGTCGCTCGGCGTGGCGGTCAGGGTCGTGCCGACGCGGAAGTCCCACGTCGTCTTGTCGACGGTCGAGGCGATCACCTCGTTCGCCGCCTGTGGGCAGCGGCCCTCGGTGACGTCGAGTTGAGCGCAGTACCCGTCCCGCCAGCGCACCCGAGCGCTGGGCGATTGGTCACCCTCGGTAGCCGGTGTGCTCCAGCCGACGTCGTTGTAGATGCCGTGCAGGGGCGGGGTGAAGAGCGGCTTCAGGTTGGCGGGAAGCAGCTTGTCGAGGTCCTCCGGGCGCGTCGCGGTCCCGGTCTGCGGACCTGTCGAGGCGAGCAGCCAGGACGCGGGCAGGCGCTGCCCGGACAGCGTCTCGGTCATCACGGTCTGCTCGACGGCGCGGGCGAACCACGGCCCGAAGACGGCGCAGGCGCCGATCAGCAGGCTGATGCCGGTCAGTACCAGGGCCTGTGCCCAGCGGTACCGCAGCGCCCGACGCAGGAACATGTCCACCCCTTTTGCTGCTTACTCGTGCCAGCCGAAGATATGGAATGTTGCGGCCTGTGTGCCTCGCGACGGCAAAATGTCACATTACTGTTGTCTGGGCAGGAACATGTCTCACCTCCCCGTGCCCCCTGCCCCCGTCGGCGCGTCGCGGCGGTAGGTTCGGGACATGCGTGAATCCCAGCTCGGTGACCTGACCGTTTCCGCCCTCGGCCTCGGCTGCATGGGGATGTCCCAGTCGTACGGCGTCCGCGCGGACGACGCCGAGTCGATCGCGACGCTGCACGCGGCCATCGACGCGGGCTGCACCTTCCTCGACACCGCCGACGTGTACGGCGACGGTGCGAACGAGGAGCTGGTCGGCCGCGCGCTGGCGGGGCGCCGCGACGAGGTGGTGCTCGCGACGAAGTTCGGCTTCAAGCGGCCGTCCGCGGACGCGGTTGTGCCGACCGTTGTCGACGGCTCGCCCGCTTATGCGCGTGAGGCTATTGATGCGTCGCTGCGACGGCTCGGCGTCGACCATGTCGACCTGTGGTACCTGCACCGGCGCGACCCGGCCGTGCCGATCGAGGAGACCGTCGGAGCGATGGCTGAGATGGTCGAGGCCGGCAAGGTCCGGTACCTCGGGCTGTCCGAGGTCAACGGCGAGACGGTGCGGGCGGCACACGCAGTACATCCGATCACCGCCGTACAGAGCGAGTGGTCGTTGTGGACGCGCGACCCGGAGACCGTCGTACTGCCGACGCTCCGGGAGCTCGGCGTCGGGTTCGTGCCGTTCAGCCCGCTCGGTCGCGGGTTCCTGACCGGGCAGATCAAGTCGGAGGCGGACTTCCCGGACGACGACATGCGGCGCGGGCTGCCGCGGTTCCAGGGTGAGAACTTCCAGCGCAATCTCGACCTGGTCGCGAAGGTGCAGGCCTTGGCTGCCGCGAAGGGCGTGACACCCGGACAGCTGGCGCTCGCGTGGTTGCTTGCTCAGGGCAATGACGTGGTGCCCATTCCGGGGACGAAGCGACGGACGTACCTGGCCGAGAACCTCGGTGCTCTGGATGTTGTGCTGTCGGCGTCGGAGCTGGCCGAGCTGGACCAGGCGTTCCCGCCGGACGCGGTCGCCGGGCAGCGGTACACCGACAGCGGGATGGGCCTGGTGGGCAAGTGATCGGTGTCACCGGGTCGACCGGACAGCTCGGTTCCCGGATTGTCGCGCGGTTGGCCGGCGTACCGCTGCGGTTGATCGTGCGCGATCCGGGCCGGGCTCCTTCGGTGCCCGGTGCAACGGTCGCGCAGGCGGCGTACGGCGAGCATGCGGCACTGCTCAACGCGCTGGACGGGGTCGACGTACTGATGTTGCTGAGCGCATCGGAGTCGGCCGATCGTGTGGCGTTGCACAAGGCAACCGTCGACGCTGCGGTGGCTGCTGGGGTGCGGCGAATCGTTTACACGTCGTTCGTGGGGGCGTCGCCGGGGACGACGTTCACGTTCGCGCGGGATCACTGGCATACCGAGCAGCACATCCGGTCGACGGGCGTCGACTTCACCTTTCTGCGGGACAACCTGTACCTCGACTTCGTCCTCGGAGGCGTAGGCCAGGACGGCGTCATCCGCGGCCCGGCCGGCGACGGCCGAGTCGCCGCCGTCTCCCGAGACGACGTAGCCGCCGTAGCCGCCACAATCCTCCACACCGCCAACTCCACCCCTGCGGATCCCTCGGCCGGCTCATCCGGCTCGGCTGGTTCGGTCGACGAGCATGTGGGGGCGACGTACGACCTGACCGGGCCGCGGGCGTTCACCCTCGCCGAGGCGGCGGCGGTGTTGACCGACGCCTGGGGCCGCAAGATCCGCTACGAGCCCGAGACGCTCGACGAGGCCTACCGATCCCGCGAGTCCTACGGCGCTCCCGCGTGGGAGGTGGCCGGCTGGGTCACGTCGTACGCCGCCATCGCCAGCGGCGAGCTGAGCCAGGTGTCCACCGCCGTACGCGATATCACCGGCGTCGAGCCGACCGGCTTCGAGGAGTATGTCCGCGCTCAGTGAGAGACTGGTGCGGTGCCGCTCTACCGGGATCAGGCGATCGTGCTGCGCACCCAGAAGCTGGGTGAGGCGGACCGCATCGCCACGCTCCTGACCCGCGCCAACGGCAAGGTCCGAGCGGTCGCCAAAGGAGTCCGCCGTACGTCGTCGCGTTTCGGCGCCCGCCTGGAGCCGTTCAGCCACGTCGACCTGCAGCTCGCGACCGGCCGGACCCTCGATGTGGTCACGCAGGCCGAGTCGATCGCGGCGTACGGCGAGGGCATCGTCGGCGACTACGCCCGGTACACGACCGGCACCGTCCTGCTCGAGACCGCCGACCGCCTCGTCGTAGAGGAGAAGGAACCCGCCACCCAGCACCACCTCCTGCTGGCCGGCGCCCTCCGCGTCCTCTCCACCGGCGAACGCGAGCCAGGCCTGGTCCTCGACTCGTTCCTCCTCCGCTCCCTGGCGATCTCCGGCTACGCCCCGTCCTTCGACGACTGCGCCCGCTGCGGCGAACCAGGCCCCCACCGAGCCTTCAACCCCGCCTCCGGCGGCATGGTCTGCACCACCTGCCGCCCCCCAGCCTCAGCCATGCCCGCCTCCGCCACAGTCACCCACCTAGCCGCCCTCCTCACCGGCGACTGGCCCACCGCCCTAAAAGCCGACCCCAGAACCCGCCGAGAATCCACCGGCCTGATAGCCGCCTTCTTCACCTACCACCAAGAAAACCAACTCCGCTCCCTCCCCCACCTGGACCTCACGTCAGGTGCCTCCTGACAGCACCTCCGCCTGCGCGGCGTTCAGCTTCTCCGCGAAGGATCGAAGTTCGTGCTCACCGTCCGGCGCGATGATGAGCGTGGCCAGCGTTGCCCGCTCCCGCCCGCTGCCGGCCAGTACCGTCTGCAGTCCGTCCAGGACCCGATGCGGATCCTCCTCGAGCTTGCGGTTGAGGAACTGGTTCACGCCTTCGACCCGCATCGCATACGGCCCTGTCGACGGCGGGTCGAATTCCGTGCGACTTCCGGTGACAAGCACCTGCGACTTGCTCTGCACCGCACCGGCCAGAACATGCTGGTACTTTGGCGTCGCCCGTACCTCGTCGTGCAATCCCCGCGGTGGAGGCTCGATCATGGCCCGCTCGAACGCTTGGTTCATCCTCGCGATGCGCTGGTCCGGTACCCCTGTCCGGCGCAGCTCGTCGACCACGCGCTGGGTCCAGCGCGGCTCGAAGATGTCCTGATCAGCCAATGACAGCAGGACGGCGCTGGTGTACCGGCTCCGGAGCACGCTCGCGTCCAGGAACGCCCGCTCGAGATCGGAGGTACGCAGGTACGGCGACTCGGTCATGCCGCCTATTCCTCGTCGTCCGCGAACATCTCATCGAGAATGGCGCGGCGGCGCCCTCGCCGTTCGCTGTCCCATCGGATGACATCGGCCAACTGAACCCAGTCCACGTACTCCGTCGACCGAAAGAGAATGTTTCCGTCCGCGGCGTGCTTGCGCAGGTCATCCCTCCCGATCCCGATCGCATCCGCCGCGTGGTCGATCGGCAATTCGGTCCGCAACGGGACCACTTTGACCGCCTGCCCGGCACGCATCGCCTGAACGACATGCCACACCGCCTGATACACCACCGGAGGGATCTCCTCCCGAACCCCGTCGGTCCTGATCACTGCGGGGCCCTCCGGGACGACCTGCGGCTCGTCATCGTCCAGCAGATAGATCCGCGCATCACGCGTCGGTCCATGCATGCTCAGCTCCCTAGCCGTCGTTCGCCACCATCACTTACCTTGCTCGGCGTCCTTGGCCTTCTCGACACCCTGCCCGCCACTGGCCTTCCGCGCTTCAGGTGTGGTCTCCGGCGCATGCGCCATACCAGGCCGAGCGACGCCTTCCAACGCGGTGTACCGAGCAGACCCACGCCGATTCGCCGTCAACACCGGTGAGGTACCCCGCTGCTCCGGCGGCACCACCGAATTGAGCTTCTGCGCAAACCCCCGAAGCTCCTGCCCCTCAGCCATCGAATCGATCAACGCCGACATGGTCTTCGGCTCACGTCGGTTGCGGTCCACCAACGCCTGCAAGCCTGCCTGGACTCGCTCCGGCTCCTCGCCCAGCTTCCGGTTCAGGAACTGGTTGAGACTCTCGACCCGCATCGCGTTCGTACCCGACGACGGCGGACTGAAGTCCTTCAGGTTGTCGGTGACCAGCACAGCCGACTTGCTGTGGACGGCTCCTGCCAGGACGTGCTTGTCCTTCGGGTCCGCCTGCATCTGATCCTGCAGCTCCTGCGGTGGCGCCTCGGTCATCGCGTCCTCGAACGCGGCGTTCATCCTGGAGATGCGTCGGTCGATGGCCTTCTCCGATACCCCCGGCGGCCGGTTGCGGCGCATCTCGTCGATGACCTGCTGGGTCCAACGCGGTTCGAAGACGCCCTGGTCGGCCAGGGACAGCAGCACGTCGTTCGTCTGCTGTCCACGGATGACGTTGGCGTCCAGAAATGCGCGTTCGCCGCCTCGTCGAGGGGCCGGCGAGCTCGATTCGGTCACCGGCGTTACTCTTCGTCGTCTGCGAGGTCGTCAGCCGCCATCTCGTCCAGGATTGCGCGACGGCGGGCGATCCGGGCGTTGTCCCAATTGATCACGTCGGCCAGCTTGACCCAGTCGACGTACTCCGAGGAGCGGAACGGGATTTCGCCGGCGCCGACATGTTTGCGGAGGTCATCACGCCCGATACCGATCGCGTCCGCCGCCTCGTCGATCGGCAACTCGGTCCGCAGCGGCACGATCTGCACGGCCCGCCCTGCCCGCATCGCGTCGAGCACATGCTGTACTGCCCGATACACCAGCGCGGGGATCTCCTCCCGAACCCCATCAGGCCGAATCACCGCCGGCCCGCCTGGTACGAGTCCCCGCTGGTCGTCGTCAAGCAAATAGATCCGCGACTCAGTCTCCGGTCCAAGCATGCTCGGATTGTAATCGCTCATGATTCTCACATTTCTGACTCACGCACCAGCCCGTCAACACGCAGCTTCAACGGGGCGCAGCCGAGCTACCGCCATCGGGATCAACCAGCACCGGCACAGCCTCGCCGATTCGGAGTTGCGTCGTGGCCTCTTGGGTTGTTGAGATCTGACCGGTGTCACCTAGCGTGCTCTGCCAGGTGATTGCCCACTGCGCGGTGGCAGTCACCGGGTACTTGCAGTTCTGAAATTTCTGCGACGTCTTGGCATACCGGTGTCCGCAGTCGGGCGAATCCTTGATGCCCATGGACTGGTCGTACGGCGTACCCGCGCCGTCGCAGCGGACCGTGTCGCCGTCTCCCATGGACCAGTTGATCGCCTTGACCTGCGCAGTCGCCGTAACCGACAACCCCGGCACGCTCGCTTCGCGCGTGATCGGTCCAAAGGTGTTCTCACTCTTCGTGACCCACATCCACACCGGCATGTTCACCAAGCCGATCTGGTCGGCGCCGGGTGCTGTCTTTACGACGGGCGGCTCAAGATTCATTGCTGCGATCGCTCGGTAAGCCAAGGTCAGGGGATCGATGACCACCGTGTCTGGCTCTCCTGGAAGCCAGACCCACTCGGTCACCAGATGCCTGCCCTCGTCGTACCCCTGCTCGCGAATGCAGGCCCAAAGGCTCCCGTCCGTATGTCCTTGCCACCGAGGATCGCTGAACGGCGGTTGGGGTGCCTCTCGACGCATGTAGCACTGATGGCTGTTGGACCAATTGCCGAGTGAGGACGTGCAGGCTTGGGCAGCGCCGTTGAACTGACACATCGGTTTCTTGATCGATTGCGGATCCTTGCCCTTCTCCTCGGTCTCTTTCTCGCCTGGGAGACGTGCAATGAGCACCAAGTTGTATTCGCCAGTGTCCGGGTCCTGGATCCACATATAGCCAGCCGGCGGCGTTGGAAGAGCGAGAGCGGGGCCGGCAATGAGGCAAGCAACAGCCACTCCCGCTGTCATTACGAGCAATGCCGACTTGAGGGCGCTCAGCATGCCCCAGCCGCCTTCTCTTCGATCAAGAACCACATCTTCTTGCCCGCGGCGTTGGCAGCGTAGACGAATCGTGCATTGACGCCGTGCTTGCCGCCGCCGACCGTGCTCGCCACTGGCACCGGCTTTCCAGTTGCTCGATATCGCATCTGAACCCCGGTTCCGTCGATGCAGCTCTTCAGGATGACGGTCGGCTGTTCCGTATTCAGATCAACCGAGCTTGGCTCGGTCGAGATGATCCTGCTGGTGCCACTCTGGTAAAGCCCGTTTCGCGTGAAGAAGTCCAGCCGCTCCAGGATCGATTGGAGCCACGCACCGCCGTTGCCGGCGGCTTCGAGGACCGGACTCCGCACACCTTCGGGCTTTTCGAGTGCCTTTCCTGCTGCGGCGCGAGCAGCGAGGTAACGCGCCTTAGCGGCGGTGATGGCGGCTTGCTCCTCCGCGGTCCATCCAGGTGTGGACGGCCCGCTTGGCGTGGGGCTCGGGCTCATGGTGGTGGAGCTTGGGGTGGGGGTGGTGTTGGGGTGGCCGGCTTCGGGGGAGCCTTGGCACGCGGTGAGCGTCGTGGCGGCGCAGAGGGCGGCTAGGGCTGGGGCGAGGGCCGGTCGGCGGGGCATGAGGTGGGGCTCCGTTCTTGGGTGCTGTTGGTGTAAGGGTTGCATACGGAGGGTGTTCGTCGGGGTGGGTTATCCACAGGTTGCAGGTTGTTGCAGGGACGGCGGGGCCGGGGGTTGGGTGGGCGTGGGAGTGGGGCGGGCTGGGTGGGAGGATGCGGGGTATGTCGCCTATTGGTCGTCGTCGGGGTCGAGGGGTTTTGGGGGGTTCGGGGGAGAAGAAGGTGGTGGTGCCGCCGGAGCCGCATCCTTCGGGGGCTCGGGTGCCGGAGGTTCCCAAGGAGTTGGTGCCGCGGCACGTGGCGATCGTGATGGACGGGAACGGGCGGTGGGCCAAGCAGCGGGGGCTGGCGCGGACCGAGGGGCACAAGGCGGGGGAGGCGAGCCTGCTTGATGTGATCAAGGGCGGGATCGAGATCGGGGTGAAGTACATCTCGGCGTACGCGTTCTCGACGGAGAACTGGGCGCGCTCGCCGGAGGAGGTGCGGTTCCTGATGGGGTTCAACCGGGAGGTGATCCATCGGCGCCGTGACGAGCTGGATGCGATGGGGGTCCGGGTGGTGTGGTCCGGGCGGCGGCCGCGGTTGTGGAAGAGCGTGATCGACGAGCTCGAGTACGCGCAGGAGCGGACCAAGGACAACGACACGATCACGCTGCAGTTCTGCGTGAACTACGGCGGTCAGGCGGAGATCGCGGACGCGATGAAGTCGATCGCGGCAGAAGTTGCCGCAGGCAAGCTCAAGCCGGACCGGATCACCGAGAAGACGATCGCGCGGCACCTGTACGCGCCGGACATCCCCGAGGTGGACCTGTTCGTCCGCTCGTCGGGGGAGCAGCGCACGAGCAACTTCCTGGTGTGGCAGCTGGCGTACGCCGAGATGGTGTTCCTGGACACGCTCTGGCCCGACTTCGACCGCCGCGATCTGTGGCGGGCGATCGAGCTGTACGCGCAGCGCGACCGCAGGTACGGCGGCGCGATCCCGAACGAGGTTGCCACCGACGCCTGACCTTCGGCCGGCAACGCACCGGGAACCGCCGGTCGACCTCGTTGCGTCTACGCTCGTTGTTCGAGGCATCAATCATGACGGGAGCGCGGGCCGGACCGGCGCGCGGCGGACGAAGGCGAGCTGATGGCGAACGAGGCGGAATTCGCCCACTACACCGACCAGATCGCGAGAGCGGTGACCGAGGTTCACGCAACGCTGCGGTCGGTCACCTACGAGCTCGGCGACGACCAGATCGGCCGGATGCTGGAGCGCCGGTCGGAGGATCTCGCGATGCTGCGGCCGGGCGTCGAGGGCCTCGCGGCGGCCGAGCACAGGGCGCAGGTGGCCGAGGGCGCCGCCAAGGCGCCGGCCGGGGAGAACCTCGTCCGCACGTTCGCGACGTACCAGGGCGACGTCGAGCAGCAGTCGGCGCACCTCGGCCGGGTGCAGCGACAGCTGGGCAGTCTGAGCACCGGCATGACGCCGGAGGACCGTCATTGTCTGCAGGCCGGATCGCAGGCTCTCGAAGGCGCTCTGCGGGACCTGGACAGGATCGAGCAGATGCCTGATCGTTCGACCGACGACGTGGCGAAGCTTCGTTCGGGTGTCGAGTTCCTGAAGACTGTCGTCGACGACGTCGACAAGCGGGTCGAGGCGATGACCGCCCAACTGTCGGACGGCCGGCAGGCGGCGTACAGATTCCACACCGCCGTGCCCGCGGACGTGCAGCCGTCGGCCGCGCTCCGGCAGACGATCGGCCGGATGGATGATTCGATCGCGCGGACCGGCGAACACGTTCAGCGCGTGCACGCAGCTCTCGCCAGGAGCAGCGAGGGGTTCAACGCCGTCGCCGAGTTCTCCGTCAACGTCGCTAATGGCGCGCTGGCCGAGAAGCAACAGGCCGACAAGGAAGCCGCGCAGTTGGCCGATGCGGTGCGCGCCGGCGTCAACCCGACCGCACGCGCCGACCAGCACCCGGTTGCGCACCAGCCGGAGTCGAGCCTCAGCCGTCGCCTCGACGGTCCCGCCCAGGAGGGCGGCCTGAAGCTCTAACGCCCCGGCGAAGGCAGCAGGCCGCGTTCGATGGCGACCGTGACAGCACGCGTGCGGTCGTCGACGTCCAGCTTGGCGAAGAGACGCTGCAGGTGCGTCTTGACCGTGGCCTCGCCGATGAACAGCTCTCGCCCGATCTCCGCATTGCTGAGACCTCGGGCCACAGCGGCAAGCACCTCCAGCTCACGCGGAGACGGCAGGGCGGCGGCAGGTGCAGCCGGCGTACGCAGCCGAGACATCAACCGCGCCGCAACCGGCGGAGCCAACACCGTCTCACCTCGAGCCGCGGCGCGGATCCCGTTCAGCAACTCGGCGTGCGGGGTGTCCTTGAGCAAATACCCGGCCGCGCCGGCCTCAACGGCATGCAGGATGTCGGTGTCCGTGTCGTACGTCGTCAACACCAGCACCCGGGTCGACGGATAGCCGGACACGATCGCCCCGGTAGCAGTCACGCCGTCCATCCGCGGCATCCGCAGATCCATCAGTACGACGTCGGGCCGCGTCGACTCAACCAGCGCCACCGCTTCCGACCCGTCCCCGGCCTCGCCGACGACGGAGATGTCCTCGGTCACCGACAACATCCCGGTCAGCCCCGACCGTACGACCGGATGATCGTCGACCACCAGAACCCGAATCACGCATCCTCCTGAACAGCCGGGATCAATACCTGCACACGCGTACCGCGCCCCGGCGCACTCTCCACCTGGACCGAACCGCCCGACTCCTCGACCCGCCCGCGCATCGCGGTCAACCCGAATCCGGGCGCCTCGGCGCCCGGCGTGAACCCGGACCCGTCGTCGCGGATCTCGATCCACACCCCGTCGTCCGACAACCCGAGCGTGATCAGCACCTGCGTCGCCCGCGCATGCTTGCGTACGTTGGCCAGCGCCTCCTGCGCCGACCGCAACAGCACGACCTGCTGCGCCTGCGGCAGCGCCGCGACCTCGTCATCAGGCAGGTCCAGCGACACCTGTACGTCGACTCCCGTCTCGGCCGCGAACCTCTCCGCCTGCCGCCGCAGTACCTCGGCCAACGTTGCCTCCGACAACGCAACCGGGGTGAACGCGGCAACCAACGCCCGCGCCTCGGCCAGGTTCTCCCGGGCGGTGTCCTCGATCGCCGCCAGTCGCGCCGATGCATCGGCGCCCCGCTGCAACTCCACCGCCGCCGTCTGCGCCAGCATCACGATGCTCGTCATCCCCTGCGCGAGCGTGTCGTGGATCTCCCGCGCCATCCGCTCCCGCTCAGCCATCACACCCGCACTGTGGTGCGCCTCGGCGAGCTCGTCACGCGCGGCCTCGAGCTGCTCGATCAGCTCGGCGCGCTGCTGACTCTGTGTGATGACCTTCTCGATCCAGATCCCGAACAGCAGACTGACCACGAGGCTGACCAGCATCCACGGCAGGATCTCCCAGAACGCCGTCCAGCCCCAGCCCGCGCTCCACAACTGCGCCGTACCCACGCCGACCACCAGCAGCAGGCTGAGCCCGATCCCTTCGCGGACGTCCTCGCACAGCAACCAGATCTGGGCCGACGCGATGAACATCAGGAAGACCGACTGCGGATAGATCCCGATCAGCACCACCAGCGATGCGATCAGCACCAGCCGATAGGCGTACGACGGGAGCGCCCGCCGCGAGCGGATCGCGGGCAAACCGATGAACTGGTACGCCGCTCCGAGCACCACGACCGTGCCGGCGAACACCGCCTGCCGGACGGCACCGAGGTCCCCGAGGAACGACAGCGCCAGCGTCATCCCGAGCAGCACCCAGAAAACGATGTGCCATCCGATCAACGCCCGGGTCCACACGGGCTGTCCGGCGCCACCGCTCGAGCTCTGCACGGACCCCATCTTCCTCCACATCAGGATCCACACACGAGGTCCGGTCCAGGCCGGCGCCGCCGAGACCTCTGCCGACAGCCCGGTACGACGCCGGTCCGGAAGCTCCGGCGTCATACCGGTGACCTCGTTCATCAGCCCGCGTCCCGGCGGGTCCAGCGGAACACCCGCTGGGCGAGGAACAGGCCGACGACCAGCCAGATCGAGAGCACGATCGCGCCGGTGCCGAGCTGCCAGGACTTGGCCGGCTCGGTCAGCTCGAACCCGTCCGGCAGGAACACCGACCGCATCCCCTGGGCGAGCCACTTCAGCGGGAACACCGCGGCCACGTTGCGCATCCACGCCGGCAGGCTGCTGTAGACGAAGTACACACCGGACATGAACTGCAGCAGCAGGACGATCGGGGTGATCACCGCGGACGCCGCCTTGCCGGACTTCGGTACGACGCTGAACGCGATCCCGAGCACCGAACCGGACGCCGTGCCGAGGATGAAGATCCAGACGAAGTTCAGCCACCTGTCCGGCTCGGTCGGCAGGTCGACGCCGAGCAGCAACCCGGAGATTGCCAGCAGCAACACGATCTGCGCGATCGAGGTGATCAGGACCTGGCCGATCTTGCCGATGAAGTAGGCCTGCGGGGGCATCGGCGTACCGCGGAGCCGCTTCAGCAGACCCTCGTCACGCTCGAGCGCGATGCTGATCGAGAGCGACTGGAAGCTGCTCAGGAAGATGCCGGACGCGATCATCCCGGGGGTGAAGTAGGTCGCGGCGTTGACGCCGTCGAAGTCGGTGCTGCCGAAGACGGCGGAGAAGATGGCGAGGAAGATGATCGGGAAGAAGAAGGTGAAGATCAGCGCTTCCCGTTCGCGGAAGAACTCTCGGACCTCGAGCCTGGTCCGGGCCAGGCCGACCGAGAGTGTGGACGGCAACGCTTTGGTGTCGGCCATCAGAGCGCTCCAGCTTCCATCGCAACGGCAGGGGTGTCGCCGGCAACCGCGGCCTTGCCGATCAGGTCCAGGTAGATGTCTTCCAGGCTCGGGCGCCTGACCTCGAGCTCGGGCACCTCGCCGCCGAAGCGGGCCATCAGCGCGGCGACCTCGGCGGTCGGCTGGTCGGTGCGCAGCTCGTGCGGTCCGTCTGCGTCGGACCAGGAAACCCGTGCGGTCCGGGCGCCGCGCCCGCCGAGCGTCTCCGGCGTACCGATCTCGATCATCCGGCCGTCCGCGATCACGCCGACCCGGTCGGCCAGGTGCTCGGCCTCGTCCAGGTAGTGCGTGGTGAGCAGGATCGTGGTGCCCTCGGTGCGAAGTTCCTCGATCAGCGTCCAGAACTGCCGGCGTGCTTCCGGGTCGAACCCGGTCGTCGGCTCGTCCAGGAACAGCAGCTCCGGGTTGCCGATCACCCCGAGCGCGACGTCGAGCCGCCGGCGCTGTCCGCCGGACAGTTTGCGTGGCCGGGTCTTGCGCTTCTCCTCCAGGCCGACGGCGGCGATCACCTCGTCCGGATCGCGCGGGTTCGGGTAATAGCTGGCGTAGTGGTTGACCAGCTCGGTCACCGTCGACTCGGCCTCGTCCCGCGAGGTCTGCAGCACGATGCCGAGTCGCGCCCGCCAGGACCGGTCGCCGTTGGCCGGGTTGGTCCCCAGCACGCTCACTTCACCGTCGTCGGCCCGGCGATACCCCTCCAGAATCTCCGTCGTCGTCGTCTTCCCGGCCCCGTTCGGGCCGAGCAGGGCGAAGACCTCGCCCCGGTGGATGTCCAGATCGACACCGTTGACCGCGACCTTGTCCGGGTACCGCTTGACCAGGCCGCGCACCCTCACTGCGTTGTCGTTCTCCATGCCTCAACTCTCCCGTCGCGCCACCCTCCCGAGGGAGCACCACCCGGCTGACTCGCTGTCCCCCGACCGGTGGACAGCAGCCGTCCCCACACCGTCGTCAGGTCGACTTTGAGAAGCCACCGACCATTTCGCGGCCCGAAAAATGGTCGGTGGCTTCTCAATGTCGGGGTGTGGGGGGTGGGGGCGCCACGCGTGTGGCGTGACGGAGGGGTGGTCGGGCGGTTAGGTTCGGGGAATGGCTCAGACGGTGCGTGGTGTGGTGGCGGCGGGCAAGGGTGCGCCGGTGACGATCGAGGAGATCACGATCCCGGACCCGGGTCCGGGTGAGGCGGTGGTGAAGGTCCAGGCCTGCGGGGTCTGCCACACCGACCTGCACTACCGGGAGGGCGGGATCAACGACGACTTCCCGTTCCTGCTCGGGCACGAGGCGGCCGGCATCGTGGAGTCGGTCGGCGACGGCGTAACGGACATCGAGCCGGGCGACTTCGTCGTACTGAACTGGCGGGCCGTCTGCGGGAACTGCCGCGCCTGCCTGCGCGGCCGGCCGTGGTACTGCTTCAACACGCACAACGCCAAGCAGAAGATGACCCTGAAAGACGGGACCGAGCTGAGCCCCGCGCTCGGGATCGGCGCGTTCGCGGACAAGACCCTGGTCGCGGCGGGTCAGTGCACGAAGGTCGACCCGGCCGCGAAGCCCGAGGTCGCCGGCCTGCTCGGCTGCGGCGTGATGGCCGGTCTCGGCGCCGCGATCAACACCGGCAACGTCGGCCGCGGCGACACGGTGGCGGTGATCGGTTCGGGCGGCGTCGGTACGGCGGCCGTGGTCGGAGCCCGCCTCGCCGGCGCCGCGAAGATCATTGCCATCGACATCGATGACCGCAAGCTGACCGTGGCGCAGGAGCTCGGCGCGACCCACGCGATCAACTCCAGGGACCTCGACCACGACGCAGTCGTCCAGGCGGTGCAGGAGCTGACCGGCGGGTTCGGCGCCGACGTCGTGATCGACGCGGTCGGCCGCCCGGAGACGTGGAAGCAGGCTTTCTACGCGCGGGACCTGGCCGGGACGGTCGTGCTCGTCGGCGTACCCACTCCTGACATGACGCTCGAGATGCCGCTGCTCGACTTCTTCGGCCGCGGCGGCTCGCTCAAGTCCAGCTGGTACGGCGACTGCCTGCCGAGCCGCGATTTCCCGATGCTCATCGATCTCCACCTCCAGGGCCGTCTCCCGCTGGACCGCTTCGTCTCCGAGACAATCGGCTTGGACGACGTCGAGGCCGCTTTCACGAAGATGCATCACGGCGACGTACTGCGTTCGGTGGTCGTCTTCTAAGCCTGGTGGACGTTGCGGGCAAGGAAGCTGCCCGCGACGATGCCGATCGCTGCCATGAGGGCGAGGAACCAGCTCGTTGTGGTGAGGGAGCCTCCCGACAGGTAGAGGGTGCCGAAGATCGCGACGCCGCCAACCTGGCTCAGTTGGATGGTTGTGGTGAGGACACCGCTCGCGTCGGCTGCTCTGCTCAGCGGGACGTGGACCAGGGACTGTGTGACGACCGGGCTGGCGGACAGGCCCATGCCTGCTCCGGCGAGCACCAGCGCGGGCCACACGAGCGAACCGGCGCCGAGCTGAGCGAGTCCGATGCCGGCGTACCCGAGCACGCACAGAGCGAGGCCGGTGGGGACGACCACGTAATGCAGCCGGCTCGGGAGCGAACGCCAGAAGTAGCCGACCAGGCCGAAGGTGACGGCGAACGGGAGCCAGGTCAGCGCGGAACGCAGGGCCGACTCATGGAGACCGTTCTGCAGATGCAGGGTGAAGCTGAACATGAACCCGGCAACGGCCAGCAGGGTGCAGGCGAGTGTCGCGATGCCTGCCCCGAGACCGCGAGCACGGAGTACGTCGAGGTTGAGCAGCGGATCGGCAACCCGCCGCTCGAACCGCACGAAGACGACGGCGAGGACCAGCCCCAGGGCGAAGCAGACGAACGTCCACCGCGGCCAGCCGAGCTCGTGCCCGATCACCATCGGAAGCACCAGCAGGAGTACTGCGAAGGTCGATATCGCCAGCCCGGCGAGGTCCAGCCGACGAGCGGCCATCGGCTGGTCGGCCGGGACCAGCCGGGGCACCAGGACCGCGAGCAGAATGCCGACCGGGACGTTGATCAGGAAGATCGGGCGCCACTGGGACCCGAACAGGTTTGCGGCCAGGAGCAGGCCGCCGACGACCAGCCCGGCCACCTGGCCGGCGGACAGCGTCGCACCGTACGCCGATAGGGCCTTGGCGCGGGCGGGACCGGCGAAGTGGGTCTGGATCACGCTGATGATCTGCGGCACCATCACCGCCGCTGCCATTCCTTGAGCGAAGCGGAACAGCACCAACGGCAGGATCCCCGGCGCCAGACCGCAGGCGAGCGAGGCGAGCGTGAACAGCGCCACGCCGATCAAGTACATCCGGCGGCGGCCGTAGAGATCACCGAGCCGGGCGCCGGTGATCAGCGTCATCGCGTACGCGACCATGTAGCCGCCGACGACGAGTTGCAGCCAGGCGCCCGACGCGTGGAACGCGGCGCCGATGGTGGGCATCGCGACATTGACGACGGACGTGTCCAGCAATGCCATGAACTGGCCGAGCAGCAGCACGGCGAGCATCGGTCCGCGCCGGGTGCCGACGTCAGCCGGGCGGTTGATCATCACAGCAGCCATCAGGTCATCTCCCTCGGTGAGTCAGAACGTGGGTATGTACCTGGCGCACCTCGCCGATTCATCGGCCGTGCAGCGATGAATTCCGCCGAGCGGCGCGGTATGTACTTCCACAGACCTCGACAAGTGGGAGGCTCGCGCCGTGGACCGTGACGACTTCGACCAGCAGGTGGCGCCGTACCGGCGGGAATTGCTGGCGCACTGCTACCGGATGCTCGGATCGGTGCACGATGCGGAAGACCTCGTGCAGGAGACCTTCCTGCGGGCCTGGCGCGCGATCGACACGTACGACGCCGGGCGTGCCTCGCTGCGGACCTGGCTCTACCGGATCGCGACCAACGCCTGCCTGACGGCGCTCAAGGGACGGGGACGGCGTGCTCTCCCGTCAGGTCTGGTCGCGGCGGCGACCGATGCCCAGGCACCGATCGAGCTGGCTCTCGATGTGCCCTGGCTGCAGCCGTTCCCCACCGATGACGACCCTGCTGCGGCCGTGGCGGCCAAGGGGAGTCTGCGGCTCGCGCTGGTGGCCGCGATGCAGTATCTGCCCGCTCGGCAGCGGGCAGTCCTGGTACTGCGCGATGTCCTGGACTGGTCCGCAGCCGATGTGGCGGAAGCGTTGGAGACGACCCCAGCCTCGGTCAACAGCGCACTCCAGCGTGCCCGCGCGCGCCTGGCCGAGGTCGATGTCAGCGAGGACGACGTCGACGAGCCCACGGACCGCCAGATCCGGGCGATCGTCGACGACTACGTCCGTGCCTTCGAAGCGGCCGACGTACAAGAGTTGAGCCGGCTACTCGCCGAGCGCGTTGTGCTCGAGATGCCGCCGGCGCCGCTGTGGTTCGTCGGACGCGAGGCGTACGGCGCGTTCATCGAGCGTGTGTACGCGATGCGCGGCCCGGCCTGGCGGATGGTGCCGACGACGGCGAACGGCCAGCCCGCCGTCGGCGCGTACGTGCGCACCGACGACGGGCGCTACCACCCTCACACCCTCCAGGTCTTCACCGTCGCCAAGGCGGGGATCACGCACAACATCACGTTCTTCGACCAGGGCCTCTTCGAGTACTTCGGGCTGCCGTCACACCTTGAATGAGATCCACAGGTCCGGCGTGGCATCGGGGTTGCCCGCGATCGGCCGGGCCTCCTGCGTCCACACGTCGCCGGACACCTCGGTCGCGACGCGCTGCCAGAACCGGACGGCTTTCTCGTTGTTCCCCTGGAACGCGACGTCGCACGGCCCCGGGTGGTTCGACAGCACCTCCTGCACCGCCCGTAGTCCCAGGCCGCTGCGGCGCACCGGACGGACCATGAAGAACGCGTTCAGCACGCGCACCGGCTGCTGCAGCGCACGCATGAAGCAGAAGCCGACCGGGTTCTCACCGATGGAGATCAGGTATCCGGCCCACTCCGGATCCCCGGTCAGGACCTTCTCCAACCACTCGGTGCGGTAGCTGCCGTCAGGCCGCGGCAGCTGCCCCTGGAACTCGGACATGTCGTGACGGAACAGCAGCCACAGCCGCTCCATCACGGGCCGGTCGGACGCGTCGACACGGCGTACCACGAGATCAGACATGGGTCTCCTCAACTGGATCAGAACGCAGAAAAGCCTCCCGCCGGAAGAGTCCGGTACGGAAGGCTTACTGCGGTCAGTTTATCAGTCCTGGGGCGCGGTCTGCCCGGCGACCCAGCTCATGTCCGGGTAGCGGGTGCCGACCGGGGTCAACTTCGACAGCCCGGCCAGATCGTCCGCGGACACCTCCAACTGCAGGGCTGCTGCGTTCTCCTCCAGGTACTTGCGCCGCTTCGTCCCCGGGATCGGAGCCACATCGTTGCCCTGCGCAAGCACCCAGGCGAGGGCGACCTGGCCCGGCGTCGCGTCGTACCGGGCCGCGACCGAGCGGATCTCCTCGACCAGCGCGAGGTTCGCGTCGAGGTTGTCGCCGGAGAAGCGCGGCAGGGTACGGCGGAAGTCGTCGGCCGGAAGCTCCGACGGCAGCGCGCCGGTCAGCATGCCGCGCCCGAGCGGCGAGTATGGCACGATCCCGATGCCGAGCTCGCGGCACGTCGGCAGCACCGACTCCTCGATGTCACGGCTGAACAGCGACCACTCGCTCTGCACCGCGGTGATCGGATGGACGGCGTGCGCGCGCCGGATCGTCTCCGCCGACGCCTCCGACAACCCGAGGTAGCGCACCTTGCCGGCCTCGACCAGCGAAGCCATCGCACCAACGGTCTCCTCGACAGGTACGTCGGGATCCATCCGGTGCTGGTAGTACAGGTCCACGTGGTCGACGCCCAGCCGCTGCAGCGATGCGTCGATCGCGGACCGGACGTACTCCGGCGACCCGCTGATACCGCGCTTCGACGGGTCGCGCGGATCGCCGGTGATCCCGAACTTCGTCGCCAGGAAGACCTTGTCCCGGCGGTCGGCGATCGCCGCGCCGATCAGTTCCTCGTTGGCGCCGAAGCCGTACATATCGGCGGTGTCGAGGAACGTGATGCCGAGGTCCAGCGCGCGGTGCAGGGTCGCGACGGACTCGTTGTCGTCGGCCGCGCCGTACGCGAAGCTCATTCCCATACAGCCGAGTCCGAGCCGGCTGACCTCGGCGCCTTGAGTACCCAGTTTCATCAGAATCTCCCTGAAAAATGGCATGGCTCCGCCCGGGATCCCCGGGGTGAGCGAGGAAAAGTTACGGAGTGGCGGTGCCGCCGTACACGTCGATCTTGTAGTCGGTGACCGCGAGGGCGAGCTGCAGCTCACGCAGCTGCCGGTGGATCTTGGCGCGGTGCTCCTGCATCAGGGCGAGCCGCTGGGGTGCGGTGTGGTCGCCCTCGAGCACCAGCGCCAGGTAGTGGCTTAGTGTGCCGATCGGCATGCCGGAGGCACGCAGCCGGCTGATGAACACGATCCGCGCCATCGCCCGCCGGTCGTAGCTGCGGTAGCCGGCCGCGTCCCGGCGTACGTCGAGCAGCCCGATCCGCTCGTAGTACCGCAGGGTGTGGGCGGTGAGGCCGGTGAGCTCGGCGGCCTCGGCGATCGACAGCTGCTCGGGCAGATCGTCCGGGAGCTCGAGCAGGCAGAGCAGCTCCGGGTCGACAGGCTCCAGCTCCGGGTGGTGTGCCGCGATGGCGGCGCGGCGGTCCGTGAGCAGCTCGGTCGCGTTCATGTCCCTGACCGTACGCCTTAGAGCGCGCTCAAAGGCAAACCCCGGGATCAGGGCTGCTGGCAGTCGGCGCAGGTGCCGAAGATCTCCAGCGTGTGGCTGATGTCGGCGTACCCGTGCTCGGCCGCGACCTTGTCGGCCCAGCGCTCCACGGCCGGTCCCTCGACCTCGACGGTGCGCCCGCAGTTGCGGCAGACCAGGTGGTGGTGATGACCCTTCGAACAGCGCCGGTACGCCGTTTCGCCGTCGGCGTTGCGCAGCACGTCGACCTCGCTGGAGTCGGCGAGCGCCTGCAGGGTCCGGTAGACGGTGGTCAGGCCGACGTTCTCACCGGCGGTCCGGAGGTCCTGGTGGATCTCCTGGGCGGTCCGGAATTCGTCGAGCTTGTCGAGCGCTTGAGCGACCGCCGCGCGCTGACGGGTCGAGCGTGTTCCGATAGCCACCGTTCCTCCTGTCATATCGCCACCACGCCCAATTCTCTCAGAAGTCAGCAAGTGTCAGTGCTCATCCCAGTGATCCCCGTGCGCCGCGTGCAGGTGGCCGTCGTGCACGTAGTCCACATGGTCGCCGTGCTCGACCTTCTTGTGACCGCAGACGGGGTTGTGCGCGTGCGGGTGCCCGGGACTCACCACATGCGGCTCAGGCGCCGGCACGCCGACCTCGGGCTCCTCGTCCGCGAGTGGGCGGGCGCGGCCGGACCGCCGCCGGAGCAGCGTCCCCACCGTGGCCGCCACCACGAACCCGGCCAGCGCCAGCACGACGATGGTCGCGCCCGGAGCCACATTCGCGTTGTACGACGTGACGATGCCGGCCAGGCACGCCAGCACTCCGATGATGCAAGCCGTGACGAACGTACTGCGGAACGAGCGTGTCACCTGCTGCGCTGTCGCCACCGGGACCACCATCAGCGCACTGACCAGCAGCAGGCCCACGGTCCGCATCGCCACGGTCACGGTCACTGCGGCCATCACAGCGATCACCAGGTTGAGCAGCTGCACGCGGAGCCCCGTCGTACGGGCGAACTCCTCGTCCTGGCACACGGCGAACAGCTGTGGACCCAGACCGATTGCCACCACGAGCACGGCTACGGCCAGGCCCACAACGACGTACAGGTCGCTCTGGGACACCGTGGTGAGTGAACCGAACAGATAGGTATTCAGAGTGGCTGCACCTTGGCCGGCTAGCCCGATGAGGAGCACGCCGCCCGCGATACCGCCATAGAACATCAGGGCGAGCGCTACGTCGCCGGTGGCCTTGCCGCGTGCCCGGATCAGCTCGATAGCTGTCGCACCGGCGATCGACACGAGCACCGCGGTCAGGACCGGCGCACTGCCGGTGAGCAGACCCAGCGCCACGCCGGTGATCGCGATGTGGCCGATGCCGTCACCCAGGAGCGACAGCCGCCGCTGCACCAGATAGGTGCCGATGGCCGGCGCGGACAGTCCGGTCAGCAGGCCGGCGATCAGCGCCCGCTGCATGAACTCGAGCTCGAACAGGCTCATGAAGGCGTCCACCCCGGTCCGTCGTCGCTGTGTGAATGGTGGACGTGGGCGTGGGTCTGCGAGGCGTGCGGCGGCCCGTCGTACACGATGCGGCCGCGGCGCATCACCACCGAGCGGTCGATCAGCGCGTCCATCGGGCCGAGATCGTGGCTGACCATCACCACCGTCGTACCGCTCGCGACCCGGTCCCGGACCGCGTCGGCGAAGATCTGCTGGCTGGCCAGATCCACGCCGGCGGTCGGCTCGTCGAGGATGAGCAGCTCCGGATCGGACACCAGCGCCCGCGCGATCAGAACCCGCTGCTGCTGCCCGCCGGAGAGCTCGGCAACCGCGTCCGTGCGCCGGTCGGCCATGTCGACGACCTCGAGCGCCTGCTCGATCGCCTGCTTGCCGGCCGCGCCGAGCGGGCTGAACAGCCGCCGCTTGGAGAGCAGACCGGACGACACCACCTCGAACACAGTCGCCGGCACGCCGCCGGCCGCGGTGATGCGCTGCGGGACGTACCCGACGCGGCGCCACTGGCGGAAGCGGGGGACCGGCGTACCGAACAAGCGGACCTCGCCGCGGGCCGCGGGGAGCAGACCGACGATGGTCTTGATCAGCGTGGACTTGCCGGACCCGTTCGTCCCGAGCACGGCGACCACCTCGCCCTGCCGGATCCGCAGATCGATGCCTCGAAGCACGAGCCGACCGCCCAGATCGACCGAGAGATCGGAGACCTGGACGGCCTGGGGGGAGCCTTCTGGTGTCATTTGCAGCCGTTCGCCGTCCGCAGTTCCTGCAGGTTCTGCTGCATGAGGGTCAGGTACGTTTCCTTGGAGTTGGCGTCCGACAGGCCCTCGATCGGGCTCAGCACCGCGGTCTTCACGCCGACGTCGTTGGCGATCGTGTCGGCCACCTTCGGGCTGACCAGCTCCTCGTAGAAGATCGTCGACACGCCCTGGGCCTTCACGATGTCCTGGACCTCCTTGATCCGGCTCGGCGTCGGCTCCGCGTCCGGCGTGAACCCGGCGATCCCGACCATCGTCAGACCGTATCGCTTCGCCAGGTAGGCGAACGCCTCGTGACTCGTCACGAACGTGTTCAGCTTGCAGTCGGCCAGACCGGTCCGGTACTCCGTGTCGAGCTTGCTGATCTGGGCCAGCAGAGCCTTGGCGCGCTCGTGGTACCCCGTGGCGTCGGCACTGTCGAGGCTGACGAGCTTCTCCTCGATCGCCTTCACGACCTCGGCATACCGCACCGGGTCGAGCCAGAAGTGTGGGTCGAGCGCGTTCTCCTTGTGCGCGGCCGGGATCACGCCGTGCTCCTCGAAGTCGGCGCCGGTGGCCTCGAGCTGTGCGGCCGGGGAGATGTCGAATCCGGCGTCCTGGGCGTTCTGGTCGACGGCCTCGTCGACGGCCGGCTGCAGGTCCTTCTCGTAGACGACGAGCTTGGCTGTCGCGATCGATCCGACCTGCTTGGGGGTGAGCTCGAGGTCGTGCGGCTCGACGCCCGGCGCCGTCAGGGTGGTCACGTTGACGGCGTCGCCGCCCACGCTGCGGGCGATGAACTCGAGCGGATAGAACGAGGTCACGACGTCGAGCTTGCCGTTGCCGGCGCCGGTGGCCGACGAGCCGGCGCATCCGCCCAGGGCGAGTGTCGCCGTGACGACGGCACCGGCGACAATAGCTCGAAGACCAGATCTCATGACAATCATTTTCATTTAATTGGAACTGGTTGTCAAAACAGGGAGCACACGATGGCCAGGCGGAACGTCGGGCGCAGGCGCGCCGACCACCGGAGCAACCGGCGCCGGAAGCTGGAAATTCCCCAAGGGCACGGACATGGTCACGGGCACGGCCACGGTCACGGTCACGGAGACCACGTGGTCGACACGTCGGTGGTGAACGACGATGCGATCGTGGCCCGCCGGGTCCGGATCGTGGTGGCGGCGGTGCTGATCCCGCTGCTCGTCGCCGCGGTCGTCGGGATGATCGTGATGTGGCCCGGCGGTGACGTGAAGGTCGCGTCGTACCAGACGGCCGCCGCCCGCGGCGAGGTCACCGCGATCGAGCCCTGCCCGGGGAAGCAACAGGCGCAGCAGTGCAACGAGGCCACGGTCAAGCTCACGAGCGGGCCCGACAAGGGCAAGACGGTGCCGATCCAGGTGCCGAACGCCAGTCGGACCCCGATTCCGGCGAAGGTCGGTCAGACCGTTGTGCTCGGCATCAACGACGACGCGAAGACCCTCGCCGAGCGGTACTCGTACGTCGACCACGACCGGACCGGCTCGTTGTTGCTGCTGGCCGGGACCTTCGCGGTCGCGGTCGTCGCGTTGTCGCGCTGGCGAGGGTTCGCGGCGCTGATCGCGCTGGCGGTGACGGCGGTCATGCTGACGCAGTTCATCCTCCCGGCGATCCTTCATGGCGAGAACGCGCTGCTGGTCGCGGTCGTCGGCGGCACGGTGATCATGGCGATCGCGTTGTTCCTCACGCACGGGATCAATGCCGAGAGTTCGATCGCATTGTCCGGGACGGTGGCCGCGCTCGGGCTGACGGTCTTGCTGGGCTGGTTCTTCACCAAGTTCTGCCAGTTGAGCGGGATGGCTTCCGAAGGTGCGACTGGCGCCCAGTCGATGGTGCCTGACATCGACCTCACCGGCCTACTGGTCGCCGGCATGGTGATCGGCGCGCTCGGTGTGCTGGACGACGTCACCGTCACCCAGGCCGCGGCCGTCTGGGAGCTGTCGGCGGCGAACCCGTCCGCCAATCGCCGCGAGTTGGTCGCCGCCGGCCTGCGCATCGGTCGCACTCACGTCGCCTCGGTGGTCAACACCCTCGTCCTGGCGTACGCCGGTGCGGCGTTGCCGATCCTGCTCGTCTTCGCCATCCAGGGCCTTCCCGCCCGGGTCGTCCTGTCCCAGGAGTCGGTCGCGATGGAGGTCGTGCGCGGTCTGGTCGGCAGCCTCGGCATCATCGCGGCCGTACCGCTCACCACCGCCCTCGCCGCCATGGCCGTCGCCGACCGCTCCCGCGAACTGGTGGCCGACGCCGAGCGCCTTTAACCGAAAATCAGCCCTTCCGCGCGGGCCGTCAGGCTTCTAGAGTGCTGATAGGTCACGGAGAGTCCGCCTGTAATTACCTTCGGTGGCCGAACGGGGTGAGGAGCTGATGAGATTTCGTCATCGGGACGGTTCGATCGTCCATCTGGGGTACTGCGCGACCGTGCATCCGGCCGGTGAGCTCCACGAGCTGATCGCCGGTCTCGACGACTGCGCCGGCGCGGTGCGCGCGGCACTCGACGTACCGGTGCTCGGGGTCGGACTGTGGCTCCCGCACCGGCTTGCGGACCGGCTCGCGAACTCGCCGGCGTCGCTCAGCAAGCTTCGTCGATCGCTGCACCGCAATCGGCTCGAAGTCGTCACGCTGAACGGCACGCCACACTCGCTTTTCACCGACAAGGTTGTCGGCAGCAAGCTGTACTGCCCCGACTGGACCGACCCCGAGCGGCTTCGCTACACGCTCGACCTGGTTGATGTCCTGGCCGAGCTGCTCCCGGCGGACGCGTCGTACGGATCGATCTCGACCGTCCCGCTCGCCTGGCGCGTGCCGTGGTCGAAGACGCGCAACCGCGCCGCGCGTGAGGCGTTCGATCGCGTCGAGCAGCACCTCGCGCGTACCGAGACCCGGACCGGCCGGACGATCCGGCTCGCCGTCGAGACCGAGCCGGGCTGCGTCCTCGAGATGGTCGGTCAGGCCGCTGCGTGGCTGGACCGCTACTCCAGTCCGTACGGCGGTACGTCGCGCATCGGGTTGGGATTGGATGCGTGCCATCTGGCCGTGCAGTTCGAGGAACCGGCCGATGTGTTCCAGATGCTGTGGCGGGCTGGAGTCGATGTGGTCAAAGGGCGGTTGTCGGTCGCGCCGACGCTGGTGGACCCGTCTGATGCGGCCGCTCGATATGTGCTCACTCAGCTCGGCACACCGAAGTACCTGAGGCAGGTGCGTGAGTGGAGCGGGCCAGGAGTGGACGACGTGGCGCAGGCCTACGAGCTGTCCGGCCACGCGGCTTGGCGGATGCACACGCATCTGCCGGCCTACGCTGCGCCGCCGGACGGGTTGAGCGTGACAACCGGCGTACTGGACGAGTGTTTGACCAGACTGGTCGGTGGTGGCCATCCACTCACGCAGCACTTGGAGTCGGAGGTGTACGTGTGGCCGCGTGGTCGACAGTCCTTGGTCAAACGGATCACCAAGGAGCTGACCTGGCTACGCGACCGACTGACTGACCTGGGGCTGGACGAGATCCACTGAGCTGGTCGCGCTGGGAGGTCAGCCGTTGGCGATCCGCGATACCGCGAACAGCAGAATCACCAGGATCGAGAAGAGCCGCAGGAACTTCGGCCCACCGTTTACCGCCGGCCATGACAGGAACGCCAGCCATCCCAGCAGCAGCGCCAGCAGGATCAAGGCCGGCACTCCGACCACCACCGGAGCGAACACTCCGGCCAGTGCGAGCACCAAGGTGATCCCGGGCAGCGTCAGCTTCGGTGCGGCGTGCAGCCTCGCGACGTACGGATAGCTGATCTTGGTCAGTCGCTGTCGCATCGAGCTGACCGGCTGACTGCCGCTGGGGGAACTCATTGCACCATTGTTCCAGGCTGTGGGTAGCTGCTATGGGTTGAGTCGGTAGAAGCGCCAGAACGGGTGCTCGATCGGCAGTACGTCGACAGTGCCGTACCCGGCGTGCCCGGCCAGGTGCCGGAGCTGGTCCGGTCGCATGATCGCGCCGACCACGTCGGACTCCTCGTCGACCAGGCCCTGCGGCGTACACCAGATGGTGCTGGCCGCGGCCAGGAACCGCTGCACCTCGTCGCCAGGCGCGGTTAGTACCTCGTCGGCCCGCTCGTCCATGACGATCACCGAACCGCCAGGTGCCAGGGCGGTCCGGGCCGCAATCAGCGCCTCCACGGGGTGCGCGAGGTCGTGCAGACACTCGAAGAACGTCACGACGTCGTACTGCGGTCCGCCGGCTGCGACCGCGGTGATGTCGCGGACCTCGAAGTCGACCCGGTCGGCAACTCCCTGCTCGGCCGCGTTGCGACGGGCCCGGCTGATCGAGTCCTCGTCGTTGTCGTAGCCGTCCACCTGCACCGCCGGATACGCCTTGGCCAATTCGATCGCCGACCAGCCCGCACCGGTGCCCAGGTCGGCAACACGCGCACCTGCGGACAGCACGTCGTGCAGTCCGGGCACGGCCGGGACCCACTCGGTCGCCAACGAGTTGACATACGCCGGCCGGTTCAATGCCTCCTGAGCCTGGACCGCCTCCTCGCCGTACGCCGTGTAGCGCACTCCGGCACCGGTGCGGAACGCCTCCACCAGTTGGGGAAACGCCCTGCCGGTCGCCGGCACGATCGCCGCCAGTCCGCCGGCATAGAACGGACTACTCGGCTCGAGCAGCGCCTCGCGTACGCCGGGCGCCAGCTCGAACCGGTCTGTCCAGACGTCGGTGCCGTCGATCGTCAGCAGGCCGCTGATCGCCTGTGACTGCAGCCATTCGACCAGATAGCGGTGGTCGAGACCGGTCCGCTCCGCCAGCTCGCTTGCCGTGATCGGACCGTTCGCGCCGATCGCCTGGTAGATGCCGTGCCGGTCGCCGAGGTAGATCGTGAACAGCTCGGCCGCACCGAGCGCGGCGCCGAACATCCGTCCGAGCAGGGCCTCAGCGGCCTCAGGGTCTGCTTTGGTGACGTCTGTCGTGGTCATGTTGCCCCTCCTGTTTCGACTGAGTGGAACTGCTTTCACTCAGTGAGGCGCCAGCTGCCGACTGGCAATGCCAGGTGATGTCGTCTTCCGGCTCGTAGACACATTGACGGCCGGTGTGGATCGAAGCCCGCAGGTGCCGGCCCAGAGCCGGATGGACGCCCTCGATCACCTTCACCGCGGCACCGATGCGCATCGAGACGGCCTTGCGGCTGCGCTCCACCGGATCGCCCGCCGACCTGGCTCGTCCACCGAGCCCGAGCGCACCGGCCAGCTCCTGCGTCAGGAAGTCCTGCTCCACCCTGAGCTTCTCCGCCCTTGCCAGGTCGTTGCGGTCCTCGGCTTCGGCGAGGTCGTCAGCCAGCTCCCGCAGCCGTCCGCGATACGCGGTCCGCGCTTGCTCATCGAGCACGGGCCCGAGGTCGGCACCATGGACCCGCCCTGGACCTGACAGATCGAGCACACTCATCGGCGTCCGCGGCCGCGCGAGTAGTAGGGCGAGGTCGCGCACGCCTTTGGAGTCCGGAACGTGCACTGTGACACCACGCCACGTCACTTCCCACGTCGCGCCGAGACGCCGGAGTACGCCAGTACCTGGGGCGGTGTGGACTGCGCCCAGCTCCGCCAGAGCCTTCTCGGTCTCCATGACGAGGGTCTCGGCACCGGCCGTCCGATGCTCTTCGAGTGCGGCCTCCAGCAGCGCCCGCGCCTCGGGTCGTCCCAGTTGCGCGGCCAACCGGCCGAGGAACAGGGACACACTGCCCAGACAGGCGCCGCCGACTCCATCGATCACCCACAAACCGGCGTACGGCGTCAGCGCGTCGAAGGTGAGCTGGGCGCACTCGTCGTCGCCGAGTACTCCGGCTGCCGCGGCGAGGAAGGCGACAGACTCCAGCCACTCGGCGTCCTTGGGGATCGCGTCCAGCCCGTCGCGAACGCGGCGCCTTACGATGCCGCGCGCCTCATCGACCGCTCCGGCCCGTGCCAGGTAGTACGCGGACGGCCCGTCGATCATCGGGTTGCCGATGAACGGCAGCGTCACGGTCTCGACGTACGACTGCAGCTCTGCGACCACGCCGGTCGTGACGGCCAGCGCTGCGCCCAGTGCGAACACCATCAGCGGTGCGTTGACGCTATCCGCTTCCTCGCCGAGCCGATTGGCCTCAGCGATGCAGGTCTCGGCCTCCTCGAGCCGTCCGGACATCAGTGCGCGCATGCCCTTCCAGATCGGCACCAGCCAGCTGTACAGCGGAAGCCGGAGCGGCAGGACTGCCCGAGCGAACGCGGCAATCTGTACGTCGGCCTCCGTGAACCGGCCCTGCTCGAGCAGAGCCACTACGAGCAATCGCCGGGCCAGGAGCAGCAGCGCCAGGTCGCCGGTGGCGAGCGCCAGCATGCGCTGCGCCGCAGCGATCCGCTCCGCAACGTGGTCCGGCCCGGCGAACACGTCGCACCACACCGCCAACGCCGCAGCCTCGGCGCGCGCATCACCTGTCGCCCGTGCCAGTCGCACCGCCTGGTCGGCCAGCTGCCGTGGACCGTCGCCGCGGTCAGTCGGTATCCGTCCCAGTGCGACGCGTGCGACAGCGGCAGCCTTCAGTGCGTTGTCCGGCAGCTGCGGTACGACGCTCGCCAGCAGCTCCGTCTGTTCGGTGTCGCTGAGGTCAACCTCGAACCCACCGACACCGCCACCCATCGCCAGGACTGCCTGCGCGACCGTCGGTGCATCGCCATCTGCCGCCGCTTCCTGGGCGACGGCGCGTAACGTGTCCCGTCCGGCTGCGAGCTCACCGGCCAGGACCTGTGCCTCGCCCAGCTCCAGTCGCACCTGCCGATCGTCAAGATCGGCCCACCGATAGAACCGCACCGCCTGCTCGTAGCCGGACTGCCGCTGCGCAGCCCGAGCCGCAAGCAGCGCGAACTCACGCGACCGCCTGGCCGCATCCGGCTGACCGATCGCGTCCCGGTAGTGCGCAGCTATCTGTCCAGGATCCGCGTCCAGCAGCCCCGCGAGCAGCTCGGCCGCCTGGAGGTGCAGCACGGACCGGCGATGAACGCCCAGACCGGAGTACACCACCTCGCGAACGAGCGAGTGTGCGAAGCGCATCCGAGCCCCGTCGACCTCGGCAAGCCGGGCCGCTACCGCGTCAGCGAGCACTGCGAGTAGGTCGGTGGTTGTTCTCTCCAGCGCAGCAAGAACCTCCAGGTTCACGTCCTCCCCGAGAACGGCCGCTGTCGCCAGTACGTCGTACGCCGGCTGGCTCAATCGGGCGAGCCGACGCTCCAGCACCTGCCGTACGCCGGTCGGGGTCTCGGTGGATGTCGTACCGCGGGCTGCGTGCCAGCGGGCCAGCTCCTGAACGAAGAAGGGGTTTCCGCCGGTCCGGTCGTGCACCACATCGGCGTACGCGGTGTCCGTGTCCTGCCCAAGGACCTGTGTGACCAGTTGTCCGGTTGCCTGGCGGTCCAGCCCGCTCAGCGGTATCCGCACGAACGACGGTGGCAGTGCGCGCAGTGCCTCGGCGGCCGGCTCTGCGACGTCCACTGCGTTGTCCCGGCTGGTGATGACGAGCAGACAGCGCAGTTCTGGGAGCAGACCGATGAAGAACGGCAGGAGTGCGAGCGCTGGTCCGTCGGCGAGGTGGAGATCCTCCAGGATGATCACCGCTGGGTGCTCTGTGGTCGCCGCCGCGAGCTGATCGGCGACCGCCGCGAAGACGCCGGTCCGGCCGGTGCCGGCGTCCTCGGGCAGCACGGTCGACAGGCCGAGCGCACGGAACGCCTGCCGCCACGGCCAGTACGGCAACGTCTCCGTCTCCGGGCAGCGGCCCCACGCGACGACGTATCCACGCTCGCGGGCAGTGTCCGCGAAGGCGGCCACCGTGGTCGACTTGCCGATGCCGGCGTCGCCGATCACGAGCGCGCCCTGGCCGCGGCCGCGCCCGACCTCGTCCAGCAGGCCGGCGAGCGTGCCGAGCTCCCGTCGCCGGCCGACGACACGCTCGGGCATACCGACACTGTGCGGCGGCCAGGCGTCCCGGGGAAGTGCTGATCGGCGTCCGTGCGCGTCACGTAAGGTGACTCGGGTGTTCGTGGTGATCAGGTTCCGGGTGGGCGAGGCCGAGCAGGCCCGATTCGCCGAGCGGGTGCAGGTTGCGATCGACGTGTTGTCGCAGCAGAAGGGCTTCGTTTCGGCCCGCGTCGGACGCAATGTCGATGACCCTGAGTTGCTGGCCCTTGACCTGGAGTTCGTCAACGTCGGGAGTTACCGGCGGGCGCTGTCGCCGTACGACGTGAAGGTGGCCGCGGTGCCGCTGCTGTCGGAGGCGATCGACGAGCCGACGGCGTACGAAGATTTGCCGACCCAGCGCCTCGCTGGCACGGATTCGATGACGGCCACCCAGGACCGATAGCCTGGTCTCTTCCGTAGATTCGTCTGTGCCCGTTCTGGAGTCGAAAAGTGCCCGTGGAAACCGTCGATGCCGTCGTCAGCCTCAGCAAGCGGAGGGGCTTCGTGTATCCCTGCGGCGAGATCTACGGCGGTACCAAGTCGGCCTGGGACTACGGACCCCTCGGTGTCGAGCTGAAGAACAACGTCCGGACCCAGTGGTGGCGGACGATGGTGACCGGTCGTGACGACATCGTCGGGCTGGACTCCTCGGTGATCCTGCCGACCCAGGTCTGGGAGGCCTCCGGCCACCTGGCCGAGTTCGTCGACCCGCTGACCGAGTGCCAGTCCTGCCACAAGCGGTTCCGCGACGACCACCTCCGCGAGGACTTCGCCCGCCGGAAGAACAAGGACGTCGACGAGGTCAAGCTGGCCGAGATCTCCTGCCCGAACTGCGGCAACAAGGGCACGTTCACCGAGCCGCGGATGTTCAACGGCCTGCTGAAGACCTACCTCGGCCCGGTCGAGTCCGAGGAGGGCCTGCACTACCTCCGCCCGGAGACCGCGCAGGGCATCTTCATCAACTTCGCGAACGTGATGGGCACCGCCCGGAAGAAGCCGCCGTTCGGCATCGCCCAGGTCGGCAAGAGCTTCCGCAACGAGATCACTCCCGGCAACTTCATCTTCCGGACCCGCGAGTTCGAGCAGATGGAGATGGAGTTCTTCGTCGAGCCCGGCACCGACGAGGACTGGCACGAGTACTGGCTGAAGGCGCGCTGGGACTGGTACACCGGCCTCGGCCTGAACCCGGACAACATGCGGTTCTACGAGCACCCGAAGGAGAAGCTGAGCCACTACTCCAAGCGCACCGTCGACATCGAGTACCGGTTCAACTTCGGCGGCAAGGAGTTCGACGAGCTCGAGGGCATCGCGAACCGCACCGACTTCGACCTGTCCACGCACTCCAAGCACTCCGGCGCCGACCTCTCGTACTTCGACCAGGAGAAGGGCGAGCGCTGGACGCCGTACGTGATCGAGCCCGCGGCCGGCCTGACCCGCAACGTGCTCGCGTTCCTGCTCGACGCCTACACCGAGGACGAGGCCCCGAACGCGAAGGGCGGTGTCGACAAGCGCACGGTACTGCGTTTCGACCCGCGGCTCGCGCCGGTGAAGGCCGCCGTACTGCCGCTGTCCCGCAACGCCGACCTCTCGCCGAAGGCCCGCGACCTGGCCGCCGAACTGCGCAAGAGCTGGAACGTCGACTTTGACGACGCCGGCGCGATCGGCCGCCGGTACCGCCGGCAGGACGAGATCGGTACGCCGTACTGCATCACCGTCGACTTCGACACGCTCGAGGACCAGGCCGTGACGATCCGGGAGCGCGACTCGATGAAACAGGAGCGGGTCGCGTTGACCGAGGTCACCGGCTATCTCGCCCAGCATCTGGTGGGTTGCTGACGATGAAGCTGTCGCGGGACCGGGTGCGCTTCGGGCTGGCCGTCTTCGGATTGTCGGCACTGGCTGTCTTCTTGTTGTCTGCTTGCTCGGACGACCAGCCTTCGGCCGGGAACCCGCCGTCCGCGTCCAGCTCGTCGTCTTCGAGCGCGCCGTCGTCGAGTGCCCCGATCCCGACCACTTCCACGCCGTCGCTGACCCCGCTGCCGACGCCGTCGAAGCCGTGGCCGACGCCGAAGGTCACCGGCGAGCCGGCCGAGGACGCGCCGCTGGCTTCACGCATCACCTTCGCGATCTCCAAGCAGGCGCAGATCGCGGCCGGCAAGGCAGCCACCACGACGGTCAAGTGCCCCGGCATCGACAAGGTCGAGACCGCCGGCAAGCACGAGCTCACCTGCACCGTGACGTACGCCGGGAAGTCGTACACCGGCACGTTGACGGTCGACGCGAAGCAGTACTCCGCGTCGTACAAGTTCACCTCGCCCTCGGTCGCGATCGTTCGCGGGAAGGTCGTCGACGCCGTTCAGCGGTCGGTCTCCGACGCGGCGAAGGTGACCTGCACGATGGACGACGTTGCCGTGGTCAAGACCGGCGACGCGGGGATCGCGTGCGACGTGACGACGACCGCGAACGCCGTACAGCCTTATAAAGCACAGGTTTCCGGCAACGGACAGGTGCTGGTGGCGAAGGCCTGATGTTGAAGCTCGGCAACCTCACGATCGAGACGCCCGTGGTGCTCGCGCCGATGGCCGGCATCACCAACGCGGCGTACCGACGCTTGTGCGCGGAGCAGGGCGCCGGGCTGTACGTCTGCGAGATGATCACCTCGCGCGGCATCGTCGAGGGCGATCAGAAGTCGCTCGACATGCTCACGTTCGACGCTCGCGAGACAGTGCGGTCGGTGCAGCTGTACGGCGTGGACCCTGTCTTCATCGGGCGGGCTGTGCAGATCCTTTGTGACTCCTACGGGGTCGCGCACATCGACCTGAACTTCGGATGCCCTGTTCCGAAGGTGACGCGCAAGGGCGGTGGCGCTGCGCTGCCGTGGAAGCGGAACCTGCTCGGCGCGATCCTCCGCTCGGCTGTGCACGCGGCAACGCCGTACGGCGTACCCGTGACGATGAAGACGCGGATCGGGATCGACTCGTCCCACCAGACGTACCTGGATGCCGGTCGGATCGCGGAGGAGTCGGGAGCTGCCGCGATCGGGCTGCACGGGCGAACGGCGGCGCAGGCGTACTCCGGCCAGGCGGACTGGTCGAAGATCGCCGAGCTGGTCGAGCACGTGTCGATTCCCGTGCTGGGGAACGGCGATATCTGGGAGGCCGGTGACGCGCTGCGGATGGTGGCCGAGACCGGGTGCGCTGGGGTGATCGTCGGGCGTGGGTGTCTGGGGCGACCGTGGTTGTTCCGCGATCTCGCTGTCGCGTTCGCCGGCGGCGAGACCCTCAACCTGCCGACGCTCGGCGAAGTAGCCACCGTCATGCGCCGCCACGGCGAACTGCTCGCCGACCTGATGGGGGAGCAGCGCGGCCTGCGCGACTTCCGCAAGCACGTCCCCTGGTACCTCAAGGGCTTCCCGGCCGGCGGCGAATTGCGTGCTGCTCTGGGCATGGTCGACACGCTCGCCCACCTGGACGAGCTGCTGTCGCAGCTGGACCCGACAGTCCCGTTCCCGGTCGCCGAACTGGGCGCGCCCCGCGGTCGGCAGGGCAGTCCTCGCGACCACATCGTCCTCCCACACGGCTGGCTGGACGACACCGACGGCTTGAGCACCGACCTGGCCGACGCCGAAATAGGCGTGTCCGGCGGCTGAACCGGTCGGCGGTTGGACTACGTGAGCCGGTCGGGCCGTCGGTGTACTGCGACGACCTGCTCGACCACGGCTACGAAGGCGTCTCGGGCGGGGTGTTCGGAGCCCGCCAGCCAGGCCAGCGCGGACGATGATGGTGGCAGGTCCCGAACCGGCACGATCGCGATGCCCGGGTGACGGAAGTGCTCTGCGAACGGAGCCACGGTCGGGTGGATCAGGCGTCCTCGGGCGATGAGTAGGAGCAGTTCGGAGATGTCGTTGACCTCGGCATCGAACGGCACGATCGGCCGGCCGCTCGGGGTGTGGCTCGGACAGTTGGCTTCGGCCAGCTCGGGTACGTCGGCCGGCCTCCGCACCGGGTAGTCCGCGAAGTCTTCGACCGAGACCTGGTCCCGACCGGCGAGTGGATGGTCGATGGCCACCATGACCACGCGCGGGTCGTCCTGGGAGAGCAGCGGTCCGATCACGATGTCGGGTTGAGCGAGCGGCAGCCGGGTCACGGACAGGTCGACCTCGCGTCGGCGGAGCGGCCCGAGCCGGTCGTCCAGCGGGGTCGCGACCAGTCGCACGGCGGCGCCTTCGTGGGCCGCCTCGAAGAGCGCGACCGCCTCGTTCAGGACGACCGTCCCGGATGCGGCGTTGAGGACACCCAGGCGGATCATCCCGAGACCGGCTGCCCGCGTCCGTGCGCGCGTGAGCGTGTTGTCCAAGCCCGTCACGACGGGGCTGAGCTCGTCGAGGAGCGCGTGTCCGGCCGCCGTCAACGTGACCACGCGGCTCGTACGGTCGAACAACCGTTGTCCGCCGAGCTTGCGCTCCAGGGCTCGCAGCGTCTGGCTGGCTCGCGACGTCGTGAGTCCGAGCCGTTCCGCGGCGCGGCCGAAGTGCAGCTCTTCGGCCAGCGCGAGGAACAGGCGGAGTTCACGCAGCTCGATGTCGGCCATCGCGTAGCCACGCTACACGATCGATGCCCCAAACCGGCCTTGATGCCCGATCCGGCGGCTGCGACTGTCGAGGTAGGAAGAGACGCAGGAACAACGGAAGCTAGACGAGAGGCAGCCATGCGAAACGTCGTGCTGTACATGTCGATGTCCCTGGACGGGTACGTCGGCAGCGACCGCGAGCATCCAGGAGCCGCGATCCCCGAAGCTGCGGACCTGAAGCAGTGGAAGCTGGACCGGATCAGCAAGGCCGGTGCGCACCTCATGGGTCGTGTGTCGTACCAGGAGATGGCGTCGTTCTGGCTTCACTCCGACGACGCGTACGCGGCGCCGATGAACGACGTACCGAAGGTCGTGTTCTCGAAGACCCTCAGCGACGCCGAGGCCACCTGGCCCGAGACCCGGGTCGCGCGCGGCGACCTCGCGACCGAGATCGCTGCCATCAAGGCCGAGCCTGGCGCGGACGTGATCGTCTGGGGCGGTCACCGGTTGGCCGGCGCTCTGGCCGCCGCGGATCTGATCGACGAGTATCGCCTCCTGGTTCAGCCGCTGGTCCTGGGCCGCGGACAGACGCTGTTCGACCAGCTTCCGGAGTCGCGGCACCTGGATCTCGTTGAGTCGAAGCCGTTCTCCAACGGAGTTGTCGCGCAGGTCTATCAACCCCAGCGCAACTGAGGAGGGGACCAGGATGCAGTACCAGCCGAGGCATTCACGCGACGCGGCGATCACGGTCGGAGTGCTCACGCCGCATACGGCGCCAGGGCCCGAGGTCGAGATTCCCGAAATGGCGTCGGAAACTCTCGGCGTGGTCGTCGCACGCATAGCAGGACCAGCTGACGCCACCGTGGCCGTCCCGAAGCCTCCTTCCAAGGCCGAGCACCTTCGCATGCTGGCCACGCCCTCGGCGATGCACTCGGCCGTCGCCTCACTGCGCGAGGCATCGGTCGACGTCACCGCCTACGCCTCGACCACGGCCGGATACGCGATCGGACCCGCGGCTGAAACCGCCATGATCAGACACGTCCGTCAGCTGGCCGGCGTCCCGGTGGTGACAAGTGGAGTCGCCGCCACGCAGGCGTTGAAGACCTTCGGCGTACGACGGGTCGCCGTGATCCATCCACCGTGGTTCGATGCGGAGCTGGGAGAGCTCGGCACGACGTACTTCCGCGAGCAAGGATTTGACGTGGTCACCTTGACCGCGACGTCCTTGTCCGAGCGGCCGGACCGGGTGCGTCCCGAGCAAGTGATCGACTATGTCTGCGCAAACGTAGACGCCTCGACCGAGGCGGTGTTCATCGCCGGCAACGGCTTTCGCGCCGCATCCACGATCGCCGAGCTCGAACGCCGTACGGGGAAGTTGGTGCTCGAGGCAAACCAAGTACTGCTCTGGTCGATCCTCGCGGCGACCGGTTCGAAGCTCCGCATCGACGGCTACGGGAGACTGTTCGCGCGAGGTTGAGCTGCTGACTCGCGGGCGTGCGTGGCTGCGTGGTCGACGTCGCTGTGGGTGATGGTGAGGTAGGCGACGAGCACTGCGAAGAGGAGAAGGCCGATCAAGGTGACCGGGCCGATGCCCCAGCCGACGCCGCCGTCGTGGGTGCCCTTGCCGAGCCAGTCAGCGACCGAGGCGCCGAGCGGGCGAGTCAGCACGTAGGACGACCAGAACGCGACGGTGACGTTGAGCCCGAGCTTCCACAGGCCGAGCGGTACGACGATGAGTACGGCGAAGAGCAGGATCGACCAGGTGAAGCCGAGGCCGAAGTTGATGGCGGTGGCGTCGCCGACGGCGGTGCCGAGGCCGAAGGTCAGCAGAGCGACACCCCAGTAGAACCGCTCGCGCCGGGCGGTGGTGATGGAGTGCACAGAGATCGTGCCCTCACTGCGCCGCCACCACGTCAGCAGGGCGCAGAGCAGTGCCAGGTAGACGATCGAGTCGAACCAGTACGGCGTACCGAGCGCGACATGTGGTCCGTCGGCGATCATCGTGCCGAAGAGAGCGACGCCGAGCACGGTGATCCAGTAGCGGACCGGGTGGTAGGTGTTTGCCTTCAGTTGCAGGTAGAGGGCGGTTCCGAAGCCGCCGACGCCGATCACAGCGGCCAACGGGATGCTGATGGTGCCGAGGTAGTCGGAGGCGGTCTCGCCGATCCCGGTGGTCAGCAGCTTGACCACCCAGAACATGAGGAAGACCGCCGGGACCTTCGGGGCAGTGAACACGCGAGTTTGCATGGTCCCGAAGGCTACGGCCGACAAGCTGAGAGACACCTGATTGCCGTCACCCGCGGATCACGCCGCAGGGCTCAGCTCATCCCGACTTTCTGGCGGTCGGGCTCGACGGCGATCACGACGCGTTCCTGGTCGCGGGGATACTGCAGGTCGATGTACTTCGCGACCAGTCGATCGATGATCTGCCACGCGTCGTCGCCCTCGATCCACTCGACCGCAAGGCCGCGGATCGCGATCGGTTCGAACGGGTTGTCGGCCGGCACGATCGACAACGCGACCCGCGGATCGCGCCGCAGGTTGCGCGCTTTCTGCATCCCGGGCCCGGTGAAGAACACGATCTGCTCGCCGCGCGTACCGGCGTACACCGGTGTGCTGTGCGGCGAACCGTCGGGCAGGATCGTTGCCAGGTGGGCGAAGGCGGCGCCGTCGAGGACGCGGCGGACAGTGGGGTCGAGCATGATCAGACCTTTCAGCGGGCGTTGGTGGTGCGCCAGGTGAGGTAGTCGGCGACGGCTTCGGGGAAAGTGAAGCTGGGGCTGAAGCCGGTTTCCTCGGTCAGGCGCGTGATGTCGAGGTGCGGGCTCGTCTCGCCGCCGGGCTCGACGGCCAGCTGGCCGGCCGCTTCGCCGTACACGAAGGGCTTTCCGCTGGAGACGTTGTAGGTGGTGTGGTTGAGGGTGTCCGCGCAGACCAGGGAGGCGATCGCACGGCCCATATCGGGCGCGTAGCACCAGTCGCCGCCGGCGTCGGCCGGCAGGGGAGCGGGCGTTTCGCCATGGAGTACGGCGCTCACGTACGGCGGGATCGGGCTGAAGATCGACTCCGGGTCCATCAGCGGACCCCAGGTCGAGCCGATCCGCAGCACGATCGGCTGGACGCCGGTTCCGGCGAGGCTGTGCGTCGTCAGGGGTTCGACGGCCTTCTTGAAGGCGACGATCAGATGCGGGAGGTCGGCGGTCGGGAGCGCCATCCCTTCGTGCCAAGGGCTTTCGTCCTGCCCGATGTACACCCCGATGCTGCTGGCAACGGCGAACCGCCGTACGCCCCAGGTTCGTGCCGCATCCAGCGCGTTGAACAACGCCGTGGTGTCGTGGCGGAAGTACGCGACCGGGTCCATGGACGGGATCGAGCCGGCCAGGTGCACGATGTCGCTGATGTCGTAGCTTTCCCCGAGCGCGAGGAACGCATCCCGGTCGGTGACGTCGAGTTGCTCGACGACGACTTTGCCGTCGAGGAACGACGGGGCATCGGTGCGCCGGTGTGACGTGACGACGACCTCTTCCCCGAGGTCGAGGAGGGCGCGGGCGGTGTGGGCGCCGATCATGCCGAGCCCACCGGTGACGAGGATCATGGCCGCGACGCTAGACCGGTATCCCGCTCCACGGCTTGAACGAATCACGCACGATGCCTCGACCTGACCCTGGTTGCTCGGGGGTCTGTGTCTGCCATGTCAAAGTTCATCGCATGAGCACTCCTCTTGGTGTCCGCCCGGTCATCAACGCCAACGCCACTGTCACGGTCCTCGGCGGGTCGTTGATGCCGCCGCCAGTCGTCGAGGCGATGGCGGATGCAGCCACGCGTTTCGTCGATCTGCCCGAGCTACACCTCCGCGTCGATGAACGACTCGCCGAGCTGACCCACAACGAGGCCGCCTACGTGACCTCGGGCGCGGCGGCCGCCCTCACGCTCTCGATCGCGTCGTGCATCACTGCGGATTCGCAAGCGTTCCCCCGGTCGGCCGAGATCGTCATGTTCGCGAGTCAACGCAACGGGTACGACTACTCGGCCCGCTTCCTCGGCGCCACCGTGCACGAGATCGGCCCATCCGTCGAGGAACTGCGGGCCGCTGTCCTACGTCGCCCGGCCTGCGTCCTCTGGATGGCCGGCGCGCACTACGCAGCTGATGCGCTCCCAATCGAGGAGGTCGTCCGAGTCGTCCGAGAATCGGAGACCAGCGCCGATCCGGGCTTTGCGCCCATGAGTCTGGGCAGCGCCCCTGCCACCGCAGCCACCGCAGCTCCGGCAGCTGCCGCGGGTTCCGCGGCCACCGCGGCCACCGCGGCCAACGTGGCCAACTCGGCTTCCGCGGCCACCGCGGCCACCGCGGCCACCGCGGCCAACTCGGCTTCCGCGGCCACCGCCGCGAACTCGGCCAACGCGGCCAACGCGGCCAACGCGGCTTCCGCGGCCACCGCCGCGAACTCGGCCAACGCGGCCAACGCGGCCAACGCGGCTTCCGCCGCCAACGCGGCCAACGCGGCTTCCGCCGCCACCGCGGCCAACGCGGCTTCCGCCGCCACCGCGGCCAACGCGGCTTCCGCCGCCACCGCGGCCAACGCGGCTTCCGCGGCTGCGGCGGCTCCCGGGGTGCCGGTGATCGTGGATGCTGCCGCTCAGATTCCGCCGGTCTCGTCGTTGTGGCGGTTCACGCGGGATTTCGGCGCTGATGCGGTCATCGTGAGCGGCGGGAAGGGTCTGCGTGGGCCGCAGGCGAGCGGGCTCGTGCTGGGGAAGACCTGGCTGATCGACCGGATCCGTGCGCACTCGTCGCCGAACCACGAGATCGGGCGCGGCATGAAGGTCGGGAAAGAGGAGCTCCTCGGGCTGCTCGCCGCGGTCGAGTGGACCCTGCAACAGGACGAGGAGGAACTCCTTGCGTCGTACGAGCGGATTGTTGACCAGTGGATCGACGGCCTGCGGACAATCCCCGGCGTGGTGGTCGAGCGCGGGTACCCAAGCGAGGCCGGCCAACCCCACAGCCGCGCCGTACTCCGCCTCCCGGGCACCCGCGACGAGGTGATCAAACAACTGTGGGACGGCAACCCCCGAATCGCAGTCGGAACCTTCGGCCTCCCGGACGACGCGATCGCCCTCAACCCCCAAACCCTCCAACCCGGCGAACCCGAACTAATCCTCCAAGCCCTCCAAACCATCCTCACCCAGGCCTAACGCACCCACGCCCAGCCGGTCGGATACCGCCTTGCCGCACCCCTGGCGCCCTACAACCCGCCAGCAGCCGAACAACCCGCCAGCAGCCGAACACCCGGCGTGCGGGCGAACAACCCGCCCTGGGGCGAACCCCTTCCTGCGCGGACGTGCCGTGCGGGTGAACAACCCGCCCAGCGGGCGAACGACCGGCGAGTGAGCGAACAACCCGCCCTGCCGGCGAACAACCCGCCCTGGGGGCGAACCCCTTCCTGCGCGGACGTGCCGTGCGGGTGAACAACCCGCCCAGCGGGCGAACACCCGGCGTGCGGGCGAACAACCCGCCCTGTCGGCGAACAATCGGCCCTGGAGGGCGAACCCCTCCCTCCGCGGACGTGCCGTGCGGGCGAACACCCGGCGTGCGGGCGAACAACCCGCCCAGCGGGCGAACCCCCTGCGCGGACGTGTCGTGCGGCGAGCAACCCGCGCTGCGGGCGAGCAACCCGCCGTGCGGGGGAACGACCCGCGCAGTGGGGGACGGTCACGTGGGGGTGGTGAGTGGGGTTCTCGGGGGAGCTTGGGGCTTCTAAGCTCTGGGGATGGCGAGTAAGCCGGATGAGACGCGGGACGGCGTCGACCTGACCAACTTGGATCAGCCGTTGTTCGACGGGGCGGAGGCGACCAAGCGGGATCTGGTCGACTACTTGGACGCGGTGAACGAGCGGATCCTCCCGGAGTTGCGGGAGCGGCCGTTGTCGGTGATCCGGATCCGGCCGGGGCAGCCCAAGTTCATGCAGAAAAATGTCCCGAAGTACACGCCGGACTGGGTGAAGACCGTGAAGGTCTGGGCCGAGGCGTCGAAACGCGAGGTGTCCTACGCGTTGTGCGACGACCGCCGGACGCTGCTGTGGTTCGCCAACCAGCGTGCGGTCGAGTACCACCCGACGCTGATGCGCGCCGACCGCTGGGACCGCGTCACGCATCTCGTCCTCGACCTCGACCCGCCGGAGGGCGAGACGTTCGCGATGGCGGTGCAGGCGGCGTTGCTCGTACGTCAGGCGCTGACCGACTCCGGCCTGTCCGGCGCGGTCAAGACGAGCGGCGCGAAGGGCGTGCACGTGATCGTGCCGATCGTCGACACCGTGTCGATCGAGGACGCCGCGGCCGCGACCAGGGCGGTCGCGGCGCGGGCCGAGAAAGTCGATCCGTCGATCGCGACAACGGCGTACATCAAGGAGGACCGGCACGGGAAGGTGTTCGTCGACTCGACGCGTTCCGGTGGCGCGACGGTCGTTGCCGCGTACAGCCCGCGGGTCCGGCCCGGTACGACGGTCTCGTATCCGGTCGGCTGGGACGACCTGGAGAGCGTGACCCCGCGCGACTTCACCGTCCGGAACGCGATCCAACTGCTGGGCGACGCCGACCCGTGGGCCGACCAGCTCCCGGCGCCGCAGGACCTTCCCGAGGACCTCTTGGAAGAGGGCCGCGCGATCCCGGTCGCCCGAGTCGTCGCCATGCACGAAGGCAAACGCCGCAAACGCGCCCGCGAGGCCGAAGAAAAGTCGGACGAGTAGCTACACCTCGGCTGCGGTAGTCAACTCGAGCGCTTCCTGCGGTACGTCGGGATGCGGGCGACCGCGGCCAGGACGGCGGCTGGCTGCCGCGAGTGCCCTGCCGACGCGACGACCGCCTGGTACGCCAAGGCTCGATCATCGGCGTCCGGCTGCGCGATCTCCGGCTCGAGCAGCGCGAAGGCCTCGTCGTACGGCAGTAACGCGGTGATCTGCCAGCGCGAATGATTGCCCTCAGCAACCGCTGGCACGGTGAGCATCCGTCGCGTCTGCTCGAAGCGCAGCTGTCGGGGGAGCAGGGCGAGCAGCTCGGTGGACAGCACGATCTGCCCGAGGTCGACGGCGCCGGTGCTGCCCTCGAACACAGCGGCGCGGCGGGACGGCGGCAGCAACCGAGCAGGTCGGGCAGGATCGGCTACGACGGTCGCCCGAGCGCGATCAGCTCGTCGTCCGAGTAGCGACACAGCCGTCGGCGTACCGCAGGGGTGAGGGCATTGGGCAACGACCAGGCCCGCTCCGGTTTGAGCAGGATCCGCAATACCGCCGCAGGGCGGCGTTCAGCAGTCGGCCGGGTGCCGAGGTGAATGCCGAAGGCAACTGATCCGGGACCAGCGCGGTTGTCAGCAGCGCCGCGACCTGCGCCGGGTCGTGCTCGAGCGCGCCGATGCCGCCGTACGCCGCGCCTTGCCATCACTCGTCCCGATCCGGACCGGACGGGAGCGTGCTGTGCGCCTGGGCGAGAACGACCTTCGGATGCCGCGCCCCGAGCCGCTCCCACTCGCCGGGACCGAGGATGCAGGCGAGCTCGGTCAACAGACGCTCGACGGTCTCGCCGTCCGTGCTGGAGAGCAGACTCGCCGCGGCACGGTCGCCCCAGCGTTCACGGTGGTCGTCGATCAACCGCGCGGCGAGCGTGGACGACCGGTCTTGCGGATCACGTGCCGGAGCTTGGTGCGCAGTACGGCGGGCGCGTCGTCGTACAGGATCCGCAGATCGTCGTCCGAGACCGGGACGCCCCTGCCAACCGCCGCGAGGGCTCGGTGCTGCACCGCCGGCGTCGGGTCGTTGAGCAGCCGCGTCACGTAGCCGACCTCGCCTGTGACCTGCGCGATCGTCACGCCAAGAGTCCGCTCGTACGGCGTACCTACCGCGAGTTCACGCAGCAGCTCGGCGAGATCTGTTGTCCCGCGCAACCGCCCACATTCGAGCGCAACCTGCCGAAGCCGTTCGCCGTACGGAAGCTAGTCGATGGCTCGCAGCAGGTCGGAGGCTCGCATGCGCGCATCCTGCCGAAGCACCGGTCAACTGACCCGCCGGAGCTCCGCGAACGCCTCGGCCAGCTTTGGCAAGGTGTAGTGCGCGTTCAGGCCGCTCGGGTTCGGGAGGACCCAGATGCGAGTGGTGCCGATCATGCGGTCCTGCTTGCCGACGGTCGCCGTACGGTCGGCGAAGGCGTCGCGGTAGGCGGTGACGCCGAGGACGGCAAGCCACTCGGGCTGGAGCTCGAGCACCTTCGCCACCAGATTCTCGCCGCCGGCGACGAGGTCCGCGCGGGTGAGCTCGTCGGCCCGCGCGCTCGGCTTGTCGACGACATTGGTGATGCCGAGGCCGTACTCCAGCAGCTCGCTCTGCTCGGCCGGCTTGAGCTGCCGCGGGGTGAAGCCGCTCAGCTGCAGCGCCGGCCAGAACCGATTGCCGGGCCGCGCGAAGTGGTGCCCGGTCGCCGCCGACATCAACCCCGGATTGATCCCACAGAACAACACCCGCAGGCCGGGCCTGATCACATCGGGCAGCGCTTGCATGGGAAGAACCTACCTCGTCAACCCAGGGTTGACGAGCCGTGGTCGTCAACCTAAGGTTGACGCATGACTCCTGGACCTGATCTGCAGCAGCTCATCACGATGATCAAGACCGACGCCGGCAGCGACGACGAGCTCGCGCAGCTCGCCACCGCCGCCGCGACGATCAGCGAATTGACCACCACCGGCGACGCCGCGCTCGGGTTCTTCGTCGACCGGGCTCGCGGCGCGGGGAAGTCGTGGGTCGAGATCAGCGCGGTGCTAGGCGTCAGCAAGCAGGCCGCGCACAAGCGCTTCGCGGACTCCTGGACCGCGCGGCCGGCCTTCGAGCGGTACACGCAGCGGGCGCGCTCGGTGGTGCAGGCCGCCGCGGACATCGCCCGCGCCCGCAACCACAACTTCGTCGGCACCGAGCACCTCCTGCTCGGGATGTACAAGGAACCGGGCGCGATCGCGGCCAAGGTGCTCCTCAACCACGGCATCACCGAGGAGTCGGTGCTCCAGGCCGTCAACGCCGCGAGCCCGGCCGCCGAGCCGCCGACTGAGCCGTCAACCGAGCAGTCGACCGAATCGAAGGACCTCGACGCCGAGAACCCGCCGTACACCCGACGCGCCGCACACGTCCTCCAGGGCGCGGTCGGAGAAGCCCTGACACTGGGCCACAACTACGTCGGCACCGAGCATCTCCTGCTGGCCTTCTACCGCGACCAGGCCGGCATCGCCACGAAGATCCTGCTCGAGCAGGGCCTGGACGAGTCGGCGGCGTGGGCCGATATTCGCGCGGCGCTGGAGGCTTTCACGAAGTAGGTTGGGCGCATGCCTGACTGGTCTGCGCGGTTGAACGAGTTGGCGGTAGCGGCCGAGGTGCCCGGGGCGGTGCTCGGCATCTGGCAGGACGGCGCGACCACGATCACGCCGTACGGCGTGCTGAACACCGCGACCGGGGTGGAGACCACCGCCGACTCGCTCTTCCAGATCGGCTCGATCAGCAAGCCGTGGACCGGGACGATGATCGTCCAGCTCGCCGCCGAGGGCCGCCTGCAGCTCGACGACCCGGTGGTGAAGCTGTTGCCCGAGGCCCCTATTGATCCGCGAATCACGGTCCGTCACCTGCTCACCCATACCAGCGGTGTCGACGGCGATCTGTTCACCGACACCGGCCGCGGCGACGACTGCCTGGAGCGGTACGTCGCTCTGCTCGCCGACGTGGAGCAGCTGTTCGAGCCGGGTACGGCGTACTCGTACTGCAACGCCGGATTCGTTGTCCTGGGCCGGCTGATCGAGGTACTCGACGGCCGGACGTGGGACGAATCGTTGCGGGCGCGCCTGGTCGAGCCGCTCGGCCTCACGCACACCGTCACCTTGCCCGAGGAGGCGATCCTCTACCGGGCCGCCCGCGGTCACACGGCCGAGGACGGCTCGCCGGTCAAGACGTGGCAGCTGCCGCGCAGCATCGGCCCAGCCGGGCTCGTCGCGGCGACCGCCGACAACCTGCTCGAGTTTGCCCGGATGCATCTGGACGACGAGAAGTACGCCGGCATGCAGGAGCCGCAGGTGCCGTTCGCGGGCGGGATCGGCGGCTTCGTCGACCTCGGTCTGACCTGGCGGATCTACGACTGGGACGGTCGCCGGATCTTCGGTCACGACGGCTCGACGATCTCGCAGACGGCCTTCCTCCGGGTCGATCCGGAGGCCCGGCTGATCATGTGCCTGCTGACGAACTCCGGCAACGGGACCAGGCTGTTCGAGCCGCTCGCATCCGAGGTGTTCCAGCACTATGTCGGGGTCAGCCACCCGCCCGCGCCACAACCGGTCGACGGTCCGGTTCACGACCGCCATGTCGGGCGATACGAGCGCGCGAGCGTGCGGCTGGACGTCGCTCGGCGTGGAGACCGGCTGGTTCTGACCGAGCAGGCGACGGGGGATCGGCTGGCGTTCGCCGAGGAGCCGGTGCACGAGTACGACGTACTGCCGACGGAGCCGCTCGACGGGGACCATTTCGTCACCCGTTACTCTCCGGAGCACCCGTGGGTCCCGCTGACCTTCACGCCGACCCACCTGTTCACCTCAGGTCGGGTGACGCCCAGGCGCTGAGATAAACGAGGTGCATTCTGGGGTGACCGAGCTAACGTCTTCAGCGTGACTAGTGCACCTGCTGAACTTCCCCGTAAGGCTGGTGACCTCCGGGCCGCCGGCTATCTGCCCCGGTCGATCAAGGCCGAAATCCGTGACAACCTGCTGAAACAACTCCGGGCCGGACGTGATCCGTGGCCCGGCATCGTCGGATTCACCCGCACGGTGATTCCGCAGCTCGAGCGCGCGCTGCTCGCCGGGCACGACGTCGTACTGCTCGGTGAGCGTGGCCAGGGCAAGACCCGGCTGCTGCGCACACTGGTCGGGCTGCTCGACGAGTGGACCCCGGTGATCGAGGGCGCGGAGCTGCCCGAGCACCCGCTCGACCCGATCACGCCGGCCTCGCGCCGCCGCGCCGCCGAGCTCGGCGACGATCTGCCGGTCGCCTGGCTGCACCGCGACCTGCGGTACGCCGAGAAGCTGGCAACGCCGGACACCTCTGTCGGTGACCTGATCGGCGACGTGGACCCGGTGAAGGTTGCCGAGGGCCGCAGCCTCGGCGACCCCGAAACCATCCACTTCGGCCTGGTCCCGCGCTCGCACCGCGGCATCGTCGCGATCAACGAGCTGCCCGACCTCGCCGAGCGCATCCAGGTCGCGTTGCTGAACGTGATGGAGGAGCGCGACATCCAGGTCCGCGGGTACACGCTGCGGCTGCCGCTCGACGTGTTGCTGGTGGCAACGGCCAACCCGGAGGACTACACCAACCGCGGCCGCATCATCACGCCACTGAAGGATCGGTTCGGCGCCGAGGTCCGGACCCACTACCCGCTCGACATCGACGCCGAGGTCGACGTGATCCGGCAGGAGGCCGAGTTCACCGCCGAGGTCGGCGAGCCCCTGCTCGAGGTGCTGGCGCGGTTCGTCCGGCACCTGCGCGAGTCGACCGCGATCGACCAGCGGTCGGGTGTGTCCGCCCGGTTCGCGGTCGCCGCGGCCGAGACGATCGCCGCCGCGGCGTTGCGCCGGAGCGCGATCACCGGCGAGACGCCGGCCGTCGCGCGGCCGGTGGACCTCGAGGCGGTGCCCGCGGTACTGCGGGGCAAGCTCGAGTTCGAGCCCGGTGAGGAAGGACGCGAGATCGAACTGCTCGAGTACCTGCTGCGCCGGTCGGTGGCCGACACGGCACGCGAGCGTTTCGCCGGTCTCGACCTGACTCCGCTCGCCCACGCGGTTGCCGATGGCAACCTTGTGACCACCGGTGAGCGGGTGCCCGGCCGGGACGTGCTGGCCGCGTTGCCCGAGCTGCCCGTCCTGCATGACGTCGCGGCCCGGGCCGGTGTCGAGCCGGACGACTCGTCCGGACGGATCGCCGCCGCCGTCGAGCTCGCACTGGAGATGCTCTACCTGTCGAAACGAGTAGCCAAGGACGCCGACGACGACACCACGGTCTACGGAGCCTGATCATGACTGTGTTGAATGCCGCGACTGCGTCGCGGGCGTCATGGGGCTCTTACTCCCGGTCTTCCCTCGTCGCTCCGGTCGCTTCGCTCCCTGCGCTCCTCAGTCCAGACCGGGAGGCCCCATGACCATTCCCGAAGGCTGGTCTTACGGGCCGTGGCATGACGGGCCTGACCCGCTCAAGGCGCCCGCGGATCTGCGGGACGCGCTCGACGAGATCGGCCGCGACGTGATGAACGGTTCGTCGCCCCGGTCCGCGCTGGAGGAGTTGCTGCGGCGCGGCACCCGGAACACCCAGGGTCTGGACGACCTGAGTCGCCGCTTGTGGGAGCGCCGCCGCGAGATCGAGCGGCGGCACAACCTCGACGGCACGCTGCGCGACGTCCAGCGGTTGCTGAACGAGGCGCTCGAGGCGGAGCGGCACGAGCTGTTCCCGAACCCGTCCGACGACGCTCGCTTCCGGGAGGCTCAGCTCGACGCGCTCCCGTCCGGCACGGCGGCCGCCGTACGCGAGCTGGCCAACTACGACTGGCAATCGTCGGACGCGCGGGCGAAGTACGAGGAGATCCGTGAACTGCTCGGGCGCGAGCTGCTCGGGTCGCGGTTCGAGGGCATGAAGGAGGCGCTGCAGCAGACCACGCCCGAGGACGTCGAGGCGATCAACGAGATGCTGACCGACCTCAACGCGCTGCTCGCGGCGCACGCACAGGGCCGGCCCGAGGTGCCGGAGCTGTTCGAGGAGTTCATGGCCAAGCACGGCGAGTTCTTCCCGGAGAACCCGCAGAACGTCGAGGAGCTCATCGACGTACTCGCGCAGCGGGCAGCCGCGGCGCAGCGGATGATGAACTCGATGACCGCCGAGCAACGCGCCGAGCTGATGGAGCTGTCCCAGCAGGCCTTCGGCAGTCCGCAACTCGCGCAGCAACTGGCCCAGCTGGATGCTCAGTTGCAGTCGCTGCGGCCGGGCGAAGACTGGTACGGCTCGGAGCAGCTGAGTGGTGAGGACCCGCTCGGCCTCGCCGAGGGCGCGCGGGCCATGTCCGATCTCGCCGAGCTGGATGCGCTGGCCGAGCAGCTGGCGCAGTCGTATCCGGGAGCGCGGCTCGAGGACATCGACCTCGACGCGCTCACGCGTCAACTAGGCGACGAGGCAACGGTCGACGCGCGACGGCTGAGCGAGCTGGAGCGGCAGTTGCGCGATCAGGGTCTGATCGAGCGGGCGCCGGACGGTTCGCTGCGGTTGTCTCCGAAGGCCTTGCGTCAGCTTGGTCAGACGGCGTTGGCCGACGTACTGCGGGCTGCCCGTGGGTCCGGTGAGCGGGATGCCGCCAACGCTGGCGCGGCCGGTGAGCTGAGCGGGTCGACGCGACAGTGGGAGTTCGGCGACACCCAGCCGTGGGACGTGCCGCGGACGGTGCGCAACGCCGTACTGCGGACCGCGCACACCGGCGGTGGCGGCGTGAAGCTCGACGTGGCGGATGTGGAGATCGCGGAGACCGAGCATCGTGCTCGCGCCGCGGTCGCGTTGCTTGTCGACACGTCGTGGTCGATGGTCCAGGAGGGCCGCTGGTTGCCGATGAAGCGTACGGCGCTCGCGCTGCACCAACTCATCTCGACCCGCTACCGCAACGACGCACTCCAGCTGATCACCTTCGGCCGGTACGCCGGAGTGGTGGAGCTCCCGCAGCTGATTGGCATGGAAGGTACCTGGGAGCAGGGCACCAACGCGCACCACGCACTGCTCCTCGCCGGACGTCACCTTCGTCGCCACCCGGACGCCCAGCCGGTCGTCCTGATGGTGACCGACGGCGAGCCGACCGCTCATCTCGAGCCCGACGGCACGGCCGAATTCTCGTACCCACCCGAGCCGGCCACGCTCCGCAAGACGATCTTCGAGGTCGACCGCCTGGCCAAACTAGGCGCCTCCCTGACTGTCTTCCGCCTGGGCGACGACCCGCGCCTCAACGCCTTCGTCGACCTGTTGGCCCGCCGCAGCGGCGGCCGAGTCCTCGCCCCCGACCCCGACGGCCTCGGCGCCGCCGTCGTCGGCGACTACCTGAGAACCCGCCGCAAGCTCTAACGCAACCTGATCGCGTGATCCGGGTCCCCGCCCCGGAGGATGGCAGCCAGTACTTCGATGCCGTCCACCAGGCGGGGACCCGGTCGCGCGAAGTACCCGTTCGCGTCGACGGCCCAGACCGGGACGTCGGCCGGGAGCCGAGGCAGCAACTCCGCGGTCAGCTTCGCAGCGCCATCGAGGTCGAACCCGCACGGCGCCGACACGACCACATCGGGCCGCCCCGCCGCGACCTCCTCCCAGGTGATCGCGGTCGACCGCGCACCTGCGCTCCCGAGCACGCCGGTCCCACCTGCCAAGGTCACCATCTCCGGCAACCAATGCCCCGGCGCGAACGGCGGATCAGTCCACTCGAGCAACGCGACCCGCGGCAGGCCGTTCTGCTGCCGGGCCCCGTCGTCCTCCGGACGTGGTCCAAGCCGCTCCAGCCTGGCTCGCAGGCTTCCTACCAGGCTTGCCGCCTCGCGGTTAATCGCCTTTGCGATGGTTTCGATCGACGTGAGGACCTCGTCGAGGGTGTGCGGATCCGTGGTGACCACCTCGGCCCGACAGCCCAAGTAGTCGAGCGCCTCCGACACCTCGTCCACGTCGATCGCGCACACCGCGCAGAGGTCTTGGGTGATCACCACATCCGGTGCGAGTTCGCGCAGAGCGCCGGCGTCCAGGTGGTACAGATCCTCTCCGGCGGCGACCTTCCGTCGTACGACGGCATCGATCTCCCCGGGAGTCAATCCAGCGGGCAGCGCCGTCGTCGACACGATGCGGCGCCCGCGCGCGTCCGCCGGATAGTCGCACTCGAACGTCACCCCGACGACGTCATCACCGCCGCCGAGCGCGAAGCAGATCTCGGTCGCGGAGGGAAGCAGGGAGACGATGCGCACCTGGCCGACTCTAGCTGGCGGACCCCTCTGTACCCGACCGAACAGGCTAGAAGACAAGCCCTGTACCCCGACCAAACAGGCTTGAAGCGTTCTGCCTGTGATTCATTCTGAGACAAACCGATTGTCTCGCGTTGTCAACCAGGGAAGGGTTTTCCGGCCTTCGACCTGTGGGAAGGGTCACGTCGGCATCGTGAGACCAGTGTTCAACTGGACTGGTTTTTAGGCTTACCCTGAAAGCACGCCCCCGCCGCCGGAGTCGACGGGCCAGCGGGCCATCTTCCCGCGCCTGAAAACACCCGCCTGCAACCCAGGGAGTGACCGTGCCGAAACTCGTCTACGACTTTGCCGAAGGCAATAAGGACATGAAACAGCTGCTCGGCGGGAAGGGGGCGAACCTGGCCGAGATGACCAACCTCGGCCTGCCGGTGCCCCCCGGCTTCACCATCACCGCCGACGCCTGCCGCGCGTACCTGGAGACCGGCGCGGTGCCGGCCGAGCTCGCCGACGAGATCGACAAGCACGTCGATCTGCTGCAGCAGAGGATGGGCAAGAAGCTCGGCCAGGCCGACGACCCGCTGCTCGTCTCGGTGCGCTCCGGCGCGGCCGTGTCGATGCCCGGCATGATGGAGACCGTCCTCAACGTCGGCCTGAACGACGACTCGGTGAACGGTCTCGCCCACCACTCGGGCAACCCGCGCTTCGCCTGGGACGCGTACCGCCGACTGATCCAGATGTTCGGCAAGACCGTGCTCGGCATGGACGGCGACGTCTTCGAGGACGCGATCGACAAAGCCAAGCAGGCCAAGGGCACCAGCAACGACCTCGACCTGGACGCCGACGATCTGAAGGCGCTGGTCGAGACGTTCAAGCAGGCCGTCCACGACCACACCGGCCGCGAGTTCCCGCAGGACCCGCGGACCCAGATGGACCTGGCGACCGAGGCGGTCTTCCGCTCGTGGAACTCCGACCGCGCGATCCTCTACCGCCGCCAGGAGCGGATCCCGACCGACCTCGGCACGGCGGTCAACATCTGCTCGATGGTCTTCGGCAACCTCGGCATGGACTCCGGCACCGGCGTCGCGTTCACCCGCGATCCCTCCACCGGACAGCCCGGTGTGTACGGCGACTACTTGCAGAACGCGCAGGGCGAGGACGTCGTCGCGGGCATCCGCAACACCGTTCCGCTCGCGGACCTCGAGCAGATCGACAAGACGTCGTACGACGACTTGATGGAGATCATGGCCACCCTCGAGGGGCACTACCGAGACCTGTGCGACATCGAGTTCACGATCGAGCGCGGCAAGCTGTGGATGCTGCAGACCCGGGTCGGCAAGCGGACCGCGGCGGCGGCGTTCCGGATCGCGACGAGCCTGGTCGACGAAGGCGTGATCGACACCGACGAGGCGCTCAAGCGCGTCAAGGGCGCGCAGCTCGCCCAGCTGATGTTCCCGCGCTTCGACGCGGACGCCGAGAAGGACCTGATCACCAAGGCGATCGGGGCGTCGCCGGGCGCCGCGTCGGGCAAGGTCGTGTTCACGTCGGCCGCCGCGGTCGAGGCCGCGGACCGCGGCGAGAAGGTGATCCTGGTACGCCGCGAGACGAACCCGGACGACCTGCACGGCATGATCGCGGCGCAGGGCATCCTGACCAGCCGCGGCGGCAAGACCTCGCACGCGGCCGTGGTCGCGCGGGGTATGGGCAAGACCTGTGTCTGCGGCGCCGAGGACCTGGACGTTAATGTTGCCCAAGGCACCATTAAGGTCAACGGCACGATCATGGAGGCCGGTGAGCTGATCTCGATCGACGGCACGACCGGCGAGGTCTTCCGCGGCGAGGTCCCGGTCGTCCCCTCACCGGTCGTCCAGTACTTCGAGGGCACGCTCGCCCCGGACGCCGGCGATGAACTCGTCGCCTCGGTGCACCGGCTGATGACCCACGCGGACGAGGTACGACGGCTCGGCGTACGGACCAATGCGGACACCGCGGACGACGCTGCGCGGGCGCGGCGGTTCGGGGCCGAGGGGATCGGGTTGTGCCGGACCGAGCACATGTTCCTGGGGGAGCGGCGCGAGTCCGTCGAGCGGCTGATCCTCGCGGACACCGACACTGATCGCGAGGCGGCGCTGGCCGAGCTGGAGCCCTTGCAGCGCGGGGACTTCCTCGAGCTGCTGGGCGCGATGGACGGTCTACCGGTCACGATCCGGCTCATCGACCCGCCGCTGCACGAGTTCCTGCCCTCTATGGAGGAGCTCGCGGTGAAGGTCGCCGTTGCACGCGAGCGCGGCGAGGACCCGGGCCACGACGCGGCCCTGCTCGCGGCGGTCCAGCGACTGCACGAGCAGAACCCGATGCTCGGCCTGCGCGGCGTGCGGCTCGGGCTGGTCGTCCCCGGCCTGTTCGCGATGCAGGTACGGGCGATTGCCTCGGCGGCGAAGGAACTGCGGGCCAAGGGCAAGGATCCGCGGCCGGAGGTCATGATCCCGCTGGTGGGCGCCGTACAGGAACTGCACCTGGCCCGCGACGAGGTCGAACGTGTCCTCGCCGAGGTCGGCGTGGATCGGGAGATCCCGATCGGCACGATGATCGAGCTGCCGCGGGCCGCGGTGATCGCGGACCAGATCGCGGAGGCGGCCGACTTCTTCTCGTTCGGCACCAACGACCTGACCCAGACCACCTGGGGCTTCAGCCGCGACGATGTCGAGAGCGCGTTCTTCTCGCGGTACCTCGAGAAGGGCATCTTCGCGGTGTCGCCGTTCGAGTCGATCGACCGCGAAGGTGTCGGCGCGCTGGTTCGGACCGGTGTGGATCGCGGGCGCGCGACCAAGCCCGACCTCAAGCTCGGCATCTGCGGCGAGCACGGCGGCGACCCGGACAGCATCCACTTCTTCCACGACGTCGGTCTCGACTACGTCTCCTGCTCGCCGTTCCGTATTCCGGTGGCGCGCCTGGAAGCCGGCCGGGCAGCATTGGCGGGTGAGTAGACAGAGTCTCCGGCAGACCTTCGGCGAGGACGCGGACCTGTACGACCGCGTCCGACCCACCTATCCGCCTGAACTCTTCGACGCCTTGGCCGCCATCGTCGGCGACCACCCACGCGTCCTCGAACTCGGCCCCGGCACCGGCCAGGCAACCTCCGCCATGGTGGAGCGAGCCTGGCCGGTCACCGCTGTCGAACTCAGCCCTGCGCTCGCAGAGGTTCTCCGGCGCAAACACCCGACGATCGACGTGATTGTCGCGGACTTCGACACCTTGGAACTGCCCGCGCAATCGTTCGACCTGGTCATCTCCGCGACCGCGTTCCACTGGCTCGATCCTGCGACGCGCGTGCAGCGGTGCGTGGACCTGCTGCGGCCGGGTGGTGCGCTGGCCGTCGTGTCGACGCATCATGTCGCGGGTGGGAGTGAGCAGTTCTTCGTCGATGTGCAGTCCTGCTACGACCGATTCACCGACGACCCCGCCGCGAATGGATTACCCGCCGCGGACGACGTACCGAAAGATCCGGAAGGGTTCGAACGCTCCGGGCTATTCGGGTCCGTCGAGTTCCGCGGATATGTCTGGGATGCGGACTATTCGGCCGCGGAGTACCTCGAACTTTTGTCGTCGTACTCCGGTCATCGGGCCTTGACAAGCGAGCGGCGTGACGGACTGTACGGCTGTATCAGCGCTCTCATCGAGTCCGCCGGGGGCTCGATCACGAAGCGTTATATGAATCAACTGTCTGTAGGAATTTCTCTTAACCAACCCCTTGCGTAGCGGGTCGCGGACTGGTGAAATAACCGGGCGGGAAGGGAGATCACTCGTCGACTTTCGGGTCTGACCTGAACCAGCCGCTGTGGCGGCTCGTGACTCCCTTTCCCGCACCAAATCCCCTTGGTTTCTTGGTCGATGTAGGGTTTCGGCATGGCCCTTTATGTCGTGCAGCTGCGCTTCGATCTCGCCGACACCGACCGTCGTCTCGAGGTCCGTCCGGCGCACCGCGAGTACCTCACCGAGCTGAAGGAAGCCGGCAAGCTCGTCGCCGCCGGCCCGTTCCCCGACCAGACCGGCGCCCTGCTCATCTACGACGTGGCCGACGAGGCCGAGCTCCGCGACATCCTCGCCAAGGATCCCTACACCCCGGCCGACGTCTACGAGATCGCCACGCTGTCCGAGTGGGAGCCCCTCTTCCCGATCGGCTAATGCCGGAGGCAGGCGAGGCCCGACGAAGTCAGGCCTCGGCGCCTTCGAGATCCAGGTGGTCGACGTACGCCCAGAGCCAGACGAGCGGAGCGAGAACCAGCTCGGGTTCGTTGTCCTCGTCGGCGATGAACAGCATCGACGCCTCGCCGTTCGTGATGTCCTCGATCACCGCCTCGCACATCTCGAGCGCGAGCTCGAACGGCAGCAGTCGCGGCCCGTTCTCCCAGCGGGGTTCGGGCAGCGGGAGCACCGGGGCCTCGTCGGTCCCGTCCAGCTCGACCGACACCTTCTGCAGCTCCTCGTAAAGGTCGTACGAGATCAGCCCGGCGCACGGACGCCCGTCCAGCCCGATCAGGTACGGGTCGTCGGCGCCTTCGCGGAAGATGTCGCGGATGTCCGGCAGCGCGGCTTTGAGATCAGTCGCCTCGAGGTACGGCGCTTCGTCGAGCTCCTCGTCCGTCTCGTCCGTGTCGACCTCGATCAGCCCGCTGCGCATCTGATCGAACTGATGCAGCAGCTGGTTCAACTCGTCGTGCGCCCCCGCCCCCGGCGCCTGCTGCGCCCGTGCCTCCAGGTCGCGGAGGTGCTCGATCAGGTCGTCCTCGAAGTGCAGTTCGTACCGCGGCAGGCCCGGCTCGCGGCCGGCGTTGATCTGCGCGACCAGCTGCGTCGACACCGGCCCGATCCGCTCGGCCAGTACCTCCAGCGGCGTGGTCGGCTTCTCCTCGTCGTCGTGCACGCAGGAGTCGTCCTCGCCCTTGCCGTCGCCCTCCATCGCGAGCAGCACCTGGAACGCCTGGAACGACAGCAGCGCCGCGGTCGCCATCGTCCCGTCGCCGATCAGCATCAGCGGATTCCCGCCGGCCTCGGTACGGCGTACGTGGTCGGACATCAGCGTCGCTGCCTGCTCGACGTTCACCTGACTGGCCAAGGACGACAGCCCGTGGTCCGTGTCCACTCCGAGCAGCTCGACCAGCCGCTCCGAGCTCATGTCGAAGTTCGAGCGCAGGTAATACCGCAGCCAGCCCGCGTCCACGGGGTTGCCGAGCAGCTCGGCGATCCGGGCGCGGAAGTCGGCCAGGTCGGCGATCGCCAGTACGACCAGCACCGGCTGGTCGCCGTCGCCGATCACCAACGGCCGGGTGTCACCGTTGTGGAACCCTTCGATCACCTGGTGCAGGCTGTCGGCGGCCGCCTCGAGCGGCCACGACTCCGCCTCGAACTCGTTGACCACCGCGGCGGAGGTGTCGTCGGGCATCTGTTGATCCTCTCCGGGGTGCGGCGGGAGTTGGGGGTAACTGTAGGCTGCGGGCGTTTCAGCAGGTCACACGGGTCCTCGGGACCCATGGACTTGGGTGGCGGGTGACATTCGCTACGCTGGCACCGGCGGGTCGGTGCAGAGGTATCTCACATGTGAGATAAGGTCCGGCGCATGACCGATGACTACCTGAGCCGGATCGGAAACCTCATCCGGGACGCCCGTAAGCATCGCGGCTGGACGCAGACGCAGCTCGCGGAAGTACTGAACACCAGCCAGAGTGCGGTGAACAGGATCGAGAAGGGTCATCAGAACCTCACCCTCGAGATGCTCGCCCGGATCGGCGAGGCGCTCGACTCCGAAATTGTCTCTCTCGGTGGAGGCCCGGTCCACCTTCGTGTGGCCGGTGGCCGCCAGCTTTCTGGATCCATCGACGTCAAGTCGAGCAAGAACGCCGGTGTCGCGCTGCTCTGCGCGAGCCTGCTGAACAAGGGCCGGACGACGCTGCGCAAGGTCGCGCGGATCGAAGAGGTGAACCGGCTCCTCGAGGTGCTGAACTCGATCGGCGTCCGCACTACTTGGCTGAACGACGCCGGCGACCTGGAGATCGTCCCGCCGGCCCACCTCGACCTGAGCTCGATGGACGCCGAGGCGGCCCGTCGTACCCGCTCCATCATCATGTTCCTCGGCCCGCTGCTGCACCGCGAGGACGCGTTCGAGCTGCCGTACGCCGGTGGCTGCGACCTCGGCACGCGGACCGTCGAACCGCACCTGACCGCGCTGCGCCCGTTCGGCCTCGAGGTGAAGGCGACCGGCGGGCAGTACCACGCACTGGTCAACCGCGCGATCACGCCGGGCAAGCCGATCGTGCTGACCGAACGCGGCGACACCGTGACCGAGAACGCGATCATGGCCGCCGCGCGGTACGACGGCGTCACCGTGATCCGCAACGCCAGCCCGAACTACATGGTCCAGGACCTGTGCTTCTACCTCGACCTGCTCGGCGTGAAGATCGACGGCATCGGTACGACGACGCTCACCGTCCACGGCCGCGCCGACATCGACGTGGACGTCGACTACGCGCCGTCCGAGGACCCGATCGAGGCGATGAGCCTGCTCACCGCGGCGATCGTGACCAAGTCCGAGATCACCATCCGGCGGGCGCCGGTGGAGTTCCTCGAGATCGAGCTCGCGCTGCTCGAGGAGATGGGGCTCGACTACGACCGCAGTACGGAGTACCTGGCCGAGAACGGCCGGACCCGGCTGGTCGACCTGACCACCCGGCCGTCGAAGCTGCACGCGCCGATCGACAAGATCCACCCGATGCCGTTCCCGGGGCTGAACATCGACAACCTGCCGTTCTTCGCGGTGATCGCGGCGATCGCGACCGGGCAGACGCTGATCCACGACTGGGTCTACGAGAACCGCGCGATCTACCTGACCGATCTGAACAAGCTCGGCGGCCGGGTCAAGCTGCTCGATCCGCACCGCGTCATGGTCGAAGGCCCGACGCACTTCTCCGGCACCGAGATGATGTGCCCGCCGGCGCTCCGCCCGGCCGTCGTCACGCTGATCGCGATGATGGCCGCGAAGGGTACGTCGGTCCTGCGCAGCGTCTACGTGATCAACCGCGGCTACGAGGACCTCGCCACCCGGCTCAACTCGCTAGGCGCTCAGATCGAGACCTTCCGAGACATCTGAGTCCTGCAGGCCATCTGAGTCCTGCAGGAAGGCGACCGCTTCGGCAATCACAGCCGGGTCCTGCAGGATCCGGCTGTGGCCGAGGCCGGTCGTCGGGTGGAGGTGCGCGTGCTCGCCGTAGTTGAGCAGCAGTACGCGCGCCTGCTCCGGGTCCACGACGTCGTCCTCGTCGTTGTGGACCACCAGCAACGGCGTCTTACCGGTCGCGACCGAGAACCGGTCCCAGATGGTGTGGTCGCCGTCGAAGTACCCGCGCTCGATCTCGCGCCGCAGCCGCTGGTTGACCTTCGGTCCTAGTCCGAGCTCTCGGCAGAACGAGTCGGCCAGGTAGCCGAAATCCGCCACGCCGCTCACCATCACCAGCCGCTTCGTGGCGACGCCTTCTTTCACTGCGTACAGCGCGAACGGGACGCCGAGCGAATGGGCGATCACGGCTTCGAACGGCCCGTGCCGTTCCTCGAGAGCGCGAATGATTCGCTGGTGCCCGAGGATCGACACGATCGGACCGGGGGAGTCGCCATGCCCGGGAGCGTCGTACGAGACCGGGCTGTACCCGAGCTCGAGCAGCCGCGTGATGAACCCGGCGTACCGCGAAGCACGTGACCGCCAGCCGTGGACGAGCAGCACCGGCCGCGTGCCGTCACCCCACGCATAGGTCAGCACGCCGCCGTCCACCGCCTCGACCCGCGCAGCCGTGTGGACGTCCAGCTCGCTGTCGCGGACCCGGCCGCGCGCGAGCGGGCGGCGCCAGAGTCCGAACGCGAGCCGGCCGCCGAGCCGGGGCGATACCGCTCCGATGGCCTGCAGTCCCGTGCCGATCAGCTTCCGCATGAACACCCTCCCCTAATTGTACGAACGGTCGTACTATTACTCTTGCATGAGGTCATCGTCAAGGGCAACTAGGATCTGGAGCCGTGGAGAAGGTCGACGGACGGTTGGTGCGGGGTGACCAGACCCGCCGCGCCGTGCTGCGCCGGTCCGTCGACATCGCCTCGGTCGACGGGCTCGAGGGTCTGTCGATCGGGCGGCTCGCGACCGAGCTCGGGATCAGCAAGAGCGGCCTGTTCGCGCATTTCGGCTCGAAGGAGGAGCTGCAGCTCTCGACGATCCGGGCCGCGCGGCGGATCTACGCCGACAACGTCGTGCTCCCGGCCTTCGAGGTCGAGCCCGGTCTCGGACGCGTGTGGGCGTTGAGCAAACAGTGGCTCGACTACTCGCAGAGCCGAGTGTTTCCGGGTGGCTGCTTCTTCCAGAAGGTCTCGCACGAGTTCTCCGCGCGCGACAGCGCCGTGACGGAGATGCTCGCGGCGGTGCACGACGAGTGGATGGATCTGATCGAGACCACGATCGGCGAGGCGATCTCACGAGGTGAGCTCACCGGTGACCCGAAGCAGCTCGCGTTCGACCTCAACGCGTACTACGAGGCCGCGAACCTCGCCTCGATCCTGCACAACGACGACACGACCTACGAGCACGCCCGTCAGGCAGTGCGAACCCGACTCGAATCGGCCGTAGTCCCCGGCACGCCGCTGCCCTGGTGAGTCGTCGAACAGCTCGGTTTGTCGGTGGGTGTCCCTAGGTTTGGGGATATGCACGTGGTGGCTCAGCTGGCGGTTTCGCTGGACGGGGTGGCGTCGGGGTTCGACGTCGACCTCGCCCGGTTCTATGCGCTGGCCTCACTCTGGCAGGAGGACGTGACTCTCGTCGGCGCCGACACGATCCTCGCCCAGGAGTCCGACGTACTCGCGGCTCCCCGGCGCGGCCCGCGACCGGAGGGCCCGCTGCTTGCCGTCGTCGACAGCCGAGCCCGCGTCCACAGCTGGAACGCACTCCGTGACCTCGGCTACTGGTCCGACGTCCTCGCCTTGTACGCCGACCAGACCCCACCTCGTCCGTCCGACGCGACGACCCGCGAACTCGTCACCGGCTACGACCAGGTGGACCTCGCCGAAATCCTCACAGTCCTGGGCCGACGGGGCATCCAGACCGTCCGGGTGGATTCGTCCGGCGCCCTCCTCCGAGCCTGCTTAGAACTGGATCTCATCGACGAGCTTGCCCTTCTCGTCCACCCGGTCCTGGTCGGCACCGGCGAACGCTGGTGCGACACCCGCCAACTCAACCTCCACCACGTCGGCACCGAGGTCTTCAAGGACGGCGTGCTCTGGATGCGTTACTGCGTAGCCATCTGAACGCCGCAAAACTGTCCGTGCTCGCGGCTACTGTGTGCAGTAATGAGGAAGCAGCACGAGGGGTACGACGAGCACGACGCGGAGCGCTGGGTTGCCGAGCCGGTCAAGCGACCGGGCCGGACCGCCTTCGCGCGTGATCGCGCGCGGGTGCTGCACAGCGCGGCGCTGCGACGACTGGCCGCCAAGACGCAGGTCGTGACGGCCGGCAGCGACGACTTCGTCCGCAACCGGCTGACCCACAGTCTCGAGGTCGCCCAGATCGGCCGTGAGCTCGCGGCGACGCTCGGCTGCGATCCGGACATCGTGGACGCGGCCTGCCTGTCCCACGATCTCGGACATCCTCCGTTCGGCCACAACGGCGAGCGCGCGCTCGACCAGGTCGCGACGGACATCGGCGGGTTCGAGGGCAACGCGCAGACGCTGCGATTGCTGACCCGGCTGGAGTCGAAGACCTTCGACGCCGAGGGGCGCAGCGTCGGGCTGAATCTGAGCCGCGCCACGCTCGACGCCGCGACGAAGTACCCCTGGCCGCGCCGCCCCGGCGAGCGGAAGTTCGGCGTGTACGACGACGATCTCGCCGTTTTCACCTGGTTGCGGCCCGGCGTGGGGGAGCGGCGCTGCCTGGAGGCGCAGGTGATGGACTTCGCCGACGACGTGGCGTACTCCGTGCACGACGTCGAGGACGCGATCGTCGCCCACCATCTCGACCTCGCCGCGGTCGACGCGGACCGGGCGCCGTACTGGGAGACGGTCCGGCAGATGTACTTGCCGGAGGCAACCGATGCGGAGCTGGACGAGGGCTGGGCCCGGCTGACCGCGCTGAACTACTGGCCTGGTTCGGCCTTCGACGACAGCCGGCGTGCGCTCGGCGGCTTGAAAGACCTCACCAGCCAGCTCATCGGCCGCTTCGCCACCGCGGCCGAGCAGGCCACGCATGCCGTGTTCGGTCGCTCGCGGCTGATCCGCTACGAGGCCGACCTGATCGTCCCCGACGGCATCCGCACCGAGATCGGTCTGCTCAAGGGGGTGGGCATGTTCCACGTCCTCAACTCACCCGAGCGCCAGGCTCGCCGCGCGACTCAGCGCGAGCTGCTCACCGAGCTGGTCGAGGCGCTGTGGAAGACGGCCCCACGCAACCTGGACCTGCCGTTCCAGTCCGACTTCGCGGACGCGGCCGACGACAACGCCCGGCTGCGCGTTGTCGTCGACCAGGTCGCGTCCCTCACCGACCCCTCAGCTCTGGCCTGGCACACCCAACTCACCCCCTGACACCCCCGCTCGCTTCCGCCCGGTCACCGCGCCGCGCCCGCCCGCGCCCCACTCGCCTGCGCCCCGCTGTGGTCCGTCTGAGGGGTCAACCCCTCGCCTGGTCGGTTGCGGAGCCGGATTGTGCCTACGCAACCGACCACCTGCGGGGTTGACCCCTCAGACATCCGGGTCCGCGGGTCTACGACGGGGGCGACGACGAGTCGGGGATCGACGGCGGCTTGGGGGCCCGCCTATCTGCAGCTCGACAGTACGTATAGGTCCACTGACGCCGGACCCCCGCGTGGATTCACTCCGCGCGCGGCGCAATCAGTGGCTATGTCCTGTCGAGCTGCGGATCAGTGGATCGCAGTGAAGGGGAGATCGAGACCGAGGCGGTTCACGATCGGCTTGTTGGTCTCGCGAATCTGCTGCAGTTCCGCATCCGACAACGCACGCCGATAGACACGCACCTCGTCGAGCGTGCCCTGGAAGCGGTTGGCGCCGTCGACCCGCTGCCCGACGTGAATGCCTTGTACGCCGAACTCCTTGCCCGCCGTCACCGAACCCGCGGGCGCCGTCGCTGAGCCGACCTCAACCCCGTCGACCAACAACCGCAGCTTCCCGTTCACCCGTTGGAGAACGACGTGATGCCACTGGTCATCGTTATAGGCCGAGGTGGACTGGACGGTGACGTTGTAGCGGTCCACCGCCAGCAGCGCACGGATGCGATTGCTCTCCGGCTCCGCCCGCAACCAGACCTGTGGTGTCGTTCCGGAACCCGTGCGATAGGCCCACAGGATCGCGTGCGACCCGGTCGTCGCGCCGTACTTGATCCACGTCATCATCGTGAAGTCGTCCGCCCCGAGATCGATCGACCGGTCGAACGGCACCTCGACGTAGTCGTCCACCCCGTCCATCGCCAGCCCGTTCCCGAACTTGCCTGCGGCAACAGTCGCCCCGCCGCGGACGTACGCCGGATTGTGCGCCGGCCCGACATCGGCCGTCGTCGGCCCGGGCGCGGGCGGGCCGGGAATGCCCGGCGGCGTACCGTTCGGCGTCGAGAGGTACGCCTCGTTGAACCGTGCCCAGCGGATCGTCTCGTACGGGTTCGCGACACCGGCCTCGTACAACAGCCCGGCCTGATCCCCGTCCAGCCGCACCATGTCGGAGTACGCCGACGGACCCCAGTAGAAGACCTTGCCCTGTTCCCACGTGCCGAACGACCGCGCCTCGTCGTACGACGATCGCACCGTCATCACCTCGCGCGCGGCCGGATGGGCCGGGGCCGAGAACAGGATCCGGTTCCGCCGATCGCCCTCGTTCCGCGCGCTGAACCGGAGCAGTGAGCCTTGTACGTCGGGCATCACCAGCTGCGGGATGGTCTTGAACGGCGCGTCGAAGGTGGCCCCGCCGTCGCTGCTGATCGCGTACGCCCGGTTGCCCGGATCGGTCCCGCGTTCGCGTGCCAGTGCGTAGATCCGGCCGTCGGTCAGCTCGACGACGGTGATCTCGCCGACGATCACCTTGCCGTCGTCGCGGGCCATCGTCGCGCCGATGTGCCAGGTCTCACCGGAGTCGTCGCTGTAGATGAGATGGCCGCCGTAAACGTGCTTGCCGGCGCCGTCGTACGTCTCGTAGGTCGCGCCAACGATCAGCCGGCCGGCGTGCGGACCGTGCTCGAGCTGGATCCCGTGCATCGGGCCGGTCGCGTACCAGAAGTTCCAGCTCGGCAGCTTCGCGTCGGTCAGCTCACGCGGGGCCGTCCAGGTCGCGCCGAAGTCGTCGCTGGTCTGCACGTACGGGTCGCGGTCACAGCCGTTCGTGCACGGCTGTGGGCCGTTGTGGGTGGTGACGAGCGCGATCCGGCCGGTCTTCTGGTCGACGATCGGCACCGGGTTGCCGTGCGTGCTCCCGTTGCCTTCGGAGACCACCTGCAGCGGACCCCACGTCTTACCACCGTCCGAGGATCGCTTCAGCACGATGTCGATATCGCCGTCGTCGCCGCAGTCCGCGACTCGTCCTTCGGCGAACGCGAGCACTTCACCGTCGGTCGCGTGGACCACGGCGGGGATCCGGAAGCACGAATACCCCTCGGTCTTCTGCTGGAACAGCACGCTGTCGTCGACGAAGGGTGCTTCGCCGGAGGCCCGAGCGGGTGGAGCTGTGAGAGTGCCGAACATCAAGAGGGCGGCGGCCACGAGACGGGCCGGTCTGAGTACGCGCATGACTCTCCCGGGGAGGACATAGGACGTCTGATGTCCTCGACAAATTAGCCAACCGGTCCTGCTTTTACAAGAGGTCGGCGGGTACTAGGGTCTTCCTATGGTTGATACGGCTTCTGGTTCTGCGCAGATTGTCATCGTCGGTGCGAGTCTCGCGGGAGCGAGCGCGGCCGAGGCCCTCCGGGCGGAAGGCTGGACCGGTGGTGTCCTCCTGATCGGCAGTGAGCAGTCCCTGCCGTACGAGCGACCGCCCTTGTCGAAGGACGTGCTGCTCGCGAAGAAGGGGACGGAGTCCGCTCAACTGCACGACCAGCAGTGGTACGACGACAACAAGATCGACCTGCGTCTCGGGACGACGGTCACCGCGATCGACCCGGCCGCGCACTCGGTGACGCTCGACGACGGCTCGCAGGTGTCCTACAGCAAGCTTCTGATCGCGACGGGCAGCCGGGTCCGCAAGCTCGACGTGCCCGGCGCCGATCTGCCCGGCGTGCACTACCTGCGGACGGCGGAGGAGTCCCAGGCGCTGACCGACGCGTACGCCGCGAAGCCGCGCGTTGTCGTGATCGGTGCGGGATGGATCGGCCTGGAGGCGGCGTCGGCCGCGCGTGAGCGGGGCAGTGAGGTCACGGTCGTCGAGCCGCAGTCCACCGCGCTGGCATCGGTGATGGGTGAAGAGGTCGGCGAGGTGTTCGCCGACTTCCAGCGGCAGCACGGCGTTCAGTTCCGCTTCGGCACCGGGGTCGAGGGCTTCGAGGGCACCGACAAGGTGACCGGTGTCCGCTTGTCCGGCGGCGAGGTGCTGCCGGCGGACCTGGTGGTCGTCGGTGTCGGCGTGCAGCCGAACACCGAGCTAGCCGAGGAGGCCGGCATCGAGGTCGCGACGCCCGACAACGGCGCCGGCATCGTGACAGGCGCCAACCTGCAGACCTCGGCCGAGGACGTGTACGCGGCCGGTGACATCGCCCGCTGGGACCACCCGCAGTACGGCCGCCCAGTCCGTGTCGAGCACTGGCAGAACGCGAAGGACAGCGGCAAGACGGCCGCGAAGGCGATGCTCGGCGAGGACGTGGCCTACGACTCGATCCCGTACTTCTTCACCGACCAGTTCGACCTCGGCATGGAGTACGCCGGCGACGTCCCGCGCGGCGCGTCGTACCAGGTCGTGTTCCGCGGTGATCCGAAGTCCGGCGCCTACATGGTCTTCTGGCTCGACGACGACCACCGGGTGCTGGCCGGCATGCACGTCAACCTGTGGGACACCGGACTCGACGCGGTCCGCGAGCTCATTCGCTCCGGCAAGCAGGTCGATCCGGCCCGCCTCGCCGACACCTCGGTCGAGCTGTCCGACGTCTAGATCGGGTAGGTGACGTACGCGAACTGCGCGCTGTCCGGCGACCAGCTCGGGACGTTCATCGTTCCCTGGCCGCCGAACAGCTTCGTAAGTTCGCGTACTTCGCCGTCGTTCGTGAGCAGACGGAGTCGTACGTCGTCGATGTCGGCGGGATGCCCCTCGGTGCCGGGCGGGAAGCTCACGTACGCGATCGCCGAGCCGTCCGGCGCCGGGTGCGGGAACCAGTTGACGCGCTCGTCGTTCGTCAGCTGCTCGACCTCACCGCTGCCGACCGCGATCCGGAACAGCTGCGCCTGGCCGGCCCGCTCCGAGTTGAAGTAGATCCACTTGCCGTCCGGTCCGTACTCCGACCCGTCGTCGGCGAACTCGTCGTTCGTCACCTGGACGTCCGCGCCGCCGGCGCTGGGGATCGTCCAGACGTTGGTGATCCGCCGGCCGTCACGGTTCTCGAGCCCGATGTACGCCAGCGTCTCACCATCCGGCGAGACCCCGTGCAAGTAGTGGTGGAAGCCCGGTCCACGATCGTTCGTCACCCGGCGCCCGGGTCCGCCTTCGATCGGCACGGCGTACAGATGGCCGTCGTCGGCGGACACATAGACCGTCCGGCCGTCCGGGCTGACCACGTGGTCGTTGTTGATGTCGGGCACTCCGCCGAGCTCGATCTCCTCGAGATCGTCGTTCACCCGGAACAGCCGCCCGTTGCCGTTGACGATCAGGTTTCCGTCCGGCGTCCAGTTCGGTGCCTCGAAGAGGATGTCGGACGAGCTGAACACCAGGCGGTGCTCCCCGCTCGTCACCTCGACGACGTACAACTCGGACCGCTGACCAGCGCGAAGAGTTCGTGGCATACCCGCAAACCTATGTGATCGGTCCAGCTAGACTCGCGGGGTGGCAGGCCGGATCAAGGAAGAGGACATCGCGCTGGTGCGCGAGCGGGCCCGGATCGACGACGTCGTGGGTTCGTACGTGACCTTGAAGAACGCCGGCGGCGGCAACCTCAAGGGGCTGTGCCCGTTCCACGACGAGAAGTCGCCGTCGTTCAACGTCACCCCGGCCCGCGGGTTCTTTTACTGCTTCGGCTGCCAAGAGGGCGGCGACGTCATCGACTTCATCCAGAAGATCGACCAGATCACCTTCAGTGAAGCGGTCGAGACGCTGGCGTCGAAGGTCGGCATCCAGCTGCGGTACGAGGACTCCGGCGCGCCGGTGCAGCGTGGTCCGGGCAATCAGCGGCCGCGGCTCGTCGAGGCGCACAAGATCGCGGCCGAGTTCTACGTCGACCAGCTGTTCGGTGCGGCCGAGGCGGCGCCGGGCCGGCAGTTCCTCGACAAGCGCGGCTTCGACAAGGACGCCGCCGTTCACTTCGGCGTGGGGTTCTCGCCGCGCGGTGGCGACGTACTGACGAACCACCTGCGCGGTCGCGGTTTCACGAACGCCGAGCTGGTCGCGTCGGGTCTGTCGGCCGACGGGCAGCGCGGGCTGTACGACCGGTTCCGCGGACGGCTCATGTGGCCGATCCGGGACGCGTCGTCGGACGTCATCGGCTTCGGCGCGCGGCGGCTGTTCGACGACGACCGGATCGAAGCGAAGTACCTGAACACGCCCGAGACGCCGATCTACAAGAAGTCCAAGGTCCTGTACGGCGTGGATCTCGCGCGGCGGGAGATCGCCAAGGGCCGGCAGGCCGTGGTCGTCGAGGGCTACACCGACGTGATGGCCTGCCACCTGGCCGGAGTACAGACCGCGGTCGCCACCTGCGGCACGGCGTTCGGCGAGGATCACGCGCGGGTGCTGCGGCAGCTGCTGCTGGACCACGATCAGTTCCGCGGCGAGGTGATCTTCACCTTCGACGGTGACGAGGCGGGTCAGCGAGCGGCGTTGAAGGCGTTCGCGGGGGACCAGGCGTTCGCGGCGCAGACGTACGTCGCGGTCGAGCCGGACGGCCTCGACCCGTGTGATCTGCGGCTGGAGAAGGGGGATGCGGCGGTCCGTGAGCTGATCGGGCGACGGGTCCCGCTGTATCGGTTCGTGCTCGGAAATGTGTTGTCGAAGTACGACCTGGATCGCGCGGACACGCGGATCGATGCGCTGCGCGATGCGGCGCGGCTGGTGATCAGCATCCGCGACCGGTCGAAGGTGGACGCCTTCACGCGGGAGCTCGCCGGGCACCTGGGGATGGACGAGGATCAGGTTCGCTCCGAGGTGTACCGGGCCGCGTCCAGGCAGGGCACGCAGGCGGCGTCCGGACAGGCTGGACGTCCGACTGTCGGGCAGGCCGGGCAGCCCGGGCCGCCTGGGCAGCCTGCCCCGCCTGGCTCGACTGGTGATGCTGCGCAGCAGCCTCGGCGCGCCGATGTGCCCTCACCGCGGGACCAGCGGTACGTGATCGAATGGGACGTGCTGAAGGTCGCGATGCAGCACCCGGCGCTGGTCGGCGTCGCCTTCGACGAGCTTGACGACCATGACTTCACCCACCCCTGGCTGGCCGCGATCCGGACCGCGATGGCGAAGGCCGGAGGCCCCGCCGCGGCGCCTGCGGCGGAGGCGTGGGTGGTCGCCGTACGCGATGCCATCGGCAACGATCCGGCGGCTGCGGTCGTCGGCGCGCTGGCCGTGGATCCGTTGCGGCTCGGTCGCGAGCCGGATGAGCAGTACGCGCAGGCGTTGCTGGCCCGGCTGCAGGAGCTGACCTGCGCGCGGCGTATCCAGGACCTGAAGTCGAAGCTGCAGCGGACGAATCCGATCGAGCGCGCGGACGAGTACAACCGGATGTTCGGCGAGCTGATCGCCCTCGAGGCCTACAAGGCCGAGCTCCGCAACCGCGCGATCTCCGGCGCGATCTAGTCCTCTTTGAGGTGTTCGACCAGTCGCGTCGTCTCCTCGGCGTACCTGGTGGCGAACTCGTCGCTGTCCGGGTCGAGGCCGAGCGCCCTCGCGATCTGCGGGAACACGACCGGCGCCGCGGCCAGGCCGAAGAGCGCGAGGCCGGTGTACGCCGCGTCCAGGTTGGCGGCGAGCTCGCCGTCGGTCTGCCGTTGGCGGAAGTCGTCGAGCATGTTCTGGAACCGGGCTCGCTGCCCTTCCGGATCGAGCGCGCTGGTGTCGCGGTCGACGGCCTCACGCACGAGAAGGCGGAGCAGGTCGGGCTGCGCGATCGACGTACGGGCGTAGGCGGCGACCATCTCGCCGAGTGATTCCGCGTCGGCGGCGATGGCCGGCTCATCGGCCCGCCAGCGATCGGCGACCGCGCGGTACAGGCCCTCTTTGCCGCCGAAGTAGTACGAGATCAGTTGCTTGTTCACGCCTGCCCTTGCAGCGATCTCGCTGACCCGCGCGCCGCTGAACCCGTGCGCGCCGAACTCGATCACCGCCGCGTCCAGCAACTGCTGCTGGGTGCGCTCGGCGTCCCGTTGCCGCTCGTCGGGTCCCGGTGATCTCCGCACGAAAACCATCCTAGCGGACAGCCATCCGGTGTGCTAACTTAATCAACCGGACGGATGATAGAGCTTGATGTGCGGATGATTGGAGGCGGCGATGAAGGTTGCGATCGTGGGTGCCGGGATCGGTGGACTCGCGCTGGCGCAGGGACTGCTCAGGGCCGGGGTGGACGTGAAGGTGTTCGAGCGCGACCCCTCGCCGAGGCACCGCAATCAGGGGTACCGGATCCACATCAGTTCGGTGGGGGAGGAGGCGCTGGCCGCCGTGCTGCCGGATGGCGTGCGACGTCGCGTGATCGCGACCGCCACCAGGCCGGGTGATCTCCTGGCGGCGTTCGACGCCCAGCTGAATGTGCAGTTCGAGCAGGAGTTCCCGATCGCGGGTCCGGACGCGGTGACGTCGGTGGACAGGTATGCGTTCCGGCGGGCGTTGATGACCGGCCTCGACGACGTGCTCGAGTTCGGCAAGGAGTTCGAGTCGTACGTCGAGACACCGGAGGGGGTCGAGATCTCCTTTGTGGACGGGACTTCCGTCGTCGCCGACGTGCTCGTCGGTGCCGACGGGGTGGGCTCGCGCGTGCGTGGGCATCTGCTGCCCGAGCTCGACGTCGTGGACATCGGGGTTCGGTGCATCTACGGAAAGGTGCCTTTGACAACGGCTGTCCAGTCGGTGGCGCCGCCGGCGTTCCTGCGCGGGTTCTGCTTCGTGAGCGATGGTGCCGGGACGGGTGCAGCGTTCGGGCCGGTCCTATTTCGCGAGCCGCCGGGGGAGTACGGCGACTATCTGATGGCGGTCCTCACCGGGACGAACGAGGTGCTCGGTGCGTCGGACGAGGAGCTCTTCACGATGAGCCCGGTCGAGCTGTGGGAGATCGTGACGCGATCCGTCGCCGATTGGCATCCGGCGATCCGTGCGTTGGTCGATGCGGCCGAGGTAGACGCGGCCTTCCCGATCACGCTACGGACCTGCATCAACGTGCCGTCCTGGACGTCGGATCGAGTCACGCTGCTCGGCGACGCCGTACATCCAATGACACCGGCCGCCGGCGCAGGCGCCAACACCGCCCTCTGGGACGCCGCGCGCCTCACGAAGGCGCTGACATCCGGCGAAGACCTAGCGTCGTACCAACGCGACCTGATCACCAACGGCCAGGCAGTCGTAACCGAGTCCCTCCACAACGCCGAACGCCTGTTCCGAGTGTCGATCCCGGTCTAGCGCTTGAGCCGGTCGCGCAAGCTGTCCTGTACTTCGGCGAGACGTTCGAGCATCAGCAATGCAGCGTCGTGTCGTGCCCGCGCGTAGAGCTCGAGCGACGGCGTCACTGCACTCGGATCGTCAAACGGCTGGGCCAGTGGGTATGTCGACGCCACCGTGTAGGCGCAGCCGGCCGCAACCGTGGAAACGAGGTCGTCAACGCGTGCTGCCGGATGTTCGTCCCGGTAGGCGATCAGCAGTTCCGGAAGGCCGCTGATCCACTCGTCGCCGAGCATCACAGTCCGCGGGTCGCAGCCGATCCTCGCGATCTCCCAGGCGGCGAAGCGCGGAGCAGATGGCTGGAAGTCGATCACTGCGGCCACATCGTCCCCGCAGAGCATCAGATTCGGCGATGCCAAGTCTCCATGCACAACCTGAACCGTCAGCTCCGGCAGGCCGGCCAGGATCGCGCCGGCCCGATCGAGCAGCCCTCGCCGCTCCTTGGCCGCCTCCCACGCCCACTGCTCGAACCGGCTCAAGGTCGCCCGATTCCCGTACCCGTCGATAATCCGATCGAAGGACTGCCATGCTCGTCCCACATCTCGCACTCCGGCCGCCGCGCGCAACGTCGGCGCCGCCGCAGGATGTTCAGCCAACCGCCGATGCAACCTCCCCAGCACCTGTCCGACCGCCGGCCATCTCGCGCCGATCAGCCCACCCTCGGCCGTCTCGCCGTCGACGAACTCCCACAACGACATCGGCACCCGCTCGTCGATCAGCTGCCCATCGAGCGTCCGCCGTACCTCAGGTACTGGTACGCCGCCTTGCCTGGCGAATTCCGCCAGCTCGATCGCCGCACGTTCGCGCTCGAGCTCCCCGCGGTACACCTTCGCGAACCAACGACATCCCGTGTCGTCGACGACGCGGAAGTTGATCGTCACCGTGCCCGCGCGGATCTCGGTCACCTCGACAGCGTGCACGCCGTACGAGCGTGCCAACGCGTCTGCAATCCTCTCCGGCTCACTCAGGATCATTGCCCCTCACGCCGTCGACCGCTTCACGCAGGACATCCGCATGCCCGGTGTGCTTCAGGTACTCCTCGAGCAGGTCGATCAGAATCCGCCGCCGGTTCGACGACCACCTCGGGTCCGGGTCGGCAATCACCACGTCGAGGCCGCCGTCGGCACTCAGCTCCTCCCAGGCGGCGCGAGATCGCGCAGCAGCGCCGTACCAAAGCCCGTAGAGCTCCTCCGGCTCGTCCGTGACCGCCGATTCCCAACTCCACCGATCGTTCTCAACCCAGCTCCTGCCGTCCCACGGCGCCGCGAGCGGTTGCGTCGCGGCCCGCGCCGTGAAGCCGTCGTCGACGAACGCCATGTGCTTCACCAGGCCAGCCAACGTCATCGCCGACGGCGCATGCCGCCGACGCAACTGCTCCGCATCAAGCCCGCCGGTCTTCCAGGCAAACTGCTTCCGCACTCTGTCCAGCGCGAACTGCAGCATCTGCACTTCATCCCCGCGCGGACACTCGACAAGCGGCAGATCTCTCCAATCCATGGAGAAAGGAGAACACGTCAGGAGCCCAGCAGACGGGTGGTGCGTTGACGAGCACGACTCAGCAATCCCGTCTGCGGTGCAACCTCCTGCGCCCCGGGCTCGAGGAGCTTGGTCAGGGTCGGGTACCAGCCCGACCTGGCCGGGTCCGCGCGCATCGTCCGGAGTGCCGGGCTCGCGTCCAACGTGGCCTTGATGTACTTCGCCCAGGACTTGCGATCGTCGTCGGAGTAGTTGTCGCGCCCGTCCCAGATGCACTCGAGAACGTCGAGCTGCAGTTCGGCGACCGCTTCGACGAGGTTGTAGTCGGCGTGGCGCGCCGGGCAGACCCGGTTCTCGTAGAAGTACGGCCGTAGCTTCGGATGCGCAACGAACATCCGATCCACCTCGAGCATCAGGTCGGTCGCGCTCCGGTACGTCGTGATGCGCAAGCTCCGCATACCGATCCGCCAGGCGATCACGGCGGAGATCACCGACACCAGCAGAGCAACGATCGAAAGAGACTGTGCCAACGACACGACGTCACCCCCGCTCGCCGAGGCTGTGCACGGCTGCGGCGATGAGCTTGTGGTCGGACGGCAGCCCGTAGCCCTCCCGGTACAGCGCCTTGAGCAAACCGGCCAGCGTTTCCGGGTCGAGCTCCGCGCGATCGGCGTCGTACCACATCAGCAGAAGCCGCTCACGGTTCGTTCCTTGGACATCCGGTACGACGTACTCGACGTTCTCGACGAGCTTCGCACCCAGCCGTTGGTAGAACGCGATGCGTCGCTCCCGGATGGACCGCTCGTCCGGATCGCCCGCGTCGTCCGGATCCTCGACCTCGAAGATCAGCCGGCGGATCTCCGGCTGATCGAGCAACGCCGTCCACAGCGCCGACCCATGGCCCTTGCTCCGCACGGTTCCGTCGATCGCGAAGTACTCCAGGAAATCCCAGGGCACCGAGCTGAACGGGAGTATGACGGCGATTCCGATCGGTGCGCCGTTGTCGAGCTGCAACCAGGCGAGGACCTCGCTGTCGCGGATCGACTCGGTCAACGCGTCGAACGGTTCCCGCTGCCGCAACGGGAAGCTGTCCGCGTAGATCCGGCCGGCGGCTGCGACCCTGGCCGAGTCGGCATGCGCCAGCGATTCAAGTTCTGTCATCCCCCACCCCCGACTCAAGCAAGCAGCGCCCCGGCGGAGTTGTCAATGCCCGGAATGGCGACTGCCCGGAGACCAGGTCGTCTCCGGGCAGGCAATCTCCGGGCGGGCAATCTCCGGGCAGGCACGAGGTAGCGGACAACTCCGCGACGGCGGCCGCGATGGGCGCAGGTCAGCTCTCGAGTGCCGCGTCGAGCGTGATGTCGACGCCGGCCAGCGCCTTGCTGATCGGGCAGTTCGCCTTGGCGGCCTGCGCTGCCTCCGCGAACCCGGCCTCGTCCAGACCCTCAACCTCCGCGCGAACCGTCAGCTTGATACCGGTGAGCTTGAAGCCACCGTTCGCTTGGTCCGGGCCCAGGGTGACGTCGGCCCGCACTTCGTGCGCCTGGGGCGTACCGCCGCGCTGGGCGATCTCCGCACTCAGCGACATCGCGTAGCACGCGGTGTGGGCAGCCGCGATGAGCTCCTCCGGGCTGGTCGTGCCGCCCGCATCCTCAGCGGCGCGCTTCGGGAACGAAACGTCGTACGTCCCGGCCTTCGAGCTGCTGAGCTCGACCTGCCCCGAGCCCTGCTCCAGAGTGCCGTTCCAAGCGGTCCGCGCGGTACGAGTCGGCATTGCGATCTCCTTCAGAAGTTGTCTTGTGTACAAAATACTTGTGCACAAGATATCCTTCCGTCAAGTCCCTGCCGGGTGAGACGCCGACCACAGGAGCAAGCCATGACCGAGACCCGGGTCCTCGACGACCTACTCTGCTTCGACCTGTACTCGCTGTCTCGGATGGTCACCGCTCTCTACCGCCCGGTCCTCGACCCGCACGGCCTGACCTACCCGCAGTACCTGGTCCTGGTCACCCTCACCCGTCTGGGCCCCTGCTCCATCGGCGACATCGCCCGAGCCACCCGCCTGGACCACGGCACCCTCACCCCACTACTCCGCCGCCTGGCCGACCGCGGCGTACTAACCCTCGACCGCTCCACAACAGACGCCCGCTCGGTAACCGTCACCCTGACCCCCGCCGGCGAGTCCCTCAAACCCGTCCTCCACGAAGCCCAATGCCACCTCGGCGAGTCCCTAGGCCTAACCGAACCCCAGGTCCGCCGCCTCCAATCCACCCTCCACCAACTAGCCGACCACCTCGACAACCCAACCGCCGAATAGCTGTTGCGGGTTATTGCGGGCTGCAGCGGGCGCGCAGGAAGGCGTGCTGCGACGTACGGTGGGCCTAGTGTCCCGGAGGTAGCTGCTTGAGGATGTCTTGCCAGCCTTCGAGGGCGGCGTGAAGCTGCGGACCGGCTTTGTAGGCGACCCAGATGCACGAGATCGTCTTCGTCACCCTCTTCAGGAACCCGGAGTCGCGCGCCTCAGGTGTGTTGTGCAGTGAGATGGTGATGTGGCCGAGTAAACGCTCCATGGCCTGTGCGACAGCTCCCGGTCCGCCGATGCGGACATGGTCCATCGCCCAGACGATGTCGTGCAGCCGCGCGTTGATCGCGAACCGCAGCTCCGCGGGCAGCGAGTCCTCGCCGGCCAGCTCATCGAGAAGATCATTCACTGCCGCTCTGAGTTCAGCTGCTCGCTCGGCCCGCGGGAGTACACCCTCGGGCGCGCAGGTGGAGAGGTACGCGGACAGTCCGCCGAGGACGGCGAGCGCGTTCGGATCCACGGCACTCGAGCCAGGGCTGGGAATCTGCCGCGGATGGTGCTCGCTCATGATCGGTGCGGCCCAGTGCCGCCCGAAGGCGTCGAAGAGCTCGATCTGTTCGCACGCTCCGCACTGGACGACAAGCCGATGAATCTCGGGAATGAGCGCGGCGACCTCGGCAAGAGCTACCGGCACCTGTCCTTCGGGTACGCCGAGGACCGTTGCCCAGGTGGCGTGCATCGTCGAGTCGGTGTGCGCGGCGGCGCGGTAGGCGGTCAGGATCGTATGCAACCGCCCTGCCGGGTTGTTCGCGTTGCTCATAGCCTTCTTGCATCCTCTGCGGGTCTTCATCTTGCCGGTTCCGTCCTGCACACTGACTCACCACCGACCGCGCCGGCTACCAACCTGGGCCGAAGTGCACCCGCGCTGCGGGCCGGGTCTCGGGCTGCGAGTCCGGCTCTCTGCCGGCGCGGCCTCCGTCAAGCACACCGTCCTCGAACCACAGGTCGCCGCCGGTGGCCTCATGTGGTCCTCGGTGGTACTTCGGCAGCTTGCATTGCTGTCCGATCGAGGGGTTGTTGTCTCTGCACGCCGCAGTTCGCTCGGGCTCCGGGCGTCGTCGCAGGGGTGAGACCCGGGAAAGGCACTCGATCAGGGCGATCTGCTCCGCCTGCGTGATGTCGAGCGCAACGGCAAGCTGGTGCAGCCGCTCGGCGCTGGGCTTTCGCTGGCCGGTGTACCAGCCATGCAGCGTCGATTTCGAGATACCGCTGAGCTCCTCGAGCCGGCGGAGTGATCCAGCACCTTGTCGCGTGCTGAGTGTGGTGAGCACTCGTCCGAGCTGATCGAGGCTCACCACCTGCTGGATCTGCAGCAGCGTCGCATCCGGCTCCCGGAGTGCCGCCCTCCGGCGTTCCCACTCTCGCTCGATCTCTACCCACGTACGCCGCCCGGGCTCGCGCACGCTGCCTGGCCCCGTCCGCGATTGGGTAGCACTGACGGTCTTCCACAGCCGCAGCCAGCACCTGAGCTGATCACCGCCGACCCCGCAGGCGTCCAGAACCGCCCGCACCAACTTCCAGTTGGGGAACCGCGTCCCTGCGAGCGACCGCGCTATATGCGGATGCGAGTAGTTGCTGCTCTCGGCGATCTGACGAACCGTCTTCCCCGCACGTTTGCGGACGGACCTCAGCAGGTAGGCGAACTCGTACCGGTAGTACGCGACACGCCATTCATCAGAACCGAACTGGGGAGCTATCACGGGAGACCTCCGGTGCACCTGCAAATGCACGTGCATATGCACGCCGTCGATCTAGACGATAGTGGCTCCACGTAATGAGATCCAGACTGCTTCCCGACCTGGCACCAGGCGGTGCCTACCTGCTGCTCAGAAGCCCCTGACCTGCGGAAATGCGCAGAACACTGTCCCGCAGTCGTCCGATCCCGACCGACGGCAGCGACTCAGGGGTTCAGCCTGGCTCGACGAGAGCGCTCCCTGGCACCAGTGGTGCCAGGGAGCGCTGGGTGGTGAGGTTAGAGCCGCGGATCGCGAGGGTTCTGCACGCGCTCTTCGCGGATCACGGTCTGGCTGGTCCGGGAGCGGCTGGTGAGGAACATCGTCAGTACCAGCCCGAGCGCGCCCGCGCCCATCAGGATGTAGCCGATCATCGTCAGGTCTACTCCGCTGATCCGGTCGGAGACCCCGAATGCCAGGACTCCGCCCACCGCCAGCAGGAAGATTCCCGCACCGATACCCATCACGCCCTCCTCAAGTGCGCTTCACCCGAGCGCGTTCGCGCGCCCGGACCATCGCTCCTGTCCGCTGTGCCCGACCGAGCCACCGGCGAAACAGGCCCCAGGCACCGTCCACGGCCTGTTTGACGCTGGCTGTTGAGTGGTATTAAGGCACGTGGGTTGTGGGCGCTGTGATGGCGCCGGGGGTTGTTTCCGGCTGTTGGCCGGGACAAAGGGGGAATGGTGAGCAGGTTTTCGATGGTCCAGTTCGACTGGCCGTGCCCCGGCTCCAGGTATGTCGCGCTTGCGCAGTTCCTGCGATCAGTCAGCAAGTTTTGCTCGCTGTAGTTGGATATCCAGGGAGGGGTCCAATGTTCAAGTACGTCACGCGCGCAGCCGTCGTGGCAGGGAGCGTCGCCGGGCTGCTGTGGGTCGCAGCCAGTCCCGGTACGGCGACCAGCGGCCAGGAGCGGCAGTTCGTCGTGCTCTACGCCCAGGGCGGTTCCGCTGAAGCCGCGCATGCCGCGATCGCCGCCGCCGGCGGCAAGGTGCTCAGCGAGAACGCGGCGATCGGTGTCGCCACTGTCACCACCAAGAATGAGGGTTTCCAGGCTGCCGCCGGCGCCTCGTCCGCGATTGTGGGCGTCGCGCGAAGCACGGTCATCGGCCGGGCACCTAACGACGGCGCGGCCGTTGGGAAGGTGAACGTGAAGCTCGACGCCGCGCAGGCCGACCTTCAGGGGGCAAGCGCGGGCAATGAGAAGGCAGACAAGAAGCAAGAGCCGTTAGCCGGGCTGCAATGGGACATGCAGCAGATCGGCGCCACCGCCGACGGCTCCCAGCGCTACGAGCAGGGCACCGGCGTACGGGTCGGCATCATCGACACCGGCGTCGACGGCACCCATCCCGACATCGCCCACAACTTCGACAAGGCGCTGAGCCGCAACTTCACGACCGACATCCCGTTCGACGCGAACGGCGCGGTGGTCGACGGACCGTGCGAGCACCCGAGCTGTGTCGACCCGGTCGACGAGGACGACAACGGTCACGGTACGCACGTCGCGTCCGAGATCGCGTCGCCGGTCAACAAGCTCGGGATCGCGGGCATCGCGCCCAAGGCGACGATCGTCAACCTGCGGGCCGGACAGGATTCGGGCTTCTTCTTCCTGCAGCCGACCGTTGATGCCCTGACCTACGCGGGCGATCACGGCATCGACGTCGTGAACATGAGCTTCTACGTCGATCCGTGGCTGTTCAACTGCGCCGACAACCCGGCCGATCCGCCCGAGGCCCAGGCCGAGCAGCGAACCGTCGTGACGGCGATGCAGCGGGCACTCGACTACGCCTACAACCATGGCGTCACGCTGGTATCAGCCGCGGGCAACGGCGCGACTGACTACACCAAGACGATCGTCGACAACTCGAGCCCGGACTTCGCCGACGTACCCGGTGAAGCGCCGTACAGCCGGACGATCCCACCCTCGTGTACTTCGATGCCGTCAGAGGGCAACCACGTACTTTCGGTGACCAGCACCGGCATCACCAAGCGCAAGGCCTACTACTCGGACTACGGCAACGGGTACGCCGACCTGTCCGCACCTGGCGGGGACGTGTACGACACCGCCGACAACAAGCGCGACATCACGAAGGCCATACTCGCCGCGTACCCGAAGCACCTCGCCGAGGAGCGCGGCCAGCTCAACCCCGACGGAACGCCGAACACACCCAGCGTCGTCCGGAGCTGCGACAAGCAAGTCTGCGGCTACTACCAGTACCTGCAAGGCACGTCGATGGCGTCACCGCACGCGGCCGGCGTCGCTGCCCTGGCAGTCAGCCGGCTAGGCGTCCCGGACCGAGTCAACGGCGGCAAGAAAGCTTCGCCCGCCGCCGTAGAGCAGGCACTCCGCAGCACGGCCACCGACACCCCATGCCCGACCCCCGCGGCCTTTACCTACACCCGCCTGGTCCAGCAACCCGACGGCTCCTTCACAACCGTCACCTCCACCCAAACCTGCGAAGGCTCCCCAACCAACAACGGCTTCTTCGGCGAGGGCATCATCAACGCCACAAAAGTAGCCCGAGGCCACTAACCCACCCACCCGGCGCCGGAACCCAGGTTCCGGCGCCGGCGTTCAAGCAGTCCGGATGATCCGCCTTGAGCATCTTGGGGAAGAGGTGCTGTTCGGTCTGGTACCTCAGGCCTGATCTGGCGTAAGAGCAGCGCGAAATCGCTGCGACCGTTGGTAGTCGAGTCCTGTCCGAGGTCAACTGCGGGTGCCATCAGGCAGACCTCGTTGTTCACCTGATGTCGGCTCACTCGTCAGCCAGAGGTCCGGTGAGGCGATGTGGTCAGCCGCTAGGTACTCGGTGATCTCCACGTCGCCGAGCTCGTACTGCACTAGCCCTCTCCAGCCGGCTTGGCCGTTTTCGCGAGCGACCAGCCAGCCTCGGCGCCAACCTGCTGCCGTCAGAACCATCACGTGTCCGGGGAGCGAGAAGCTGCGCAGCCTCCAGTCCACGTGTGCGTGCAGGGTCCGGACTTGTTCCATGCCGTTCATGACGGCAACCCTCTGCGCAGGCGGAGTTCGTCGCGAATCACCGGGGGCACGGGCAGCCGGTACTGCTCCAGCGCGCTGGCGTAGGCACCGAGTGACAAGGACAGGCGATCGGCGTCGCTTCGGGAGGGGGCGTCCGCACGTCGCTGTCCACGCGCATGCCGATCGGCCGCGCGGGCGGCCATGATGTCGGCGAACAGGTCCAGGAGATCATGATCCGCGGCAAAGCGGCGAGATGCGCCGCCGGTGACAGAGAGGGGTCGGATGGACATCGGGCATCGCCTCGTAAGGCTGCGGGGGTTCCCGACATGCCACGTGGAATGCCATCGCTCCGGAGTCCTTCTCAGTCTACCTGCTCGGCTCGCGACAGCGTGGATCATAGTTTCGGGCACGTGCCCTTCGGATGCAGGGTCGCGACCGCACACCCGCCCCAGGTGACCAATGCGGCGACGTAGAGCGCGATGCTCGGAAGACCCACGATCTGGACCGAAGCCAAGGTCATTCCCTGCACCAACCTCGCTGAGCGGTGCCGGCGGCGCATGCTGACGACGCTTGTTCATCGATCGGGGCAGTAGCTCTGAGCCGTGGGTGACCGGATTCGGTTTCGAGGACGTTCTCCTGGGCGAGGTGTGCCGCTTGCGGTTGGAGTGCTGGCTGAACCGGGTGAGGACGGCGAAGACCCGTGGACGGTCCACTGGTAGCGCTCGATAAGGATGCCGATCGCTGTCGCGATCCTGGTGCGGCTCTGGATTGCGGCTTCGAGGTGCCCACCAGCGCTTTCTGATGGGAACCGGCGTACTGTGGGGTGTAGCTCCGGAAATCGACGACATCCCGCCTTGAGGCTGCCAGCCCACACCGGCCCTTCGTGGGAGATGTCATGTCGGTACTTCACCGCACTCGCAACGCGCCCAAAACCCCTGCAGCGGATACGCCGTCCTCGGCGGTCGACGGGCTCGTCACACCGTTGCCGACTCGGGTGCCGCGCACCCGGATCAGCGGTGCCTGGCTGGGGATCTGCGTCACCGTGATCAGTTTCGTGGTCCTGATCGTCTTCATGCTGCAGAACACCGGTAGCGTCGCGATCAACTTCTTGTGGCTGAACGGCTCGGTGCCGCTCGCGCTCGCGTTGTTCATCGCCGGCGTCGCCGCTGCTGTGCTGGCCACATCGATCGGCGCCGCCCGGATGACCCAGCTGCGCCGCCTGGTCCGCCGGGACAAGGATTGAGGTTGTCACGATGACGCTCATTGCCCGCGACGGCAGAACAGTCATGTCCGCGTCGGCACCGTCCACGCCACGACTGCGACTGCGCTCCGGCGGATCGAAAGGCCTTCTGGACGGGGGCTGGTGGCCGCGCTCGACAGATCCGGTCGCCGAGATCCCCGGCCTCGTCCTGGCCATCGACAAGCTGCGCGGGCCGATCACCCGCGTCATGCTCTACCGCGGTGACTGGGACAGCCATCCGCGCCGTCTGGCCGTCGACGGGCGAGTCGTGCATCTGGGCTTCTTTGCCAGCCAGCCTCCCGGACTGCTGATTGCCCTGGCGGGCAGAGCCGGCGCCCGCGTGGACCTGGCTGTCATCCCACCACGCACCGCAGCAGCCGTGGCCGCTGGTGCGATGACGCTTGCCGTCGAGGACGGCAACCGGATCCATGCGCAAGACCTGGTGCCGGCTGCGTCGGGCTCCGGCGCCAGGCCCTCCAGTGAGTCACCAACAGCCGGGCCATCTCCTGAAGACGCCTGGGAGACCGACGGCGGTCACCTCGCAGCCGTGACTCCTGCAGTCCGCGCCAATGTGACGCCCTGACGGCCCGCGCGGCGGGAAGGCCCGGTCAAAGGAGTGCAGGCATCTCCACGTAACGCCGCAGCCAGGCATGCACGCGGGGTCGCGTACGACGGGATGAGCGAGAGCAAGCACTTCAGCGTGGCTCAGGTGATCGATACCGAGGCGAACTCACACGCCCACTGCAGCCGCCCGACTTCCGCCGGCAGATGCGTGCCATGATTCCTGAGTGAGCACAGGCCGTCGCGCGGGGCACCGATTGCCCGATGGTGCGGTCAGTCGGTGTTGGCGGGTGAGTCTGGCCGTTCGGCTCGGGGTTGGCGTGGGGATCCTCGCAACAGCGCCGATCGCCCTGATTTCGACGGCGATGCAAGTCGACCATCCGATCAGTGACCCGCTGACGGCGATCGTGATGTACGTGGCCCTCTGGTGGTTCGGCATCGTACGGCCCGCGGTGTGGCTCTTGCCCGACGAGCTGGTCGTGCGCAATCCGCTGTGGACTCACCGGATCGCCAGAGAGAACGTCGTCTCGGCGAAACCCGGATCATTCGGAGCCGTGATCCGTCGGCGAGATGGTCGCCGTTGCATTGCCTGGGCCTTGCACCAGCTTGCCGTCGACGATGGCACGGACCGCGCGGTTGGTCTGATCAACTACTGGGCGCAGACCCTGGGGCCGAGCGATCCAGGCGAGGTCCCCGAGAGCCCGTACGGGGGGACGCCGGAAGAACAGAGCAGTCGGCGAGTTGGCGACATCGGTGCCGCGATCGGGCTCGCTATCGCCTTCACCATTCCGGCCATACTCTTGGCTTGGCCGAGACACCCTCCGTGGCTCTTCCCGGTGGCCGTCCCCGCCATGGTGATCGCCGTGGTGCCGTTCGGCATGACTCGACAACCAAGGAGTGCGTTCCGACGCGATCGCTGAGTTCGGCAGCGACGCCGCAAGTCCAGGGCGGCGGGATCTTGGAAGTAGAGACTGAGCAGGTACATCAGCCCGTTGATCGTCCCCGCACCGATCAGAATCGCGATGGTCGAGCCCACCAGGACCGGCCGAAGACGTCACCCAACGAGCCCGAGGTGACGATCACTGCGGCGCCGACCAGCGAATAGCCGGTGACCGCCCACTGCAGCGTCTCAACCGAGGTACCGGTGTCCTCCGAGATGGCCGGCAGCAGAATGCTGACGGCCGAGGTATTCGCGTTCACCACGAGCGTCGAAATACACGTGGCCGCAAGTACCCCGCCCGGCTCCTGACCTGTACGGCGTCGCCCATGCGCACTGCTCCCGAAGCCGGGCCGAGGCCGATCGCGCCCAAGGCAACGGTAGGCGGGCCACCCCGTCAGCAGCCTCACCCGCTGCGGACGAGCCCGGTTCGCGAGTGATCCCAGCAGCGCAAGCGGTCCGCGGTGCTGGGCACGCGTGCCTCCGGATCGGCTGTTCGGTGTTGGGATCAGTGCCAGCTCCGAGCCAGAGCGAGCCCGGTCGCAGCGCGGGGTGGGGCCGGGGCAGCGACGGATCCGGCCCGTCTGTGGGAGAATCCGCCATGGGGGCCGACGGGTGGGTTACGGAGTACGTGCGCGTCGATGGGAAGTCTGTCCACCTGAAGCGCAGTTTGGGTGGCGGCGGTGTGCCTCTCGTCCACATTCATGGCTTCGGCATCTCTGGTGCCTACCTGATGCCTACGGCACGAGTCCTGGCCGGCCGATGGCTGAACGTCGTCCCGGACCTGCCGGGCTACGGCCGCAGCGAACGGCGTGACCACATCCTGGACATTCGCGCACTGGCTGGCGCCCTGCTGTCGATCCTGGATGCACTGGGCATCGACCAGGCTGTGCTGATCGGGAACTCGATGGGTTGTCCGATCGGGCTTGAGGTGGCGCATGAGGCACCCGAGCGGGTCGATCGCCTTGTCCTGGTATCTCCTGCCGGGGGCCTGCAGAACCAGCCGCTGCCTCGCGGGCTCGGTCAGTTGGTCCTGGACGTGATGCGAGAACGCCCCGCGATGGTCCCGGTCGCGCTCCCTGACTACCTGAGGTTCGGGCCGATCAACGGCCTGCGCCTGTTCCACCAGCTGACCCTCTTCCCGTCCCTGGAGCGATTGCTTCACAGCCCCGTTCCGACGTTGGCCGTCCTCGGTGGCCGCGACCCGCTGATGCCGTCTCCGTCCCGTGTCGGCGAGGTGGTTCGGCTGGCTTCCGGGCATCTGGCAGTCGCGCTCGTAGAACAGGCGGCGCACGCAGTGAACTTCAGCCACCCCGAGGAGCTGGCCAACCTGATCGAGGCCTGGCTGGACGGCGCACTGCTCGCCGGAAGCGCTCAACTCCCTGCCGGGGTTCGCGTGATCTACTCCTAAGACTTCCTCGGCACTCTCTGCGCGGGGCGTCTCGTACGTCGAGAGTCGAACCTTGCCCAAGGCACGCGAGCTTCTGGCAAACTCATCGCGGAGTGCGAGCGGGAACAGGCCACTTGCCGCCCGAGCTCCGCCCGCCGATCGCCTAGTGCCGCAGATCCCTCAACTCCGCTTTAGCAGACCTATAAGCGATCTCATGTCGGTTCCTTTTCGTTTTTCGGGAAGGCATCGAGTTTGGGATGTCAGTCCTTGGCGTTGCCGGCTAGTTCGATCGGCGCGTCCTCGACCTTGGTCTGCTGGGGAGGGTGGGAGGGCAGGAAGGCGACCGCGAATAGCGCCCCGATTGCGGCGGCCGCCGCGGCCACCAGGGAACCGGTGCTGAGTCCGCGGTCGAAGGCGTTGATCGTGGCCTCGTGGACGCCGCTGGCCAAGGCCGTCTGGTTCTGCGCGGCCAACTCGCGCACAACCCTCAGTGCGGCCCCGGCCGATTGGTGGGCTGTCTCGGCCAGTTGCGGGGGCAGCGTTGCGGGAAGCGTGGTCCCGAGCCGCGAGCCGTACACGGTCGCGAACACGCTGCCGATGACCGCGACACCGAGAGTTCCGCCGAGCAGCCGGGTGGAGTCGTTGATGGCCGATCCGACGCCGGCTTGGTCGGCCCGCACCGCACCCATGATGGATTCCGTGGCCGGCGCCGAGGTCAGGCCCATTCCCAAGCCGTAGACGACCATCTGAACGGCGATGACGCCGTAGCCGAGCGTCGGGGTGAGCGTCGCGGCGACCCAGAAGTAGAAGATCGTTTGCAGGACCAGCCCGGCCGTGACGATCGCCTTGGTACCGATGAGGACCGCGAGGCGGGTCCCGAGGATCGAGCCGATCGCGACCGCGCCGGCTACAGGCAGCAGGTGGACACCGGCCGACAGGGCGCTGTACGACCGGATGAACTGGAAGTACTGCGTGATCAAGAAGATGAACCCGAGCAGGGTGAAGAACGAAGCCGTGACCGCGAAGCTGGCGGCGCTGAAGCGAAGGTCCTTGAACAACGCCACGTCGAGCATCGGTTCGCGGGCGCGGCGCTCGCTGATGACGAATGCGACCAGCAGGACCATTGCGCCCAGGAAGCCGAGTAGCGTCCCGGGCGCAGCCCAGCCACGATGGGGGGCCTCGATGATGGTGTAGACGAGCAGCGCCATGAAGGCACCGGACAGGACGAGGCCGGGATAGTCCAGGCGGGCCGGTGCGCGGTTCGTCGTCTTGGGGACGAACAAGGCGACGGCGGCGATCACGATCAAGGACACCGGGCCGAGGACGAAGAAGATGCTGCCCCACTGGTAGTGCTCGAGCAGGAAACCGCCCACAATCGGCCCCAGCGCGATGGCGACGCCGGCCGTCGCGCCCCACAACCCGATGGACAAGGCCCGCTCTTTACGGCTGGTGAAGAACGCGGTGAGCAGTGCCAGAGTTGCCGGGAACGTCATCGCCGCACCGAAGCCCATCACGGCCCGAGCCGCGATCAGCTCTCCGGGCGAGCCGGCGTACCCGCCGATGAAGCTGGACACGCCGAAAACCAGCAGACCGGCCATCAACATGCCCTTGCGGCCGAGGCGGTCGGACAGGCTCCCGGCACTCAGAAGGAGCGCGGCGAAGACGAGGTTGTAGGCATCCACCACCCACTGCAACTGCGAGTTGGATGTGCCCAGCTCGGTCGTCAGCGTCGGTAGCGCGACGTTGACCAGCGTGGTGTCGAGGTTGATCACGAACGAGGCCACCAGCAGAGCGACCAGCAGCAGCGGTTTCGACGGCGAACGAGTCATGGTTGAAGAATATACACAGTTGGTTGATATTTTCTACTACTCAATTTAGTTCCGCACCTCTACGCTGGGTGCATGCGCAGCTATGGCCACTACTGCTCGATCGCTCGAGCCCTTGACGTCGTGGGGGACCGCTGGACACTGCTGATCATCCGGGAGCTGCTGCTGCAAGGACCCTGCCGATTCACCGACCTGAAGAACGGGCTACCGGGCGTCGCAGCGAACCTGCTGTCGACTCGCCTCAGAGAACTCGAAGATGTTGGGCTCATCACCCGCACCGATGCACCGCCGCCGGTTGCCACCGTTCTCTACGAGCTGAGCGACACCGGTCTCGCACTGCAGCGAGTCTTGAAAGAACTCGGACTATGGGGCCTGCGGTTCATGTCCGACGAGCGCCCGGGCGACGCGTTCCGGGCCGAATGGCTGGCCTACGCACCGGAGTGGTTCACCACCGACGCCGATCCCGGCGGCAGGCCTGCAGTCATCCAGCTCGTCGCGGGCGACGAACTGGCGGTCATCGAACTGGGAGACGGCGACGTCCACACCCGGCTCGGCCGTGCCACCGACCCCGACCTCACCCTGGAAGGGACTCCCCGCGCCATCCTCGGCCTTCTCAGCGGCCTCATCGATCTCGAAACCGCCAGACGACTCGGCCTTTCCACCAGCGGCCAGCTCGACCTGCTCAACCGCCTCCACCCGATCGAGCAAGACCAAGAGCGCACTCCCGACCGCCGCCAACCGCCCCGCCCAGCAGACCGCGATCCAGCCCATCATCGCGGCCCGGCCGGGCCCGAGAGTCCAGCGCAAACCAAGACGATGCAGGACAAGCTTCCATCGTGAAGCGGACCGACCGAGTACCGCGTCGACGTACGCGTGGATGAAGCGCGCCTGACGACCGCGTGATCGTCGACCACATCAGCAACAGCTCTGGATCCGGTGCGGCGGTGGGTGAGGCCTAGCCTGGCTCCTTCACCGTAGGCGCTCAGCCGCGTTGAGCGTCGCCCGCCTGGATCGCAGCCGACTAAACGGGTCGCCTCAAACTCCTGGATGTGGAAGGTTTTGTTTCGTGATGGACGAATTGGTCGAGCGGCTCGCTGGCATTCCCGGCGTCGTAGCGGTCGTGCTAGGTGGAAGCCGAGCCCGTGGCGAGCATCGTCCCGACAGCGACTGGGATCTCGGGATCTACTACCGAGGTCGCCTGGACATCGATCAGTTGCGAGAGTTGGCGGCCGAGGTCGCCTCGAGACACGAGGTGTTCGGCTTGGGTGACTGGGGACCATGGGTGGACGGCGGCGCGTGGCTCACGATCGACGGGCACGCCGTCGATTGGATCTACCGAGACCTGGATCGCGTGAACGGCGTCTGGGACGAGTGTCGTGCTGGTCGCTTTACGGTCGAGCGTCAGCCCGGTCATCCGCTCGGCTTCTACAGCCACACCTATGCCGGCGAAGTCGCGCTGTGCCAGGTGCTGGTCGATCCGACGGGTGAATTGACCAGGTTGCAGGAAGGCACCCGGCAGTACCCCGGCGCGCTGGGGGACGCGCTGGTCGAGGCGTTGTGGGAGGCAGAGTTCTCGATCGTGGGCGCTCGGAAGGCGCCGCGAGACAAGGTGTATGTCGCAGGCTGCCTGTTCCGCGCGGTCGGTGTGATGGCTCAGGCGCTGCATGGCCACGCGCATCGGTGGACAGTCAATGAGAAGGGGATCGTCGCTTCCGCCGCAAGATTGTCGCAGGCACCGGCTGGGTTCGACGCGCTGGCAGAACGCGCCGTAACCGACATCGAGGTCGCCGGACGTCTCCTCGACGCCGTACGTGCGGGCGTCGACGGAGGCCTGTAGGCACGCCCGTCTCGCAAGGCTTTCTCGCATGATGTGACTCCATCCATAACGCGCTTCATGGTTCGGATCGGAGTCGACTCGCGGCGGCGGAAGATGGTGAAGCGAGGCGAGTGTCATGACCGATTACAACGGATCTGGTTCGGTAGATCCTTGACACTCAGGTTTGAAGTTTGGGCGGCGTTGGCCGCCGGGAACCGAGGACTTCTTCTTGCGTACTTCGCCTGGCTGGTCGCGGGCCTGGGTGCGGAGGAGTTGGTCGCCGTCGAAGAACTGCAGGACGGTGTCGGTGACCCAGACGTCGATGTTGCGGCCGGCCGCGGCGATGCCGAGGCAGACCTGCTGCCGGCTCACGCAGACGACTGCGGTCCGGCTGGCGCGCCGAGCGACCCAGTAGCCGTCACCACGGCCGGGATCGGGGCGGGAGACCACGATCCCGCGCAGCGGGGTGACCTGTGCGGGCGCGGCGTGTAGGACCCGGTCGGCCGGAGTAGCCATGCCGATCGTCTGATGCGGCCGGCGGTAGTTGTACTCGGCCACCCAGGCGTCCAGTTCGGCCTGAGCGGTAACCAGGTCGGGGAACATCCGGTCGGTGCGGAACTCGGTGCGGAACTCGGTGCGGAACTAGGTGCGCAACGCCCGGTGGAACCGCTCCACCTTGCCCGTGGTGGTCGGCGAGCGGGGCTGGGTGAGCCGGTGGATGAGCCGGTGGGTGATCGCGTTCTCGCGGCAGATCCGGTCGAACAGCACCTCCACGGGCGGGTGGTTGAACCGGCCGGTGAACACCTTGCCGTTATCGGTCAGGATCTCCTCGGACACACCGTAGGTGCCCGTCGCCAACGCCAGCCCCTCGCAGACGCGCTGGGCCGATTCGCGCAGCATCAGATAGGCGCTCACGCAGTACCGGGAGTGGTCATCAACCCCGGGTCAACGCCTTCGCCCGGCGCCCGTCGGCCAGCACGAACCCGCCGACCACGTCCATCTGCCACAGCTCCATCTGGCACAGCTCCATCGGCCGGCCGCGCTCCCACCGGCGCCACCTGCGATCCCGCGGCCGCCGCGCCGCAGGATCGATCAACGACAACCGGACCAGCGCCCGATACACCGCTGACTCCGACGGCAGCATCCCCACCGATCCCACCGGCACCAGCCCACCGGCACCGTCGCGGCCCAAATCATGCACCAGCCGCCGCGGCCCCCAGGTCGGGTGCGCCCGCCGCTCGGCCAGCGCAGCTCGGCCACCGCGACCTCGACCACGGCCGGCTTCTGATGCGGACACGACCGCGGCCGATGCGAACCATCGCCGAGATTCTCGATCCCGCCCGCCTCGTATTTCGCCAGCCAGGCGTGCAGGGTCTGCCGCGACACCCCGAACCGCGCCGCCGTGTCCTTGACCGTCTCGCCGCTGCTGATCACGGCCAGCACGGCCTGATACCGCTGCTCCGCCACACTCATCTCCCGCATACCCGGGAGTGTCAAGGATCAGCCGAAGCCACCGTCAAACATCAGCCGAAAACATGTAAAGCCTCAGCCGAGGACGATCTGTCGTCCATCAACCGAGGCCATACAGATGCGGGGTAGGGCGGACGGGACTCGAACCCGTGACCCAGGGATTATGAGTCCCCTGCTCTAACCAGCTGAGCTACCGCCCCGTGTGCGGGTGATCGTAGCGGGTTGTGGGAAACCAGGGTGGGGTCAGGGGTTTGACTGAGGGGTGGTGACCGGGGAGCGGGCATGATTGAGGCAGGTCCGGACGAAGGGAACACTGCCATGGGCTGGTTCATATTTCTGGTGATCGTGGTTGGCGCGATCGCGGCGTACAAGTACCGCGTGCCGCTGCTGGCGAAGGTCCTCGGTCAGCCACAAGACCGTATCCAGCGGGCGATCGACCGGAAGAAGGGCAAGTAAGACGTCCAGGGGCCCCGACCGCTCCAAGCGGTCGGGGCCTCTGTGGTCGAACGAGTCAGCCGACGCGGACGGCGGCGACCGAGGCGGATGCGGTGATCTCGCCGCCGCCGGCGGCGCTGCCGTCGTCGTTGTAGCCGAAGGCGAAGATCTCGACGGTGGTCGCCTTCGGAACCGTCACCACCTTCACGGTCGCGCCGGTCAGCTCGCGGTCCTTCGCGGGCGAGATCTCGGCGCCGAGGATGGTGCCGTAGTCGGTGCCGAACGCCGTGTCGGTGGCGCCGACCCGGAGCGCGAGCTGCGGCCGCGTGCCGGGTGCGCCCGCGGTGGTGCGGGCGAAGAAAGCGGTCGAGTTCAGCAGCCAGGTGCCCGGCTGCAGGGTGAACTCGCCCACCTTGGTCTTGCCGGTCTTGAACGACCCGCCGATCTTCGCGATCGCCACCGGATCGAAGTCCTTCGCGACACCGGACTTGCCGTACACGTCGGTGTCCTTCAGGAACGCGTTCCGGTCGGCCGGCACGATCTTGCTCGCGGGCAGGCTGTTGTCCACGACCTGCGAGGCGGCGACCGAGCGCGGGCAGAGCGGGTACGAGAGGTTCTTGCAGTCCGGCTTCACGGCGCCGTTCGCGGCAACCGTGACACCGACCAGCACACCGGCCCCGAGCACGGCCGCGACCAGTAGCCGTCCGCTCTTGGTGTTCAGGAACTTCTTGACGTTCACAGGGTTTCCTTCCCCTTCATCCCCGAGGCCCCCTCGGGATCTGCAGAGGAACGTAGCGGTAAAAGGGTGGTCTAGGCCACTATCAAACCCTTGAATCAGGTGGGGAATTTGCGGCACCAGGCGGTCAGCGTGACTTTCGCGGTGGTACCCAGGTCGGTGTCCACCGGCCAGACGACCGGGTGCTCGCCCTTGCCTCGCGCAACGGCCAGGTAGGTACCGGATGCCTTGTCCTCGCCGGCTTCGACCGTGTTGGACCAGGAGATCGCGGCCACGGCCGTTTCACCTTTACGCAGGACCAGCTTCTTCGGACCAGGGTCGATCGCCATGTACGACGTACCGCGAGTGATAGACAGGTTCATTGCTCGGCGGTCTGCGTCCAGCACCGCGATGTCGGGGTACCCGTTGACGCTGATCGGTGTGGAGCGGCAATTGGTCAGCTTCAGGACCACGGCGCGGTGGCCGAGGGCCGCGTCGACCGGTCCGACGGTGATCGAGGCGCCGGAGGCCGGGCAGGTCGGCCGCGGCGGTGCGGGCGTCGGATCGGGATGAACGGTCGTGAAGGGGGTCGGGCCCAAGGGCTGGGGCGTCAACTGCGTGAGGGACGGCCTGGTGCCGCTCGTCACGGCTGCACTCTGGGTGCCGCAAGCGGTGAGGAGCAGCAGTCCGGCGAGGAGCCCCACCCGGGCACGACGATGCATTCGTCGAACCTACCTGCGCCTACGGGCAACGAAAAAGCCGGGCTCCTGAGAGAGGAGACCGGCTGGATTGTTGCTCCCGCGACTGGACTCGAACCAGTAACCTGCCGGTTAACAGCCGGCTGCTCTGCCAATTGAGCTACGCGGGATCGTGGTGGTGCATGACCCCGAAACCCTGAGGACCTGAGTAGGTTAGCAGGCGCGCACCGAACTACAAAAACGGGATTCGGCTGCCTGCGGGGTCAGATTCCGAACTCGTCGCGGACCTGCCGGAGCGCGGCGTCGGCGGCGTCCACGACACCCGGCTGGTCGGGCTCCAATCCCTTGTCCAGAACGAGGTTCCAGGTGACCGGAGCGTCGGTGACAGCCGGATTCCGGCGGCCGACGATGCGTACGCCACGTTTGCCGGCCAGCGGGACGTGGCGCTGGACGATGATGCTCGCGTCGACGCGCTCGCGCAGGAGCTGGCCGAAGCGCCCGGGGTCCTCGACCTTGAGCTCGGTCGCGCGCAGCGGCGTGCCGAAGTCGGTCGTCTCGTAGATGTGCAGCACCGATGCTTCGGAGTCCCAGTTGGCGCGCTCGATCCGCTCCCAGCCGACCCGGCGGTCGGAATCCTCGGAGTCCGACGGCAAGTAGACGGCTGTCCGCGTGCCGGCGGCCCAGCGGCCGTTGGCCAGTTGTACGGCGGCCAGGATGTCTTCCTTGCTCCCGGTCGCTTCGCGGGCGGCCGCCGAGACGGCGTCAGCCAGCTCACGCGGCCAGGCGGTGCGGAGAAGTCTCACATGTTCATCATCCCAGTCTGAGCAAAGGCGGTGGATCGAGGGTCAGGCGACGTAGTCGCGGAGCTGGGGGAGCGCTCGGCGGCGCAGGTGGCGGAGGGCTTCGCGTTCCAAGGTGCGGACTCTTTCGGTGGTCAGATCGAGGCGGGCGGCGGTTTCTTCAGGAGTGCAAGGGATTCGGCCCTGTAGCCCGTAGCGATGCAGCAGCACGGACTGGTGCAGGTCGTCGAGGAACTGGAGATGGTGAGCGAGGTCACGGCGAAGGGCAGCCCGCAGAACGATCGGGTCGTCGTCGATCACGGAATCGGACTCCTCGAGGTTCAGGCTCTCGGGTTGCATCCGCCACGCCTGGGCGCGCTCGACCCGCGCGACGGTGAGGCCGGACGCGTGGGCCAGCTCGGGATTGGTCGGCTCGCGCCCCAGTTGCTGCGTCAGGTCGTTGCGGCTGGTCGCCACCCGCGACGCATCGGCGTACGCCTGGGCCGGCATCCGGACCAGCCGCGAGCGGTCCGAGATCGCACGTCCGATCGACTGGCGGATCCACCAGATCGCGTACGTCGAGAACCGGTGCCCGAGCCGGTGATCGAACCGCTCGACCGCCCGCATCAGCCCGATGTTGCCCTCCTGGATCAGATCGAGCAGCGAGATGCCCTTCCCGGCGTACCTGCGGGCCAACGACACGACGAGCCGGAGGTTGCCCTCGATCATCCGGTGCCACGAGTCCCGCCCGAGCGCGACCACCCGCCGCAGGTCGCCCGCGTCCGGCCGCCCCGGATCGCCGCTGAGCTGCTCCGCCGCCAGCAGCCCGGCCTCGATCCAGTACGAGTGCTCGCTCACCTCCTCCAAAGTCAGTAGCTCGTGCTGCCCGATGTCACGCAGGTACGCGACCAGCGCGGTCACGTCCGCCGGATCACAGTCCAGATCTGCCATCCCGTCCCTCTCGCCGCCGAATCTCCTTACCCAAGAGAGTGCCGCGATTCAGCCGGCCAGGACGCGCTGACTCTAAGTATGTGGATAACTACCACAAGTCAGGCAGCTCAGGCGTACGCGCGTAGCCCGCTCAGGAGGCCCTGGTGGAACGGGTTGGCATCGACCGCGTCGAACCAGGCCTCTCCGGTGGTCAATGGCTCCAGCGGTGGGACAACGACCGGCTCCGGGGTCGCGCCGACCGGGCCGCGCCGACGGAACTGATCTTCGAGTTCAGGAGCCGGCATGTCGGGCAGCAGCACGAAGGTATCGGTGGGGAGCGACGTGGTTGCGTTGGGGGAGAAGGCGTCAGGAGCGTCGGCTGCGAGGGCAGCGAAGGTGGTCGCGGCGCGGGCGGCAGCGCCGGCCGGGTCCTGGCGAACCTTCTCTAGGTCGGCGAGAACGGTGGCGAAGGTGACCGACGAATCGCCGTAGTCGATGAAGCGTGAGAGTTTGCCGGTCCTGATGCGGGTAGCGGCAGGGGCCAGGGGCTTCATCAGCGACGGTACGCCGTACCGAGCGCGCCCGCCCACGACCACAAGCCGGATATCCGCTTCGCGGGCGAGGATCAGCGAGCGGTAGAAATCGGGGTCCGAACGGCGGATGACGATCAGGTCAGCCAGCGCGCCGCGTTCCAGCCGGCCGAGCGGCCGCGGCCACACCCCGGACAGCGCGTCCCCGGGGTTCGACGTCACCATCCGGACCAGTTCCTCGTCGGTGAAGACCGACTGGGTCTTGTTCCACAGGTCTGCGACTTTCAACTCCCACAACACACTCCGCGTCCCCGACGGACCCCAGTCCGATCCGAGGCACAACCGCACCCCGGCGGCGTGTGCGGTTTTCACATCCGCGGTCGCCCCGTACAACCACAGGTTGGAGAACGGCGACCACACCAGAGTGGAATTCCCGGCGTGCATCGCCGCGAAATCATCGGCGTTCAACGCGCCGCCGTGAATGGCCACCAGTTGCGGTTTCACCACGTCGACCGCTTCGAGCAACTGGAACTCGGACCGCAGTTTCGGATCCGACCCCTCCGCCGAATGCGCGATGAATCCACGCCCGGCCGCCACCGCCGCGGCGTACGGCGCCAGCGCTTCCTTGCTGTCGGCAACAAGTGTGCTGACCCGGATGAAATCGTCGTGGGTGCCGAGTTTCTCCGAGTCGACGTTCCGGATCAGGTCGTTGTCCGGCGGTACGGCGCCCCGCGGGTTCCCCTGGATCGACGTCGTACCGCCGATGATCGCCCGCGTCTCGACGTACCTGAGCAGGGCTCGCCCCGCGGCTGCGCCGAGCAATCGCGCGGGCTGGCTGATCTGGGCGCTGTACGTCGGCGCGCTGCCCCACTGGTTGTGCGAGGTCCACGGCTTCTTCCGCGCGGGCTCCGTCCACAACGGCAGGCTGTTGTACATCAGGTGATTGTGCAGATCGATAAGACCCGGATAGATCAGCCCGCCGGCGGCGAGTTGTACTGCGTTCTCGAAACCGGCCGGGACCGCGTCGATGGGAGTGACCGCCGCAATCAGCCCGTCGTCGCCGACATACACCGCGCCCCCGGGAAGAACCTGCCCGTCCGGCCGCATTGTGACGACGGTTCCTCGCAGTACAAACATGGCTCGCCCTCCCGTAGGATTCTCCGTGCCGCCCCTGATCTTGACTGTAAGGTCACGGATCCTCGAGGGGGAGGTATGGCGATGGCTGATTTCGATGCCGGCCCGCCGGCCACGGTGGCACGGCACTTCGCAAAAGTCCCGAGTTATGCGGACTTCCAGGAATTGTTCTGGTACGACTGGGGCCCGGTCTTCTACCGCGGCCGACTCAACCGCACCGCGCGGCTGCTGGCGATCGCGTCCGATCCTGGGCCGACCGAACGCATCGCTGGACGCACGTTGGTAGGCGACGCAGGCCAGCGCGTCCAAGGGTTCCTGACCAAGCTCGGCCTGACCCGCAGTTACGCACTGGTCAATGCGTACGTGTACGCATTGAGACCGTCGCGCGCGCAGAAGGCAGCGCCGCTGCTGGCCCGGCCCGATCAGCTGAGCTGGCGCAACACCCTGCTCGAGTTGATCACCGGCCCCCAGTTGCAGGCGATCGTCGCGTTCGGCGTCCAGGCACGCGCAGCCCTGCAGATGTGGGACGGCAGGCCGGACGTGCCGGTGTTCGAAGTGCCGCATCCGTCGAGCCGCAATCCGTCCGCACTCGTCGACAGTTGGCGTCAAGCGGTCACCGAACTGCGCGCGATCGTGACGCCGGATCCCGACGGCGACAACACAGGACCGAACTACGGGCCGAAGTTCGCTGAGTCGGACTACGCGGCGATCCCGGCGCGGGACCTGCCGTTCGGCGTACCGCCGTGGCTCGGCGACGACGCCTGGGGACGTCACGACAAACCGCGTCACAACGACAGCGTCGAACGTCCGGCGACCGACCTTCTCAACACTCTCGTCTGGCACGCACCCAAGCTCGGCTGAAAGTTGTCCCCTGCTGCCGCTACCTTGGTCGGATGCGAGTGGCAACGTGGAATGTGAACTCGGTCAAGCAGCGGATGCCGCGGTTGCTCGACTGGCTCGACGAGCGGCAGCCGGACGTCGTGTGCCTGCAGGAGACCAAGCTCGCGGACGACGCCTTCACCGCCCTGCTCGGCGCGGAGCTGACCGACCGCGGCTACGAGATCGGTCTGCACGGCGAACTGCAGTGGAACGGCGTCGCCCTCCTGTCCAAGGTCGGGCTCGAGGACGTCGTCACCGGTGTCGCGGGAGCGCCCGGCTTCCCGAATCCTGAGGCGCGGGCCGTCGCCGCGACCTGTGGCGGCATCCGGATCCACTCGCTGTACGTGCCGAACGGGCGCGTCCCGGACTCCGACCACTACCACTACAAGCTCGCCTGGCTCGCCGCCCTCACCGAGGTCATTGCGAACGGTCCGGCCGACCAGATCGTCTGCGGTGACATGAACATCGCGCCGACCGACGCCGACGTTTTCGACCCCGCGGCGTACGTCGGTCAGACGCATGTGACGCCGCCCGAGCGGCAGGCGCTGGCGGAGCTGATGGCCGCGAAGGACCTGCATGACGTCGTCCGGGACCGCTGGCCGAGCGATCGCATCTTCAGCTACTGGGACTACCGCGCCGGCATGTTCCATCAGGACCTCGGCATGCGGATCGACCTGATGCTCGCGACCGATCCGGTGGCGGAGCGGGTCAAGGCCGCGTGGATCGATCGCAAGGCCCGCAAGGGCACCGGTCCGAGCGACCACGCCCCGGTGATCATCGACCTCGACACCGCGCCGGACGGCGATATCGGTCCGGTCGTGCCGCCGCCGTCCGCGCCGCGGACCGGCCGGAAGAAGACGACCAAGCTTCCGCAGAGCCGCTGATGCGCCGCCTCGCTGCAGTCGCGATCCTCGTGCTCGCGACGCTCACCGCCTGCAGTGACGACAAGACGCCGACACCGAGCCCTGTCGCGTGGACGAAGGTCGACACCCCAGCAGAGCCGGTCACTCTGACCGCACATGGCGATCAGTTGCTGATCGGTCTGCGTCACCGCGGCGCCAAGGTCGTCCCGGAGCTCCTCATGCAGGACAGCACCGGGAAGCGCACGCCGATCACCGTCATACCCAACCCGGCCAGCCCGTACGCGTTCGAAGCCATCTGGTACTCGATCGCGTACGACGGCAAGCAGCTCCTCGCGCTTGGCGGCGCCGCCGGGGGCGCGCACTCCAACACCCGTTGGACCGTCTGGTCCGGCACACCACAAACCGGACTGATCGAACAGCCGCAGGACTTCTTCACGTTCGGCGGCCAGACAGCGGGCGACCTCTACAGCGCAGTCATCACGCCGAGCGGCCGCGCGCTCCTCGGCTCATGGGGCGGCGTGGTGACCGGCAACGACGCCATGGTCTGGCTTTCCCAGGGCAACAAATGGACCCGGCAGGATCCGACGAAGACGGTCCTGCAGAGCACGCCGAACCTTCTCGTCGGCCCCGGCTTCGGTACGACGCTCGGCGAGAGCATCGTCATCGTCGGCTCGCAGGTGCGCCTCGCGCCCGGCGTGGTCGCTCAGGAAGCGGCCGTCTGGCGCTCTACCAAGCTCAACTCCGGCTGGACGAGGATCGTCCTGCCCGAGCCGGGCAAGCGCAGTCAGGCGAACACGGCCACCTGCGCCAAGGACTGCGTGATCTCCGGGTACGTCGACGGCCGGCTCGCGATCTGGCAGCTCGATCCGGCGGGTACGGCGAAGCGGCTCCAAGGCGTCCCGTCGGTCCCGGTCGGCGACAAGGACAAGTTGCCGCCGCCGGTGGTCGACGGCGGCAAAATCATCCAGATCGTTGCCCAGGACAACAAGGTCAAGGTGCTCACGTACCAGGATGGTCACTGGACCGTCCAGGACTCACAAGGTCCGGACGGCCAGGTAACCGACGCCGCGCTGATGCCGGATCACAAGCTCTACCTGATCGCCGGCACCTCGCTCTGGCAGACCACCCTCAGCTGACCAGCCCCTTCACGTACGCCGCCTGGCCCGCGTGCTGCGCGCAGTCGTCGATGACGCTGACGAGCCGCACCCCGAGCGTGACCGGCGGGTTCCACCGCTTGTCCACGATGCGGTCCAGACCGTCGTCGGTGACCGTCTCGAGGAACTGCGCGGTGCGCGCGTGCACGGCGTCGTAGTACCCCAGCAGCTGCTCTGCCGACAGCTGCACCAGTGCTACCTGGTCCGACGTGTGTCCGTATCCGGTGTCGGCCGCGGGCAACGGCAGACCGAGCCGCTCGTGCCACCCGTCCGCCGTGTAGACCTGGTCATAGCCACCCGCATCCGCGAGATGGTCGTCCTGAACCCGGCTCAGGTGCCAGACGAGCCAAGCGATCGAGTTGGCCGAATCACCCGGCCGCGCCGCGAGAGTCTTGTCGTCGAGCCCCGTCACGACATCGTGCAGGACCTCCTGAACCCGGCTGTGTGCGTCCAGCAGCAGCTCACTTGTCTTCATACCGGCCACCGTAGTCTTCGACTGGGACAGTTCTGAGAGAGGGAGCAATCGTGGAATATCGCACGCTGGGCCTGAGCGGCGCCGTGGTCTCGACCTACACGCTCGGCACCATGACGTTCGGCAGCGAGACCGACGAGGCCGGCTCGCACGAGCAGCTGGATCGATACATCGAGGCCGGCGGCACTTTCATCGACACCGCGGACGTGTACTCCGGCGGTGTGTCCGAGCAGATCGTCGGGCGCTGGCTGGCGAAGAGCTCCGCCCGCGACAACGTCGTACTGGCCACCAAGGGCCGGTTCCCGATGGGCGACGGGCCGAATGACGTGGGTACGTCGCGTATCCACCTCCGGAGGGCGCTGGACGCCTCGCTGGAGCGGCTTGGGGTCGACCACATCGACCTCTACCAGCTGCACGCGTGGGACCCGGTCACGCCGCTCGAGGAGACGCTGAGCTTCCTCGAGGACGCCGTACGGGCCGGCAAGATCGCGTACGGCGGTTTGTCGAACTTCACCGGGTGGCAGCTGCAGAAGGCGTGCGACCTGATCGGGTACCGCGGCTGGTCGAAGCTCGTCACGCTCCAGCCGCAGTACAACCTGCTCGTGCGTGAGATCGAGTGGGAGATCGTGCCGGCCGCGCAGGAGAACGGGCTGGGGCTGCTGCCGTGGTCGCCGCTCGGCGGCGGCTGGCTGACCGGGAAGTACTCGTTCGACGAGGAACCGACCGGTGCGACCCGTCTGGGCGAGAACCCGGACCGCGGTGTCGAGTCCTGGTACCGGCGCAGCCGCAACCAGCGGGTTCGTGACGTGGTCGACGCGGTCCGGGAGATCGCCGAGGCCCGCGGGATCTCGATGGCGCAGGTCGCGCTCGCCTGGCTGGTCGACCGGCCGACGGTCACCTCGGTGATCCTCGGCGCTCGCACGCTCGAGCAGCTCGAGGACAACCTTGCCGCGGCAGATCTGCACCTGACCGAGGAGGAGACGACCGAGCTCGACGAGGCGAGCGATCCGGGCGCGGCGGATTACCCGTACGGCGGTCCTGGCGTGGCGCAGCGCAGCCGGCCCATCAGCGGCGGGCGCGCCTGAGAAAGTTCTCAGGTAGCTGAGAGATTCTCAGCGGGGTGCGCCGGATATCCACAGCTTCGTCTGTGGCGGTTTCGGCGCGCGGCGGTTTGGGGGAGGCTGTTGGGGCCGACGAGCCATCACGCCCGGTGGCTCCCGGTCCGCACAGCCCGAAGGAGAGTCAGCAGATGATCCGCCACAATCGCAGACTTCCCCTGGCCGCCGGCCTCGGCGCCGCACTGGTCGCCGCCGTCGCCGTCCCAGCGGTTGCCCTAGGCCACGATCAGGGTGCGCCGACGACCACCCCGATCAAGCATCTGGTGGTGATCTTCCAGGAGAACGTCGCGTTCGACCACTACTTCGCGACCTATCCGCAGGCCGCCAATCCGGCCGGCGAGCCGGCGTTCACCGCGGCTCCGGGGACGCCGACTGTGAACGGCCTCAACACCCCGCTCGCCGCACCGAACAACCCGAACTCGGCCCAGCCGTTCCGGCTCGGCCGGAGCCAGGCGCAGACCTGCGACCAGGACCACAACTACACCGACGAGCAGAAGGCGGTGGATGCGGGCCTGATGGACAAATTCGTCGAGACCGTCGGCCGCGGAGCCGGCACCTGTGCGGACTACGGGCACGGCAAGGGTCTGGTGATGGGCTACTACGACGGCAACACCGTGACCGGCCTGTGGAACTACGCCCAGCATTTCGCGATGAGCGACAACTCCTACGGCACGACGTACGGTCCGTCGTCGGTCGGCGCCATCAACCTGGTCTCGGGGCAGACCCATGGATTCAGCGCCGATGACGACGCCGTGCCGGCCGCCACCGGAACCATGATCGGCGACCCGCAGCCGGCCGGCGACAGGTGCAACACCCGCGACAGCTCGACGGTCACCGACTCGAAGAACAAGAATGTCGGCGACCTCCTGAACGCCAAGAACGTCAGCTGGGGATGGTTCGAGGGCGGCTTCGCCGACTGTGCGGCGACGCACACCGATATCGGCGGGGTCAGTAGCGCCGACTACATCCCGCACCACGAGCCCTTCCAGTACTACAAGAGCACGCAGAACCTGCAGCACACGCCGCCGGCGTCCGTCGACGAGATCGGTCACAACGGGGCGGCGAATCATCAGTACGACCTGAAGGACTTCTGGGCAGCCGTGAACAACGGCAGCACACCGGCCGTGAGCTACCTCAAGGCGGCCGCGTATCAAGACGGGCACGCCGGGTACTCGACTCCGCTGGACGAGCAGCACTTCGTGGTCGACACGATCAACCGCTTGCAGAAGTCGAAGGACTGGAAGAGCACCGCCGTCGTCATCGCCTATGACGACAGCGACGGCTGGTACGACCACCAGATCGGTCCAGTGGTGAACCAATCCGACGACGCGGCACACGACGCGCTGACCGGTACGAACTGCGGTACGAACCCGGCCAGGATCGCCGGTGGCTACCAGGACCGGTGCGGGTACGGTCCCCGGCTCCCGCTGCTCGTCGTCTCGCCGTACGCGAGGCAGAATTTCGTCGACCACAGCGTCACCGACCAGACCTCGATCCTGAAGTTCGTCGAGGACAACTGGAAGACCGGCCCGATCGGCAACTACTCGTTCGACGAGAAGGCGGGCTCGCTCGGCAACCTGTTCGACTTCCACCACAAGGCCAAGGCGCTCTACCTGGACCCGGTCTCGGGTCAGCCGGTGAAGCACTAAGGCGCGAGGACGAGGCGAAGGGCGGAGTACGACGCAACCAGCGCACGCCGCTCCTGCGCCAGCAGCGGGTCGTCGCGATGGCAGCCGGCCCGGACCCAGCGGTCCGACAGGTCCATCGCCTCGACCCGCTTGCGCGCTGCCTGGCGTACTGCGTCGCGGTCGGCGTCGTAGACGTAGGAGTACAGGTCGATGAGCGCGGTCTCGAGTTGCTCCTCGGTGACATCGTCCGAGTGCTGGTGTTCGCGGTGGACCCGCCACCACTCGACCTCGAAGGCGGCTGCGCGGGCGGGGTCGAACAGCAGGCCGCTCGAGGCGGCGACGAGCTCGTAGAAGCGGCGCATGTACGCGCGCGCCACGTCGGGCTGGTTGTCCGGGTACGGCGCCCACACCTGGTTGGCGCGGAGTACATACCAGGCTCCGGTGAGTGTCCGATGTGGTGGCATGCCGAAGCCTGCGGCCACCATGCCGACCGCCGCGACGAGGAACTCACGCCACTCGTGCCGGTAATAGGCGGCCCACGCGTCCGTCTCGCGGTTGCCGACCACCACCGGGTCGAAGGACAGTGGTCCTGTTCGGATCCGCATGATCCCTCCCCCTGAGGAGATCCGATGAACGATGGTAGTCCGATCGCCGACGTGGTGGCGCGCATGCAGCAGCGCCTCGACGAGCTGCCGGAAGCGATCGCACACCGGCGGTTCTTCCTCAGCACGTACCTGCGGACGACGCAGGCCGTGGGCAAGGCGATCGACGACGCCCGCTTCGAGGACCCGGAGTGGGTGGAGTTCTGGGACGTGAAGTTCGCCGAGCTCTATCTCCACGCCCACGACGCGGACCTAGCGCCGCGGCCCTGGCGGTTGGCGTTCGATGCTTCGCCGGACCTGCCGGCGTTGGGGCATGTGTTGCTGGGGATCAATGCGCATGTCAACTACGACCTGCCGCAGGCGTTGCTGGAAGTGATCAGTGATGAGGACTTCTTGGATCTGGCGTTGATGAATCGGCGGCGGCGGGATCATGAGCGGATCGACGGGGTGCTCTCGGCGCGGGTTGCGGCGGAGGATGAGGAGTTGGCAGCGACCGGAGTGCGCAGCTTGCTGGACCGGGTGCTCACTCCGCTGAACCGGCTGGCGTCACAACGGTTCCTGCGTGAGTCCCGGCAGAAGGTGTGGCACAACACCACGGAACTGCAGAGGGCGCGCGTCGCCGGCAGCTACGAGAAGCGGCTGGCCGAGCTGGAAGTGCTGAGCGCCGCCAAGGTCGCGGATCTGCTGCGGCCAGGTCAGGTGCTGCTGAGGCTGGCTGTGACTGGCTTCGGTGTCACGCTGCCGCCGGTTTAGCTCGGCAGTACGCCAGACCACATAACGCCGACCAGCAGACACCCAAGCGTCAGCAAGCCGAACACGCCGACCCACAGCAACGCGGGCACACCAGTCAGGCGCCGCAGTTGGTCAGCGTCCGAGCTGCGCCCTTGGCCACGCCGCCGGGAGTGCTGCAGCTCCATGACCGCCCGAGGCGCAGCCAGCAACAAGAACCACGTCAGCAGATGCGCGAACGCGGTCTGCACCCCTGCCGACCCCCACCACGACACTCCGAACACCAACGCGCCGAAGACCAGCACAGACCACAGTCCGAAGAGATTGCGGATCTGGAGCAGCAGAATCACCAGGGCAAGCAACAGGCCCCACAACAGCGCCACGGCGTACCCACGACTCAGCACGAAAGCCGCAGCCAGGCCGAACAGCGCAGGCCCCGGATAGCCGGCGAGTAGTACGGCGATCATGCCCGCGCCGGTCGGCTTGCCACGCGAAACGGTGACGCCGGACGTGTCGGAGTGCAGCCGGATCCCCGACAGCTTCCGTCCGACCAGTGCGGCGATCAGACCGTGCGCGCCCTCGTGGGCGATCGTGACGACCTGCCGCGTGTACTGCCACAACGGTCGCCAGGCGATCAGCAGCAGCGCGACCACACCGGTCCCGATCACCAACCGCAGGGACGGCTCGGGCTGCACCGACGTGATGCTGTTCCAGAACTCACTCACCCGCACATCCTGACAGGCGGGTGGTCAACCTTCAGGGAAAGGGGATGTGCTCGGTGACCAGTTCGCGGAGTTGTTCGGGTGCGCCGTTGACATCGTCCGGTGCGCGAACGAACGTGGAGAGATCGCGGGGGAGGGGCCGCTTTGCTTGGGGGAAACATGTCTCAACCACGCACGATGACACGCACGGGGAAGAAGACCGCAGCCGCTGCCAAGAAGACCGCCGCTAGGCGACGGACCTCGCCGGCCGTCGACGAAGCAGCGGCCGTCCCGCTGCCGGAGTTCCTCGACGCCGCGGGAACGCTGACGCTCGACCAGCGCAGACTGCTGGTGGACCAAGCGCTTCTGCTGCTCGGTGAGAACTACGTGCACCTGCCGCTCAAGGTCGCGATGCATGCGGTCAACCCGCTGCAGCGCCTGCGGGTGTTGCGCGCCCGGATGGAGCGCCAGACGGACGACACGATGCAGGAAGAGTGGATGTTCCATCGCGAGATGTCGAGCATCTTCCACTCGGTCCGCGATCTGCACACCAACTATCTGCTGCCGGTGCCGTTCGCCGGGAAGATCGCGTTCCTGCCGTTCATGATCGAGAAGTGCTACGACAGTGAAACCGCTGGAGGCGCTGAGCACTACCTCATCACCCGCACGATCACCGGCTATCAGGCGCCGCAGTTCGGTCCGGGCGCCGAGGTGACGCACTGGAACGGTACGCCGATCGCCCGCGCGGTCGCCCTCAACGGAGCACTGTTCGCCGGCAGCAACGACGCCGCGAACCTGGCCCGCGGGCTCGAATCGCTCACGCTTCGCCCGCTCGTGATCCAGTCCCCGCCCGACGAGGACTGGGTGACGCTGACGTACGTCGGTCTCGACGGCTCGAACCAGGAGCTCCGTGAGCAATGGAAGGTCGGCACCAACCTCCCGCCGATGACGGATCTGGACGCGGTGAGCGAGGCCTCGGCGTTGATGGGTCTCGACCTCGACTCCGACGAGAAGTCCCGCGCGAAGAAGGCCTTGTACGTGCGCGACGTCGTCGAACTCGAACGCGGGCAGAGCTCGGCCGAACTGGCCGCACCGGCTGCTGTCGCAGGCGCCGACGTGCCGACGACGATGCCAGGCGTCTTCCGGGCCCGCGAGGTCGTCACGTCGTCCGGCAACTTCGGTCACCTGCGGATCTTCACGTTCAGCGTGCAGGATCCGGTCGCGTTCCGGGACGAGTTCGTCCGGCTGGCCGCGGCCCTGCCGCAGAACGGCCTGATCGTCGACGTACGCGACAACGGCGGCGGACACATCTACGCCAGCGAGTTCACGCTGCAGACGATGACGCCGCGGCGGATCTCGCCGGAGCCCGTGCAGTTCATCAGTACGCCGCTCAACCTGAAGATCTGCCGCCGGCACAAGGACAACCCGTCGGGGATCGATCTCGGTCCGTGGTTCGACTCGCTGGACCTCGCGATCGAGACGGGTGCGCAGTACTCCGCGGCGAAGCCGATCACCCCGGAGGACGGCGCGAACGACGTCGGGCAGACGTACCACGGGCCGGTCGTGCTGATCACCGACGCGCGGGTCTACTCGGCCACCGACATCTTCACGGCCGGGTTCGCCGACCACGAGATCGGCACCATCCTCGGCGTCGACGACAACACCGGGGCGGGCGGCGCGAACGTCTGGACCCACGGCCTGCTCGCGTCGCTGCTGAACGAACCACCTCCACCCGACGAGACCTCGCCGTACATCGCCTTGCCCAACGGTGCGAACCTCAGGGTCGCGATCCGCCGCACCCTGCGCGTCGGCAAGCTCGCCGGTACGCCGGTCGAGGATCTCGGCGTGAAACCGCACGAGACACACCGGATGACCAGGGCCGATCTGCTCGACGGCAACGTGGACCTGCTGAACAGAGCCGGTGCGCTGCTCGCGGCGCAACCGGTCCGTCGGCTCGACCTGAAGACGTCGCTCAGCGGTACCACGCTCACGGTGGGGATCGATGCCCAGAGCATCGATCGGGTCGACATCTATCTCGACGAGCGCCCCATCAGCTCGGAGGATCTGACCGGCCCGCTGAGCATCGACATCCTCGAGGTGACAGCCGGCGCACTGCTGCGGGCCGACGGCTACGCGTCGGGAAACCTGGTCGCGAGCCGTCGGGTTACCGTCTGAGGTATGCAGACCCTTCACCTGACCGCCGAGGAAGAGGCAATGTTCGGCGGTCGGGACGGGGACGGCGTCGCGCTCGCGATGCGGGTGATCATCGGTCAGGCGCGGATCTCCGATGCGCCGCGGCTCGTCGAGATCACGTCCGCGCACGTCGACTCGTGCCTGTACCACGGTCAGGTCAGCCTCGACTTTGTCCACCGCCTCGTGGAGCTGGGCGCCCGCGTACGCGTGCCGACGACACTGAACGTCGGCTCGACGGACCTCATCCATCCGGCCCTGGTCCGCGATCAGGAGCTGGCTGCCGCGGGGCGTGAGCTGATGGCGGCGTACGTCGAGCTCGGATGTGCGCCGACGTTCACCTGCGCGCCGTACCAGCTCCCGAACCGGCCCGGGCTCGGCGAGCACGTCGCGTGGGCGGAGTCGAACGCGATCGTGTTCGCGAACTCGGTCCTCGGCGCCCGGACGGACCGGTACGGCGACTTCCTCGACGTCTGCGCGGCGATCACCGGACGAGCGCCGTACGCCGGGCTGCAGACGACCGAGGCACGTCGGGGGACCGTGGTGTTCGACTGCCGGCCGCTGGGCGACTTCCTGCTTTCGGAGCTGGCGTATCCGTTGCTCGGGCACCACATCGGGTCGGTGGTAGGTGCCGAAATCCCTGTGCTGGTTGGGATTCCGGCACAGGTGACCGAGGATGACCTGAAGGCGTTTGGTGCGGCGGCCGCGTCGGCTGGGGGAGTCGCGTTGTTCCACGCGGTTGGCGTCACGCCGGAGGCACCGCGCGACTTCGCTGATCTTCCGGTGCGCCAGGTTGATCTCGAGACCCTGCAGCGTGTCAGGCGGGAGTTGTCGACGACCGGCGAGCTCGATGCGGTGAGCGTCGGTACGCCGCACGCGTCGTACGCCGAATGTGTGCGACTCGCGGAGTTGTTGAAGGACGGGCCGCCGCTGAAGGTGCCGTTCTACCTGTCGACCAACCGCCACACGCGGGAGCGGCTCAAGGGCTCCGAGCTGGACGTGTTGGAGAACGCCGGAGTGACCGTGGTCGTCGACACCTGCACCTACGTCACCGCGATCCTCTCGCCCGACTGGAAGAACGTGATGACGAACTCCGGAAAGTGGGCGCACTACGCACCCGGAAACATCAACGTCAACGCGGTTCTCGGCTCGCTGGCCGAATGCGTCGCCTCGGCCCGGGCCGGTCAGGTCGTGCTCGAGTGATCATCCGAGGCCGCACTCTCCACCCCGGCACCGCGACCGGCGAGCCGATCCGCCTCACCGCACCGCTCTCGTTCTGGGGCGGCACCGACGAACACGGCCGCATCGTCGACGCCCATCACCCACAATGCGGCGCCGTCCTCACCGGCCGCATCCTCCTGATGGAATCCGGCCGCGGTTCCAGCTCAGCCAGCAGCGTTCTCGCCGAACAGATCCGCGCCCGCACAGCACCCGCCGCGATCATCCTGACCCGCCCCGACCCGATCATCCCCCTCGGCGCCCTGGTCGCCGCCGAGCTCTACAACCTCAATCTCCCTGTGGTCCTCGCGCCGTACGACGCCATCCCGGACGACGCGCTGTTGCAGGTTTCGGCCACACCGACCGAGGCAACCATCACCTGGACTACATTCACCCAGTGAACTCACGGGGCCTGATCGCGATCTGCGCTGCCGCAGTCGTCCTCCTGACCGGCTGTACGTCGAAGAACTCTGTCTCGGACGCCGATGCGGCCGCCGCGTCGGAGGCCGCCAAGGCACGAGCCGGCCTGCCGTCGTCGTCGACGACCTCACCCGGCGGCGACTCGACGGCACCGGTTTCCACACCGCCGCTGCCGGCGGCGGTGACCCACAATCCGATCTACGCGGTCGGGAAGCTGCCGTCCGCCCGGTGCGCGGAGCCTGCGTACGACCCGACGTCGCTGGCGAACGCGCGCGCCTACTTCACGCAGTACGTCGCCTGCCTGAACAAGGCCTGGGCGCCGGCGATCCGCAAGGCAGGATTCACCTTCAAGCCGCCGAAACTCGTGGTCGTGCTCGGCCAGTCGCCGTCCTCGCCGTGCACAGTCGACGACGGCCGGGACTACTACTGCGACGGCACGATCTACATGGATGCCGCGACCCATCTCAAGATCTACCGCGAGGATCCCGACGAGGCACGGGCGTGGATGGCCCTGGAGATCGGGCACGAGTACGGGCACCACGTGCAGGCGCTCACCGGTCTCTTCGCGGCGATGTACGACCGCGAGGTGAAGCTGAACGGCGTCGACGCGCACTTGGAGGACACGCGGCGGATGGAGTTGCAGGCCTCGTGCTACAGCGCGGTGTACATCGGTGCCGACCGCAACTACTTCCCGGTCACCTCGGACTGGCTCACCGTCTGGGGACTGGTCATCCGGACGACGATCGACAACGAGCACGATCACGGGAACGGCGAGAACCACGGGTACTGGACGACGGCCGGGTTCGATGCGGCGAGCCCTGGTGCGTGCAACACCTACACGGTCGCCTCGTCACTGGTCGGCTGACGCATCAGTACTGCGGTTGCCGCGAAGAGGAGCGCGCAGCCGGCGAGGGCGATCGGGACGTTGGTGAGGCCGGCGAGTGTGGAGATCGTGAGGCCGCAGACGATCTCGCCGAGGTATTCGAGTTGCGCGAGGAACGAGTGGGTCGTCGCGCGGATGTCCGCGGTCGTGCGGGTGTTGATCCAGATCGTGCTGATGACACGGGTCAGCGGGGTGACGATGCCATTCAGGAGTACGACGGCGATCGCGCCGAACGCCGGATCGCGCGCGAAGGCGAGCAGGAGCATGCTGAGTACGCCGACGAGGGCTGCCCACGCATAGTCGGTCGCGGCATGGCGGCCGTTGATGCGATTGGTGACGAGCCGAAGGACGAGCGCACCGACGACCAGCCCGACCACTCCGAGAGCCGTGAACCAAAGGATCGATGCCGGCAGGCCGAGGTCGATCAGCTGCTTCTGGGTGAGACGGCCGGCGGCGTCCGAGGCGCCGTTGACGAGGAACGTCGCGGCGAAGATCAGCAGGATCGCGCGGCTCCGGCGTACGAGCGTGACGCCGCGGACGAAGGTGGTCCACGACGTCGACCAGCGGGCCGTGCGGGTCGGACCCCCCGCCACCCCGCCGAGTGGAGCGAGGCGGGCTGTTGCCTGTTCGAACTTGTTCTCCGTGAAGCGGAACGCGACGTACAGCGCGAGCGACATCATCGCGGCGCCGGCGACGATGATCGTGACGTCGCGCCGGGTCGCCCAAGCGAGCAGACCGAGCGCGATCAGGCCGGTCGCGGCGCCGGTCAGCTGGGCGCGGGCGGCACGTGTCAGGACGATGTTGATCCGGTCGGGCCGATCGAGCTCGTCGGTGATCAGCGCGACGTCCGATCCGCTCGCGAAGGTCCACGAGATACCCCAGAGCACCTGGGTCGCGAGGAGCGCCGGGAACGACTCGAACAGTCCCGTCGCCAGCATCGCCGTACCCATCAGCACCTGGGAGACGACGAGTGACCACTTGCGGCTGATCGTGTCCGCGATGACACCGGCCGGTACTTCGAACACGAGCGCGAACGCACTCTGCACCGACCCGATCAGCACGAGCTCTGCCGGGGAGAGGCGGGCGTCGACGACCAGGTAGACGCTCGTGACCAGCCACCACCCGTTGTGCAGGACCGCGCGCAGCCAGGTCCAGCGGATGAAGACCGTCTCCATGCCGGCCGATCCTTCCGGGGACCACGGAGCGGCGCCAGTCAATATCCCAGGGCTGTGAGTCGAGGATCACAGTGGAAAACGAATGACCGTTCTTGATCTCGCCGGTCTATGAGTAGCAGGGTGGAATTTCAGAGAACGAGCGTTCGGTTTGAGCTGGGGGGTCGGCATGGCGCAGATGACTCTGGACCGCGTGGGGCAACCCGCACTGCCGGAGCTGGGGCGGAGTCGTGGTGGTGGGATCTGGAGGATCGTCCGTGAGGTGGCGCTGCTGGCGGTGCTGTTCGGGGTCTACAACCTCGGTCGGTTCCTGTCGGCGGAGCACTCGGGGTCCGCGTTCGCACACGCCCATGAGCTGATCCGCTGGGAGGCCTCGCTCGGGCTGCCGAGCGAGGCGACGTTCCAGCATCACGCGCTACAGGTCGACGGGCTGGCTCGGATCGCGAACCTGTTCTACGCGACGGTGCATTTCCCGCTGACCGCGATGGTCCTGCTGTGGTTGATGATCCGCCGCTCGGCCGAGTACGGCAAGGCGCGCTGGGCGCTCGCGTCACTGACCGGCCTCGCGCTGATCGGGCACATGGTGTTCCCGCTCGCGCCGCCGCGGATGATGGCGGGCTGGGTGGACACGGGAGTGCTGCTCGGCCAGTCGGTCTACGGGCCGAGCACGCACTCCGGGGTGGCGAACCAGTTCGCCGCGATGCCAAGCCTGCACGTCGGCTGGGCGCTGATGGTCGCGGTGTTCCTGATCCGCGCAACCCGGTCACGGTGGCGTTGGCTGTGGATCGCACATCCGCTGCTCACCTTCACGGTCGTGGTGGTCACTGCGAACCACTACTGGCTGGACGGTCTGGTCGCGATCGCGCTCGCGGTACCGCTGCTCCTGATCTTCGACAGTTCGTCGTCGGCACGGACGAGGAAGGGTTCGCGTTCGAGCACCAGCCTGGCCGCGGCCGCACCGATGTCGAACCACAGCCCGATCAGTTCGAGCCGGCCCTGAGCCTCGGCCTCGCGGACACAGGCGAAACTCCGCAGGTTCTCGAGCTGTACGGCGACGTTCGCCACGGACAGCTTGTCGGCGGGCGAGAGCCTCACGCCGGTTGCCGGATCGATGATGTCGGGCAGCGCGACCGCACGCCGTACGGACGGCTCGAGGTGCCGCAGCCAGCTCTCCAGGCCGGAACCCTCGGGTACGTCGGCAGCGAGCGCGGCCGCGGCGGCACCGCAGGAGGAATGACCGCAGACCACGATCGACTTCACGCCGAGGACTTCGACCGCGTACTCGATCGCGGCGTCGACCGAGCTGCTGTTGGAGCCCTTCGGTGGCACGAGGTTCCCGATGTTCCGCACGCAGAACTGGTCGCCGGGACCGCTTGTGGTGATCATCGTCGGCACGATCCGCGAGTCTGCACAGGTGATGAACAAATGCTCGGGCCGTTGCCCCTCCGCCGCGAGTTTCGCGAGCAGCGGCCGGATCTCGTCGGCCGAGGCCTCGAACTCGCGGACACCGTCAAGCATCTGCCGACCGGACCGATCAGGATTCAGCTCGACGATGCCGCCACGGGCGATATGCCCCCGCCGCCAGTCCTCGATCGCCTCGTACGCCGCGTGGTCGAGATGATCCACGGTGAGCTCGACCCGCACGGTCGCGCCCGCCGGGATCGACCGCAGCGTCCGCACGAGTGACGCGACCCCGAGGAACACCAGCGTGCCGCGGATCCGCACGATCCACACGCCGTCGGACTCGGTCGCGGTGACGGTTGCGCGGGCGAGCCGGTAGAGCACGCGTACGACGGCGAGCACCAGGCCGAGGAGCACGCCTTCGGCGAGTCCGAGGACGGCGACGCCGACCGCCGTCACGACGTACACGAGCAACTCGTCGTGCCTGCGCAACGTGCGGATGTGAGCGAGCTGAACCAATCGCAACCCCGTGACCAGGAGTACGCCGGCCAACGCAGCCATCGGGATCAGCTCGAGCATCGCGCCGGCAGCGAGCACGAACGCCGCGATCCACAGGCCGTGCATGATCGCCGACGCCCGGGTCCGCGCGCCGGCCGCGACGTTCGTCGACGAGCGGACGATGACGCCCGTGACCGGCATACCGCCGAGGGCGCCGGACAGCGCGTTCGCTGCGCCCTGGCCGATCAGCTCGCGATCGAGGTTGGTCCGGGTGCCGCGATGAAGTTTGTCGACGGCAACGGCCGACAGCAACGACTCGACACTGGCGACCAGCGCAACGGTCAGGACGGCGGTCACGATCTCGATCGGCGTACCCTCGGGCATCGTCGGCAGGATCAGACTCTGCAGCGGATGATCCGGCAGATCGACCCGTGTCACGTCTGGCATCCAGGCCGCGGTCAGAGCAGTCACCGCAACCACGGCGACGAGCGGTGCCGGAACCACCTTGAGCTTGGGGATTCTCGGCCAGGCGAGCACGATCGCGACCGTCAAGATGCCGACGACAACGGAATGACCGTGATGCGCGACGAGTTGCGCAGGGAGCGCGATGACGTTGTCGATCAGCGAGCTCTGGGCCTTGCCGCCGAGCACGACATGCAGCTGCTGGACGGCGATCGTCACGCCGATCCCGGCGAGCATGCCGTGGACGACGGCGGGCGACAGCGAGAGCGCCAGCCGCCCGATGCGGGTGACGCCCAGCAGGATCTGCAGGACGCCGGCGGCGCAGGTGATCGCAGCCGTCGCGGCCCAGCCGAACTGGGCGACGAGGCCGGCGACGACCACGGTCAGACCCGCGGCCGGACCGCTGACCTGCAAGGGCGATCCGCCGAGCGCACCGGCGACCACGCCGCCGATCACAGCGGCCACCAGGCCGGCGATCAGCGGTGCGCCGGATGCGGCGGCGATCCCGAGGGAGAGGGGGATTGCGATGAGGAAGACCACCAACGACGCGGGGAGGTCGTGGTGCAGGATGGTCTTCCAGAGCTTGGAAGGTGAAGAGGTCGGCACGGGTGGTCCTCCGGCGTCGGTGCTCAGGGCAACTGCTCGGGCATCAGGCGTCGAAACAAAGAGTGTCGATCTGGTTACCCACTGTACTGACCCGATCAAGCCCGCACCAGGGCAGATAATTGCTCAGAGCATCGGTTCGTCCGGGAACAGCACGCGGCGCGCGTGGTCGGTGTCGAGGTACTCCCGGACTGCGACAATCGCTCCGTCCCGGACCGTGAAGACTGCGCCGCATTTGTTGTCGTAGGCACCACCGGCGCGCGCGGTCGCCCGGGCGGTCCATTCGGCGAACACCTGCTGGCCGTCGGCGATCACGTTCACCAGCTCGATCTGCACCGGCGTACCGGGAGCGAAGAGGTTTCCGGCCGCTGCTCCGAGGAACTCGTCGACGACCATGTCCCGTCCCTTCCAGTCGCCGGACAGTGGCAGATCGCCCGGGTAGGTCCAGACCACATCGGGTGCGAAGCTCGCCCGGATCGTCGGCAGATCACCGGCCGCCACAGCCTCGACGTACCGGGTGACGACGCTCTTCGGGTCGTTCATCAGTGGTGCCTCCTTGTGCAGTGTGAGTACGGCGTTGCCGCGGATGCGGCGGTTGCGCAGGTCGTCGAGTACGGCGTCGGTCCGGGACCAGTCCTCGACGCGGCCGAGCTCCGGATGGAGGCGACCGGCCGACACCAGTCGGACGAGCGTCGCGAGGTCCTGGCCGTCGGGGCCGTGGACGTAGTGGAAGTGCTGGATCCGTGCTGTCTCGGCAGCGGCGAAGAAGTCGAAGAAATCGAGCGTGACCGGTTGCCGGCTGGCCTGGCCGAACCAGATCAGGTCACCGCCGGGGGCCAGCTTCGACAACGCGACCGGCAGACTCTCTCCGCCGACGGACTCGAGCACGAGATCAAAGGGTCCGCGCGCGTCGGCGACGTCGTACACGAGGTCCTCGGCTCCGAGTTCGAACAGCCGCGCGCCGCGGGCCGGGCTCGACACAACCGCCGTGACGACAGCGCCCGCGCCGGCTGCGAGCTCGGTGAAGTAATGCCCGACTCCGCCGGATGCGCCGGTCAGCAGGATCCGTCGCCCGATCACGCTGCCCGCCGTACGCAACAGCCGCAGCGCCGTCAGCCCCGCGAGCGGAAGCGCGGCGGCCTGCTCGAACGAGATGCCGTCCGGCAGTACTGCGACCTGCGTGGCCGGCGCGACCACGCGCTCGGCCCAGCCGGAGTGCTGCAGATGGGCGACCACCCGAGTGCCGGCCGGCGGACCGTCCGGCGCCGCCTCGAGCACCCGGCCCGCGATGTCCTTGCCCGGCCGCCAACCGTCTCGCGGCCGCTCCAACTGGAACGTCTCGCCGCGGTTGATCGAGAACGCCGCGACCTCGATCACCATCTCGCCGTCGCTTGGCCGGACCTCGTCGACCTCGGCGAGCCCGACCTTTCCGCTGTCCACCGCAACCACTGCCCTCATTGGCGTTCCGCTCCTTCAACTAGACTCGCCGTCGAAGCTACGAGCGGGTCCTGGCGGCCCGGAAGACAGCACTTACTACTGCTATAGGCACCTAATGGATACCGACCAGGTCAGAGGCAAGTGGGACGCCACCAAAGGCGCCTGCCCGACACGTCAGGTGCTGGGCCGGATCGGTGACACCTGGACGATGCTCGTGATCAGCACGCTCGAGAAGGGCGGCACGCTCCGCTCCGGGCAGCTCAAGTCGATCATCGAGGGCATTACCCAGAAGATGCTCACGCAGACGCTGCGCCACCTCGAGCGCGACGGCGTCGTACGGCGTGAGGTTGTTCCTACTGTTCCGGTGACGGTGACCTATACGCTGACGCCGCTCGGCCGAAGCCTGGCCGCGGCCGTCGCGACGATGCGCACCTGGGCCTACGACCACATGGACGAGATCGCCGCCGCCCGCACGGAGTACGACGCCAACCTCTGAGGAGTCACGTGGATCTGCAACTGACCGGGAAGACCGCCGTCGTCACCGGAGCCAGCAAGGGCATCGGGCTTGCCTGCGTCGAGGTGCTCGCGCGTGAAGGCGCGACGGTGACAGGCATCTCCCGTGATCCCGCCAATCTGGCCAAGGCGCAGGAGCAGCTCCCGGACCTGACGTTCGCGGTGGAAGCGGTCGACCTGACCGATCCCGACGCGACGAAGGCCGTCTTCGAACGGATCGGCGTACCGGACATCCTGATCAACTGCGCGGGCGCGGCCCGGCGTACTCCGGTTGACGAGCTGGACAGCAAGGCGCTGCATGCGGCGATGGAGGCGAAGTACTTCACGTACATGCACGCGACCGAGGCCGTCATCCGCGGCATGGCGGAGCGCGGCAGCGGCGCGGTGGTGAACGTCGTCGGCCAGGGCGGTCGCGCCGCGAACCCGCTGCACATCGGCGGCGGTGCTGCCAACGCTGCGCTGATGCTGGCGTCGGTCGGCTACGCGAAGGCGTACGCCGGCAGCGGCGTGCGGGTGAACGTGATCAACCCGGGGACGACCCGCACCAACCGCGTCGACGAGGGGCTCGAGGCCGCGGTCCGGGCGACCGGTAAGCCGAAGGACGAGCTCCTCGCCGAGATGGTCCGCGAAGTACCGATGGGCCGCTTCGGGGAACCCGACGAGGTCGCGAACGTCGCTGTCTTCCTCGCCTCCCCGCTGGCGAGCTACGTCACCGCCTCGATCGTCACGATGGACGGCGCCACCACCGCAGGCATCTGATCACCGCACGGTGCCGTCGGTCGGCCTGGCGACCGGGTTCGAGAACGGGGTGATCGGGCGCTCCTGGAGCACTCCGTCGATCGTGATGTCGACATTCTCGTTGAAGAACGCGACATGGCGGGCGACCGGCAGCAGGGGCGCTGTCGGGAAGTCGTAGGACCAGGCGACGTCCGGGACCGAGGGGATCGACCAGTACTCCGAGGTGCGGCCCTTGTACGGGCAGGCGGTGACGGTCTCGGACGGCGTGAGGTGCTCCAGGTGGACCGATGCCTTCGGGAAGTAGTAGCGCGGTGGCAGCCCGGTCTCGAAGACGATGACCGTCGAGCTCGAGTCGGCGAGCGTGATCCCGTCCACCGCCACCTCGACCCGGCGGGTGGACTTGATCGCGTCGACCCGGGAGTACGGGTTGCGCGGGTGGACGAAGACTTCCTCGTCCTCTTCGAACCAGCGGTCCAGTGCGTCCCATTGGAACCGGACGCGGTCCTTTGCGACGCCGTCGTCGTACATCCAGGCATGGCCCGATCCGGCGTTGTGCACGCGGGCGACCCCGTGCTCGAAGGTCTTCGTCTCGCCGGTGTCGGTCAGTACGCCGTCGGCAACGTCCCCGACCGGGATGTAGTACTGCGGGTACGGCGGGAACTCCCACAGGTAGATCGCGTCCGTCGTGTCGAGGACGACGCGGTCGTCGAGCATCGCGCGGATCCGCCGCGGGACCGGTGCGGTACTGCCGGGCGGGATCAGAGATTCGGGGTAGGCGTTCATTGGTCCAGTAAAGCGCGGGGCCGGCCCTGGTGGTGCCGGCCCCGCGGCCCGCAGGACCGGATCAGACGGTGATCCAGTCGATATCGGCGATGTAGCCGTTCGGGTTGCTGACCTTGATCGAGTTCGCGCCGGCGGTCAGCTTCATCGGCAGGTACGTCACTTGCGGCGTACCCCAGTCGTTGTCGCCGAGACCGCTGTAGTTGGCCCAGTACGTATCGGTGCCGTTGACCGTCAGCATGCTCTGCCGGCTGGTGTCACCGTCGGTGTAGGCGATCTTCACCAGGTACGTCCCGGTCGTCGGCACGGTGATGTTGTTGAGCGTCACCGTCGACCCGTAGCCGATGTTGCCGATCTTCGAACCACCCGAGCACAGGCTGCATCCGGAGACACTCGCATCGCCGGTCAACGTGCTGCTCGACGCCTCCGCCTCGTACCGCACCGGTCCGGCCGAGGTGAACATCGTCACCGGCGCACTAGCTCCGGACGTGCTGCCACCGCTGACACCTCGCACTGTGAACGAGTACTGCGTCTGCGGCGACAGACCGCTGACCACCGTGCTGGTGCCCGACGCGGTCGCAACCTGCTTGCCATTGGCAAACACCTTGTACGACGTGGCGCCGGCGGCAGGCCGCCACGTCAGCGTGGTCGTCGTACCGCTGACGTCGGTCGCGGTCAGATCGGCCGGGGTGGCAACCGGAACGCGACTCGGGCTGATCTTGTACAGCTTCGACCCGTGCGCCGGCAGCTGAGCGCTGACCGCACCGCTCACGTTGCGCGTGTTCTGGTCGGCCCAGATATCGCGGACCGTCGCCTTCCCGTCGATGCCGAGCTGGTCGAAGTTGCCGGTCACGGTGGCGGGGGAGTCGGCCAGGTTGAACAGGGCGACCGTCGTACTGCCGTCCTTGTTGTGCGCGTACCAGACCTGCTGCAGCTGGTCCTGGTTGAGCGGGCGGGCCGGGTTGCCGGACTGGTCGATCGCGATGACCTCACGGTTCGTGAGGAGCTTCAGGCCGTACGCGTCCAGCTTGGTCAGGTCGTCACCGGCGAACAGCGGCGCCGAGTTGATCGCCCAGAACGTCATGTACGACTGACGTTCCGCGTCGGTCAGACCGTCCATCGCGCCGACGCCGACGTCCAGTGCGTCGAGGTTGTTCCAGTGGCCCGGTCCGGCGTCGTCGATCCACTGCGCGACGTCCCACCACCGCTGCTTCACCGAGCTGTCCCATTTGACGATCGTGTCGCAGTAGCACTCGACGTCGGTGTCGATCCGCCAGCCGTTCGAGTTCTGCTTCCACACATCGGCGTACCGATGGCTGAGCGACCAGGACAGCGTGTACTGCATCGGCCGGCCGGCGTTCTGTACCGCGCGCCACCAGGCCTGGATGTCCTCGATGTTGTTGTGGTTCGGATCGTCCGGCGCGCCCTTCCACGAGCCAGGGCCGACACCGTCCATCTTGATGAAGTCGACACCCCAGGACGCGAACAGCTTGGCGATCGAGTCGGCGTACTTCTGCGCGCACGGGCTCGCGTAGTTGATCTTGTACGCCGCGTCCCAGCCGTTGGTCTTGCGCAGGTCGGGGTAGACGATGTCGCGGGTGAAGCAGCCCGGCGCGTCGTAGATCGGCGTGTTGCCGTCGCGGTAGACGTCCGTGCCCAGGCCGACGGTCGTGTAGATGCCGAACTTCAGGCCGAGCTTGTGGATGTCGTCGCCGACCGCCTTCATCCCGCGCGGGAAACGCTTCGCCATCGCGATCGGGCGGCCGTACTCGTCGCCGCCGTCCTGCCAGCCGGCGTCAACGTTGACGTACTCGTAGCCGTACGGCTTGAGCTTGGTGGCCAGGGCGTTCGCCTGGGTGAGGATGTTCTTCTCGTTGATGAAGCTGCCGGGGCCGTCGGGGTTGACGCCCGGGTAGTTGGTCGACTGCAGGCTCCAGCTGCTCCAGCCCATGTAGGGCTTGGCCGCGACCTGCGGATACTTGGCGGGGGCCGCCTTCTCGGCCTGGACCTGGACCTGGGCGGCGTCGGCCGGGGCGGTTGCGGCTGCTGTCGACACCAGGGCGACGGCGGCCAGCACGGTCAGAGTGGGGCGTCTCGAGAACATGCGATGTTCCTCCGGGGGAGGAGTGAGCGGACGCGGCCGAGCCTAGGTCGGCTTAATTTACCCAGTCAAGTATTCAGCGCTGGTGACTTCCTGTGACACGACTGCCATGGAACCTTGATCAACTTCGCCGCACCGCTTGGTCGTCGTACCAGCAACAGGCCGGCTTCGTGAGGACGCCGGCCGGGTGCAAGAGGGGGTTCCATCATCGTGAAGGCAAGGAAACTCGGTCGCGCTGTGGTCACCGGGACCGCCGTGGCCGGTGCGGCCGGTCTGGTCGCACTCGCGGCCACCGGTGCGTCGGCAGCGTCGGCAGCATCGTCCAGTCCGATCAGCACCGCCAGGCCGGCTTTGAAATTGGTTGCCGGTAGCACCGATTTGACGTTGGAGAACGTCGAGGACTACGGCGTCGACCTCGACCTCGGTACGCATGTGGTGGCCGGCAACGCACCGATCGAGGTGCGTGCGACGCGCGCGTCGTACAGCTCGCCCGTCGTCGCGACGCAGTACGTCAACGGGAAGGCGACCCGGCAGTTGCCGAAGGGACTCGTCACGGACTTCTCCGGCCTGGGGAAGTTCCTGCACATCACGCTCACCGATGCGTCGGGGAAGAAGGTGCTCGACAAGGACCAGGCGCTGTGCCTGAACGGCGAAGGATCTCGGACCCGGCCGGACGCACCCGCGACGTCGCCGTACCCGGACGGTTGTACTGCGAACCCGTTCACGCAGGGCGCGGTGTGGGGCGTGCAGACGGGATGGTCCTCGCGGACCTACGACGGCGGCGATCCGGTGCAGCTTGCCAATGGCAAGTACAAGGCCACCGTCACGGTCAACAAGGGCTACCGGGATTTCTTCAAGATCCCGGCGGCGGACGCGTCGGTGAAGCTGAACGTGACGATCCAGAAGGGCGACACGTGCCTACGCGGCTGCTTCGGCGGGAAGAAGGCGGCAGCAAGCTCGGTGGCGCTGAAGCCTCACACGGCCCGTCCGACCGGGAAGGCGAGTGTGCCGAAGGGCCCGAAGCCTGACCTGCGACCGGTCCCGGCCTGGGGAATCGTCGCCGCGCCGGGCGACGAGGGTACGCCGGACACGGCCAAGGACTTCCTGCAGTTCTCGGCGACCGTGTGGAACGCGGGCCTATCGCCGCTGGTGCTGGACGGGTTCCGGCAGCAGGGCAAGGACCTCATGGACGCGTACCAGTACTTCTACGACACACACGGCAAGGAGGTCGGGTACCACAACACCGGAACGCTCGAGTGGGACGGCCGGCCCGGACACAACCACTGGCATTTCACCGACTTCGCCCGCTACAGCCTGCTGAACTCGAAGCAGACCGAGGTGGTCCGGAGCCAGAAGGAGGCGTTCTGCCTGGCCGCGACGGATGCCATCGACTACACGGTGAAGAACGCGAACTGGCACCCGTACAACACCGACCTGCACACGGCCTGCGGCGACCACAGCTCGTTGTCGGTCCGTGAGGTCCTCGACGTCGGCAACGGCGACACCTACGAGCAGTCGTTGCCCGGGCAGTCCTTCGACATCACGAACCTTCCCAACGGCACGTACTACGTCCAGGTGAGCGCCAACCCCGAGAACCGCCTCTACGAGTCGAACACGAAGAACAACGTTGCCCTGCGCAAGGTGATCCTCGGCGGCACCAAGCACCACCGCACCGTCCAGGTCCCGCCTGTCGGTGTCATCACCACGACGTAACCCGTCTTTGGGCACCCACCAACCACGAGCCGCAGCCGGATGTGGTTGGTGGGTGCTCAAGGTGGCCCGGGGCAGGGGTGAGTGAAGGCAGCGTGCTCGCCCCCCGCCTCGGAGTTACTGGTGGTGTTGCGGGCGGCGGCGGGAGCGCATCGGACGCAGATGCGAGTCCGTCCGCGCGTGCTGACGACGACCCAGTACGAACGGGCGCGAGGTCCGGGTGATCGGAGCGGCCGACGGGGCCGACAGCATGATCTCCGCCTGCTGCAGGTTGAGCCGGACCGGGACCTGGTGCCACGGGGACCTGGTCCGGACGAGGACCAGCCGGAACTGGCCGTCCCGGCGCAGCCGCAGGCCGATCGCGACCGTCGCCACCGCGGGAACCAGCCCGGCGAGCAGCAGCGCCGATCGCGCCCCGAAGTGCTGTGCGAGGAACCCGACCGTCGGCCCGCCGATCGCGCCGCCCCCGATGAAGACCAGGTTGTAGATCCCGGAGACCCGGCCGCGCAGGCCGTCCGGAGTGGTCAACTGGACCATCGACTGGGCCGCGGTCAGGAACATCAGGGTCGCCATACCCATCGACGCCAGCACCGGGATGAACGTCCACAGCGACGGCTGGATGGCGGCGAGTACTTCGGTGACCGTCAGCAGGCACGCGATACCGATCAGGTTGCGCAGCCGGGTCGGCCGCACGCGGCGGGCCGACAGCAGCGCCCCGGCCAGTGCGCCGAACGCGACGACCGAGTTCAGGATGCCGTACCCCGAAGCGCCGATCTGGAAGACCCGGTCGGCGAAGGCGGTCAGCGTGACCGCCAGGCTGATCGTGAACATGCCGTAGATCCCGACGAGCGCGATCGCCCACCGCACGGCCGGCTCGTGGAACGCGTACCGCACGCCGTCGCGCAGGCCGTCGCGGATCCGGATCCCCGCGCTCGCCTTGCGGGCCGCGTGGTATCCGGGCATCTCGCTCTCGCGCATCCGCAGCAGCGCGCTGATCGAGGCGAAGAACGTGCAGGCGTTGATCGCGAACGCCCACGGCGTACCGAGCACGCCGAGCAGTACGCCGCCGAGCGCCGGCCCGACCATGCTGCCGAGCTGGAACGTCGACGACACCATGCTGATCGCGTTTCGCACCGTGTCGCGGGGGACGATCTCGGTGACGAACGACTGGCGGGTCGGGTTGTCGACCGCGGTCGCGAGGCCCAGGACGAACGCCATCGTGTAGACGTGCCACACCTGGACGTGGCCGGTGAACGCGACCGTCGCGAGGATGGCGGCGCAGCTTCCGAAGGTGGTCTGGGTGGCGAGCAGGACCTTCCGCTTCGGGAAGCGATCCGCGATGACGCCGCCGTACAGGCCGAGCAGAAGGGTGGGGGTGAACTGCAGCGCGGTCGTGATGCCGACCGCGGTCGCGCTCCCGGTGAGCGTGAGAACCAGCCAGTCCTGCGCGATGCGCTGGATCCAGCCGCCGGTCGAGACGACCAGCAGTCCGCTGACCAGGAGACGGAAGTTGCGGACCCGCAGCGCGCTGAAGGTGTCCTTGAAGCCCGGGCGGCGCTGCGACTCCCGGAGCTCGGTGCGGTCGGTGGTGCGGTGGAGGTGGAAATCGGTGGACGGGACAGAACCGGAAGTGGCCCGGGTGGTCAAGAGCGATCCCTACGCGTGTCGACTGGTCAGGGGAGGACACGTCCATCCTCACGGTTCGGTACTGGATTCCCCCAGCGAATTACTCCTATTAGTCTTATAGCGTCACGTAATGAAGGGGTGAATCGATGTACGACCCGGACCAGCTGCGCACGTTCCTGGCGGTGGCGCAGTCGCTGAGCTTCACGCAGGCGGCGGAGCGGCTGGGTATCCGGCAGCCGACGGTGAGCCAACATGTCCGCAAACTCGAGATGGCCGTCGGGCGACCGCTCTTCGTGCGTGACACCCGCACCGTCACCCTCACCGCGGACGGCGAGGCGATGGCCGGTTTCGCCCGGACCATCCTGGCCGCGCATGAAGAGGCGGCCGGCTACTTCACCGGCTCGGAGCTGCGCGGCCGGCTGCGGTTCGGTGTGACCGACGACCTCGCGCTTACCCCGCTGCCGAAGATCCTTCGCGACTTCCGCCAGCTGTACCCGCGGATCGACCTCGAGCTGACCGTTGCCCAGAGCCCGAATCTGCTCCGCCGGGTCGAGTCCGGCCACCTCGACCTCGCCTACGTGAAGCACGGCGCCGGCGGCGGGTACGAACCGAACGGCCGGCTGGTACGACGTGATCCGCTCGTCTGGGCCGGTATCTCGGGGACCCGGATCGCGCCGGACGGCCCGGTGCCGCTGGTCGCGTACCAGGCGCCGTCGCTGAGCCGCTCGCTCGGTGTCCAGTCGCTCGAGCAGGCCGGCCGAACCTGCCGGATCACGTGCATCGTGCGCGGCGTCAACGGCGTACTCGCGGCTGTCCGGGCCGGGCTCGGGATCGCGATCTTCGCGCGGTCGCTGATGCCCGCCGACCTGGTCGAGCCGCCGCCGAGCGCGGGCCTGCCGGAGCTGCCGCCGATCGACCTGGTGCTGATCACGAACCCGCGCGCCGCGAAGGAGCCGGCCGAGGCGCTCACGGCCGCGATCCTCGGCAGCAACGCGCCGCTGAAGCCGGACGCCGTACTCGATCCGCAGGCACCGGCTAGATCAGTGCGTCACCGCGCAACACCAGCGTGACGATGCTGACCGCGGCGATGGCGATCGTGACCAGGAACGGCGCGTTGCGCCAGAGCACGATCGTGACGAGCAGCGCCGCGACGACGGCGAGCGCGATCCAGCCGACGACGCCGATCGCCCCGGCGGGCGCGATCACCAGCAGCCCGGTCGCAAGTGCGAGCGGCAGCGGAGCGAGCAGGCGGGCATAGGACCCGAGCCGCTGCGGCCAGCCCCGTACGCCGGTCGCGAGGTCGTCGGCCAAATCGGGTACGACGTTTGCCAGATGGGCACCGATCCCCAAGAGGGCGCCCGCCGCGGTGGCCCACCACGGCGCCCAGACCTGTGCGGTCCCGAGCGTCACGAACGAGGGCAGTGCGCCGAACGCGACGGCGTAGGGGAGCCAGGAGATCACGGTCGACTTGAGGCCGAGGTTGTACGCCCAGGCGCAGGCGACGAACAGCAGATGAACCAGTCCGGCCGCGAGTCCGTTGGCCAGGGAGACGGGGACGGTGATCACCAGCATGACGCCTGCACCGATCGCGAGCGTCCGGCGACTCACCAGTCCACGCACCACGGGCTTGTCCCGGCGGTTCACAATGGTGTCGCGGGCGGCATCAATCGCGTCATTGCTCCAGCCGATCGAGAGGTGGCCGGTGAGGATCGTTGCTGCGACGAGGAGACACCCGGCCGGACTTCGCCCGGCCGACCACGCGACAGCCGTGACGAGAGCGGTCACGGCGATGGTCGGCCCGGGGTGGCAGGCAAGAGCCAGACCTTTGACGGTCTTCACCGACGTAACGATGCCACGATGACGCGGATCGCAGCGGTGCGGCCCGCGCTCCCGCCGTACCGCTATCCGCAGTCTGCGCTGACGGAGGCGTTCGCCTCGATCTGTCTGCCGGACGGCCGGAGCTCGGCGCTGCTCCGGCGGTTGCATGCGAATGCGGGGGTGTCTCATCGGCATCTCGCGCTGCCGCTGGAGCGGTACGCCGCTTTGAAGGACTTCGGTGAGGCGAACGACGAGTGGATCGCGATGGCGGTGGATCTCGGTGCGGAGGCCGTTGCCGGCGCGGTGAAGGACGCGGGGCTGGCGCTGGACGACGTCGACGTGCTGATGTTCACCACGGTGACCGGAGTAGCCGCGCCGTCGGTCGATGCACGGGTGGCGATGCGGCTCGGGCTGCGGGAGGACGTGAAGCGGCTGCCGTTGTTCGGGCTCGGGTGCGTCGGGGGAGCGGCGGGGATTGCGCGGCTGCACGACTACCTGAAGGCCTGGCCGACGCACGTCGCCGTACTGCTGTCGGTCGAGTTGTGCTCGTTGACGCTGCAACGGGACGACGCGTCGTTGCCGAACCTGGTGGGTGGGGCGTTGTTCGGGGACGGTGCGGCTGCGGTCGTGCTGACGGGGTCCGAGCATCCGCTCGCGTCCGGGCCTTCGGTGGTGGCTACGCGGTCGCGGCTCTACCCGGATTCGGAGCGGGTCATGGGCTGGGACATCGGGTCGGGCGGGTTCCGGATCGTGCTCGGCGCGGACGTGCCGGAGGTAGTGCGTCAGTACCTGGGCGGCGACGTGCGAAGGTTCCTCGAGGATCACGGGCTGACCGTGCCGGACATCGGCACGTGGGTGAGTCATCCGGGTGGTCCGAAGGTGCTGGAGGCGGTGTCCGAGACGCTGGAGCTGCGACCGGGAGCTCTGGAGCTGACCTGGACGTCGCTGGATGCGGTCGGCAACTTGTCGTCGTCGTCGGTGCTGCACGTGCTCGGTGACACGCTCAAGCTGGATCCTTCAGGTATGGGTCTGCTCCTCGCGATGGGCCCGGGTTTCTGTTCCGAGCTCGTCCTCCTGGAGTGGTGATGACGCAATCCTTGTGGTGGTACGTCGCTCTCGTGGTCCTCGTCGGGTTCGAGCGGGTCGCCGAGTTGGCGGTGTCGCTGCGGAACGCGAAGTGGAGTTTCGCGCACCACGGCGTGGAGTTCGGGAAGGGGCATTACCCGTTCATGGTCGCGCTGCACACCGGGCTGCTGGCCGGGTGCGTGGTCGAGGCGATCGTGTCCGGCCGGCCGTTCGATCCGAAGGTCGGGTGGGCCGCGCTGTTGATCGTGGTGCTCATGCAAGGACTGCGCTGGTGGTGCATCTCGGTGCTCGGCTACCAGTGGAACACCCGCGTGATCGTCGTACCGGGTCTGTCGCGGATCACCCGTGGGCCTTACCGGTTCTTGCGGCATCCGAACTACGTCGCCGTGATCGGCGAGGGGATCGCGCTGCCGCTGGTGCATTCGGCCTGGATCACCGCGATCGTGTTCACCCTGCTCAACGCTCCGTTGCTGGCCATCCGGATCCGGACCGAAGAAACCGCGCTGTCCACCGTGCTCACTCGATGATCGATCTCCTCGTCGCCGGGGCCGGGCCGGCCGGAGCCGCCACTGCGATCCGGGCCGCGCTGGCCGGGCTGTCGGTAGTTGTCGTCGAGCCGCGTTCGGGGCCTATCGACAAGGCGTGCGGCGAGGGCATCGCCCACAGTGCTGTCGACTACCTGACCCGCCTGGGCGTGGAACTTTCTGGCCGCCCGTTCCACGGGATCCGCTACGTCGACGCCACGCACCAGGTCGACGCCCGCTTCTCTGCCGGCCCAGGCCTCGGCGTACGCCGCACCACGCTCCAGGCCGCGTTGCTGAAACGCCTCGCCGAGCTCGACGTCCCGGTCATCCGCGACCGCGTCGGCCCCATAACCCAAACCCCCACTTCCGTAACCGCCGCCAACCACACCGCCCGGTACCTAGCCGCCGCCGACGGCCTCCACTCACCCATCCGCCGCCAACTGAATCTTTCTGGTGGGAACTCTGATGACGTCCGTCGTGGGCTGAGACAGCACTTCCGCGTCTCACCCTGGACGGATCTTGTCGAGGTCTACTGGTCTCGTCTCGGTGAGGCCTACGTGACCCCGGTCGCCGACGACCTGGTCGGCGTCGCGATCCTCACCTCCGCGCGTGGCACATTTGACTCACACCTCGACGCTTTTCCCGCGCTCAAGCGTCGCCTTTGTGGTGCGACGCCGGCGAGTGCCGTGATGGGAGCCGGCCCGCTCCGCCAGCGCGTGCGTGTGCGCACCGCCGGCCGAGTGCTCCTGGTAGGCGACGCCGCCGGGTACGTCGACGCGCTGACCGGTGAAGGTATCGCCGTCGCGCTGCGCACGTCCGCGGAGCTCGTCGACTGCATCCGCGCCGACCGCCCGCAGGACTACGAGGCCGCCTGGCGTCGCGTCTCCTGGGAGTGCCGGCTGCTCACCGCATCGTTGCTCTGGGCCCGCAACCGCCCGGTCCTCGCCCCGCGCATCGTCCCGGCCGCCGCCGCGCTCCCCGGCGTCTACCGCACGATCGTCAACCGGTTGTCGTAGGCAACGGCCGGAAAATACCGCAGGCCCGGCGATCGCTCAGACAATCGCCGGGCCTGCGTACGGCCCGAGCTTCCTGGTGAAAAGCTCGGACCCGAGCCGTTCCGGCCTCCTGGTGAAAGGCCGGACCGGCTGACAAGGAAGACTCTGTCAGCCGGATGTTGCCCAACAGTTGCCGGAATGTGAAGCCTTGTTACATGGGGCTGTGGCGTACATCTCAGTGCTCGGCTCAGTGCTCGGCTCGTGCTCGGCTCAGTGCTCGGTTCGCACCGCGGCGATCTGTAACTGCAACGCCAGCCGCTCCTGTGGATCCGACAGATCTAGCTCCGCGATCTCGCCGATCCGCTTCATCCGGTGCCGCAACGTGTTCGTGTGCAGGTGCAACTCCCGCGCCGCCCGCTGCGGCTGCCCCGGATAATCGAGCCACGCCTGCAACGTTTCCACGTAGCCCGTGTCGTGCTCGATGTCGTGCCGCAGCAACGTCGCGAGCGGACCATCCAGCTTGGTGGTATCAAGCGACGTCACCGCTCGATGAACGGTCAGCACGTGCCACGCCTCTTCGACCCGCAACGCCGGCCCTGGCGCGACACCCCGCCGTACCAGACCGAGCAACTCGACCGCCTCGGCCCGTGAGCTGGGCAGATCGGCCGGACCGCGCGCCGGACCGCCGGCAGCCGCGTACGTGCCCGGCGCCTGCTCCTGCACGAGCTTCTGCAACCAGGTCCACGAGCCTGGCCCGTCCGTGTCCGTGACGACGGCCAGCACCGTCCCGTCCAGGTCGGCCAGCTGTGGCTCATTCCACCCGTGCCGCCGCCCGGTCGACTCCCACAGGTCCAGCTGCTGCGGTACGTCGTACCCCTCCGGCGAGCCGAGCGCCACGACCCGCCACGGCTGCCGCGGGAGCCGTACGTCAACCGGACTGTCCGGTGAGAACTGCCGCAGGATCGTCCGCAGCCGATCGATCGCACTCCGCCGCGCTACGTCGGCCTGAGCGCGCAACCGCAACAGGTGCAACGCAAGCACGGATGCGGCGTTGCTGAGCTCCGCAGTGACCGCATCGCTTACCGGACCGTCGACAACAGCCCAGATAGACCCCAGCCACTCACCACCAGCCCGGACCGGTACGACGAGACGCGGGCGGATGCCATTCGGGCCGTCGGGCACCAGGAACGGCTCGCTGGACCGTGCAAGTCGCCGGAAGATGCCACGGGCTCGGAAATGCGCAATCACCTCGGCCGGCACCCGACGACCGACGATCGTCGACACACGGGTCGGGTCAGTGAAGTCCTGACCCGAGGAGTAAGCCAGGACGCGCGACTGGTTGTCCTCGATGGTCACCGGCGCGTCGACGATCGCCGCAGCAGCATCTGCTAGTGCGAAGAGCTCCTGGTGTACTCCGGCATCTCCAGCGGCAGGGGAGTCCGGCGCGGCGGCGCGGTCGATGACACCGCGCATCAGCCAGACCACGTGCGCCCAGGTGACGCTCGGCTGCAGTGCGACGAGGGTGAGCGTGGTCTGCTCCGCTGCGCTGACTACAGCTGGCTCGTGCGCGAGCGCCGTACGCAGAACGACCCCGGAAGCGTTGCTGGCCGCGCAGCGCTCTACGAGCTCCACAGCGTCCTCTGCGTCCCGCAGACCGAGTCCGAGCACCAGGTCGCCCGGCTGGCCCGTCGCAGCCTCCTGTGGGTCAGCCAGGAACACGTCGCGGACCTCGCCGTCGCGCTTGCCGGTCACGACCATCTCGAACAGGGCGGGTCCGACGGCGGAAATCAGGTCAGGCGCGGTGATCACCAGGTTATTGTGCTCTCAGCACAGTCATTTGTCTCGTCAATGGTGTGATCGCACCATGACAGCCGCTCGCGGTGGCCGCACCATCGATACATGACCACAGCTGGTTCCGCAGTACCGCACATCGTTCCTGACCGCGTTGCCGTCGTCGGCGCGGGCATGGTCGGCCTGGCCACCGCCTGGTTCCTCCAGGAGGCCGGTGTCGAGGTGACCGTGCTCGACCGTGAAGGAGTCGCCGCGGGCGCGTCCTGGGGCAACGCAGGCTGGCTGACGCCCGGCCTGGCCACCCCGCTGCCGGAACCGGCGGTCCTCAAGTACGGCGTCCGTGCGGTGCTGAGCCCCTCCTCACCGGTGTATGTCCCACCGACCGCGAGCCCGCGGCTCCTCAAGTTCCTCACCCGCTTCGCTCGCAACAGCACCGCCGGACGCTGGAAGACCGCGATGGAGTCGCTGGTCCCCATCAACCGCCAGGCGCTGGACGCCTTCGACTTCCTGGCCAAGGCCGGTGTCGAGGCCCAGACGTACGAGGCCAAGTCGTTCCTGGCCGCGTACCGCACCGTCGAGGAGCGCAGCGTGCTGCTCGAGGAGATCGAGCACATCCACGCCGCCGGCCAGGGCATCGAGTTCGAGGCGATCAGCGGTGACGACGCCCGCGCGATCGAGCCCTCGCTGTCCGACGAGATCGGGGCCGCGATCCGCCTGCACGGACAGCGGTTCATCAACCCCGGCAAGTACGTGCAGCTGCTCGCGGACTCGGTGATCGCCCGCGGTGGGCAGATCATCAACGGCGTGGTCGTGAAGGACGTCGTCGACGAGATTCGCGGCGTCCGGCTGATCACGGGCGACGGCGAGACCGACCCGTTCGACGCGGTCGTGATGGCGACCGGTGCGTGGCTGGGTGACCTGGCGCGGCAGTTCGGCGTTCGCACTGTGGTGCAGGCGGGCCGTGGGTACAGCTTCAGCGTACCGATGGCGCATGTGCCGGCCGGCCCGGTGTACTTCCCGGCGCAGCGGATCGCCTGCACGCCGCTGGGCGACCGGCTCCGTGTCGCCGGGATGATGGAGTTCCGCAAGCCCGAGGCGAAGCTCGACCCGCGCCGGATCGACGCGATCGTCGAGGCCGCCCGGCCGCTGCTGCGGGACGCGGATCTGGACGCCCGGACGTTCGAGTGGGTCGGTCCGCGGCCCTGTACTCCGGATGGCCTGCCGCTGATCGGTGCCACCGCGTCGCCGCGGGTCTTCGCCGCCGGCGGGCACGGTATGTGGGGTATCACCCTCGGCCCGATCACCGGCCAGCTGCTGGCCGAGACCATCACCACCGGCCGTGCGCCGGAGGAACTGCGGCCGTTCAACCCACTCCGCTGACGAACCGGCGGGACTCCAAGGACGTGGTCCCGCCATCCCGCTGACCGTCTCCTCGAGCAGCTCGTTCGGTGACCCTCCTCGGGCAGCACCTCATCTGCCCGCACGACCTCGGCCACCGCGTCGCCGCTCCGGTCAGCCCAAAGAGCGGGCCCTGGCGTCATTCTCCTGCCCAGGGCCCGCTCTTTTCTGTTTCTGTCGGCGGGCTGTGGGAGGGTTCCGGCCATGGTGCTCAGGTGGTACACGGTCGTGATCGACTGCCACGACGTCCGGAAGCAGGCGGCCTGGTGGGCCGAGGCCTTCGGCTGGAAGACGATCATCGAAACCGACGACGAATGCGTCAACGTCCCCGGCTGGGTCGAGCCGGAGACGGTCCACGGCATGCCTTGGGAGCGGATCGGCCCCGGCATGGTGTTCGTCCCGGTGCCCGAGGGCAAGACGGTGAAGAACCGGCTGCATCTGGACTTCGCGCCGCACACGAGTCAGGACCGCGACGCCGAGATCGCCCGCCTGGAGGCGCTCGGTGCCCACCGGGTGGACGTCGGCCAACCCGAAGGCCCCGGCTGGACCGTCCTCGCCGACCCTGAAGGCAACGAGTTCTGCGTCCTCAGCTCACGCGACTTCTAGATGGCCGCTGACCTGACGATCCAGGCCGACGTGCCGCCGGACCGCATTGCCGAGCTGACAGCCCTGATGCGTACGGCGTGGTGGATGTCGGACCGCACTCCTGCCGAGGTCGCACGCCTCGTCGCGCACTCCAACATCGTCACCACGCTGACCCTCGCGGACCGCTTGGTCGGCTTTGCGCGCGTGCTCACCGATTACACGCACATTGCGCTGGTGCTGGACGTGATCGTCGACGAGTTCCACCGCGGCTCCGGCCTGGGCGCCGCGCTGTTGGATGCCGTGGTCAACCATCCTGAGCTCGCGGCCGTGCGCAGCCTTGAACTCGTCTGCCAGCCGGAGCTCGTTCCGTTCTACCGGCGATGGGGATTCACGGACCAGGTGGGCAGTTCCATGCTCATGCGTCGTACCGCCGATGCCCGCCTGACCTCTTGCTGATAGCTGACGACACAGGCACGATCACCAGGACTCGCCAACGACGTACGGAGGCGCTGCCCGATGTCGGACGTGAACCCATCCAGACCGCCCAGCCAGACCGGACCGCCCGCCCCCGCGTCGCCCGCCCCCGCGTCGTCCAGCCGCGCGTCGTCCAACCACGGGGAGGCGCCGGGCCGCTCTATGCCATCCGGCTCGCCGGTTCCGCCCGCCCGTGTCTCGCCGCGCGGACGCTCGGTGGACCCGCCTGCATGGACTGTGAAGGCCAGGCCGGTGGTGGATGTGGCGTCGCGGATCCTCTGCCTGGTGATCGGCGGCGCGTTGCTTGTCGCCGGGCTCGTCGGACTGTTCACCGGCGTCGGCCAAGGACCGCTCATCACGGTCCTCGCCGCGGGCCTGCTGCTGGTGATCATGCCGTCGATCGTCGACCGGATCAGGCGGATGAAGCTCGGCGAGTTCGAAGTACACCTCGTCCGGCAGATCGCAGCGACCGCACGAAGGAGCGCGGACACCCTGCGGGCGCTGGGCATGGAGAAGCAGCTCGATGCCTACGCGACCATCTACACCGAGCTGCGCGGACCCGAGCTGAAGGCTGTCCGCGGCGAGATCCTCGACCGGATCGTCCAGCGCGTCGCGAACGCTTCCGCCGTGGAGAAGTTCGACAAGGAGGAGGTCAGGGACCTGTTCTTCACCGGCTCACCGATCGTCCGCGTGCTCGCGCTCGGCCTGACGGAGGGCGACCTGTCGCTGCTCGACAGCGAAGTACTGCATGAGGCCATCAGCAGATCACTTACCGGCAACGAGCAGTACCACGCCCTGAAGATCGTCCGGAACGGTTGGGGCCGCCTCGGGCCTGAGGAACGCACCCGATTGCTGACCGCGATCGAGACCGACCGTCAGATCGGAGCGGGCCCGGACCGGAAGGCCGTGGCACAACAAATCCGGGAGCTCGCTGGGAGCTCCCGGATCGGTTGACCTATGTGATGCAGCAGATCAGTGCGTGTGCGGCTCGCTGCCGTGCTCGGCCTCGTGGGCCGCGATCTGTGCCTTGACCTCTTCCATGTCCACCGCGCGCAGCTGACCGATCAGGTCCTCCAGGCTCGCCGCCGGCAGCGCACCGGCCTGCGAGTACAGGACGACGCCGTCACGGACCGCCATCAGCGTGGGGATCGACGAGATCTGGAAGGCCTGCGCCAGCTCGCCCTGAGCCTCGGTGTCGACCTTGCCGAACGTGATGTCCGCGTGCTGCTCGGACGACTTCTCATAGACCGGTCCGAACATCTTGCACGGGCCACACCACTCAGCCCAGAAATCCACCAGCACGAGACCGTCGCCACCGACCACCTCGTTGAAGTTGTCCTGGGTCAGCTCGACCGTTGCCACTACGACCTCCGAAAGTAGATGAGTACGACTTACTCAACACTGATCGGCCCCAGACTTGTTCCCGGCCCGCGACAGAGCCCGCCGGTCAATGTCGTACGCCGTACGACATTGACCGGAATGCGGAGTCTCGTATGTGACCTGGGCCACGTTGTCAGATGGGGGAATCCACGAAGGGTGACGCGTAGTCCTGCACCTCACCGAGAATCGAGGCGGCCGCCTCGGGTGTCAGGTCGGCGCGCTCGCGCTCTGCAACAATCATTTGTTGCAGCAGCCGGGTCTCACCCGCAGTAGCGAGGCCGGTGATCTCCGGGTGACCGTTGAGCAGCCAGGCGGTCGCGGCAGTGATGTACCGCTGCTCGTCGAACGGCCGGTACCACGTGTCGTACGCCTTCTCCTCGCCGTCCTGCCAGTTGCGGCGGGCGATCATCTTGATCGTCATCAGCGCCGCGTCCGACGCCTTCACGGCCTCGACCAGAGCGGCGTAGTCAGCGGCGTACTGCGGATCTGTCGAGAGCTTGTAGTTCAACGGGGTGAGCACGCTGTCGAAGTCGAACCGGCGCAGACCCTCGGTGTGCACCGACGGCGCCTGCTCGGTGTGGCCGGTGATGCCGATCGCCCGGACCATGCCTTCGTCCTTGGCCCGGATCGCAGCTTCCAGCGATCCGCCCTTGCCGGTGACGAGATCGAGGTTCTCGAGATCGCAGACCGCGTGCATCTGAATCAGATCCACATGGTCGGTCTGCAGCCGCTCCAGTGACCGGTTGATCTCGCTCCACGCCTCCTCGGCCGTCCTGCGGCCGGTCTTGGTGGCGAGGAAGATGCGGTCGCGGATCTCCGGCATCCGCGGCCCGAGCCGCAACTCGGCGTCGCCGTAGTCCGCGGCCACGTCGAAGTGGTTGATGCCGGCATCCAGAGCTTCCTGGATCGAGGCATCGGCCCGGTCCTGGTCGACTCCGCCGAGCGACGCGGCGCCGTAGATCAGTACCGAGCTCTGGTGTCCGAGTCTGCCCAGTCGGCGAGTTTCCATCCTGGTCCTCCAGGGGGTAGCAGGGTCACTCCGACCCTATGCCCGGAAGCGTCTCCGGCAAGCGGTTGTCCACAGGCGATTTTGACCCCCTCGCCACGGGAGAGTTTTCCACAGGTGAATCGCCGGATCGGTTACTATCTGTGATCAGTTGGTGCATTCTTTACCATGTGGTTGTTCGCACGGATATTCGAAACCTGTCCACGGCCTGTGGCAGGGTGTGCGCTGCCCAGTCGACCCGAACGGTCATGAGAGAGGAGCTATGACGACGGTGCCGAAGGTGTCACTCTTGGCCGGTAAATGTGACGGTGGGGGTGACACTGCCCGCGACCGGGGTAACAGTATGGCTGCGGGGAGCGATGGACCATCCGGATCCTGGGCTCAGGTCTCCCGGAGGACGGTTGCTTGCCGTATCCTCCCGGCTACTGTCCGCGTAACTGCTGTCTGAGGGGCGGGTAGGGATGAGTTGGTGGCGAACTGCACTGAATCTGCCGCCAAAAGGTGAGCATTGGTCGGACCAGCGCCGGACCAAGAAGCCGGGCAAGGGACGCCCGCAGAGCACCGCGCCGGAGTGGTGGGACCACCCCAGTGGCCCGGTGTCACCGACCCCTCGCCAGGCGCAGGGCGTAGCGGCGCAGTATTCCGCTCCGCAGCCGCAGGGACCGCCTCCGCCCGGTGGCGTGATGGCGCCGCCCCGGCGGCCGGCACCGCGTCCTTCGGGGCCTGCGGACGTGCCCCATCAGGACCCGGCGCACCGCACACCCGAACGTTTGAAACAGCGCTCCCCGCACGGCACTCACGGTGCGCACGCTGCGCCGGGTCCGGCCCGCGAAGTGCTGGAGCCTGGACAGACGCCGTGGTCGACCGAGCCGGAGTCGTCGTTCTCTACGTGGGCAAGGCGATTCTTCCGCGGTCTCGTGGTCGTCGTACTGCTGCTCGCCGCTATCAGTGGCATCCGCTCCTGGATCAGCCCGAACCGGGCACCGCAGACCGTCGTCAGCGGGCAGAGCAGCTTCCCCGCCGACGAGTCACGCGCAGTCGCGACGCGGTACGCCGTTTCGTACCTGACGTGGGACGAGGACAACCCGGACGCTCGTCCGGCCCAGATCGGTCTCGACCTGGCGGCCGGACTGGACAGTCGCGCGGGGTGGAACGGTCGCGGCAAACAAACGGCTGATGTTGCGTACCCGGGAGAAGTCACGGCCGACTCCAACGGCCTGACCGCCGTCGTGGATGTCCGGGTCCGCGTGCACACCTTTGCTCGGCAGGGCAGGGGCTGGAAGGCCGGACCGGTCCTCTGGGAGCGCATCTCGGTCCCGGTCGTGCGGACCGCGGCCCGAGTCATCGTCAGCGGGCCGCCGACCTTCGTTCCCGACGTGCGGGCCGCGCTGCCCGACAACATGCCGGAGGCAGGCGTCCCGGACGACGACCTGACCGACGCGACCCGGAAGGACGCGGAGGCGTTCTTCGGCGCGTATGCCGAGTCCGACAACAAGGTGTCGGCGGTGACCGCGCCCGGCTCGACCATCCGCAGCCTGAACGGTGCGGTCAGGTTCGGCGAGCTCAAGGATTGGCAGGTCTACACGGGCAACGACGACGAGCGGCGGGCGACCGCCGCCGTCACCTGGGACGGGGCGGGGGACACCACCCTGGACCAGACGTACACGCTCACGTTGAGGCGTACTGTCGCCACCGACGGAGCACAACGATGGCAAGTGGCTGCCGTCGGATGAATCCAGCGACTGGCCATCGGATGACCGAGGCAACAAGGGAGACACCGCAATGATGACGCACGAACTGGCTGCGAGCGTGGTTCAGCTTGCCGTGCCCATGGCCGACCCCAACGTCCCTACGGGCGCGGACTTCAAGGACTGGGTCCTGGTCATCGCGGGGAACATCTTCATCGCGATCCTCGTGTTGCGTGCCATCGGCCACTACTTCAAGCGCGAGTGGGGCGAGCTGTTCGGCCACATCGCGGCCGGGGTGCTGGTCGGCGGGCTCATCTACGCCAACAACCAGACGATCAACGTGCTCAAGGGCTTCTGGGGATTGCTGTCCGGAGGTAATTGATGCGCGTCGGCCGTACCCTCACTCACCACTTCGAGATCGAGACCCGGCAGTACGACCTGCTCGGCATCGACCTCGGAGAAGGCGCGCGCCGGCGGATGATCATCTTCGGTGCGGTGATCATCGTGCTCTGGATCGCGTTGCTGTTCCCGTTCATCGGGGTGCCGAAGAAGCCCACGGTCAGCCTGTACGTCGTTCCGCCGTTCGTGATCACCGCGTTCGGCTGGCGGCCCGGCAAGTTCCACGAACGTCGCCGCCGGGTGACCGAGTGGGCGCTGGCCGTGCGGTACGCGTTGCGTGCCCATCGCCCGATCATCGGTCTCGGCGCGCGGGCCGCCGACAAGACGGAGTACCTGCCGTGGCGTGAGCGCGTCGCGACCCGGAAGGTGGCCGACCTGGCGAAGGCCAGAGTGACGCCGGAGTGGGAACGCGAAGTTGTGGTGGAGCTCGATCCGATGGTCCGTTCGGGTGCGGACATCATCGTGAGCCAGCGGGCGCGCCTGCTGGGTTCCGATCACGTACAACGGGTGAGTCGCAGGACGTCGTCAGGGAAGGGCCGCGAATGAAGATCGCTGACAAGCTCCTGAACCTGGTGGGGGTCGGCCGCGAGCGCGGCCTGCCGCCACCTCGTCTTGTTGCCATCGCCGACGGCCTGCTCGTGACCGAGCGAAGTGCCGAAGCGTGGTTCCTGATCTCGGTGGCGAACACGGACCTGGCCACCGAGTCCGAGCAGGACGCGGCTCTGGATGCGGCCGTCAGCGCCGCGGCGACGATTCTCGGCGACAGGCTCAGTCACCTGAAGGTGGTGTGGGGCCGGTCGACCGGTCAGGACTACATCGACTCGATGGCCGGCCACTACCGGCTGGGCGATCACGAGGCATGGGCGCAGACCCGGGCGGACCGGATCGACGAGATGCGGATGCCCGAGCGGTACGTCGCCCTCGGCGTACATCTGAGTGACCGTGACCCGCGGGCGACCGCGCAGGTGCGAGGCTCGATCAGCGACGCTCTTGGTACGACGTCGTGGCGGGTCAGTGCGCGTGAGCTCGCGCACCTCGACGAGCGGGTGCGCAAGCTCGCACGTCAGCTCGGCTCGACGGTCTGGCGGGCACACACCGCGCCCGCGGAAGTGATCTCCTGGCTGATCAGCCGGGAGATGCATCGCGGGGCGGTCGCCGCGCCGCGGCGTGGTCTGATCACGGGTGCCTCGCTGGCTCGGCTCACGTCGGGGCGCGTGGTGCCCTACACCGATCACCTGCGGATCTACGACACGCGTGGCCAGATCGCGGCGTACACGACTGTTCTGGCGATGACCGACTTCCCCGAGGAGCTCGAGACGCCGGGCGCGGGGGAGTGGCTGCGGACGCTGTCGGAGATCAAGGCGATCGACGACGACGGCGAGGAAATCGACGTCACCGTCGAGGCATCCGTCCGTTTCCGCGTGCTGACGAAGAAGACTGCGCGCCACCTGGTCGACGAGACCCGGAAGAGCGCGAAGGAGCAGCGCCGTTCGGCCGCGAAGGGTACGGCGGAGGAGACCGCCGACGAGATCGTGGAGACCGAGCGTGTCATGCGTGAGGTCAAGCGCGACATCAACCGAAGTGGTCTGACGCTGGTCGAGGATCACCCGCGGTTGCTCGTCAGCGCGGACACGCGGGAAGACTTGGAAGCCTATGTAGACGCGGTGATCGCGCACTACGCCGACCGTGGCATCACTGTGGCCGCGGGTGCTGACGAGCAGCGCGACCTGTGGCTGGAGTCCTTGCCGGGCGACCAGTTGCGTGTGCCGGACCTGGGACATGTGCGGGAGTCGACCGCGTTCTTCGGGTCCTGGTTCTGGGGCGGTGCGTCGATTGGTGACGCGACGGGTCCAGCTATTGGCTATCTGACTGGCTCGACGCCTGGTCTGGTGCGGTTCGACGCAGCTGCCGGTTCTGCACTTGGTGACGCGACGACGACGCTCTTCCTGGGCCGGTCTGGTCGAGGCAAGACGACTGCAGCAATGCTGGGCGGTCTGGACTCCGCCTTCGCCGGCGCTTGGGTGCCGTTGCTGGACCTGAAGGGCGATGCCGCGGGTGTATCCGCCGTCGCCGCCGAGTACGGCGTACCGACCGCTGTCATTGAGATCACCGCGCAGTTCTCCGGTGCTGCGGATCTACTGCGCGTGCTGCCCGTTGACGATGCGCTGCTGCAGGCGCCGTCGCAGCTCATGCTTCTCCTGCCGCCGCATCTGCGCGGTGCCGCCGAGGCGCCGGTGATGGCGGCCACCCGCGCCGAGATCCAGTCGCCCGATCCGTCGTCGTGGGGTGTCATCCAGCGGCTGTGCGCTTCCGACTCGGAGACCGTCCGTACGGTCGGCTTCGCGTTGCGCGACCTGGTCGAGACCGGCCTCGGCTCGGTCGTCGCCGGCCCGCCCTCCGGCCTTTCGTCCCTGACAACGAATCCGGGTCTCTGGGTCGTTCAGATGCCGGGCCTCACGCTGCCGTCGCCCGAGTCGGCGCCCGAGTCCTGGTCCCCGATCGAACGCGTCGGCATGGCCTGCCTCCGCGGCTGCCTCGCCTGGATGGTCCGTACGACGGGCCGCCGCGAGTTCCGCGGCCGCTCCAAGGTCGTCATCGTGCCCGAGGTCCACCTGCTGACGAAGACCCCGGACGGCGCGTCCTTCCTCGACTACATCGCTCGTGTCGGCCGTGCGCTGGGTGCCTCCCTGGTCCTGGACACGCAGGACCCGGCCAGCATCTTGAAGCTGCCTGGTCTGGTCGAGCAGATCACGACCCTCTTCGCGTTCAGCCTGCGTTCCCGCGAGCAGGTCGATTCGCTGCTGGAACTGCTGGGCCGGCCACAGACCGCGCCGTACCAAACGCTGGTCCGCGGCATCAACACCGCCGCCAACGGCAAATCGATCCGCCACGGCCACTGCATCATGCGCGACCGCTGGGACGAAGTAGCCACCGTCCAGATCGACATCCCCAGCCAACGCGTAGCAGCCCTCCTCCGCACCACCCCCGAATCCGAACACGCCAACACCCCCGCCCAACCAGCCCTCCCCACCGCACCCCCCGAAGACCCCTTCGCCGAAGACGAAGACCTCTTCGAACCAGCCGCCACCGCCGCCGCCCAATCCGAAGCCCACACCCAAGCCCCACCCACCTACGCCGGCCCTCCAGCCGCGCCTAATGGCGGCGGGTCGTACGGCGGTGCTCCGGCTGCCTCTAACGGCGGTGGATCGTACGGCGCTGCTCCGATCGCGTCTAACGGCGACGCGGCCTACGGCGGCGCTCCGGCTGCCCCGAATGGCGAAGCGGCTTACGGCGGCTCTCCGGCTGATGATGCGGCTTATGGCGCCTCTCCGGCTGCCCCGAATGACGATGCGTACAGCGGCGCTCCCGCTGCGCCTAACGGCAATCCGTCGTACGCCGGCGGCGGTCCGGCCGCGCCGAACGGCAACGGCTCCTACGGCGGCACCCCCGCCGCGCCCCAGAACGGCGGACCTGCGACCCCGAACGGCACTGCCCCCGGGACCACAGCACCGCAGCAGCCCACTCAGCCCGCTGCGCCCCCAGCCCAGCAGCCAACCGCCCAACCGACGCAGCCAGGCGCATCTGCCCAATCAGCGACGGCACCACAAGCGCAGTCTGGTCCCCCCGCCTCCGGACCGACCTACGCCTCCACAACAACGACGCCCTCGCATGCAGAGGAACCCGCGCAGGTCCCGGTAGCCCAGCAAAACGGCCACCCACCAACCCCCAACGGCCAGGGCCAAGATCTCGAAAACGGCCACACCCAGCCCACCGGCCAGCACCCCCAGCAGTACGACCGCCGCACCCTCCGCCACGATTCCCCGATCGGCCCCGACGAGGTCTACGACCAAGAAGCCGACGAGGCCGCCTACAACGAAGCCATGTACCCCGCCCACCCCGACGACCCAGACCGCCCCACCGGCAACAAGGAGCACGTCGCATGACGTGGCCCCGCCGCCTCCGAACCGCGGCCACCGTCCTCTCCATCTCTTTCGTGATAACAGCCCAGGTCGCCCTGGCTGCCGACCCGAAGCCGACGCCTACGACACCGACCGGCTTTGGCGATCTCCTGCCAACTCCCGACCTGACGCATGGCGACACGCGGACGTTGTTCGAGCAGTACGGACCGATGGTCTACGGGCTCGACTTCGAGAAGAGCATTCGCGACCCCATTGAGGCAGTCTTCAACGGGTACGCGCACATGGTGATGATGTACATCGTCGCTATCACGCGGGGTGCGATCTCGGTCGGTTGGTGGTTGTTCTCATTCACCGATGTCAAGCCACTGACAGAGGCGACATCGACGACCATTGGCGCATCAAGTACTCAGTTGGTCGGATGGCTGCTGCCGTCAGCACTTGCGTTCGGAGCGGTAGCGGCGTACACCCAGCGTAAGACCAGCGGTAGTGCGATGGGGCAGTTGGTCTGGGTGTTCGTCGCAGGCGTGCTCAGCGTCAGCTTCGCGCTGGCGCCAGGAACTTGGCTGCGCGGTGTCGACGGCGCTCGCCAGCTGGGAGCCGACGCCATCATGTCGACCTCTGCTGACGCCATGGGCCCGACCATGCAGAATCCGTTGCCCTGGCCTGAACCTGGGTTCACAGGTACCTCCAGGGATACGTTGTTGAGGAAGTCGGCGGACGCCAGCTGGCGTGGGTTCGCGGTTACGCCTTGGTGTATCGCTGAGTTCGGCTCCCTGGAGGCCTGCGGTCGATACGGCAAGGGAATGCTGGACGCCGGCACGGACGCAGACGCGCGGTCGAAGTACATTGACTCCGTTATCGCTCCCGCTGAAGGTGGCGATGACGCGCCGACCGTGAAATGGGTCAAGGGTGACAACGCGTTCGGACGAATCGCGGTCGTAATGCTCGCGGCGATCGCGGCCACCCTGTTCGCGTTCCTCAACATCTCCTTGGCATTCACGGCACTGATGGCGTTTGTTGGGTGCTTGCTGCTGCTGGTCGTAGGAGTCTTCTTCGCTTGCCTATGGATTATTCCGGGCAGGCCGAGACAGTGGGGACTCAACTGGTTCGAAGCTTTGGTGGGCCTCGTTATCCAGTCTTTCCTCGCAATGTTGGTGTTCGGAACCGCGCTTACGCTGGTGACGGCAGTCTTCAGCCTTACCGGCGTGCTGGGATGGCTTCCTGTGTCGGGTCTGGCCATCGCAGTTCTGATCGCAGGCTTCAGATTGCGCCGGTTGCTGGACAACCTCACCTCGATGATGCGTCCAGGCTCAGGAAGCATTCTGCTCGGCGGCCTTGCGCGCCGGGGTGCGATGGGCGCCTTCAAACGAATTGTCGGCTCAATGACGAGTCGCAATGCTGCGCCGGCGATGACGGACCGGAGACGGGACCTTCTCCGCGCAGGAGAGGGTGGAGCGCAGCGGGTCTCGTCGGTGCGCGTTTATCGACAGGCTCCCGTGGTTGGTTCTCTGGCGCGGGGTTCGGGCGGCAGTTCGGCGCACGAGCTCACCTCGGGCGCAGCCGGACGCAGGATGGATGGTCCTGCAGGGAGTCCGGGTGGATCTGGTCCCGGCGGTCAGCACGCGGCGGCTGCGGGGGCGGCTACCGGTGCAGCTGGTCGGCTCGCGTCTGCGGCCAACCCGACGCGCACGAGCTCGGGCCTCAACCTCGCTCGCGCGCGTTCGCAATCGAGGGACGCCGACAAGCGTCCGACTATCACCGTCACCAGTGCGGGAGTCGGAGCGCCGTCCAACTCCTCGTCGGGTGGAGGACGGCGAGCTGCCGGTGACGCGCAGAAGGCTCGTCATTCGCGGCGGCCTATTCCGGCGCCTTCCAATGATGTCCGCTACGAGCCGCGTGCCCACACGCACTCCGCGAGCCTGCGCGAAGGTCCGCCGAAGGGACAACGAGTACGACGGAAGGCGTCGACCTCGCAGCCGCGGAGGTTCCGGGAGTACTCGGCTGTCACCAAGGACGGCGTGACGGTGCACGTGCCGACGCGTAGGTGATGCCGGATGGCCCGGAAACCACGATCGCCGCACGACCGCCGCGAAGGAGCAGGTCAGTCGCGGCATCGCGCACCTGACCCGAGCGGCTCCGAAACGGACCCACGGGACGGTCGGCCGCGCCCGGATGCCCCCGAGGGCTGGCGTTCGCTGATGAGCAACGACTACGACTACCCGGAGGAGTTGGACGAACTCCACGGTCGCGACCGACGTCGTGCGAAGAAGAACTGGCGCCGTGACGATCATGCGCAGCGCATGGCGTGGCTGCGTAATCAACGCCAGGCTGAGCCGACCAGCCCTGCGGCGATCGTGGTCCTCGTCGTCGTCCTGGCCGTGATCATCCTCGGTGTAGGCGGCGGATTGCCGCGACTCCTTGGCGGCAAGAGCAAGGACGACGGATCCCCGATCAGCTTGCTGACACCTGGCCGCTCGGTCGTACTCCCGACGGCGCCTTCGACCCAGTCGAATCAACCCGTCGCTCCCACGAGCTCTGACCTCACAACCCCGCCGCCCCAGACTCAACGACCCGCAGCCGAGGTGACAGCGCTGGCAACCGATGTCGTCGGCGCATGGGCGCGAGCCTTCTACACCCGTGACCCGGCAACCGAGTCGTACTCCGAACTCGTGGCGAAATGCGCGAAGTACATGACCGAAGAGGTCGCGTCGAGCTTCACCGCTGCGGGCGATCCGACGTACGAAGCGCTCAAGAGCGATGGCGGTAAATCGACGGTCCTCGCAGCTCCGGTGACTGCTCCGCCGGCAAATGCGCAGGCTCCGGTCGACACTCCCAGCCGCATCACCCGTTTCGTCAAGGTCACCATCAACGTCACCGGCAAACACGCCCAGCGGTTCGACCTACCTCTGCTCATCACGCTGGCGAACCAGAACGGTCAGTGGGTCATCAGCGACGTGTCCGGCGGTACGGGACCGTGACGGCGGGGGGCTGCGATGTTCGACGAGCGTGATCTCGGTCGTGGGCTCCTGTCGGTCGCGACGCGAGGATGGTTTGCCAAAGGCGCGGCCGCGCTTGCCGTCATTGGAGTCGCAAGCCTGCTGATGCTTGCTCCCTTTGGTGGCGGTACGACGAACCAGGCTGCCTGTCCCGCTGGGATTCCCGGCCAGCCCGGCGACCCGAAGGCCAGCGGGCCACTTCGCGGCACGCAGATCGCTTTCGCCAAATTGATCGACAGTGTTGCGGTGCAACGAGGTCTACCTGGGAAAGCGACGCTGATCGCGTTGATGACGGCATTGGTGGAGTCGGATCTCCAGAACCTCACCTATGGTGACGCTGACTCGGTCGGTCTGTTTCAGCAGCGGCCAGCGGCAGGGTGGGGTTCGCGGCTTCAGATTTTGAATCCGCGGTACGCCGCCAACGCCTTCTTCGGCGGGTCCCAGGCGCCGGATCCGCCCGGCCTCGTGGACATCAACGGCTGGCCCTCGATGGCGCTCGGTGATGCTGCTCAGGCAGTCCAGGTATCCGCGTTCCCCGACAGGTACGCCGTACGCGAGCAAGAGGCCCGCGACATCGCCTCCGCAGCCGGCATCGATCTGACCAGAGCTGGGAACCCGTACGCCGGTCGCACCGGCGCGCCGGCCGGCGGGTCAGTCGTCGATGGAGTGCAAGGCGACGACAACTGCGGTCAGTCGGGCGGACTGACCGCAGGCAAGCCGGTCAACGGCGTCTGGCCAGAGCAGAAGGCGACCGTCACAGACCCGACCGGTACCGGTGGGTTGGTGACGCCGCGTACGGCGGCCTGGGTCGCGGCGGCGCGGAAGAATCTCGGCAACCTGAGCATGAGCTGTTGGGACGCGCACGCATGGAACCCGACCAGCGACCATCCTCGCGGCCTGGCATGCGACGTCATGGTCGGCACGGACGCCAGAAAGTCCGCACCCGCTCGCGCCCGAGGCGACCAGATCGCGAACTGGGCCGTGACCACCGCCGCCCAGACCGGCGTCCACTACGTCATCTGGTACGGCAAGATCTGGTCCGCCCGCCGAGGCACCTGGATCCCCTACAACGGCGGCGGCGTCTACAACCCCACCGACGCCACCGGCGGCCACTTCGACCACGTCCACGTATCCCTGTACTGATAATGGACGCGCCCAACTCGCCCGACCCTGATGAGGAGAACCCCCGGATGGCTGGCCCTGGCGATCCCAACGATCCGAACACTGTTTGGGGTCACGATGCCGGGCAGCAGCCGCCGGCCGGTTTTGGGAGTGCCGCACCTCCACCACCACCACAATCCTGGGCGGAGCTCCCGGCGGGACCGTCGGGTTCCAGCGGCGCGCACCAAGCGCGACGAGTCGAGGTGTCGACTGCGTCACTCTTGTTGTCAGCCGTGCCCTGGTTCTTCTGGAGCTTCGCTGTTGTTTCGTGGATCGTCGGAATCATCGGGTTCGGCTGGGGCTGGTTGCTTGTTCTCGTCTGGTTTGCATCGGGCGCAGTTGTCCTCATCCGACCGGTAGAGGACGCGCTCGCGCGGTATCTCTTCCGCCTGCGTCAGCCGACACTGATCGAAGACCAGCGGTTGCGCCCTATCTGGCGTCAGTTGGCTGACCGGGCCGGAATACCGGAGAACCGATATGCGATCTGGATCCAGGAGTCGGACGAGCCAAACGCCACTCCGACGCCCGGGCACATCATCGCCACCACTCGATGGGCTTTGTACACGCTGCCGCCGTCACACCTAGAGGCGACGCTGGCTCACGAGCTGGGCCATCATCTGGGTGGCCGTGACTGGCTCAGCCTGTTGAGCTTCTGGTACTCGATACCTGCGCGCTGTGCCCTGATCGCTGTTCGTGCGCTGGGGCGCTTGATGCGCGCCGTGCCCGCAGTTGGATGTGTTGTCATCGGATTCGTGCTGCTCGGGTATCTAGGAGTGCTACTGGCGGTCCTGACGTTCGACGACAGCCTGACGCTCCCGCTGCTCTTCTTGACTCCACTCGTAGCGCCGCCGATCCTTGCTTGGCTGAGCCGGCGCGAGGTCCTTCAGGCCGATCGCCGGGCCGCAACCATGGGCTACGGGGCCACGCTGATTCAGGTTCTGTATGGCTGGCAGTTCCAACATCAACACGCTCTCGGGCGTGACGCCAGCCGCCGTTCGCACTTCATGGCGAGTGCACCTTCGCTCCCTGAGAGGGTGCGCGCCCTCGAGCAACTACAGCAGCGCCCATAACGCACGACACCCCGCGCTGAGCGCCTCCTCCTCGATCCGCCTGGCGTGGGAGAGGAAGAGGTTGTCGTATTCGGGGAGGAAGCGAGTGGGGGTTCGATCTCGGGCCAGGTGGGGCTGGATGAGGGGCGGAACGCGGGGAAGTCGCGGCTCGAGAGCAGGTGGATGGTTGCCCGCATCAACGAAGCGCGGAATGGCTGGCGGTGCTCGAGGGGTTTGACGAGCTCGGCCGGCTGGAAGGCGTTCAGCTGGGTTCAGGGGCCGACGTGCGGCGCTAGCGGGACTGGGCCGCGTGCCGGGCGGGTGTTGGTCGCTTCGAGGGACGTGCCGTTCTAGCAAGCATTGGCGGTTGAGCGTGGCGCGGTTCAGTGACTGCAGGCTCAGCCTTGTGGCGACGGGACCTCTCGCTCCCACGGTGGGGGAGGAGGTAGCGGTCAGAACTTGTCCGGATCGATGCCCAGGCCGGCTGTGAAAGCGGTGAGGAGGTGGCGGCCGGTGGGCCATGTGTCGAGGTTGCTGGCGGTGTTCAGGTGGCCTTGGTGAGGGAGGGGGATGTGGGGGGTGGACCAGGACTGGGCTAGGTGGGTGGCGGCGGTGGGGGTGCAGTAGGGGTCGTTGGTGCTGGTTATCAGGAGGGTGGGGACGGGGAGGGGTCGGGCGTGGAGGGAGGTGAAGGTCGGTAGGAGATCTGCGGGGAACGTGGGGGCTTGGGGGTCGGGAGGGGCGACCAGGAAGGCGCCTCGGATGCGGCGCGGGGGTGGCGAGTGGGTGAGCCAGTGGGCGATCGCGTGGCAGCCGAGGCTGTGGGTTACGAAGATGATGTCGTCGGTCGCGCTCTCGACGGTTCGGGTGATTGCGGCGGACCAGTCGGTGAGGTCGGGGGCTGACCAGGAGGAGGGCTGGATTCGTGCGGCGGGGGTGAGCCACTCGGTCTCCCAGCGGGACTGCCAGTGGTGGGTGTCGGAGCCGTTGAGGCCGGGGATGATGACGAAGGTCATGGACTCTCCTCTGCAGGTGGACGCCTGCCATCATGGAGGAGTCATCGCCGTACGGCGCCGTGAACTGATGAAACGAAGGTCGATGAGCGAGGCAACGACTGGTTCATTGGACGCGATCGACCGGGAGATCCTGGCGATCCTGCAGACCGACGGCAGGCTGAGCGGGGCCGATATCGGGCGGAAGGTGAACCTGTCGCAGCCCGCGGTGTCGGCGCGGATGCAGCGGCTGGAACGCTCGGGCGTGATCACCGGGTACCGCGCGGTCGTCGACCCGGCGAAGGTCGGGCTCAACATCCACGCCGTCGTACGGGTCCGGACCACGCACGCCCGGATCCCCGAGTCGCTCGAGTTGTTCGCGACGTTGCGGGAGGTCGTCGCGACGTACCGGCTGACCGGTGAGGACTGCTTCCTGCTCGACGTTCACGCGCCTGACGCCGGCCGGCTCGAGCAGGTGGTCGACGTGATCGGTCGGCTAGGACCGGTGAGCACCTCGCTGGTACTGCGTGAGTACCCGCCGAAGCCGCTTGCTCTCGGCTGACAAGGATTTCCCTTGCCGCCGTGAAATCCGCGGAATCGCGCGGAGTTCTGCTTCCCAGGGAGTGGTGCGCCGAACTAGGGTTCGACGGACCGTAGTGGTTGCGTTACGCAACAGGGACGTGGGAGGGAAGCGTATGTCGAAAAGCCGTAAGGCGCTTGTGGCCGCCACCGCAGGACTGGCGACCGTCGCGCTCGGGTTGTCGTTCACCAGCGCCGCGGGGGCCGCGCCGCAGGCGGCGGCAGCCAATCCGAACGGGCTGAAGCTGATCAAGACGAAGACGTCGTTGCTCGGCAAGCACTACTGGTACCAGCAGACCTTCAAGGGGCTGCCGGTCGTCAACGGGTACTACGCCAAGCACGTGGCGAAGGACGGCTCGGTCGAGATCGCCGACGGGCGGGACGCCGTACCGGCGAACCTCGACGTCAGCGCGAAGGTCGCACCCGCGTCCGCAACGCAGTCCGCGAACGCAACGGTCACCGCGCAGGCGAACCGGTCGCGAGCCGCCGGGCCGAACAAGAGCTTCGTCAAGCAGCCGGAAGCGACCAGCGGCGCCGCACAGCTCGCGGTGATCGGCGGGCCGGACGCGCGTCTGGTTTGGAATGTCACCAGCCGGTCGACCGAGGGTGTCAGCCAGTCCCTGGTCGACGCGAAGACCGGCAGTGTGGTCGCGTCGAAGGTGATCAGCGACAACGTCGACGGCCGCGGCTCGGTCTTCGACCCGAACCCGGTGGTCAGCACGCAGAACGAGAAGCTGACCGACATGAACGACAAGAACCAGGACGCCCTGTTCCTGGCGCAGAAGAACGTGATCCTGCGCAACCTGGACGGCTCCGGGAAGCTCAACGGGCCTTACGTCAACATCAAGGAAGCCAAGGGCGGGATCGCGCAGAGCAAGAACAACTCCTTCGTCTACCAGCGCGCGAACAACAAGTTCGAGCAGGTGATGGTCTACTACCAGATCAACCAGACGCAGGAGTACATCCAGAAGCTCGGGTTCACCGACGTGAACAACGAGTCGCAGGACTTCTCAGTCGACACGGTGCCCGACGACAACTCGTGGTACGACCCGTCGACCGACATGATCACCACCGGTGAAGGCGGCGTCGACGATGCCGAGGACGCCGAGGTGATCTGGCACGAGTACGGTCACGCGATCCAGGACGACGTCGTACCGGGCTTCGGCGAGACCGAGGAAGCCGGCGCGATCGGCGAGGGCTTCGGCGACTACTGGGCCGTGACGAACTCGGTCCCGGTCAGCAAGGGCTTCAACCTGCCGTGCGTGATGGACTGGGACGCCACGTCGTACACGTCCGACGAGCCGCACTGCCTGCGTCGTACCGACACCGGCAAGACCACCGACGACATCGACGGTGAGGTCCACGACGACGGCGAGATCTGGTCGAACGCGCTCTGGGACATTCAGCAGGGGCTCGGCCGGACCAAGGCCGACAAGCTGATCCTCGAAGCGACGTTCTTCTACGACCCCGACACCTCGTTCGCCGCCGCGGCGCAGGACACCGTCCAGGCTGCCCGGCTGCTGTACGGCAAGGCCGCCGCGCAAACGGTGACCGACGCCTTCAAGGCCCGCAAGATCCTGAAGTAGCGGCTGCAGGTTGTGCGCCCACCACTACTGTGGGCGCATGACCTGGAGTACGTCGGACATTCCTGACCTGACCGGAAAGCTGGCGCTCGTGACGGGCGCGACGAGTGGACTCGGGTACGAGACCGCGCTGGAACTGCTCAGACATGGCGCGGACGTGCTCATCGCGGCGCGCAATCCGGACAAGGCGGCGCAGGCTGCGGAGACGTTGAGTCAGAAGGCTGGGAGAGCGCCCACCGTGCTCGAGTTGGACCTCGCTGATCTTGCGAGTGTGGAGAAGGCGGCCGACGAGGTCATCTCGTCGTACGACCGGTTGGATCTGCTGATCAACAACGCCGGTGTGATGGCGCCGCCGTACCGGGAGACCGTCGACGGGTTCGAGCTCCAGATCGGCACCAACCATCTCGGTCACTTCGCGCTGACCGGTCGGCTAATGCCATTGCTGCTCAACGGCAGCCGCGTCGTGACGGTCAGCTCGTTCATGCACAAGACCGTTCGCGGCATTAGCAAGGCCGATCTTCGCCGGCCGGCGGGCAGCTACCGGAAGTGGGAGTTGTACGGGAAGTCGAAGCTCGCGAACCTGTTGTTCATGCTCGAGCTCGATCGCCGGGTGCGTGCTGCCGGGGCCGATCTGCTGAGCGTCGGTGCGCATCCCGGGTACGCCGCCACGCACCTGCAGGCTGCTGGGCCGGAGCTCGCGGGCAATCTCCGCCAGGCGCGGCTCGCGGCCGCTACGACCCGCCTCGTCGCGCAGTCCGCTGCGGCCGGCGCTTGGCCCAGTCTGTACGCCGCGACGTATCCCGACCTGCGCCCCGGATCGTTCGTCGGACCCGGCTTCTTGGAGTACCGCGGTACTCCGAAGGTCGTGCTGCCGACCCGGACCGCACAGGACGCCGCGCTGGCGAAGGAGCTGTGGGACTGGTCTGTCGAGGCGACAGGGGTCGATCCGGCACTCACCGTGCCGAGGTAGTGACACAGCGGCAACTTTCTGGTTACCCTCCGGTAATCCCCGAACGCCGGAGGTCCTGGTGCGCAGACTTGCCGCCGCCCTTGCAGTCGCCGTTGTCGCCGCCCTGACAGCCGCCCTGACGCTGATCACGATCGGTCCGCCTGCTGACGCCAGCCAGACCGCCGCCCCGGGCTTCAGCACGGCGTACCAACGCATCCCCGGCGCCGATGGGATCGAGCTCGGCGCGGTCGTGCTCACGCCGACCGGGCAGGGGGACGGTCCGTTCCCGCTCGTGGTGATGCCGTCGAGTTGGGGTGTGCCGAACGCGGAGTACGTCGGCCAGGGTACGAAGCTGGCCACGGCCGGGTTCCAGGTCATCTCGTACTCGAGCCGAGGCTTCTGGGATTCCGGCGGCGGCATCGACATCGCCGGCCCGCCGACGGTCGCCGACGTCAGCAAGGTGATCGACTGGGCCGGCCAGCACACGCCGGCGGACACCAGCCGGGTCGCGGCGGTCGGGATCTCCTACGGCGCGGGTACGTCGCTGCTCGCCGCCGCGAAGGATTCGCGGATCAAGGCTGTCGGCGCGCTCAGCGGGTGGGCCGATCTGATTCGGTCGCTGGACCCGAACGACACGGTTGAGCTCCAGTCCGTTGCAGGTCTGCTTGCCCTGGGCAACATCACCGGGCGGCCCGGTCCGGAGATGGCCTCGCTGCAGACCAAGTTCGTCACCAGTGACTTCGACGGTGCGATCGCCGAGGCCAGTCAGCTCTCGCCGGCACGGTCCGCGGCGACGATGGTAGACCAGATCAACGCGAAGAAACCGGCCGTGTTCCTGGCGAACGCGTTCGAGGACTCGATCTTCCCGCCCTCGCAGTACACGGACTTCTTCACGAGCCTGACCGGGCCGAAGCGGCTGCTGCTCGCGCACGGCGATCACGCGACGCCCGAGGTGACGGGCGCGGTTGGTCTACCGAACGAGACGTGGGATGAGCTCGTCGGCTGGTTGCGGCATTACCTGACGGGTGCGGACAACGGTGCGAACGCCGAGGCGCCGGTGCAGCTGAAGTCGCAGCGTGGCACGTGGCGCGGGTATGCCAGTTGGGCGGCGGTCGGCCAGGCGCGTACGTCGTACCTGACCAAGGCAGGGGCGCTGCAGGGTGGTGCGTCGACGGGATGGAGTCGGTCGATCGGCGCTGGCATACCAACGGTCGCGGATAGCGGGGTGGCGCTCGTATCCGGCGCGCTGCAAGGGCTGCTGTCGATTCCGACAGGTGTTGTGACGCCGTTGGTCGACAGGTCGTTTGCCGGGGTTTGGTCCGGGCCGACGTTCGGCAGCGCCACGGTCGTGAACGGTACGCCGAAGCTGCATGTAACCGTGGAGCCCTCGGCGGCCAGTACGTCGCTCTTCGCCTATCTGTACGACGTTGACGCGCTGGGGGTCGGGTCGTTGATGTCGCACAAGCCGTACACGTTGCGCGGTGCTACGCCGGGAAAGGCGGTGCCGCTCGATGTGCGGCTGGAGGCGACGAGCTGGGAGGTGCCGGCCGGGCATCACCTCGTGCTGGTTGTCGACACAGTGGATCCGCGCTACCTCGGGCGGAGCGTGATCGGGTCGACGGTCACGTTCAGTTCGCCTGCAGGTGATCCGTCCTGGCTCAGCGTTCCGGTGGCGGCCTGAGTCCGGCTCGGCTTGGTTCGGTGTTTGATCATGCGCGAGCTCTTGCGTTTTTGTGGTGAGAGCGTTGTCATGGGATCGCCTTTCCCCGCCCCGGAAGGAGAGTCCCCATGTTCAAGCCGCTCGCGGCCGCCCTCGTGCTGCTGTCGACAACCCTGGTCCCCACGGCCCAGGCGCAACCGGCATGGCACCTCGGCACCCCACCACTCACGACCCCCTGGACTGCCGACGTCTCGCCGACGAACGCGCTCCCGGAGTACCCGCGCCCGCAACTGACCCGTCCCGACTGGCGCAACCTCAACGGCCTGTGGGAATGGGCGCCGGCCGCGGTAGGTGAACAGCCGCCGATCGGCCGCACCCTCAATGAGCAGGTGCTCGTCCCGTACCCGATCGAGTCCGCGCTGTCCGGTCTCCAGAAGCACGAGGACCGGATGTGGTACCGGCGTACGTTCACGGTCCCGGACAACTGGAAGGGCAAGCGGCTCCTGCTGCACTTCGGCGCGGTCGACTACGACGCCAAGGTCTGGGTCAACGGCCGGCAGGTCGCGACGCACCGCGGCGGGTACGACGGCTTCGACGTCGATGTGACCAATGCCCTGCGCACCAAAGGCCCGCAGGAACTGATCGTCTGGGCCGAGGACCTGACCGACGAGACGTACCAGCCGATCGGCAAGCAGCGCGAGGTCGGCGACCACGGAATCTTTTACCAGGGCAGCTCCGGCATCTGGCGGACCGTTTGGATGGAGCCGGTGAACGTCGCGTCGATCGACCGACTCCAACTCACGCCCGACCTGCCCGGCCAGACCCTCAAGGTCACCGCGCAGACGTCCGGCCCCGCGGGCCTCGACGTCGAGGTCACGGCGTACGACGGCCGCACAGCCGTCGGGCAGGTGCGCGGCAAGGCCGACACCGAACTCCGGCTACCGATCCGGAATCCCAAGACCTGGTCCCCGGACCACCCGTTCCTGTACGACCTCAAGGTCCGCCTGCTCGATCGCGGCAAAACGGTAGACCAAGTCGGTTCGTACGCCGGGATGCGATCGGTCGGCCTGCAGAAAGGTGCCGACGGCAAGCTTCGGATGGCGCTCAACGGGAAGATCCTGTTCAACCTGGCGACCCTCGACCAGGGTTTCTGGCCGGACGGGCTCAACACCGCACCGACCGACGCGGCGCTCCGGTTCGATCTCGAGCAGCACAAGCGGCTCGGCTTGAACACCGTGCGCAAGCACATCAAGGTCGAGCCGGATCGCTGGTACTACTGGGCCGACAAGCTCGGCCTGATGGTCTGGCAGGACATGCCGGCGACGAAGACCGATGCAATGCCGGACCCGTGGCGGGCGCAGTTCGAGTCCGAGCTGCACGAGATGGTCGACGAGCACAAGAGCTTCACCTCGATCACCGTCTGGGTCCCGTTCAACGAGGGCTGGGGTGAGTGGGACCGGGCCGCGACCGGCCGGATCGCGGACGACGTCAAGGCACAGGACCCGTCCCGCCTCGTCAACGCCCACAGCGGCGTGAACTGCTGCAACTCCCACGGCGACTCCGGCCGCGGCGACCTGATCGACAACCACGCGTACCTCGGCCCGGCGACAACGGCGCCGTCGGACACCCGCGCGGCGGTTGACGGCGAGCATGGCGGGTTCGGCCTGAAGGTGCCGGATCACATGTGGTTCGGCGACGGATCGGCGTACGAGATGGAGCCTGACTCGGCGACCCTCACCCGGCGGTACGTCGAAAACCAGACCGACGTGCTGAAATCGGCCCAGCAATGCGGGATCAGCGGATCGGTCTATACCCAGATGACCGATGTCGAAGGTGAGCTGAACGGGTTCTACACCTACGACCGGCGAGTGCCGAAGATGGATTTCGCCCAGGTGCGGACGATCAACCAGCAGATCATCGCCGGCGCGGACGGGTCAGGCACTGGTGTACCAAACCCGGGACCCGGTACACCCGGTGCCGACGGCATCCACTTCTACCCGCTCGACGGCACCGCGGAAGATGCTGTGGGCAACAATGACGCGACCCTCCAGGGCGGCGCGACCTTTGCCACGGGCAAGAACGGTGAGGCGGTCGCGCTCAACGGATCCGGTCAGTACGTCGACACCGGCGCGGCCCTGCTCGACACCGGCAAGAACTACACCGCGAGTGCCTGGGTGAAGCTGAACAAGGCGGACGGCGCGTTCCAGACGTTCGTCAGCCAGGACGGCGACCGCGACAGCGCGTTCTTCCTGCAGTACTCCGGCCAGGACCAGCGTTTCGCGATGAGCTTCCCCGGGATCCGGGCGCTGTCGCCGACGAAGCCGAACCCGGGGCAGTGGTACCACGTCACCGGCGTACGCGATGTCGTGAAGGGTGAGCTCAAGCTCTACGTGGACGGCGAGCTCGTCGCCACCAAGAGCGCGTGCGCCCTGGACTCCAGCTCGACCGGCAACACGGTCATCGGCCGGGCGAAGTTCGGTGGCAACCAGGTGGACTTCCTGGACGGCACGATCGACCAGGTCCACCTCTACGACCGCGCCCTCACCGATGCGGAGGTGCGCACCCTCTACGAATCAGGCCGCTAGACAGCGTTCGGGATGCGAAGTCGGAGCGCAACCCCGATCCTGGTAGGTACCGACCAGGGGAGGTGAGTGCGATGGCCGCACCCAGCCAGCTGCTCGCACCCCATTCGACGATCCGGTTCCGGCCTCCGCGGTTCGGGCTCGGCGGTTCGCATCTCGGCGAGCCGCCCGGCCCGGACGCCGACGCGACCGCGGTTGCCACCGTCGACGCGGCATACCAGGCCGGTATCCGGTTCTTCGACACGTCCCCGGCGTACGGCGAGTCGGAGCGACGACTCGGTACGGCGCTGCAGAAGCGCCCGCGGGGTGAGTTCCTGGTGTCGACGAAGGTGATCGGGGACGACCCGAAGACCTCGATCGACCAGAGCAGCGCGCAGCTAGGACTCGCGGTCGATGTCGCCTTCGCCCACGACGAGTCGGCGTACCCGACGCTCGACCGGCTGCGGCGCGAAGGGATCATCAAGGCAGTAGGAGCCGTGTCGGACGACTGGCAGGACCTCGACCGCCTGGTGCGCGACGTCCAACTCGACTGTGTGCTGCTGACGGCACACTATTCGTTGCTCGACCGCACCGCCGGACCGCTGCTCGATCGTTGCCTGGCGCACGGAGTCTCGGTCATCGTCTCCGGCGTACTTACCCCACAGGTCCTCCACGCAGACACCGTCGAGGCCCGACGGATCTCGGCCGTCTGCGAGCGGTACGGCGTTTCCCTGCCGCAGGCCGCACTCGCCTTTCCCAGCAGGCATTCCGCGGTCACGTCTGTGCTGATCGCCGCGTCGTCACCGGCCGAGATCCGCGCCGACGCGGCGCTGGTCCGCCAGCCCGTACCGGACAAGCTCTGGCGGGATCCGGAATTGCTGCGCTTGCTATCCTGACAACAGGAGTTCGACGCAAGCGGGCTCCCCGGACGAGCGGCGCCGTACCCGGTCTGTCAAGACGACGCCTCACCCTTGACGGAGGGGGTCGTCCTCATGCATGTGCTCGACGTTCTCGAGATCGTTGGCGCGGTCACCATTCTGCTCGCGTTCGCCGCCGCGCAGGCGGGCCGGTTGCGCCAGCGCACCATCACGTACCAGCTCCTCAACCTGCTCGGCTCAGGAGTCCTCGCCGGCATCGCCGCGATCCAGCTGTCCTGGGGCTTCCTGCTGCTCGAGGGCAGTTGGGCCGTCATCAGCCTGATCGGCCTGCTGACTCTCAAGCGGCGACGGCAAACCGACTAGAACTTGTCGCCCGGGGCCGTCCCAGTGCCGGACGGGTTGGTCGGGAGTGTGGTGGGGATACCGGTCGGGACCGGGCTCGGGCTGATCGAGATGGACGGTGAGCCTGAGCCGGTGCCCGGCGGCGGCGTGGTCGGCGTGACGGTGACGGTGGCCGTATTCGCCGGCGTGGGGATGACGGGTTCGGGCTCGAGCGGCTGCGCGTGGCGGAACAGCAGCCACGCCAGGAAGACGGCCAGCGCCATGATCAGCGCCATCGTCAGCAATGCGAACGCGAGCGCCCACCGCGATGCCGGGCGCAGAGCGTTCGGCCACGGCAGCGGCCAGATCCGGAACAGACCGGGACGCCGCCGGTTCTCCCAGTAGTGGCGGAACTCCGGCCCGCGCAGCTTGCCGATCTGCGGGACGCGATCCATCAGTACTGCGGACAGGATCTCCTCGCCGCGACGCTCGGCGATCAGCCGCTCGTCGGACGCCGCGCTGGACCCGTCGTCCTCGCGGATCGGCCCGACCGCGACCCAGAGCGCGAGGTCGTCGTCATCACGGTCGTTGTGGCCTAGAACGGCTTCCTCGGGCAGATCGTCGACGGCGTAGACGAACCGGTCGCGGGCGGCCGCGTCGTCGGCGGAGCCCTCGGTCATCATCGCGACGACGACGTTCCGGCCGGCTTCGTCGCTTGCCGTGTAGAGGTAGCCGGCCGCGTTCGCGCCGAGCCGGCCGCGGAGCCAGAACTCGCCGACCCGCGGCGGGTCCTCCGGCTGCAACGGCAGAGCCTCCGGAATCTCCAGCGCAGGGCGCGGCTCCGGCGGGTCCGCCGGCTGCACCTCGGTCTGGGATTCGGTCGCGGTCATCACCCCAATCCCACCACATCCCTGGTAGCGCTGTCGCCACGGCCGCCGGTCGGGCGGCGGCCGTGGCGACAGCGGGCAGCGGCGGCCGGGGGAGGGCGGCACTCGGCGCGCGCGATTTGGCTCGGCGGGGCAGGATGGGGGAGGACCCGGTAGGCCCTGCGTCCGCTGGCCCCGGCGATCTGATGGAATGACCGGTGTTGCGAAGTGGGGAATGACAAGGTCCGTCCGCGGGCCCCGGAAGGACAGGCATGACCGAGACGACGGTGCCCACGGGTGCGGTGGCCCAGCAGTCCAGGCTGATCGGCGAGGCCCTCGGTGAGGTCAAGCGGGTGATCGTCGGCCAGGAGCACATGGTCGAGACCCTGATGGTGTCGCTGCTCGCGAAGGGTCACTGTCTGCTCGAGGGCGTTCCCGGTGTCGCCAAGACGCTTGCGGTTCGCACCTTCGCCAGCGTGGTCGGCGGCACGTTCGCCCGGATCCAGTTCACCCCGGACCTGGTCCCGTCCGACATCGTCGGCACCCGGATCTACCGGCAGACCCGCGAGACGTTCGACATCGAGCTCGGCCCGACGTTCGTGAACTTCGTGCTGGCCGACGAGGTCAACCGCGCACCGGCCAAGGTGCAGTCGGCCATGCTCGAGCTGATGGCCGAGCGGCAGGTGTCGATCGGCGGCCAGACCTTCCCGATGCCGAAGCCGCTCATCGTCATCGCCACCCAGAACCCGATCGAGTCCGAGGGCGTCTATCCGCTGCCCGAGGCGCAGCGCGACCGGTTCCTGGTCAAGATCGACGTGCCGCACCCGCGCGGGCACGAGGAGTTCGAGATCCTCCGCCGGATGAGCGTCGACCCGCCGGAGCCGCGTCAGGTGCTCAAGCCGGAGACGATCCTCGAGCTGCAGCGGTCCGCCGAGCAGGTCTTCGTCCACAACCTGGTCGCGGAGTACGCCGTACGTCTGGTGATGGCGACCCGTACGCCGACCGACTTCCACCTGCCCGACCTGGAGCCGATCATCGAGCTGGGCGTCAGCCCGCGCGCGACGCTCGGCCTGATCGCGGCCGGTCGGGCGCTTGCGTTGATCCACGGCCGGGACTACCTGCTGCCGAGCGACATCCAGACCGTCGCGCTGGACGTCATGGGTCATCGTCTGGGCCTGACCTTCGACGCCGTCGCCGACAACATCGACCCGCGGGCCGTGATCGAGCGGATCCTGGCCACCGTCCCGCCGCCGCAGCCGGTCTGGCGCGACGGCGCCGACGGCACCGGCCGCCCGGAGTTTGTGTAGTGCCGAACCGACGAGACCCGCGGGCTGCGATGACGATCTCGCAGCTCGCTCCCGAGCGTGCGTTGCGGCGGCTGGAGCTGACCGTCGTACGGCGGCTCGAGGGCTACCTGCACGGGGAACACCTGGGGCTCCTCCCGGGTCCGGGCACCGAGCTGGCCGAAGCGCGGGAGTACCAGGTCGGCGACGACGTACGGCGGATGGACTGGGCCGTCACCGCGCGGACCACGATCCCGCACGTCCGCGACCTGATCGCGGACCGCGAGCTGGAGACGTGGGCGCTGGTCGACCTGTCCGGCTCGATGGACTTCGGTACGTCGACCCTCGAGAAGCGCGAGCTCGCGGTGGCAGCTGTTGCGACCGTCGGGTTCCTGACCCACCGACTCGGTGACCGGTTCGGCGGGCTGATGCTGCGCGACTCGGCGCTGCGACGCTGGCCGGCGCGATCCGGGCGCCTCGCGCTGTACGGTCTGCTGCGCGCACTGCTCGCCGAGCAGTTCAGCGGCGACGAAGAGGCGCACCGCAGCGATCTGGCCGCCGCGCTCGAGTCGATGGCCCGGACGCAGCGCAAACGCGGACTGCGCGTGATCGTGTCGGACTTCCTCACCCCGCAGGACGGTGAGGTCGCGAGCCAGATCGAGCCGTCCTGGGAGCGGGCGATGCGCAAGCTGACCGCTCAGCACCAGGTGCTCGCGGTCGAGATCGTGGATCCGCGCGAGCTCGAGCTGCCGAACATCGGCGTGGTCACGATCGGTGACCCGGAGACCGGCGAGGTGCGCGAGATCGACACCCGGCGGCGCAAGGTCCGGGAGGCGTTCGCGGTCGCGGCTCTCGCACAACGGGAACGAACCAGGGCCGCCCTGCGTAGGGTAGGTGCGGGGCATCTTGTACTGCGGACCGACCGCGACTGGGTTGCCGACACCGTGCGGTTCGTGCTCGCGTACCGGCGAGTGGCGCCCCGCCTGCACCAACCGCCGAAGGGAGTGGCTCGCTGATGGAGTTCCTGTCTCCGGCCAGACTGTGGTTCCTGCTCCTGATCCCGCTGATCGTCGCGGGGTACATCTTCCTTCAGCACCGGCGCTCGCAGTACGCATTGCGCTTCACCAACATCGCGCTGCTGGACCGGGTCGCGCCGCGGCGGCCGCAGTGGCGGCGGCACCTCGCCGTCGGGCTCGCGCTGCTCGCCGCGATGACCTGCATCCTGGCGTTCGCGCAGCCGAAGGACAAGGTCAAGGTGCCGCGCGAGCGGGCCACGATCGTGGTCGCGATCGACGTCTCGCTGTCGATGATGGCGACCGACATCGAGCCGAACCGGCTGGAGGCCGCGAAGGAGTCGGCGAAGGAGTTCGTCAACAACCTGCCGACGAAGTTCAACGTGGCACTGGTCAACTTCGCCGGTACGGCGTCGATCATCGTGCCGCCGACCACGGACCGGGCGACCATCGACCGGTCGATCGACGGGCTCGAGCTGGCCGAGTCGACCGCGACCGGTGAAGGCATCTTCACGTCACTGCAGGCGCTCACGCAGGTCCCGCCGGATCCCGCGCACCCGAACGACCCGGCCCCGGCCCGCATCGTGATGCTGTCGGACGGCAAACGAACGGTCGGCCGGACCGCGCAGGAAGGCGCGCAGGCGGCGAAGGCGAAGAACACCCCGGTGTACACGATCTGCTTCGGCACCGACTCCGGCTTCATCGAGATGGACGGCATCCGGCAGCGCGTACCACCGGACCGCACCGAGCTCCGCAGCATCGCCGAGACGACCGGCGGCGAGGCGTACACCGCGGAGTCCGCAGGCGAGCTCAAGGACGTCTACAAGGACATCGGCTCCTCGGTCGGGTACGACGAGGTCGACAAGGAAATCACCGCGCGGTACGCCGGTATCGCGATGCTCTTCACGTTGGCCGCCGCCGGCGCCTGCATCGCGCTCGCAACGCGCTTCCCGTAAGCGTTCTAGGTCCCGTTGATCAGCCGAGTCGCCAGGTCCGGGCTGAACTGACCGGCCGGGACGGTCGGAGCGATTCCGCACTGGCCGTCCGAGTCGCCTGGGACCTTGACCCACAGCAGCAGCTCGGCGCCGCCGCCTATCTGGCTCGCGACGCCGAGTTTGCGGCCGGCCGGGTTGCACCACTCACCGTTCGAGCCGTTGCCGTTGCGGCTGGTGTCGACGGCGAACGGCTTCGGCGCCGACATGTTCGCGCGTACGTCGTTGGCGTAGGTGACCGATGCGGACGTGGTGTAGTAGTTCGACACGTTGACCACGAACCCGTGCGCCGCACTCACCCCGGCGCCGGCCAGACGCTGCGCCATCGTTGCCGCCGGCACCCAACCGGCGTTGCCGGCGTCCAGGTACGCCCAGGTGTTCGGCGCCCGGTCGCGGAACTGCTGCAGCGCGAACGTCAGCATGGCGTTGCGTTCGGCGATCTGCGCGTCGGCCATGCAGTTGAAGTCGCCCAACGTGTCCGGCTCCACGATCACGATCGCGGGCCGGCCGCGGATCGAGTCCGCGAACGCGGAGATCCAGTCCCGGTACGCCGCGGGCGACCCCGCACCGCCGCCCGAATGACCGCCGCAGGCGTCGCGTCCGGGCAGGTTGTACGCGACCAGGATCGGCAGCTTGTCCGCGTTGTCGGCCGCGCCGACGAAGCCGCCGACCATCGCCCCGATCGTGGTCCCCGCCGGCGGGTTGGCGAACCATCGCGCCATCGGCTTGGCGGCGAGGTTGGTCTGGATGCTGCTCGCCCTCGAGTCGCCGGCATTGTCACGGACCCAGGTCGCCGGGTTCGAGTTCGGGTCGACGTAGAAGCCGCTCGTCAGGTCGATCGGGCCGGCCTGGACCTTCGCTGCCACCGGCGCCGGATGGTCGGGAGCCGTCTGACTGTCGGCGTACGCGGTCAGCCAGGCGAGGGCGGAGTTCCAGTTGATGGCGACCTCGTTGGTCGAGTACGAGCCGATCTCGTCGATGTAGCACTTGGCCGGGGCGCAGCCGGGGAGGTTGCGTTGGGCGACTGGATCCTGCAGGTGCGAGTTCGGTCCGCCGGCGAGGGATCCGGGGTACGGCGATGGCAGCGCCGGATTGAGTGAATGCGCCCAGAAGCGGTGATGCTGGTTGTGGCTGGCGCGTTCGCCGTACCCGGTGACGTAGGACTGGTTGATCGCGTTGCGGCCGAGCAGGTAGTCCAGCGACTCCAGAGCGGCTGACCGGTAGGCCGTGCGGCCGGTGAGGTCGCCAGCGATCGCGAGGATCATCGCGTCGTTCGCCGTGGCCGAGTTCGAGCCCCAGACGTACTGGCCGTCGGCCGGCTTGTACGGGTTCGCGTATCCCTGTGATCTGAGGTCGGCGAGGTACGTGTCGGCGGTTGTCGCGATCCGCTGGCGGAGCTTTCGCTGCTCGATCGCAGGCAACCGCCACGGGACCCGCGCGAGGGCGAGGTCTGCGAGCCCGCCGGTCTCCTGCCACGAGAAGCCGTCAGCGGCGTTCAGCGTCGTCGTGATGAATCGCTTGTACGACGCCTTGCCCGTCGTCGCGAACAGCTCGGCCGCGGCCCACGAGAACTCGTCCGTCACCTTCGTGTCGTCGTACGCGCCGCCGCCTTCGCCACCGGCCGGCGCGTAGATCGCCGGGTGCTGACGGGCCGCGTCCCACGCCGTCTCGGCGGCCGACAGACAGCGTGCGGCGAACTTCTTGTCCCACTTCGAGTAGACGCGTGCACACCGCGCGCCGACGGCCGCGAGGTTCAGCGTCGCCGCGGTCGACACCGGGTAGAGGTAGCGCGGCTGCGGGTCGTCGGCGGGCGGCGTACCCAATGCGGTCCACTTCTCGTCGTGGATCTTGTGGTGCACCATGCCGCCCGGCGCCTGCATCCGCAGGAGGAAGTCGAGCTCCCACTTCGCCTCGTCCAGCACGTCCGGCGTGCGATTGCCCGCCTCGGGGATCTTCAGCGGTACGCCGGGACCGGTCTCCTCGTACAGATCGAGGAGCTGCCAGGCGGCGAGCGCGCCGTTGACGACGTACTTGCCCTGATCGCCGGCGTCGTACCAGCCGCCGCGGACGTCGAGGCTGTAGTCGCACGTGCCGGGGTAGCAGGGAACCGACGTGTCGCCCTGGTTCGGTGCGACGCCGAGGTGGCCGGCGGCGCGTGCGTACGTGTCGCCGACGTACTGCGCCTCGATCGGCATGCCGCTGCGGTTGTTGTAGAAGTACGCCAGCGCGTCCCGCCTCAGGTCGGCGTACACGTGCTTGCCGATGTCGAACGGCTCGCTGACATCGTTGCCGACGGCAAGTCGGAAGCCGCTCCCGGTACCGCGGTACGACCCGAAGTCGATCAGCTGGACGGCGTCGCCGGACAAGGCGTCCATACCATACGGTTTGGTATGGCCGCTCGCGACGGCCTCGTTGCTCGCGGCAAGCAATCGCCAGTCCAGCGGCGTGGTGGCGGTCGTGACGTAGGTCGCCCGCTTCGGCCCGCCGGCGACGTACCCGAGCTGGTTCACGCGGACCGGCGAGCCGAAGTCGCGGATCCCGCCCGGCGGCACGATCCCGCCGATGACCGAGATGTTGTCCAGGCACAAGGTGTACGGCGTGGTCGCGCCCCCGGCCTGGAACGAGACCTGCCCGTGCGTGTCGGTGACCGGTGAGGTGCCGGTGAACGTGAACGTCTGCGTGGTCGTCGTGGCGTTGACCGCCTGGTTGAGCACAGTCGCATGCGGCGCGGCGCCCTGCTGGAGGACAGCGCGGAACTGCACCGGCCGGCTGGTCGACGCGTCGAAGCGCAGCGTGTACGGCTGCCCCTCCTCGAGCGGGAGATCGTCCTGCCCGATCATCGAGTCCCATGCGTTCACCGTGCCGGCCGGGATCTGCGCGCACAGCCGGCCGTCGGTGACCGCGGACGGGGTGTTGCCGCTCGTCCACCACGGATCCTTCACGGTGTCGAAGGTCCCGTTCAGGACCCGCTCGTACTGCGGGTCGGCGGCGGCAGCGGGGGTGACAGCGGGCGTGACGGCCGCGGCAACGACGGTCAGGGGGAGAACGGTGGCGAGGGCCAGGATCAGGACTCGCCGTGGGGCGGTGGGCATCGGTCCTCCAGAACGCTTGGGAGCGCTTCCAGTTTCTCGGCATCGTGCCGAGCCGCGGAGGCGGTGTCAAGGGCGTGGCAGAATGCTGAGAGCGCTTCCGGTTTTCTTCTGTGTGAGGATCAGCCTGTGACCGACGTCCGCAAGCGGCAAGTGACACTCGACGAAGTCGCCGAGCGCGCCGGCGTGTCCAGATCGGCGGCGTCGAGGGTGCTGAACAACGCCCCGCATGTCAGCAAGGCGAAGCGGGAGGCCGTCCAGCGAGCCGTCGCCGACCTCGGGTACGTGCCGAATGCGTCGGCCCGCGCGCTGGCGACGCAGCAGGTCGGCGCCGTCGTCCTCGCGATCTCCAGCGACAACCCCGAGGTGTTCGCGGATCCGTTCTTCGCCGAGGTCGTCGTCGGGATCAGTTCGGTGCTGGAGGAGACCGAGCTCGAGCTGATGCTGATGATGGCGACCTCGACCCGCGGGCAGACCCGGCTCGAGCGATTGCTGCGGACGCGCCAGACCGACGGCGTGATGCTGATGTCGACGCACGGCGACGATCCACTCGCCCGGCTTGCCGAGCAGGCCGACGTACCGGTCGTCTTCGGCGGCGCGCCGATCGCGTTCGAGCCGCAGTACTACGTCGACGCGGACAACCGCGGCGGCGCGAGGCTGGCCACCGAGCACCTGATCGCGACCGGCCGGCGCCGCATCGCCACGATCACCGGCCGGATGGACGAAGGCGCGGGCGTTGCGCGGTACAAGGGCTATCAGGAGGCGCTGGCGGTCGCCGGGCTGGATGCGAGCCGCGTCGTACACGGCGACTTCTCCGAGGACGGCGGGACCCGTGCGATGCACGAGTTGCTCGCGATGCACCCCGACCTCGACGCGGTCTTCGTCGCCTCCGATCAGATGGCTATCGGCGCGTTGCGGGTGCTCACCGACGCCGGCCGCACCGTTCCGGGCGACGTTGCGATAGTCGGCTTCAACGACGTGAACGCCGCGCGCCACACCACCCCGCCGCTGACGACGATCAGCCAGCCGATCCGGTCCCTCGGCCGCGAGCTGGCTCGCATGCTGCTGGCAACGATCGCGGGGGAGAGCCCGACCCCGCTGATCCTCCCGACCCGCCTCGTCCGGCGAGCTTCGACCTGAATCGCGACACGATGGTGATGTAGTTGACACGGCGAGGTTACTGGTGTTCGAGGGGGTGGTGGTGCAAGATGTACCAGAGTTCCGCGGGGTATCTCGTGATGCCTTTGAGGGACGAGTAACGCCAGGACTGACAGGCAAGTGGTCGAGAACGCTGGGGAAGGCGCCCCTCGAGCACAGGAGGTCCCGGTGGCGACGACTCGTGGCGTTCTGTACGTCCACACGGTGCCGTCAGCGTTGTGCCCTCACGTCGAGTGGGCCGCGGGCGGCATCCTTGGCGTGCCCGTAAAACTGGATTGGACACCGCAACCGGCGGCCCAGGGCACGTACCGGGCCGAGCTGTCCTGGCAGGCCGAGGCCGGCACTGCGGCCAAGCTGGCATCCGCCCTGCGCGGCTGGCAGAAGCTGCGGTTCGAGGTCACCGAGGAGCCGAGCAACGGCGTCGAGGGCGAGCGGTACTCGTTCACCCCCGAGCTCGGGGTCTTCCACGCGACCACCGGCGTCCACGGCGACATCATGGTGCCGGAGGAGCGACTGAAGGCGGCCATGCTGAAGGCCGCCAGTGGCGAGGCGGACCTGACCGAGGAGGTCGAGCGTTTGCTCGGTCGCCCCTGGGACGACGAACTCGAACCCTTCCGCTACGCCGGCGACGGCGCCCCCGTGCGCTGGCTGCACCAAGTCGTCTAAGCGCTTCCTGAGAACTTCAGAAGAAAGCCGTCAAGGGCGGAGCTTTTCGCGAACTTTTCGATGAGACTGAGCATCAGACGTTCTACAAGGGTGGGAGGGGCCGTGGCCGCTGGGCCACCGGGTGTCGGGACACCCCCGGTGGTTGTGAACAACAGCGGCCGCACCACGTGAAGGGCACGGATCTCCGGATCCGTGCCCTTCAAGCCGTCTGGGTCATCCGCCGGCGAAGATCCGTCAGGAGCTCCAGCACCTCGTGCCACTGGGCCTGCCAGACCGAGTCGAACGGCTCGCTCGGCTGCATGATGCGGCGGCTCGTCGACTTGAGCGTGCGGATCATCGCCGCGATCGCGGCAGCGTCGCCGGCACTGAGCGTACGGCGTTCCTCGTCGAGCCACTCCGCGGCGGCAAGTGACGCACGTCCAAGTCGCGCCCTCAATGGATACGCGGCTTCTGGCCGCAGATCGGCCGTCAGGATCGTGTCGATCCTCCGTAGTGCACGCGCCCGCCGGATACTCATGTGATCCCCCCTCGAATCGCTGGTGCCAGGTCTCCGACCCGGCAAACGAACTTGTCGGCGATGGCAGCCCAGTGCATCCCGACACCGACGTCAGCCGCAATGGGTGCGGCAATGCCCCGCGCTTCGGCGAGGCGGAAGCGGTACAGGTCGACAGCGCCATCCGCGTCCCGGGCGAGTCCGGTCGCACGGAACGCCGTACGGATGGATGTCGTCCGGTCGAAGAGCGGTGTGCCGAGCAGGTAGCAGGCCAGGATGCTGCAGTGCCGCACGACGGTCGCGATCACCGAGAGCTCGAAATCCGCCGAGCCGCCGTCCAGCAGGCTTTCCCGGGCATCCGCGAGCCCGATCCGGAACCCCTCGATGTCGTCGGCTGTCCGCTGATACGGCGGCAGGTCCACCAGCAATTCGCGCAGGCGGGACGGCTCCGGCGTAGTCAATGGCCGTCCCTCGCGCTTCAGATGCAGCAGGAACAACGACCCGTACGCGGCCATCTGCTCGACGGCCGACCATCCGTAGGTCCGTACCGACACATGCTCACCGTCAGGTACGTCGACCGGACCTGTCTCGTCGGTGACTATGAGGATGTCGACGTCGCTGCCATCGTCCGCCGTACCGCGGGCGACCGATCCGTAAAGCCAGATCTCGGTCTTGGTCATCGCCGAAGCAATGCCTTCAGCAGCAGCGTGACGTACATGCCTGCGAACAGCACTCCACTGAGCCCCTCGAGAGTCGACAAGATCCTCGCAGTAGTAGTTGTGGTCTGCGCCGACGACAACCGATCGAGCGAGAGGAAGTTGCTGAGGCTCAGCCAAACTGCCTCTCCGAACGGGAGGTCGACAGCGACCTTGAATGCTAGTGGGAATAGAACAAGCGCCACCACAGTGGCAATGATCAACAAGCGCCAGGCGCTTTCGCCATGTTTCCACAGGACTCGATTGAGCGTGTGCCAGCCGAGGGTTCCCATCGCGTCAATCCGCCGTCCGAGCGGATAGTGAGCCTCGTACCACGAGTTCTTCGCCTTGACTGCAGCTCGAAGATGCGCGTTCGTCGCCCGTATGCTGGCCAACTTGTACTCGCGTGCCTCGCCCTGATCACCAAGCGAGTCAGCCGCGCGGGACAACTCGGCGAACAGCGTCATCTGGAGGTTTGGCTCTCCTGGTGCGCTCAATAGAAGCTCAGGGGACGGCAGGTAGCATCCACGGAACTGCGCGTATCTGAAGTCAGATGCCCTGAGTTTGACATCTTTGAAGTTGCAGTCGATGAAGCGACATCCGACAAAATGGCTAGCGCTGAACATGGCGTCGCGGAAGTAGCAGCCTACGAACACGCAGTTAAGAAAACTTGAGTTTGTGAGTTCGACACCTTTAAAGCTTATGTGAGCGAAAGTGCAATGTGCGTATTTAGCGTTCTTGATCCTGTTGCCGTCAGCGAACTGACTGGCGAACAATAACAATTCCCCCTCGTACGGCGCTGTGAAGTCAGCCAGCGTCCGTCCCGCCATGGGCGCATCCATCCGCGATGAATAGCACGTTGGTCACCCTCGGTGCAAGATCAAACTCTTGGGTTCAGAGCGGGATGTTGCCGTGGTTGCCGCGGATGGGGCCGTTGGCTTCGGCCTTTGCGATCGCGGTTGCGAGGGCGGTGCGGGTGCGGGTGGGCTCGACGACCTCGTCCACGACGCCGATCTCGCGGGCGCGGTCGATGCCGCCGGCAATCTTCTCGTGTTCGGCGGCCAGTTCGGCCTCGACCTGGGGCCGGAGCTCCGGGTCGACCTCGGACAGCTTGCGGCGGTGCAACACGCGGACGGCGGCGACCGCGCCCATCACGGCGACCTCGGCGCGGGGCCACGCGAACACGCGCGTCGCGCCCAGCGATCGCGCGTTCATCGCGATGTACGCCCCGCCGTACGTCTTCCGCGTCACCAGCGTGACCCGCGGTACGACGGCCTCGGCGAACGCGTGCAGCAGCTTCGCACCCCGTCGTACGACGCCGTCCCACTCTTGTCCGACACCCGGCAGATAACCCGGTACGTCGACCAGCACGACCAGCGGTACGCCGAACGCGTCGCACATCCGGACGAACCGCGACGCCTTCTCCGCCGACAGCGCGTCCAGGCAACCACCGAGGCGGAGCGGGTTGTTGGCGATCACGCCGACCGTCCGCCCGCCGAGCCGGCCGAGCGTGGTGACGATGTTCGGCGCCCAGCGCTGGTGGAGCTCGACGACAGGATGGTCAGCAACCTCGTCGAGCACCCCTCCAACCAGCGGATGGACGTCGTACGCACGCTTGGCCGACTCCGGCAGGAACCCGGACAGGTCCGTGTCCGGGATGTCGGTGGACATCGAGCCTTGGTTCGCGAGCAAATCGGTCAGCCGGCGGGCCTGCTCCAAGGCTTCTGCCTCGGAGTCGGTCGTGATGTGGACGACCCCGGATCGCCGGCCGTGCGGCTCGGGCCCGCCGAGGCGCAGCATGTCGACGTCCTCACCGGTGACCGAGCGGACCACGTCCGGCCCGGTCACGAAGATCCGGCCGTCGGGACCGAGGATGACGATGTCGGTCAGCGCCGGACCGTACGCCGCGCCGCCCGCCGCCGGGCCGAGCACGACCGAGATCTGCGGGATCTTCCCGGACGCCTGCGTCATCGCGTAGAAGATCTTGCCGACCGCATGCAGGCTCAGCACGCCCTCGGCCAGCCGCGCGCCGCCCGAGTGCCACAGGCCGATGATCGGCACCTGCTCCTCGCGGGCGACCTCGTACGCCTCGACCACGACGTCGCAGCCCTCGTCACCCATGGCGCCGCCCATGACGGTGGCGTCTGAGCAGAAGGCGACGACCTTCGCTCCCGCAATCCGCCCGCGGGCCGCGATCATCCCCGACAGGTTGTCGGGGGTGATCAGCTCGAGACTGCCCGGATCGAGCAGGTTCGTCAGCCGGGTGACCGGGTTGCGCGGGTCCAGTTCACGGGGCAGTTTGGCGGGTTTTGCCGGAGCGATGGTCATCGGACCTCCGAAGAGTTACAGGGATTTGAAGGCGATGGCGGCGTTGTGGCCGCCGAAGCCGAACGAGTTGTTCAGCGCCGCGATGTCCCCGTCCGGCAGCTTGCGCTGCTCGGTTGCGACGTCAAGGTCGATCTGGTCGTCGAGCTTGTCCACGTTGATGGTCGGCGGCGAGACCCGGTTGTGGACGGCGAGCACGGTCGCGACCGACTCCACCGCACCAGCGCCGCCGAGCAGGTGACCGATCATCGACTTCGGCGCGGTGGCGACGGCGTGGTCGGCCTCCTTGCCGAGCGCCTGCCGGATCGCGATCGACTCGGCGATGTCGCCCTGCGGCGTCGACGTGGCGTGCGCGTTGATGTGGAAGATGTCGGCCGGGGTCAGGTCGCCCTCGGACAACGCCCGCTCCATCGCTCGCCGCGCACCGGAACCGGTCGGGTCGGGCTGCGCGATGTCGTGGCCGTCGGCCGAGATGCCGGCGCCGGCGAGCTCGGCGTACATCTTCGCGCCGCGCGCCTTCGCGTGCTCGTACGACTCCAGGATCAGGACGCCGGCGCCCTCGCCGAGCAGGAAGCCGTCACGGTCGACGTCCCACGGACGCGAGGCGCGCTCCGGTTCGTCGTTCCGCTTGCTCAGTGCCTGCATCATCCCGAACGCGGCCAGCGGCAGCGCCATGATCGCGCCCTCGGCGCCACCGGCGATCACCACATCCGCGCGGCCGAGCCGGATCTGGTCCAGCCCGAGCCAGATCGCCTCGTTGCCGGAGGCGCAGGCCGAGACCGGGGTGTGTACGCCGGCCTTGGCGCCGAACTCCAGGCTCACGTACGCCGCGGACGAGTTCGGCATCAGCATCGGGATCGCCAGCGGCGACACGCGGCGCGGGTTCTGCTGGAGGGCGTCGTAGTTCGAGAGCGTGGTGTGCAGGCCGCCGATACCGGACGCGACCGCGACACCGAGCCGCTCCTTGTCCATCCCGGAGTCCTCCAGGCCGGAGTCGGCCCAGGCCTCACGGGCGGCGACGACGGCGAGCTGCGCCGTCCGGTCCAGGCGGCGGGCCTTGACCCGCTCGATCACCTCGGTCGGGTCGACCGCGGCCGGTGCGGCGATCTGCACCGCCAGGTTCTGCACCCACTCGTCGGTCAGCCGCCGCGCGCCGGAGCGTCCGGCCAGCAGCCCTTCCCAGGTGCTGGACACGTCACCCCCGAGCGGGGTCGTGGCTCCGAGCCCAGTGATGACGACTCGGGTCTTCGACATGGTTACCTCATCCTTCACAAGACAGATCTGCGGTTGGGAGCGAGGGGTGTGTGTACTGCGTGGTGCTCATCGAGCCGCGGTATGGGTCACAGCCCGATGAGCACCCCGGGCCAGCACGGGTGACGGCGTACGTCAGCCGTTCTGGGCGCGCTCGATGAACGCGACCGCGTCGCCGACGGTCTTCAGGTTCTTGACCTCGTCGTCGGGGATCTTCACGTCGAACTTCTCCTCGGCGGCCACCACGACCTCCACCATGGAGAGCGAGTCGACGTCGAGGTCGTCGGTGAAGGACTTGTCCAGCTGGACGTCCTCCACCGGGATGCCGGCGATCTCGTTCACGATCTCGGCGAGGTTGGAACGGATCTCTTCGGTGCTGGCCATGTTCTCTGATTCCCTTTCGGATTTCTTCTGGCTGTACTGCTTTGGTACAGCCGGGTGCGGCCACCTGAGCCGCCCCCGGACAACTATGGACTACGGCAGCCGGATGACCTGGGCGGCGTACACGAGGCCGGCGCCGAAGCCGATGATCAGGGCGAGGTCGCCGCTGCGGGCTTCGCCGGCCTCGCGCATCGCGGTGATCGCGAGCGGGATCGACGCCGCCGAGGTGTTGCCCTGGCGCTCGATGTCGCGCGCGACCTTGACGTGCTCGGGCAGCTTCAGCGCCCGCCGCATCGCGTCGGTGATCCGCATGTTCGCCTGGTGCGGGACGAACAGGTCGAGCTGCTCGGCCTTCACCCCGGCCACGTCCAGCGCCTGCTGCGCGGTCTTCGCCATCTCGAACGACGCCCAGCGGAACACCGGGTTGCCGTCCATCGTGAGGTGCGGCCAGTTGTGGTTGCCGTGCACCTCCTGCCAGGACTCCTTCTGGCTGATCACCTGGTGCTGCGTACCGTCCGAGCCCCACACGACCGGGCCGATCCCCGGCTCCTCGGTCGGGCCGACGATCGCGGCGCCGGCGCCGTCGGCGAAGATGAACGCCGTACTGCGGTCGGTCCGGTCGGTGATGTCGCTGAGCCGCTCGACGCCGATCGCGAGCACGTACTTCGCGCTGCCGCCGCGGACCAGGTCGTTGGCCATCGCGATGCCGTAGCAGAAGCCCGCGCAGGCCGCGGAGATGTCGAACGCCGCCGCGGTCGGGGCGCCCACTGCGACCGCGATCTGGGTCGCGATCGCCGGCGTCTGGTACAGGTGGGTGACCGTCGAGACGATCACGCAGCCGATCTCGGCCGGGTCGATGCCGGCGTCGGCCAGCGCGTCCTTGGCCGCGTTCACCGACATCATCAGCACGGTCTCGTCGTCGCTCGCCCAGCGCCGCTCCTTGATCCCGGAGCGGGTCTGGATCCACTCGTCGCTGGAGTCGATCTGCTCGAGGATCTCCGAGTTCGGCACGACCCGCCGCGGCCGGTACGACCCGATGCCGAGGACTCCGGCGTACGTCGCACCTGTCGACGCCGTGATCATGCCGGGCTCCCGGCCGGGTGCAGCCGGACCAGGGGCTGGCCCGGAGCGACCGGGTCGCCTTCCTCGGCCAGCCACTCGACCACGATGCCGCCGTGCGGAGCGGTCACCTCGACCTCGTCACGCAGGCTCTTGACCGTCGCGACCACCTCGCCGGCCTCGACCTTGTCGCCGGTCTCGCGGCGGGTCCGCTCGGAGCGGGTAAACGTGCCCTTGATCGGAGCGACCAGCAGGCGCCAGGTCGGGGAGGCGTCGATCTCGGACGGGCTGCCGTGCTTCTCGACGAACGCGCGGGCGTCGTCGAGCTGGTCCGGGGTCTTGAGCGCGAACGTCTCGACACCCTTCAGCGCACGCCGGGCGATACCGGTCAGCGTGCCCGCCGGCGGCAGCTCGAGGATGCCGGTCACGTCGAGGTCCGACATGGTCTGCATGCACAGGTCCCAGCGGACCGGCGCGTTCACCTGGTTGACGAGCCGCTGCAGGACGTCCCGGCCGTCGTGGACGACATGGCCGTCACGGTTCGAGATCAGGCGGGTCCGCGGGTCGTGGGTGCTGATCGCGGTCGCGTACTTCGCCAGCGTCTGCACCGCCGGCTCCATGTGCTTGGTGTGGAACGCGCCGGCGACCGACAGCGGAATCAGCCGGGTCTTGGCCGGCGGGTCGGCGGCCAGCGCGGCCAGCTCCTCAACGGTGCCAGCGGCAACGATCTGGCCGGGGCCGTTGTCGTTCGCGGCGGTCAGGCCGTGCTCGACGAGCTTGGCCAGGACCTCCTCGCGGTCACCGCCCAGCACCGCGGTCATCGAGGTCGCGGTCTGCGCGGCCGCGGCGGCCATCGCCTTGCCGCGCTCGCGGACCAGGACCATCGCCTGCTCGGCGGTCAGCACACCGGTGCCGGCCGCGGCGGCGAGCTCACCGACGCTGTGACCGGCGACCGCGCCGACCTTGGTGAAGGCGTCGGCCGGGTGCGGGAACACCGCCAGCGCGGCCAACATGCCGGACGCGACCAGCAGCGGCTGCGCGATCGCGGTGTCGCGGATGGTGTCGGCGTCGGCCTCCGTGCCGTAGTGGGCCAGGTCGAGACCGGCCACCGCGGAGAGCCAGTTCAGCCGGCTCTCGAAGACGGGATCGGCCAGCCACGGCTCGAGGAATCCTGGGGTCTGGGCACCCTGACCGGGTGCGACGATGACGAGCACGTGTCAACTCTCCCTCACCAGGGCCCGTCGGGTGCCGCTGCACGAGCACGAATTCTTCCGGGCCGGTTTGTAGGGATCCTACAAAACTGTGGTTCCCGGCTCCGGATTGAGCAGGCGACCCAAGGTCAGTGCGACACGCAATGTGAAAGCGTCGCGGGGATCGAGCGGGTTGTACGCCGTGATGTCGGCCACACGCTTGAGGCGGTACCGGACGGTATTGGCGTGGATGAACATCGCCCGGGCCGTCGCCTCGATCGATCCGCCGGAGTCCAGGTACGCCGAAACCGTGTCGAGGAGCACCCCATCGCCGACGGTGAGCGGGCCGTAGACCTCATTGGCGAGCTGACGGCGGGCATGGCCGTCTCCGGAGAGTGACCGCTCGGGGAGCAGCTCGTCGGCCTGGACCGGCCGGGGCGCAGCGGGCCAGGCGGCTGCGGCGCGGAGGCCGGCAACGGCGGCACGAGCCGAGGTGACAGCGGACATCAGATCCTTCACGACCGGGCCGACGACAATCGGGCCGGGTCCAAACCATTGGGCGAGTTTTTGTACGATCTCCACAGGTTTACTCGTACCGCCTAGTACCACGACCAGGCGGTCGCCCTGGATCGCGCAGAGTGCGTCGGCACCGGCCTCGCGGGCTGCGTGCCGCACCATGTCGGCGACATTCGAGGCCGTTTGGGCGTCTTCGGCGCTCTGGGCCCGCCCGACGACAACGGCGACCTCGGCCGATCCCGTCGTACCGGCGGCTCCGGTCCAGCCGAGGGCCGAGGCGCGGGACCGGACCGATTCGTCGGCCTCGCCGCGGATGACCGAGTCGACGAGGAGGGCTTCCAGCCGGGCGTCCCAGGCGCCGCGCATCTCGGCGGCCTGCGCGTAGACGGTGGCGGCGGCGAAGGCGACCTCGCGGGCGTAGCGCTGGATGGCCTCGTGGACGATCGGTACGTCGTCGGGCGGGAGCAGCGTGCCGATGGTGGTCTCGATGGTCTCGATCGTCGTCCGGACCAGGTCGACGGTCTGGTGCAGCGAGATGACCCGGGTGAACTCGCGCGGCGCGGACCCGAAGATCCGGGTCGGCATCGAGGAGTGCGCCTCGGGATCGCGGAACCATTCGACGAACGCCGAGATCCCGGACTGCGCGACCAGCCCGATCCAGGACCGGTCCTGCGCCGAGAGCTCCCCGAACCAGGGCAGCTTCTCCTCCATCGCCGCCATCGCCGCGGTGGCGAGCGCCCCGGTCGCGCCCTGCAACCGCTCCGCCCGCGCCACATGCGCACCCATCGCCACGGACCGACCATAGACCTCCGCTGCCATGATGGTGGCATGACGGACAAAGCGGGCGTGGAGGACGCGATCGCGGCACTGCGCGCCATCGGGTATTACCTCGAGCGGGACCGGCAGCCGACGCACCGGGTGAAGGCGTACCGGCGGGCCGCCGACACGATCGCCGCGCTCCCGGCCGCCGAGGTGCGCGCCCGCCGCCGGGCCGGGACGCTGACCGAGCTCGCCGGCATCGGCCCGAAGACCGAGGCCGTCATCGTCGAGGCGATGGACGGCGCGACCCCGTCGTACCTGGTCAAGCTGGAGGAGGCGGCGGGGGAGCTGACCACGGCGGGCAAACAGCTGCGCGCGGACCTGAAGGCCGACCTGCATCTGCACTCCGAGTGGTCCGACGGCGGCAGCCCGATCGAGGAGATGGCGCGGACGGCGCATCGCCTCGGCCACTCCTACATCGCGCTGACCGACCACTCGCCCCGGCTCACCGTCGCCAACGGACTGTCCCGCGAACGCCGGCTCCAGCAGCTCGAGGTCGTTGCCGAGCTCAACAAAAAGCTGGCCGACGAGCTCGACGGCTTCCAGATCCTGAACGGGATCGAGGTCGACATCAACGAGGACGGCACGCTCGACTGCGACACCGAGATCCTGGCGCGGCTGGACGTGGTCGTCGCGAGCGTGCACTCGAAGCTCCGGATGGCGTCCGAGCCGATGACCGAGCGGATGGTCCGCGCGATCGCGAACCCGCATGTCGACATCCTCGGCCACTGCACCGGCCGGTTGATCACCGGCGGCCGCGGTACCCGTCCCGAGTCGGAGTTCGACCCCGAGGTGGTCTTCGAGGCCTGCCGCCAGTTCGGTACGGCGGTCGAGATCAATTCCCGTCCCGAACGCCTCGACCCGCCCAAACGCCTGCTCTCGATGGCTGTCGAGATGGATTGCATGTTCTCGATCGACACCGACGCGCACGCGCCCGGCCAGCTCGACTGGCAGGTCTACGGCTGCGAACGCGCCGAGGACTGCGGCGTCACCCCCGACCGCGTCATCAATACCTGGGACCAGCAGCAACTCCTGGAATGGACCGCATGATGAGTGATCTCGAGAAGGATCCGGCCGAAGTCATCGGCACCGGGGACTGCGAAGGACCCGCGCTGGAGCTGCTGGAAGGGCGCGAGGTCGTGCTCGGACGATCGACGACGGTACGGCGCCTGCTGCCGAACAAGAACCGTCGCATGGTCGGCGCGTGGTGCTTCGTGGACCACTACGGGCCGGACGATCTGACCCAGCGCGTCGACTCGTACGACGTACCGGGGGAGCGCGGCATGCAGGTCCCCCCGCATCCGCATACGAGCCTGCAGACGGTGAGCTGGCTGTTCGAGGGCGAGATCGAGCACCGCGACAGCGTCGGCTCGCATGCGTTCGTACGGCCCGGCGAGCTCAACATCATGACCGCCGGCAACGGGATCGCTCATTCCGAGATCTCGACCCCGACCGCTCCGCCCATGTTGCACGGAGCGCAGCTGTGGGTCGCCCTTCCCGACTCGGTGCGAACGACGACCCCGCCGGCCTTCAACGCGTACGCCGATCTGCCGGAGCTCGAACTCGACGGCGCCCGGGCAACCGTCATGATCGGCACGGTTGCGGGCGTCACCTCACCCGCACCCGCCTACACCCCACTCGTAGGCGCCGACATCACCATCGATCCCGGTCGGACCCTCGAGTTGCCGTTGACGACGACCAACGAGTACGCCGTACTGGTCGTCGACGGCTCGCTGTCCGTCGGCGACCTGCACCCCGGCTTCGGAGAGATGGTCTATCTGGGCGCCAACCGCGCATCCATCGACCTGGTTGCATCCAGCAACGGTGTCCGGTTCCTCCTGCTGGGCGGCGAACCCTTCGAGGAACAACTCGTCATGTGGTGGAACTTCATCGGCCGCTCCCACGAAGAGATCGTCGCGGCGCGCGAGTCCTGGCAGCAAGCCATCGGGGCCGGCGGCAACGACCGCTTCCACCTGGTCCCCGGCTACGATGGCGATCCCCTCCCCGCGCCGCCGCTGCCGGCTATCGCACTGAAGCCACGACCGCGGGCGCGCTGACCCGGCGGCGGTAGTAGGCCCAGGTCAGGACCAGGAGGGCCGGACCCCAGAGGTTGAGTGGGGTGTAGCAGGTGAGCATCAGGACCTTCCAGCCCGTGTTGGCGAACGGGATGAAGTGGTCGGTGTAGGCGTCGCGGAAGGCGTAGGTCCAGAGGGCGATCAGGGACAAGCCGCCCAGCGTGGCGGGGATGATCGCGGCGTACGGATGGACGCGGCGGCCGCCGATCAGCGGGATCCAGCGTGGGGCGACCTCGCCCCAGCGGCTGACCATGCCCAGGGCCGTCAACGCGACCAGCTCGGAGAAGATCGTCAGGCAGACGACGTACACCTTGCCGCCGGCTCCCGCGAGTCGGGTGGCGTTGCCGTCGGGGTCCAGCATGCCCATCGACGAGCCGAAGACGAGACCGAGCCGCCACAAGCTGGACGGCAGGACCATGAACGGGATGAGATGCGCCAGGCGGTACGCCCAGCGGGGGACGGGACGCTCAGTTGTGCTCACCCGTCGAGCATCGGGCCAACCACCCCGCCGTCACCTCACCCGCCCGAGGGAACGTGCTCCCTCGGGAGGACCTTTCACAGCAGGTCGTGGTCGCGCGCGTACGCCGCGGCCGCCGTCCGCGACGGTACGTCGAGCTTCGCGAAGATGTTGGTGAGGTGCCGCGCGACCGTCTTGTCGCTCAACACCAGCAGACCCGCGATCTCGGCGTTACTGTTGCCCACCGCAACCAATCGCAGGACGTCCAGCTCCCGTCCAGTCAGTCCGCTCGTACTGCGACCGATCAGTTTCTCGGCCTCCTGGCGCGCCCCCACAGCCCCGAGCTCGGCGAACGTCCGGCACGCCGCGGTCAGTTCGGCAGTCGCCGAGTCGTCGTCCCCGAGCAACCGGACCGCCCGCCCGACGAGCACCTTCGCCCGAGCCACCTCGTACGGCGCCCGCAGCTCGCCCCACAGTTGCACAGCAGCCCGTGCCTGCGGCAAGGCCCGATCAGCATCCTCACCGGCCAACGCCACGAGCGCCGAGCAGTACGCCGCCGACGCCCGCAACCCCGCACACCCGAACTCCTCGGCAATCGTCGACAACTGACCAGCCGCCTGCTCGGCCTCAGCCGGCTCGTCGCCCGCGATCAGCACCTCGACCGCTGCCGCCAGCAGCCGCGACTGATGCACCGGATCACCTGTCTCGGCAAGCAGACGCCGTACGGCGGCAACCGCGCCCGAGACCCGTCCGCGCGCCACCATCAGCAACGCACGCCCCGGCTGCGCCTCGTATCCGTAGCTGGCGGCCTGGTCGTACGCCGACTCCGCCGCCACGTACTCACCGAGAATCCGCAGTACGTCGCCGCGCTCGCTCATCGCCAGCCCCGCGGCCACGCTGTACCCCGACGCCGCGTACCGCTGGCAGGCTGCCTCGAACTCCGCCAACGCCTCGGGGTACGCAGCATGCAGCCGCAGGATCTGCCCTCGGTGGACGGCGCACTGCCCGGTGAACGGGACCAGGTCCGGCTGCGTGTCGCACCAGCGGGTGAGTGCTGTCGTCCAGGCCGAGGCCCGCGCGAAGTCGAGGACCTCCTGGCAGGCCTCGATCATCGAGCAGTAGACCATGCCCGCGAAGACCGGTGACAGCTCGCCCGCCGCGACGCCGACCATCGCTTCGTCCAAGATGGCAAGGCCTTCCGGCACGTGACCGGCGTACATCATCATCCGGCCTGTGCACACCAGACCTTGCGCGAGCAGATCCGGATCGCCGTGCCGCCGCGCCACGGTGATGATCTCGTCACCCGTCGCTATCGCGGCGGCGAAGTCGCCGCGATCCAAGCACCGGAAGAAGTCGTGGATCAACAGGTAGCCGCGCTCGACCACGTCGGCGGGGTGGTCGGCCAGCAGCCGTTCGGCCCGTGCGGCCCAGCCGCTGCCGACCGCGCCCTCGCCGCGGCCGTTGTGCACGCGGGCGAGCCAGAACGCGAACCGCACCGCGCCCAGCACCTCGCCGTTGTCGATCCGCAGCCGGTAGCCACGCTGCAGCGCCCGGATGCACGCGTCGATGTCGCCGAGCAGGAACGCGGCCATCCCCAGCGTCATCAGATCGTCCGCGCCGAGACCGACCGTCCCGGGATCACCGTCGGCCGCGGTCAGCCGGTCGTACGCAGCGGCCCAGTCGCGTCGCTCGAACGCGATCCGGGCTCGCTGCAGATCGTCGACAATCCCCATCAGATGTCCCCCACTGGCGAGCATGCCCTGCCGACTCACGCCGCGGCAAGACTCCGCTCGGTGCGGACCCGCGCCGCGATGCGGCGGGCGACGTACGCCGCGTCCCGGCCGACGCCCGGCAGCACCATCGAACTGAAGGCGTACTGGAACGACAGCCCGCAGAAGAACAGACCGGGGACGTTCTCGGCGACCCCGCGGTACTCGCGCGGCCAGCCGTCCGCGCCGACCAGCGGCATCTTGATCCAGTCGAACACCTGCCGGAAGCCGGTCGCCCAGACGACGTTCGCGACGTTCAGTACCCGCCCGTCGGCCAGCATCGGCAGACCGTCCTGGGTCCCCGTGACCCGGGCCGGCACCCGCTCGACCCCGCGCTCGAGCAGATCTGCGCGCTTGACCCGGATCATCGGGCCGCCGTGGTGCCGGATGTGCTCCATCTCTTTCCTGCCCATCGGCGTCCGGCGGGTGAGCACGTGCCGCCACGCGAACAGCAGGAGCGGCCAGAAGAATGCCTGACTCGGCCGGCCGGGCGTGAACGGCACCTGCCCGGGATCACGGCCGCACAGGATCGTCTCGTGCGTCTGCGCGACCTCGTACGCGATGTCGGTGCCGGAGTGCGACCCGCCGACAACCAGCACGGCTCCGTCCTTGAGCTGTTCCGGACGCTGGTACTCCGACGAATGCAGCTGCCGGATCGCCGGGTCCAGGTCGACCGCGAAGTCCGGCAGGTACGGCGTACGCCCGAAGGTGCCGGTGGCGACGACGACGTTGTCCGCGGTGAGCTGCTCGCGGCCGACGGTGACGACCCACTGGTCGTCGAGCCGTTCGAGCTTGTCGACCCGGGCGTTCTGCCGGACCGGGAGGTCGAAGCGCTCGGCGTACGACGCGAGGTAGTCGGCGACCTCGTCCTTGCCGGGGTAGTGCCACGGGTCGGCCGGGAACGGCAAACCGGGCAACCCGTCGTACTTCGCCGGCGAATAGAGCTTGAGGCTGTCCCAGTGCGACCGCCACTGGTCTCCCACTCGCGCGCCGCCGTCGAGGATCGTAAACGGCTCGCCGAGCCGCTGTAGGTGGTAACCGGTGGCAAGCCCGGCCTGTCCCGCGCCGATGATGATCGTGTTCATGCTGGTCTCCCTTCCACGTCGCGCTGGAGCGTGTGGAATCGCGAGTGGAATCGCAGCCACCACAGCAACATGAGCGCGGACGTCACCATGTAGAAGCCGTGCAGGATCCAGATCGGTCCCGGCGGCAGGTGCACCACATAGATGCAATGGACGGCGTTGCCGACGTTGGCCAGCACCAGGTTGGCGGGGCTGTACGACGCCAGGTCGCGGGTCCGGATCGCCCGGACCACCATCGGCAGGGCGCTCGACGCGAAGAGGATGGTGGACATCGTCCCCGCGAGAAGAGCAACGCTTGCGCCAGTCATGGCATCGACGGTAGGGACCGCGGGCCGCCCGGCGCGTCGGACGGAATGCGCAACTCGCGGAGGTGCGCGACTACGAGGTTTGTCGTACGTCGCGTCAGACGGTCGCACCGTTCAGCGCGAGCAGGCTCTCGGCCGTGTCGACGATGGTGTCCTCGATCGGCCGTGGTGACCAGCCCAGCACCCGTTGCGCTTTCTCCGAGGTGGCGTCGAAGTTCCTGCCCAACTGCGGCCGCAGGATGCGCAGCCCCGGATTGACCTGCGCGAGGAGTCGCGCCGTCCACACCGGCAGTTCGCGCGTGGGTACCTTCGAGGCGCGATCGCCGAGGCGGTCGCGCAGGATTGCCGCGATCTCGCGCACCCACAGGCTGTGCCCGGAGATCGCGATGAACCGTTCGCCGGCCGCCGCCGGATCGGTCATCGCCCGCAGGTGCAGGTCCGCGACGTCGCGCACGTCCACGTAGCCCATCGCGAATTTCGGCAGAGCGGGAAGCTCACCGTCCAGCATCCGCTGCAGCAGACCCAGCGACGGCGAGTAGTCGGAGCCGAGAACCGGGCCGAAGACGCCCACGGGGTTCACGACCGCCAGCTCGATACCGCCGTACTCGGCGACGAACTCCCAGGCCGCTTTCTCCGCCAGCGTCTTGGACTTCTGGTAGGGCGCGATGCCGGCGTCCACATTGCTCCAGTCCTCCTCGGTGAACACTCGCGACTTCTCAGGATGCCCCATGCCGACCGCCCCGAACGCCGACGTCAGGACGATCCGTTTCACTCCCGCCGCGCGCGCGGCCCGCAGAACGCGCAGTACGCCGTCCCGAGCGGGCACGACCATCTCGTCGTCGTCGCGGGGCAGGCTGGTCAAGGTCGGCGAAGCGACGTGCAGCACGTAGTCGCAGCCCTCAACCGCCTCGCGCCACCCGGTGTCCTGCTGGAGGTCGGCCTGCAGCACGGTCAGCTTCGCGTCGTCGGACGCCCCGCCTACCCGCAGCATGGCCCGCAGCGCGGGCTCCTTCTTCAGATCGCGCACGGTGGGTTCGTACGGTGTGACCGTTCGCCAGCAGCGCGAGAACGCACCAGCTGCCGATGTATCCCGAACCGCCCGTGACCAGTACTTCTGACATGAGTTGACCTCGCAAACATCTCGATGGGGAAAACGTGGCGGGCGGTCGCGCCGCTGCGGTCGACCGCGTTCACTTCAGCGCCATTCCCGGCACGCGGGCGCGGATCGCGTCCAACTCGGCCTCGTCGGAGATGCTCTGCCAGTCGTAGCGCGGCGTGTAGGGGGTGATCAGCTCCCGCACCTCGTCATCGCTGAGTTTCACGTCCAGCGACGCCACGGCGTCGTCGATCTGTTGGACCGAACCCGCGCCGACCAGTGGCGCGATCACCACCGGCTGGCGATGCAGCCAGGCCAGCGCGATCTGAGCCCGGCTCACATCGTGGGCGTCCGCGACCCGGCCGACCGCGTTGACGATGGCGCGGTTGGACGCCTCCTCCCTGGGCGCGTAGAGCTGGTCGGCGTAGGCGCCGTCGGTCGCGGCCCGTGCAGTGGACTTCGCGTCGTCCCAGGCGCGGGCCAGCCGGCCACGCGCCAGGGGGCTCCAGATGATCGTGCCTACGCCCTCGTCCAGGCACAGCGGGATCATCTCGCGCTCCTCCTCGCGATGCAGGAGGTTGTAGTGGTTCTGCATGGACACGAACCGGGCCCAACCGTGCAGGCGTTGCAGGTGCAGGGCCTTGGCGAACTCCCACGCCGGCATCGAGGACGCGCCGAGGTACCGGACCTTGCCCGCCTTGACGAGGTCGCTGAGGGCTTCGAGCGTCTCCTCCAGCGGTGTCGCGTGGTCGTTGCGGTGTACCTGGTAGAGGTCGATGTAGTCGGTGCCCAGCCGGCGCAGCGAGTGCTCGACCTCGGTCATGATCGCCTTGCGGGACAGGCCCCTCCCGTTGGGACCGGAGCGCATCGGGTGGCGCAGCTTGGTTGCGATCACCACCTCGTCGCGGTCGGCGAAGTCCTTCAGAGCACGTCCGAGGATCTCCTCGCTGGAGCCGTTGGAGTACATGTTCGCGGTGTCGAAAAAGTTGATGCCGACGTCGAGGGCGTGCTTGATCAGCGGGCGCGCCTGCTCCTCGCCGAGGGACCAGACGGGGTGGCCGCGGTCGGGTTCGCCGTAGGTCATCGCACCGATCGCGATGGGCGAGACGTCCAGACCGGTGGTGCCGAGCTTCACATAACGCATGGGGTTCTCCTGCGAGGCTGAACATGCGGAGAATTCTCCGCAAGTACTCGCCAAACTAGCGGAGGATTGTCCGCAAGTCAAAGGTGCGGCATCATCGGCACATGACCGACGGGACCCCGAGCACCTACGGCACGCAGCGCAAGGCCGCCGCGCGCAACCGGGTCGCGATCATCGAGGCCGCTCATGAGTTGTTCGCGAACAACCCGCTCGTGCCGCTGAGTGAGGTCGCCAAGCGCGCGGGCGTGGGCGCGGGAACGCTGTATCGGCACTTCCCGACCCGCGACGACCTGATCCTGGCGGCGTATCAGCACGACATCGAACGCCTGACCATCGCCGCCGGCGAGGTGCTGGCGCGCCACTCATCGGCCAAGGCCGCGTTCATCGAGTGGTTCGAGACGCTGTCGGCCTACATCCGCATCAAGCACGGTCTCGGCGACGCGTTGCACAGCGCCGCGACCCAGGAGGTGATCAATGCGTCCTGGGCGCCGACCACCGCCGCGGTCGCGAAGCTGGTCGACGCCTGTGTGGCCGAGGGCACCATTGCCCCCGGGCATGACCCCGCCGACGTCATCATGCTGATGAGCTTCCTGTGGCGCGTTGCGAACAACGAGGAAGGCGTGGCTCAGGGACGGCGCCTGATCGCCGCCGTGTTCTCCGGCCTGAAAGCCGCGCCCCAGCCGTTCTGACCGCGGCCGGCGACAATGTGTGCGTACAGGTGGGCGACGTTGCCTGGAGGTCCCAGGCGTCCTAGTCGGGCAGTTGACTTCAGACCAGGCCTCACGCAAGAAGAAGAGGCCGCCCATCCCGGGTGGGATGGGCGGTCCGTGGGGACGAGGCGTCAGGCGCCGGCGCCCTCTTGCTTTACGCCGGCGACTGCGGTTGGGTCGTCGATGCGGTACTTGCGGGCCGCCTCGGCGGCGACCTCCGGCTTGACGTCGCCGCGCTTGGCGAGGATCTCCAGCGTCGCGACCACGATCGACTCGGCGTCGACCTGGAAGTGCCGACGGGCCGCGGCCCGGGTGTCGGCGAGGCCGAAGCCGTCGGTGCCGAGCGAGGTGTAGTCGTTCGGAACCCAGCGGGAGATCTGGTCCTGCACCGCGCGCATGAAGTCGCTGACGGCAACGACCGGACCCTTGGTGTCCTTCAGCTGCTCGGTCACGAACGGCACCTGCTCCGGCTCGTCCGGGTGCAGCAGGTTGTGGTGCTCGGCGGCGACCGCGTCGCGGCGCAGCTCGTTCCACGAGGTCACGGACCAGATGTCCGCGGCAACGGAGTACTCCTCGGCGAGGATCTGCTGGGCCTTCTGCACCCACGGCAGCGCGACACCCGACCCGAGCAGCTGCACCCGCGGTACGTCGTCGCCCTCGGCGGTCTGGTACTCGTTGAAGCGGTACATGCCCTTGAGCAGACCGTTGACGTCGAGGCCCTCCGGCTCGGCCGGCTGTGCCACCGGCTCGTTGTACACCGTGAGGTAGTAGAAGACGTCCTCGCCGACCGGCTTGTCCGCGTCCAGTCCGTAGCCGTACATCCGGCGCAGGCCGTCCTTCACGATGTACGCGATCTCGTACGCGAACGCCGGGTCGTAGTGCACGACGGCAGGGTTGGTCGAGGCGAGCAGCGGCGAGTGTCCGTCCGCGTGCTGCAGACCCTCACCGGTCAGCGTCGTCCGGCCGGCGGTCGCGCCGATCAGGAAGCCGCGGCCGAGCTGGTCGCCGAAGGCCCACATGAAGTCGCCGGTCCGCTGGAAGCCGAACATCGAGTAGAAGATGTAGAACGGGATCATCGGCTCGCCGTGCGTGGCGTACGCCGTACCGGCCGCGATCACCGAGCCCATCGCGCCGGCCTCGCTGATGCCCTCGTGCAGCAGCTGTCCGGCGGTCGACTCCTTCCACGACAGCAGCAGGTTGCGGTCGACGGCCTCGTAGTTCTGTCCGTGCGGCGAGTAGATCTTCGCGGTCGGGAACATCGAGTCCATACCGAACGTGCGGTACTCGTCCGGGGCGATCGGGACGATCCGGTGGCCGATCTCCGGGTCCTTCATCAGGTCCCGGAAGAGCCGGACCAGCGCCATCGTGGTCGCGATCGGCGCGTGGCTGCCCTTGGACAGCGGCTTGTAGACGTCGTCGCCCGGCAGCTTCAGCGTCTTCGGCGCGACCCGCCGCTCCGGCAGCGAACCGCCGAGCTGCTTGCGCCGCTCCATCATGTACTGGTACTCCGGCGAGTCGGTGCCGGGGTGGAAGTACGGCGGGTTGTACGCGTCCTCGAGGTCCTTGTCCTCGATCGGCAGGTAGAGCCGGTCGCGGAACGCCTTCAGGTCGTCCGAGGTCAGCTTCTTCATCTGGTGGGTCGCATTGCGGCCCTCCAGCGCCTCGATCGTCCAGCCCTTGATGGTCTGGGCCAGGATCACGGTCGGCTGGCCGACGTGCTCGGTCGCGCTCTTGAACGCGGCGTACACCTTGCGGTAGTCGTGACCGCCGCGGGGCAGCTTGCGCAGGTCCTCGTCGGACAGGTTGCTGACCATCTGCTGCAGCCGCTGGTCGCCGCCGAAGAAGTTGTTCCGGATGTACTCACCGGACTCGACGGAGTACGTCTGGAACTGGCCGTCGGGGGTGGTGTTCATCTTGTTCACCAGCGCGCCATCGTGATCCTGGGCCAGCAGGTTGTCCCACTCACGGCCCCAGATCACCTTGATCACGTTCCAGCCCGCGCCGCGGAAGAACGCCTCCAGCTCCTGGATGACCTTGCCGTTGCCGCGGACCGGTCCGTCCAGCTGCTGCAGGTTGCAGTTGATCACGAAGGTGAGGTTGTCGAGCTCCTCGCGCGCGGCCAGGCCGATCGCGCCGAGCGACTCCGGCTCACCCATCTCGCCGTCACCGAGGAACGCCCAGACGTGCTGCTGGCTGGTGTCCTTGATACCGCGGTTGTGCAGGTACCGGTTGAAGCGCGCCTGGTAGATCGAGTTCAGCGCGGCCAGTCCCATCGAGACGGTCGGGAACTCCCAGAAGTCCGGCATCAGCCGGGGGTGCGGGTACGACGACAGGCCCTGGTGCGGGCCGCGGGACACCTCCTGGCGGAACCCGTCCATGTCGTCCGCGGACAGCCGGCCCTCGAGGAAGGCGCGCGCGTACATACCGGGGGAGGCGTGACCCTGGATGAAGATCTGGTCGCCGCCGCCGGGGTGGTCCTTGCCGCGGAAGAAGTGGTTGAAGCCGACCTCGTACAGGCTGGCCGCGGACTGGTAGGTGGCGATGTGGCCGCCGACCTCGAGGCCCTTGCGGTTGGCCTTGCTCACCATCACCGCGGCGTTCCATCGGATGAACGCCCGGATCCGTCGCTCGATGTGCTCGTCGCCGGGGAACCAGGGCTCCCGCTCGGGCGGGATCGAGTTGATGTAGTCGGTGCTCCGCAGTGCGGGCACGCCGACCTGTCGCTCCCGGGCTCGCTCGATCAGTTTGAGCATCAGGTAGCGCGCTCGCGCCTTGCCCCGTTCGTCCAGGACGGCGTCGAGCGATTCGACCCATTCACGCGTCTCGTCGGGGTCGATGTCGGGGAGCTGGGTGGGCATCCCCTCGGTGATGATGGCTGGTGGTTCGTGTCCGGAAGCCACGGTGTCCTGCCGTTCTCTCTGGTTGCTCTTCACAGCAATCCTGTCACCTGTTCGGAATGCGTTCTACTTCGCCTTCCCTTCCGGACCGATTCCGGCTGGCCGGGGCTGAGCCCAGCGGACACGCCCGGTACCCGCCACGCGGATACCGGACACGTCACGGACACCTGGTGCATACTTGCGCGACGCGGTACGACACGATGGACTATCGCTAACTGAGTGGTACTGACACCTACCCCCGGGCAGCGGGGACCACGGAGGAGGACACGTGAGCGCGACCGCGGACCACGCGGACGGCAAGGGCGGAGTGCCGAACATGGCCTCCCGGCTCGGCCTGGAGCCAGGCTGGGTCGTCCAGGAGATCGGGTACGACGATGACTGCGACGACGAGTTCCGCGATGCGATCCGGGAGATCACCGGCGAAGCCTTCGTCGACGAGGACACCGACGAGGTCGTCGACGTCGTCCTGCTCTGGTTCCGCGAGGACGACGGTGACCTGGTCGACGCCTTCTTCGACATCTTGACCGACCTGAAGGCCGGCGGGATCGTCTGGCTTATGACGCCGAAGGTCGGTCGCGACGGGTACGTCGAGACCAGCGACATCGCCGAGGCCGCCCCGGTGGCGGGCCTGGCCACGACCAGCACGCTGAGCGTCACCGATGACTGGTCCGCGACCAAACTGGTGGTTCCGAAGTCCGGCCGCCGCGGGTGACGATCCCGGCTGCCGGCAGCCGGGCCCCCGATTTCAGCACTCGGAACCAGTACGGCGAAGAGGTCCGGCTGAGCGACTTCACCGGCCGGCGGGACGTCGTACTGGTCTTCTATCCGTATGCCTTCAGCCAAGTCTGCACCAGTGAACTGGCCGCACTCCGGGACCGCCCGGACCTGCTCGCGGCCGCCGAGTTCCTGGCGATCTCGTGCGACCCGATGTTCACCCTCCGTGCGTACTCCGACGCACAGGGTTTGAACTTCGGCCTCCTCACCGACTTCTGGCCCCACGGCGAGATCGCCTCGTCGTACGGCGTCTTCGCTGCGGACCGCGGCTGCGCCCTCCGCGGCACCTTCGTGGTGGACCGCACCGGAGTGGTCCGGTGGTCCGTCGTCAACCCGATCCCCGATGCCCGCAACCCCGACGACTACGCGGAGGCACTGGCAGCCCTGAACCTCAGGTAGACTCCTCCGGTCGTTTGATCCGGGCGGATAGCTCAGCGGTAGAGCGCTTCCCTTACAAGGAAGATGTCGGGGGTTCGATCCCCTCTTCGCCCACCATCTCCAGTTGTTCGAACAGCTGACCCGCCCACAATCGGCGTGAGGTCTCCTCGGGGTACGGCGTGACCGTCAGTTCCGTGGTGAACACGGCGGTCTCTCGATGGTCGGTGTCGTACTCGGGCCAGCCGGGGTCGCCCGTGTGAGCGAATCTGGTCCAGGCGGTTCGGAAGAGCTGTGTGACCTGGTCGGCGTCAGGCAGCTCCGACGGGTCGAGCAGGAAGCCGAGCAGGGGCGTGGTGCCGAACACCAGCGGTACGTCGAGACCGTGGCATGCGCCGAGACCGGTGTCCGGCCACGCAAGCTCGTAGGCGTACGCACGGCCTCCGCCGGCGACCTGCGCCTCGGCCAGCCGATGGCTCGGCATCCGGAACAGCCAGTCGGAGTGGGTCAGCTCGTACAGCTGCTCCGCGGTCGCGTCCGGGTAGGCCTCGCGGTAGCCGGCCGGCGCAAGCATCCGCAGCGCGGTCGCGGCGTGCTCGTCGGTCAGGTTGCCCAGCCGGCCATCGGCCGCGAGCATCAGCCGGTACTCGTCCCGCGTGTGACCCGCGATGAGATCGACACCGCGGCCCGCTCCGTCGGCCAGCGCTTCGAACGGCGTCCGCGGCAGTACATCGCCGTCGACGACCGGCGCGAACGGGATCCCCAGGTACGCCGCTGTGCCCCACCGATCGGTCTCCGACCGCATCCCGGTGGTCACTGCGTCCGAGGCATCGACGAGGTCCGAGATCGAGGCCTTTCGAAGATTGTCGACGGTGGGCGCGAGGTCCAGCAGGTCGGCGATCGCGGTCATGATGTCGCCGGCCAGCGGCGGCGAGAAGAAGGTCCCCGGCGCACTCTGTGTGATCGCCCTTCGGAAGAGTCCGGCTGCCAGCGGCATCGCGAGCAGCGCCGCGATCGAACCCGCGCCGGCTGACTCACCGAAGACCGTCACGTTCTTCGGGTCGCCGCCGAAATCGGTGATGTTCGCGCGCACCCACTCGAGCGCAGCGACCTGGTCGAGCAGCCCGCGATTCGCCGGAGCGCCCTCCAGTTGCCCGAACCCGTCGACGCCGAGCCGGTGGTTGAACGTCACCACGACCACGTCACCCTCGCCGGCCAGCCGCGTCCCGTCGTACGACGGATCGCCGGACTGACCGATCGCATACGCGCCGCCGTAGACCCACACCATCACCGGGAGCCTCGCGCTGGGGTCGGGCGACCAGACGTTGACGGTCAGCCAGTCGTCGCCGGTCGCCGGGTTCGACGGCGGGCCGAAGACCAGCGACAGTGGCGGCGGCGGTCCGAACTCGAGCGCCTCGCGTACGCCGTCCCATGCTTCCGCCGGCTGCGGCGCCGCGAAGCGCAGTTCGCCTACCGGCGGACGGGCGAACGGAATGCCGCGGAACACCGCCAAACCGTTCTCGCTGCGTCCCCGAACGAGTCCGGAAATCGTGCGGACCTCTGGACCCGTCTCACTCATTGGCCCATGTTCTCGCCGTCGGCACGCCGTGTCGTCAGGTTTGTTGCAGGTTTGCCGTCGTGGGCCGTATCGGAACGCGCTGACACTCGTTGTGATCGGTGTCGTGAGTCGCACAATTCTTAACCATCGGCTGGTGAGAACGGACTCCTCCAGGGCGGGTCGCGGCTGGTAGGGTTCACGGCTGTCGGTCGGCGCGATGACATACCGGGGAGACCCGGTCACGGCATCGTTCCGGCAGGCGGAAATACGGGGCTGCTTTCGGTGTGAAGTGAGGCGGGTCTGCCCTGAACCCGCTCCGTCCAGTTCGGGAGGCGCGTGTCCGTGGGTCGCCAACTGGTCGGCGTCTCTACGCTCGTCGCCGGCGTGTGCACGCGTCCCGTCGTCCCCGCACCTGAGCCCCCGATGCAGCCTGTCGTGCAGCTGGTGGTGGCATCGGCGTGAGAAGTGGCGCAGACCGGCCGGCGATCTCCACCGGGCCGGCATTGATGATTCCCGCCGGGTACCCGCGCGACCTGCCGAGCGCGCTGCTGCGGGCCGCTCGCGACTTCAGCGCCGCCGGCGTGGTCGAGATCGGGCCGGACGGCCGCGAGACCAAGCTCGACTTCCCGACACTGCTCGAGCTCGCTGCCCGGATCCTGGCCGGCTTGCGCGCGAACGGCGTACGCGCCGGTGATCCCGCCGTCGTGCACTGCACCGAGCCGGTCGGCTTCTTCGCCGCGTTCTGGGCCTGCACGCTCGGTGGCATCCGCCCGCTGCTGGTCGCGCCGAACCCTGGCGGCGACCGGACCGAGGAAGGCCGCGAGCGGCTCCGCAAGATCACCGACCTGCTCGGCTGGACGGTTCTGATCGGCCGCCCGTCCGACCTGCCGAACGACCTCGGCCTGCCGGTCCTCGACCCCGACGCGATGGCCGGCCACGAGCCCACCTCTGACTTCCACCGGCCTGCCGCGGACGATGTCGCCGTACTCATGCTTTCGTCGGGATCGACCGGTACGCCGAAGATCGTGCAGCTGACGCACCGCGGTCTGGTGGAGTTCGCCGCCGGTACGCCGGCGATGCTGCCGGTGCGGCCGGGGCAGACGACGCTGAACTGGTTGCCGCTCGATCGCAGCGGCGCGTTCCTGCTGTATCACCTGCTGCCCGTGTTCACCGGGTGCACGAACATCCACGTGAACACGGACTGGGTGCTGGCCAACCCGCTGCGCTGGCTCGACCTGATGGACCAGCATCGTGTCAACCACTCGTGGTCGCCGAACTTCGGGTACCGGCTCGCGACCGCTGCTGTCGCGGGGGAGCCGGATCGGCATTGGGACCTTTCCGCGCTGCGCAGTCTGGTCAGCGGCGGCGAGCAGATCACCGTGCCGGTGATGTCGGAGTTCTTGCGCGTGACGAACCGGTTCGGCGTCGTACCCGAGACGTTCGTCGCGGCGTGGGGGATGACGGAGACGGTCACCGGGATCACCTTTGCGCGGCCCGGGCTGACGCCGAATGTGCATCGCGTCCGCATCCCACCGACCGGCGTGGTCGAGTGGGTGGACCAGCGGCCGTCGTCCGGCAAGGTCGCCGTCGCCCGGCCCGGCAAGCCACGGACCGAAGTACCTGGCGTTCTGTCGCTCGTGTCCGTCGGGGCGCCGGCTCCTGGTACGACGGTGCGCATCGTGGCTCCGAACGGCGCCGTCCTGCCGGAGGGCCGGATCGGTCAGCTGCAGGTCGCGTCCGCTCGGGTGACGCCCGGGTACCTCGGGAACCTCGAGGCCGACCGCATGGCGTTCCCGGTGGGGAACTGGCCGGCCCGCAAGTGGCTCGCGACCGGCGACCAGGGCTTCATCACCGGCGGCCAGGTCGTCATCACCGGCCGGGACAGCGAACGCATCATCATGTCCGGCAAGCTCCACTACGCCCACGACATCGAGTCCGTCGCGGCGACTGTTGTCGGCGCGGAGCACGGTCTCGTGGCTGCGTGCGGTGTCGCGGACGAGGCGTCCGGGACCGACCGCCTGGTCGTGTTCTACGCGTTGACCCCAGACTCGGTCCCCGGCATGGACCAGGCCATCCGAAGCCTCATCCAGACCCGGCTCGGGCTGTCGGCCGAGGTCGTCGGCGTACCCCGCCGCGACTTCCCCACCACCCCCGGCGGCAAGATCCTCCGCCCGCTCCTGAAGCAACGCTGGATCGACGGCACCCTCCTCCAGCCCCCCGCCGCCCCCCATGTAGAACCGGCAGGCGCCACTCCCAACTCCGGCCCCACCGGCCAGGGCCCCTCGGCAACCCCCGAAACCACGCCCTACGCCGACGAGGACCCCTCAGAACGCACCACCGAACTCCCGGTAGTCCGCCTGGCCTGGAAACGCGAACTCCAACAATCCATCCCCACACCCCCCCAACGCCCCACCCTCGGCACCCCCCAACCACCTCCCGAGCACTCCGGGTCCGAGCAGCCCGCGTCCGGTGAGGCCGCGTCCGGTGAGGCCGCGTCCGGTGAGGCCATGTCGGAGCAGTCAACCTCCGAGAGCGTCCCCTCCCCGCAGGCAGCACACGAGCAGTCGCCCCCCGATCAGCCCACGTCGCGGCAGTCGGCCTCCGACCCGTCGGCCTCCGCCGTGCCGGCACCTGCCGCGACTGCGCCAGACACTGCAGAGTCAGAGCAGCTGTCACCCGACCAGGCACCCACCAACCAGACGCCACCCGAGCAGGTGTCGGCCCACCAAGCGAGCTCCGCCGAAGCCACATCCGAGCAGCTGGCACCGGAGCAGTCGCCACACGAGCAGTCGACATCCGCTTCCGTTGGGCCCAGTGCTGTTATGTCCGAGCCGGGCACCGCCGAGCCCGCACAGCCGGAGCCTGCACCATCCGAGCAAACCGCGTCCGATGCCGCGCCATCCGAGCCAGCCGACGCGCCGGCCTACATACACACCGATCCGTCCACAGGCTCTGCACCCTCAACCCACGCAGAGTCCTCGGTAACCAGCGAGCTTCCGCCGGCACCCTCCAGACCCGAGACCCCGCCAGCACCCGCGGTCGAGCCGCCCGCCTCCGACGCCGCCGAAGCTGAGCCTGAGCCTGAGCCAACGTCCGAATCCCGCACGCCCGCAGCACCCGCCGGTGCCGATTCGCCTGTGACAGCAACGCTCGAAGACCAGCCTGCAGACGAGCCACCTGCGTCCGAGGCCACCGCCGTACCGGCGACCGATCCCGAGCTGACTTCCGAGTCCAGCACGCAGGCAGCATCCGCCGATGCGGCCGAGCTCGAGCGCACCCCCAAGCTCAACGGATCGGACTCGCCTGCAGCTCCAACGCCTGAAGCCGAGCCCGCAGACGAGGCACCCGCACGCGAGGCCACCGAAGTACCCGCGGCCGAACCCGAGCTGACGTCCGAGACCGCCGAGTCCGCCGAGTCCGCCGAGTCCGCCGAGTCCGCCGCGCCTGCAACGCTCGCGTCTGACGCCACCGCGGCACCCGCGACTGCAGCCGAGTCGGATGCAGAGTCCACGGCGACATCGCCCGCCGCTGCAACCAACGCAGTACCTGCGGACGCTCCCGAGTCCTCCGCCGAAGCCGCCACGCCTGCAGCGCCCGAGTCCGACGGCACCGCAGTACCTGCGACCGAGTCCGACTCGGCCGCGGAGTCCTCCGCGACACCGCCCACGGCGACTACAACCGCCGTACCTGCAGACGAGCCCGGCCTGTCCGCCGCGCCTGGCGCACCGACGTCTGAAGCCAACGCAGTACGCACGGCCGAGCCCGAGGCCGTCGGGGCCGACTCGCCCGCGTCTGAGGACGAGTCCGCGGCTGGGCACCCCGTGGCTGAGGGCGGCGCCACACAAGAACCTGGCACGGAGCAGCAGCCAGACGCCGTACCTGCGACAACAGACGAGGCAGACAACGGACAGCTCGTCGACGAACCCCAGGAAGCTGAGCAGGCCGCGCACGAACACGCATCTGTTCAGGCGGAAGGTCCTGAGGGCGACGGAGAGTACGAACGCTCGTCGCGTGACGCCTCGACCGACGACGAGCCAACTGATGCTCAGCCGGCGCCGGTAGCTGCGGACGCTGAGGTCGAGGAACAGTCCACCCCCGAAGACCTGACCGACGAGCAAACCGCCGAGGCAGAGTCCGAGGTAACTGACCCCGCCGAGTCCGACGCACCTGAGACCGCGGAGCTCGAGGCAACCGAGTCAACTCCCTCCGCCGAGCCCGACCCGAGCGATGCCGAAGACGTGGCCGCCGACGAGGCCCAAGAGGCAGGCACCGACGAGGCCCAAGAGCTAGGCACCGACGAGGCCGAGCAGGCGGGGACCGACCAGGCCGAGCAGGCAGGCGCCGACAAGGTTGACGCAACTGAGGCCAACGCGGCTGAGGCTGCTGTAGCGGACGACGCGGTGGCCGACGCAGTGACGGGTAAGGCGACTGCGTCCGACGTACCCGCGTCCGACGTACGCGCTTCCGACGCAGCGGCGTCCGAGGTACGTGCGTCCGCCGACGTTCCTGCTGCCGACGTTCCTGCGTCCGACGTACCCGCGTCCGACGTACCTGCTGCTGAGGTACCTGCTGCCGACGTACCGGCCTCCGACGTACCGGCGACCGACGTACCTGCGTCCGACGTGCCCGCGGCCAGTACGTCCGCGACCTCCCTGGCCGCGCCTGTAACCGCAGCACCTGCAGGAGCTGCGGCTGCTCCCGCGGCGACTGCAGCTCGTGTGAGTGCAGCACCCGCGACCGGTATGCCTGTGTCCGGCGTGCCCGCGACCTCGGCGTCTGCGTCCTCCGTGCCTGCGGCCTCCGCGGGGCGGGCGGGTGTGGTTGAGCCGGTGGCGGTTGTGGGGCTGGCTGGGCGGTTTCCGGGGGCTGAGGGAGTTGGGGAGTTTTGGGAGAACTTGGTGGGGGGTGTGGAGAGTGTTCGGCGGTTCTCGCCGGAGGAGGTGGGGCAGGGGGACGGGGCGGTTGCGGTCAGTGGGGTGCTCGAGCACGTCGAGTCGTTCGATGCGAAGTTCTTCGGGTTGAGTGACCGCGAGGCGGAGTTGATGGATCCGGCTCAGCGGTTGTTCCTCGAGGTTTGTCATCAGGCGTTGGAGCATGGCGGGTACGCCGGTACGTCGGGGCGCGTCGGCGTCTTCGCGGGCTCGGGCATGAACCTGTACAACCGCCAGCACCAGTCGCGCGACTCGCTCGCCACCCGGGTCGCGTACCGCCTCGGTCTCACCGGACCCGCGATCGGCGTGCAGTCTGCGTGGTCGTCGTCGCTGGTCGCCGTACACCTGGCTTGTCAGGCGTTGCGTTCGGGCGATGCTGATCTCGCGCTCGCCGGCGCCGCCGCCGTACAGGTGCCTCAGGCAACGAGTTACCACCCGACGCCGGAGTCGATCCTGTCGCCGAGCGGCCATGTGCGCGCGTTCGCCGCGGACGCCGATGGCACGGTCGGAGGCAACGGCGTGGCCGCGGTGCTGCTGAAGCGTCTCGACCAGGCCCTCGCCGACGGCGACACGGTGTACGCCGTGATCCGCGGTACGGCGGTCAGCAACGCCGACGCCCCGTCCGGGAACCAGGTCGAGCTGATCGAGCGCGCGCTCGAGCGAGCCGGGTTCGACGCCGACTCGCTCAGCTACATCGAGGCGAACGGGATCGGCAGCGCTACCGCCGACGCGGCCGAGGTCCGCTCATTGACGACCGCGCTGAGAAGGCACACCGACAAGGTCGGGTTCTGCACGATCGGGTCCGTGAAGCCGAATATCGGCCACCTCGACAGCGCCGCGGGCATGGCCGGCCTGATCAAGACGATCCTGATGCTGCAGCACCGGATGCTCGTGCCGACGATCAACTACACCGCGCCGAACCCGGCGCTCGGCCTCGACGGCAGCCCGTTCGTGATCGGCACCGAGGCGCGCGAATGGACGGCCGACGGTACGACGCTGCGCGCCGGCGTCAGCGCGATCGATGCCGGCGGCACCAATGCGCTCGTGATCGTCGAGGAAGCGCCGCGGCAGATCCGCCGCGGCGACGACGGCCCCGTCGTACTCCCGCTGTCCGCGCCCGACCCGGACGCCCTGGCCGACCTGGTGGAGTTGTACCGCACGGACCTCGACCACGGCACCGGCCATCGGCTCATCGACCTCGCCGGTACGGCGGCACTCGGCCGTCCCGCGCACCGACACCGGATCGCGGTCGCGGGTGGCACCGAGGCCGAGTTGGTCGAGGCGCTCGGGTCCGCGCAGGCAACCGAAGTACCGCGGGGTGGACCTGGTCCGCTGGGCTACGCGTTTACTGGTCAGGGTGCTGCGCGCCGCGGTATGGCGGCCGGGCTCGCCGCACGCTTCCCGGTGTTCCGGTCGGTGCTCGACGAGTGCGACCGCGTGTACCACGAGGAGACCGGCGGCAGTCTGCTCGAGCTACTGCTCACCCCGGCGGCCGGTACTGCGGAAGGCGTGTGGCCGACCGAGACCGCGCAGCCGGCGCTGTTCGCGTTCGAGCTCGCACTCGCGCGGCTCTGGCAGTCGTTCGGTGTGCAGCCCGCGCTCGTTGTCGGACACAGCGTGGGGGAGTACGCCGCTCTGTGCGTCGCGGGCGCGTTGTCGCTGCAGGACGGCGTACGACTGACCGCGAAGCGCGGCGAACTGATGCAACGCGGAACGGTGCCCGGGGCAATGGTCTCGGTACGCGCGGATGCCGATCGGGTCCGCGAGATCGCCCGCACCGCGGGTGTGGAGGTTGCTGCAGGCAACGGTCCGCAGTCGTTCGTGCTGACCGGGTCCGAGGTGATCGTCGGACAGCTCGCGGCGCAGCTGGATCGGCTCGAGGTGGCCTGGCAGCGGCTGGATGTGGATCGGGCGTTCCACAGTTCGTTGGTCGATCCAATACTGGCCGACTTTGCCGAGATCGTCGGCGAGATCACGCTGAAGCCGTTGCGGACGCCGATGGTGTCGAGCTGGTCGGGCGATCTGCTCGAGTCCGGGACCGTGCTCGACGGTGACTACCTGGTCGGGCAGTTGCGCCAGCCGGTCCTGTTCGGGGATGCGGTCGAGGCGGTCACGGCCGCTGGTTGCCGGCGATTCCTGGAGCTCGGGCCCGACGCCGTACTGAGCCCCGCCGGTCGCCGGATCGCGCCGAACAGCACGTGGATCCCCGCGCAGCGCCTCGGGCAGGATCCGGTGCTCGCGACGATGAACGGGCTGGCCGAGCTGTACGAGCAGGGCACCGAGATCGCCTGGGCGAAGGTCTACCCGGACGGCGGCCGCGTGCCGTTGCCGACGTACCCGTTCCGTCGCGTGTACCACCCGGTCGACCCGTCGGTGACGGTGCTGGTCGGTCCCGGTACGGCGGTTGCCGGGGACAACAATGCGGCCGCGGCGCGCGTGCAGCCGAATCCGTTCGAGCGGGCCGCTCGGGCGCAGGCGCCGGTGTTCGAGCCGCCGTCGAACGCGGCGGTGAAGCGGATCCCGCTGGACCCGCCGACGCTCCCCGCGGAGCCGGAGCCGACGGTGGTCGATGAGGGCGAGCGCTCGCCGTTCGCGCTGCCGGCCGAGACGCACGCGATCGACGCGGACTACCTGACGCAGGCCGGGGCGCTGTCCGGGAGCGAGGCCGAGCGGTACCGCGAGTCGTTGAATGTCGTGCTTGATGCGACGTGTGAGCAGTTGAATCTAGATCCGTACGACCTGACGGTGGACCACACGTTCGCCGAGCTCGGTGCGACGCCGGCGTCCATGGCGCCGGTGATCGACGAGATCAACAGCCGGTTCGACGCGGAGTTGGCGCCGGACGATCTGTTCCTGACGTACACGACGCCGCACAAGCTCGCGACCGCAGTCGCGGTCCAAACCGCAGAACCTGAAGCCGAGGCCGAGCAGGCGGACCGTGCAGCGTCGGATGAGAACGTCGAGCCGGCTGAGGAAGCGGAAGCGACGGACGCGGCTGACGCCGCGGAGGATGCTGCGGTCGCTGGGGTTGATGAGGATCCCGCGGAGCCGGTCGTTGAGCAGGCGCGGGATCCTCGGGCGGCGTTGGCTGTGCTCGGGTCGGGGCTGGCCGAGCTTGCGGCGAAGGTGGACGAGGCTGCGGCGGCGACCAGCGAGGCTGAGCTGCCGGGGAGTGGGATGGCTGCGCTCATGTCGCAGCAGCTCCGCGTGGCAGGCCAATTGGTCGACGGCGTCACGCAACTCATGCGCGAACAACTGGCCCTCCTCGGCGACCAGCCAGACGACGCCGAGCAGACAGAGCACACAGAGCAGGACGTCCAGGCCGAGCAGGCCGACACCGCGGACGAGGTGGAGCAGGACGCCGCGGCAACAGACCGGCAGAACACCGCGTCAGCCGGCCAGCGGAACACCGCGGCAGCCGGTCAGCAGAACACGGCGGCCACCGGCCAGCAGGACGCCGCGGCAGGCGACCGGCAGAACGCCGCGGCAGCCGGTCAGCAGATCACCGGGGCCACCGGCCAGCCGAACACCGCGGCACCCGGTCAGCAGAACGCCGCGGCCACCGGCCAGCAGGACGCCGCAGCAGCCGGCCAGCAGAACACGGCGGCCACCGGCCAGCCGGATGCCGGAGCGACCGACCAATCGGATGCCGCAGATACCGATCAGCTGGACACTGCCGCAGGCGGCCAGTCGGACGAGTCCTGGGTTGATGAGGATCTGGAGGCTGCGGCGGCGCGGCAGGCGACCGCTGAGGCGCGGCGTGCCGACCTCGGGTACTGGAACCAGGTGCTGGCCGGTGCCGAGCCGTTGGTGCTTCCTGCGGATCGTGTCCGGACGGCCGGCGACGACACCGTTGCCTCGGTCAAGCAAGAGCTTGAGGAAGAGCTCGGCGATGCGGTGTTCGCCTTCAGCCGGGAGCGCAAGCTGAGCCCCGTGATGACGATGCTGGCCGCGGTTGCCACCGTACTCGGCCGGTTCGCCGCGCAGGAAGACGTGACGATCGGCTCCGCGCTCAGCCGCCCCAAGGGCGACACCTCGACCGCGGCCCGCCGCGCGCTCCCGTTGCGCATCGACCTGTCCGGCGAGCCCGAGCTGGGCGAGCTCGCCCAGCGCGTCCGCGACATCACCGCCGGCGCGTTCGACCACGCCGGCACCGACCTCGCCGTACTGGAGCGCGACCCGCTCTTCCAGATTCTCGTCGACTTCGAGGACGGCGACGACGACCTGCCCGCGACCGTCGACCTGCGGTTCCGCCTGACCCACCACGGCGCCGGCATCATTTGTACGGCGGACTACCGCCCCGGACTGTTCGAGCAGGCAACGATCGAGCGCCTGCTCGACTACCTCGCCGAAGTGTTGCGCAGGGCAACGAACCGGCCGGACCTGCGGATCCCGCAGCTCGTCATCCCGATCGAGGAAGACCTCAAGGCGCTCCGCGAACTCGAGGGCGACGTCGACCCCAGCGGTCCGGTCGGCCGGGTACGCCGTGACGCCGTCGTCGCCGGCGAGCTCAGCGGACTGCACACGCTCTTCGAGCAGCAGGTCGCCCGTACGCCGGACGCGATCGCCCTGGTGCAAGGCGATCGCGAGCTCACGTACGCCGACCTCGACCACCGCTCGAACGCCGTCGCCTGGCAGCTGGTCGACCTCGGCGTGAAGCCCGGCCAGCTGGTCGCAGTACGCGTTGCCCGAGGCACCGAAATGGTCGTCGCGGTCCTCGCCGTACTCAAGTCCGGCGCCGCCTACCTCCCGTTGGATCCCGGAGTACCCGAGTCCCGCTGGGCGTTCATGGTCCAGGACGCCGCGGCCGTCGCGCTGGTCGGTGACGACGCCGCGCTGGCCGATCGGCTCGGTCTCAAGCTCATCCCGGTCGCGGCAATGGACAACGACCCCCGAGCACGCCAGGCCCCGCCGGTCCGCGCGGCGGCCGATGATGTTGCCTACTGCATCTACACGTCCGGATCGACCGGCAACCCGAAGGGCGTCATCGTCCCGCACCGCGGCCCGGTCAACCTGGTCCGGCACTACTTGCGGACCCGCCGATCGCTGCGGACGCTGCAATGGACCTCGTTCGGCTTCGACGTCCATGTGCAGGAGATGTTCACGACGCTGGCCTCCGGCGCGGCGCTCGTGCTCATCGGCGAGGACGACCGATACGACCCGGACGCGGTGGTCGCGGCGCTATGCGATCACAACGTCGAGCGGTTGTTCATGGCGTTCAGCCCGCTGACTGCGCTGCTGGCGACCATGCGCCGCCTGCCCGAGCTTCCCGCCCTGCGTGAGATCGTCGCGGGCGGCGAGGCGATGGTGCTGACGCACAAGGTCAGAGACTTCCTCACCGCGCACCCGGACTGCCGGCTGTTCAACGAGTACGGCCCGACCGAGGCGTCGATCGTGACCACGATCCACGAGGTCGATCCGGCCGAGGACCGGCCCTCGATCGGTCGCCCGATCGAGGGTGTCGTCGTACGTCTCCTGGATGCGGCCCTGCGGCCCGTGCCGGTCGGCGCGGTCGGCGAGATCCACCTCGGCGGCGCGGCCGTGGCCCAGGGCTACATCGGGCGCCCGGAGGAGACCGAGCACGCGTTCGTGCCGGATCCGGGCCACCCGGGCGCGCGCCTCTACCGCAGCCGCGACCTCGGCCGCTGGCGCGCCGACGGCATGCTGGAGTACCTGGGCCGCGCCGACGACCAGGTGAAGATCCGCGGCCACCGGGTCGAGCCGGGCGAGACCGAGCACGTGCTGGCCGACCAGCCCGGCGTGGTCGACGCGGTCGTGGTGGCCCAGCCGAACCCCGGCGGTGACACCTGCCTGATCGGGTACGTCGTCCTCGAGGACAGCGATCCCGCCGTCCTCGCGCGGTTGATGCTTGACCTGGGCAAGGAACTGCCGATCTACCTCGTGCCGGCCGATCTGATCCCGATCGAGGAGCTCCCGCTGGACGACAACGGCCGCCTCGACCGCACCCGGCTCCCCGAACCGGAGTGGCTGAAGCCGTAGAGGTCGGTTCTGCACCGTGGGCGAGGGGTCAGGTTCGGTAGCAGCCCTCCCGCTGGCCACCGACCGCCGTCCACGATGCAGAACCCGCGTTCGATCTCGTCCCTCCACCAGATCGATCACTCACCAAGCCGGTCGGACGCCTCCTGAAGCTCGGCGGTTCCCGACCTGCGGGTCACACGGTTGCGGCGGGTGAGTCTCCTCGCCCGCCGCTCACGTGTCCGGTTGATCCAAGGCCCCCCTCGATCAACCGCTCCGGCCGGTCCCAGGCCCCCCTCTGACCGTCCGTGGATGACGGTGCCCCCACCCCATCCATCCCTTGAATCGGGTGGGACAGGGCAGGCGTTACACAGATTCCTGAGATTGGTAAAAATTGCGCAAAGATGCGCGAGATAAGCCTTTCCGAGCGGACGATGTTGTGCGGTTCAGGCGACGGAGGCCCAGGCGAGGTGCGCCGCGCCGAGCAGTCCGGCATTGTCCAGCTGGGCGGGCTCCACGGTCAGATCCGCGACGAACGGCAACTGCGCCAGCCGCTTCACCCAGGCCTGCACCGGGTCGAACAGCACCGGTCCAGCCTTCGCGACCCCTCCGCCGATCACGACAGTGGTGAGATCGACGGTGACCGCGGTCGCCACGATCCCGGCGGCCAGCGCCTGCGCGCCGTCATCGAAGATCGCCAGCGCCAGCGCGTCACCGGCCGCGGCGTCAGCCGCCAGTACGGCGGCATCGACGTCCTCGTCCGTACGCCATCCTCGCCGCTTAGCCCGCGCAACCATCCGCGGACCGCTCGCATAAGCCTCGACGCACCCGTAAGAGCCGCAAGCGCACGACTCGCCGTCCTGGTCGACCACGACATGGCCGATGTGCGCCGCGTTGCCGGACTGCCCGATCCATGGCCTGCCGTCGACGACCAGACCGCCGCCGACGCCGGTGGACACCACGATCCCCAGCAGCGTGTCCGCGTCCCGGCCGGCACCGCTCCAGAACTCACCGAGCGCGAAGCAGTGCCCGTCCAGCCCAAGAGCCACGGGTACGTCGCCGGTCAGTGCGCGCACGCGGTCGACCAAGGGGAAGTTGCGCCATCCGGCGATGTTCACGGGGGAGACCAGGCCGTGCTGCTGGTCGAGCGGACCGGCCGAGCCGATGCCGACGGCCAGGGGAGTGACGTCGCCGCGGACGCGGTTGATCAGCTCGCCGAGCGCGGCGAACACCTCGTCGGCGTCGCCGGGCGGGGTGAGGATCCGGTCGCCGGTGAGAATCGTGCCGTCAGCGGACACCAAAGCGGCGGCCATCTTCGTGCCGCCGATGTCGATGCCCAGCACGGTCTCCCGCGCCATCGCTTCGTCGTCGCTCATCGTCCCCCCGGTCAGGGCGGTCAGGTCGAGAGACAACGTTATCCGTAGTCGGCCCGAACAGACAGAGGTGATTGCAAGTAATCGCGGCAAACCCGCAGGAAGACGGCAGTTAACTGCCATGACAGGTCCTGACAACGATGCCCCTCCGGGCGTCCGAAGGCGGCTAATTATTAGCTGTCGGTGACGGGTGGCGCGCGAACCCCGCGGCAGGAGAGGGTTGGGGGATGAGTGATCAACTGGATCGGGACGCCGCCGGCTCGCTGGTCGTCGGCTTCAGTGGGACGACTGCCACCGACGAGCTCCGGCGGGCCGTCGCCGGTGGGCTCGGGGCGGTGATCCTGTTCACGCGCAACGTCGCGAACGCCGAGCAGGTGGCCGCGTTGACGGCCTCCCTACGGGCGGAGCGCCCGGACCTGATCGTTGCGATCGATCACGAAGGCGGTGAGTTCAGCCACCTCGCCCCGGCAAACCCGTGGCCGCTCGCCTCACCGCGCCTGCTCGGCGACCTGGACGACGTCGATCTGACCCGGGCCTCGGCCCGCGACGCCGCAGCGACGCTCGCTGCCCTCGGCATCGACCTGATGCTCGCACCGTCGGTCGACGTGAACAGCAACCCCGCGAATCCGATCATCTCCACCCGCTCGTTCGGCCGTACGGCGGACGTCGTCTCGCGGCACGGCGTCGCGTTCGTCGAGGGCGTCCACGAGGCGGGTATCGCAGCCTGCCCCAAGCACTTCCCGGGCCACGGCGACGTGGCAGTCGACTCGCACTCGGACCTCCCGCGGGTCGATCGCTCGATCGAGGAGGTCAAGGCGGTCGAGCTCGCGCCGTTCCAGGCGACCATCGCCGCGGGCGCCGACGTGGTGATGAGCGCGCACATCGTGTTCTCGGCGTACGACGACCAGCCGGCCACCCTCTCGCACCGCGTACTGACCGGACTGCTGCGCGAGGAGCTCGGCTTCACCGGAGTCATCACCACCGACGCGCTCGAGATGCAGGCGATCACCAAGAACCGGTCGATCGAGGACGCCGCCGTCGCGTCGATCGCCGCGGGCGCCGATCTCGCAATGATCGCCGTCGGTACTGCGGACCCCCACGCCCTGACCGCCCGGGTGGCCGACGCTGTGCGCGCCGGCGCGCTTCCGGCTGAGCGCATCGCCGATGCGGCTGCCCGGGTCCGCGCGCTGGCCACTTCTCTCGGCGGCCGCACCCGGCAGCCGGGTCTCGACGGTGCGCCGATCCGCGAGGTCGCCGCCCGCGTGGTAGCCAATCAGACGTTCCCCGCACTCGGCCCCGCGCCGTACGTCATCGACCTCACCCAGGGCCTGCATCCGGCCTGGAACCCGTACTTCTCCGGCCTCCCCGAGATCTTCACCCGCGTCGCTCCCGGCGCGGACGGCGTCGTACTGCGCGGCGAGCACCGCATGACCGACGCGGCCGAGCCGGGGAACGACGCGATCGCCAAGGCAGCTCAAGCCGCCGCCGGCCGCCCGCTGGTGATCGCCGTTCAGGACGCGGGCCGTACGCCGTGGATGCGCGAAGCGCTCGACCATCTCGTCCAGGGCCACCCGGAGAACGTCTTCGTCCTCTGCACAGGCATCCCCGAAGACCAGGCCGTCGTACCGGCCGGCGTCCCCTCGGCGACCACCTCCGGCCGCAACGTCATCGTCCTCGAGGCGGTCGCCAGAGAGCTGACCCGCTAGCCACGGTCAGCTCGGTCGGCAGCCCAGCTCGAGGTCGAGGGCGTGCTGTTCGACGTAGTTGAGGGCGTGGCGGACGGCGCCCACGGACACGATCGCGTCGCCGAGGGACGAGACGGCGACGCGTGGCGGTGTGCTGGTGTAGCCGGCCAGGTGCTTCTCGAGGTCGGGCAGCAGTGCGGCGGCGGCCTCGGCGACCGCGCCGCCGAGGACCACGAGCTCGGGGTTGAAGAGGATGCCGACGGTGGCGATCACCCGCGCGGTCCGCGCGGCGATGTCCTGAAGGATGCCTAGGGCAACTTCATCGCCATCGGCCGCCGCGCTGAACACCTGCTCGGCGGTCACCTCGCCGCCGTCGACCAGCTTGCGCAGCGACGTCTCGACGGACGGCTCGGCGACGGCCGCCGTCCCTTTCTCGCGAGCGATCCGCGCGATGCCGTGGGTGTCACCCACACCCTCGATCAGCTTGAGGAACACCATCTCGCCGGCGCCGCCGCGGCTCCCGTGCAGCAGTCGCCCGGAGTCCATCAGCCCGGACCCGAACCGCTCGCCGGCCAGCAGTACGACGAGGTCGTCGACGTTGCGCGCCCCGCCCCGCCAGTGCTCGCCGAGGGCGGCGAGGTTCGCGTCGTTCTCCAGCAGGACCGGCCAGCCGTGCAGCTCGGTCAGCCGCTTCGCCAGGTCGCCGTCGAAGCGCCGCCAGAACTCGTCGTCGACCAGGATGTTTCCGTCCCGGTCGACCGGCGCCGCGACGCCGACGCCTGCCACCAGCACCTGTTCGTTCGAGACCCCGGCGGACGCGAGCGCTTCGGTCACCGTCTCGTGCACGATCTCGGTCCGCTCGCCTGGCGTCTTCACATCCGCCGCGGGCCGGCCGGCCTTGGCGACGGTCTCGCCACGGAGATCCGAGACCAGCACGGTCGTCTTCGAGGCGCCGATGTCGATGCCGAGCACGTACCCCGCGCGGTTGTTGTACTCGAAGCGCCGCGACGGGCGGCCGACCGACGTACGGCCCGGATCGAGCTCGACCACCCAGCCCATCGAGATCAGGTCGTTGCAGACCGCGTGCACGGTCGCGCGGGTCAGACCGGTGGCCTCGATCAGGCCGGTGCCGGTCATCACCCGCGCGCGGGTGAGCACGCCTAGGACCTTGCCCGCGTTCACCCGGCGCAACATCGTCGGGGTGGCCGTCGGCGGGGTCGCCGGTGGTTTCGCCATGCTCCGCCTCCCGAGGAATAGCCACTTGACCTGTCGTCCTACCGACCGCAGAATACATGCAGATTCTAAATTTAGACCCTATATATAAACCCCGGGTTACCAACAGATTCCGAGTGAGGCGATCGTGACGAGTCCGCAGACGACCCCGACGGCCCGAACGGCTCAGTCCGACTGGTGGCGGCAGGCTGTCGTCTATCAGATCTACCCGCGCAGCTTCGCCGACGCCAACGGTGACGGCGTCGGCGACCTCCCGGGCATCATCAGTCGAGTCCCGTACCTGGTGGCGCTGGGGATCGACGCGGTCTGGCTGAGCCCGTTCTACCCGTCCGCGCTGGCCGACGGCGGGTACGACGTCGACGACTACCGCAACGTCGACCCGCGGCTCGGGACGCTGGACGACTTCGACCAGCTGATCGAGGCACTGCACGCCGAAGGCATCAAGCTGATCGTCGACATCGTCCCGAACCACACGTCCGACCGGCACGAGTGGTTCCTCGAGGCGCTCGAGGCGGCCAAGGGCGAGCCGGCCCGGGAGCGGTACATCTTCCGCGACGGCCCCGACGGCAGCGACCAGCCGCCGTCGGACTGGGAGTCGGTGTTCGGCGGTTCCGCCTGGGCGAAGACCGACGACGGCCAGTGGTACCTGCACATGTTCGCCGCCGAGCAGCCGGACCTGAACTGGCAGCACCCGGAGGTCCGCGCGGACTTCCTGGAGACGCTGAAGTTCTGGTCCGACCGTGGTGTCGACGGCTTCCGCGTCGACGTCGCGCACGCGCTGGTGAAGGACTTGTCCGAGCCGTTCCCGTCGAAGGCCACGCTGCCGCGGCAGTCGGAGTCGAACGGCAAGCACCCGTTGTGGGACCAGGACGGCGTCCACGAGATCTACCGCGACTGGCGCAACCTGCTGAACACCTACGACCCGCCGAAGTCGGCCGTGGCCGAGGCGTTCGTGCCGGCCGCCCGCCGGGCCCGGTACGCGAGCGCCGACGGGCTCGGGCAGGCGTTCAACTTCGACCTGCTGCAGGCCGACTTCGAGTACGAGAAGTTCCGCAAGGTGATCGAGGAGAACCTCGCGCTCGCGGAAGAGAACGGCTCGTCGTCGACGTGGGTGTTCTCGAACCACGACGTCGTCCGGCACGCCACGCGGTACGGCCTGCCGAAGAACCCGAAGGGCGGCTGGCAGGACGGTAAGGACTGGCTGCTGAGCAACGGCACCGAGCCGACGGTCGACGTCGCGCTCGGTCTGCGCCGGGCCCGCGCCGCGACGCTGCTGATGCTCGCGCTGCCCGGATCGGCGTACCTGTACCAGGGGGAGGAGCTCGGTCTGCAGGAGGTCGGCGAGCTGCCGGCCGCGAATCTGCAGGACCCGGCGTACTTCCGCTCCAAGGGCGCCGAGAAGGGCCGTGACGGCTGCCGGGTGCCGATCCCGTGGACCGTCGACGGGCTGTCGTTCGGCTTCGGTCCGGGCGGGTCCCACCTGCTGCAGCCGAAGTGGTTCGGGGCGTACTCCGTCCAGGCGCAGGAGGGCGACCCGGATTCGACGCTGAGCCTGTACCGCAAGGCCCTCGCCGTACGGCGTGGTCTGCGCACCGGCAACTCGCTGACGTGGGTCGACGGGACGGACTGGGTCCTGCATTTCACCCGCGACGGCGGCTGGCAAAGCATCACGAACTTCGGCGCGGCGCCGGTCGAGCTGCCCGACGCCGCGGTCGTGCTGTCCAGCGGTCCGCTCGAGGGCGACAAGCTGCCGAGCGATACGACCGCCTGGCTGATCTAGCCGGCGGTTTCCACAAACTCGTCCCGGTCAAGCCGTCGGCCCCTGTCGGCGGCCCTCCCCCTGTGACTGGGACGAACCGCCGGGGCGGGTGACGTGGTGGTTGCGGCGGGGCGGTCGCACCGCCACGCCCGGACCGGCGGAACTGGTTGTGGCGGGGGCACCGGGCGGCTGCCCCCGTCACAACCCAGTCAGGCCTGTCAGGATAAGCGCGTGACGACGCTTGCTGATGTGATCTCGGTGATGGACCGGCTGTACAACCCCGCGTGGGCGGAGTCGTGGGATGCGGTCGGCTTGGTGACCGGGGATCCGGACCAAGAGGTACGCCGGGTGTTGTTCGCAGTGGACCCGATGCGGGCCGTGGTGGACGAGGCGATCGAGGGCGGATTCGATCTGCTGGTCACGCATCATCCGTTGTTGCTGCGCGGTGTGAACAGTGTCGCGACGACCACGCCGAAGGGCCGGGTCATCAACGACCTGATCCGCGCCGGTGTCGCGCTGCATGTCTGTCACACCAACGCCGACAACGCCAACCCGGGAGTGAGCGACGCGCTCGCCGCCGCGATCGGGCTGCGCGCCACGCGGCCGTTGAAGGCGATGCCGGCCGACCCGATGGACAAGGTGGTCGTGTTCGTCCCGGTCGAAGAGACACAGGCGATGCTGGACGCGCTGGCGAAGGCAGGTGCGGGACACATCGGCGATTACGAGCGGGCCGCGTGGAGCGGTGCCGGCGAAGGGACGTTCCGGCCGCTCGAAGGCGCGAACCCGACGATCGGCAGCGTCGGCGATATCGAGGTCGTCCCGGAGAACCGCATCGAGATGATCCTGCCGCGCCGCAAGCGCCAGGCGGTCGCCGAGGCGCTGGTCGCGGCGCATTCCTACGAGGAACCGGCGTACGACTTCTACGAGCTGGCGGCGCTGCCGAGTGAGCGCGGTGGCGGCCGGATCGGCGTACTCGCGGAGCCGTTGCCGCTGGCCGACTTCGCCCGGCTGGTCGCGGAGAGCCTGCCGCGGACCGAGCACGGCGTTCGCGTCTCCGGCGATCCGGACCGGATGATCGAGACCGTCGCGGTGGTCGGGGGAGCGGGCGATTCGGAGTTCGACCGCGTCCGGTCCGCGGGCGTCGACGCCTACCTCACGGCGGACCTCCGGCACCATCCCGCCACCGAGGCGCGGGCGTACGGCGACCCGGCGCTGGTCGACGTCGCGCACTGGGCCAGTGAGTGGCCGTGGCTGGCGGACGCGGAGCGGCTCCTGCTCGACGGGCTGGCAGCACAAGGCAGTACCCAAGGCAGTACCGTGGACACTCACATCTCAACGCTCTGCACGGACGCATGGACCCTGCGAATCTGAGCGCGCCGCCACACTTCTGAAGGAGCCGACTCTGAACGCCGAGCCCGCCGTCCAACGCCGGTTGCTGGATCTGCAGGATCTCGACCTGCAGCTGGATCAGGTCGCGCACAAGCGCGCGTCGTTGCCCGAGCACCAGGCGCTGAAGGACCTGATCGCGGAGAAGTCCGTGGTCGACCGCGAGCTGGTCACCGCCGACACCGAGGTCAGTGATCTGCAGCGTGAGCAGAAGAAGGCCGACAGCGACGTCGAGCAGGTCCGCCAGCGCCGCGCGCGCAACCAGCAACGGCTCGACTCCGGCCAGGTCACCTCGCCGCGCGACCTGGAGAACCTGCAGCACGAGATCGGTTCGCTCGACCGCCGGATCTCCGACCTGGAGGACTCCGAGCTCGAGGTGATGGAGAAGCTGGAGGCCGCCGAGGTCGTGCAGGCCGACCTGCGGACCCGCGCCGAGGCGTTCGCCGGCCGCCAGGCCGAGCTGGAGACGGCCCGCGACGGAGCGCTCAAGGAGCTCGACGAGCAGCGCGCGCAGCTCGCTGACAAGCGCAAGGCCGTCGCTGCCGAACTGCCCGAGAACCTGCTCGCCCAGTACCAGCGGCTGCGTGAGCACAACGGCGGCATCGGCGCCGCGCCGCTGGTCGGCAAGCGCTGCATGGGCTGCCGGATGGAGCTCGCCCCGTCCGACCTCAACGCGATCAAGGCGGCCCCGCCGGACGCCGTACTGCGGTGTGAGGAGTGCGGCCGCATCCTCGTCCGTACGTCGGAGAGCGCGGCATGACGTATTCGCACGTCATCGTCGAGGCTGACGGTGGGTCGCGGGGCAATCCCGGACCGGCGGCGTACGGCGCTCTCGTGCGCGACCCGGCGACCGGCGAGGTGATCGCGCAGGAGGGGAAGACGCTCGGCATCACCACTAACAACGTCGCGGAGTACTCCGGGCTCGTCGCGGGGCTGCAATTGGCCGCGGAGTACGCGCCGGACGCCTCGATCGAGGTGCGGATGGACTCGAAACTGGTCATCGAGCAGATGGCCGGCCGGTGGAAGATCAAGCACCCGGACCTGAAGCCGCTGGCGATCAAGGCGCAGAGCCTCGCACCGTTCGGCACCGAGTGGACCTGGGTGCCGCGCGCGCAGAACTCGGCCGCCGACGCGCTCGCGAACAACGCGCTCGACGGCGTGCCGATCCCGTTGAAGCCGGAGGCCGCGGGACCGGGCCCGGCCGCGGTGCAGGAGCCGTCGGATCTGCAGAAGGCGTTGCAGGGTTGGGGTGCGCAGGCCGAGCCGCCGACGCAACTGATCTTCCTCCGGCACGGCGAGACGCCGCATACCGCGGAGAAGCGCTTCTCGGGTGCCGGCGGCGACGACCCGGCGTTGAGCGACACCGGTCGTGCGCAGGCCGCGGCAGCGGCGGAGTACCTGGCCCGGATCGGAGGGGTCGACGCGCTGGTGACTTCGCCGATGGTGCGCGCCCGGCAGACAGCCGACGCGGTAGCCGGCAAGCTCGGGCTCGAGCCGATCGTCGACGACGGCTGGATCGAGTGCTCGTTCGGCGACTGGGACGGGCACACGTTCGCCGAAGTCCAGCAGAAGTGGCCGGACGCGCTGAACGCCTGGCTGGACTCGACGTCGGTCGCCCCGCCCGGCGGCGAGTCGTTCGACGCGTGCGCGCGGCGGACGCGGTCGGCGCGGGACGGCCTGCTCGCCCGGCACCCGGGGAAGACGGTCGTCGTGGTGACCCACGTGACGCCGATCAAGCTGATGGTCCGATCGGTGCTCCAGGCCCCGATGTCGTCGATGTTCCGGATGGAACTGCGACCGGCGACCCTGACCGAGATCCATTGGTACGCCGACGGCCTGGCGTCACTGCGCTCCTTCAACGTGCAGCCCTCGCTCTAGGGCACGCTCTGACCGCTCCGCGCACCCGGCGTGGAGCCTTCAGGCATGCCCTAGTCTGACCTCATGCCGCTGCAGAGAGTTCACTTCGCCGAGGATGTTCCGGAGGTGTTCCGGGCGTCGTTGCAGGACATCCGTCGGGAGCAGGAGGTCCCGGCCGGCTTCCCGCCCGAGGTGACTGCGGCGGCCGTGGCAGCGGCGGCGAACGTGCGGTCGCCGAAGCTCGACCGGACCGACATCGAGTTCGTCACGATCGATCCGCCCGACTCGATGGACCTCGACCAGGCGCTGCACATCGAGCGGACCGCCAATGGTTACACCGTTCACTACGCGATCGCGGACGTGGCCGCGTTCGTCCAGGCCGGCGACCCGATCGACGTCGAGGCCCGCAAGCGCGGCGAGACGCTGTACGCACCCGACAAGCGCACGCCGCTGCATCCGCCGGAGCTGTCCGAGGGTGAAGCATCTTTGCTGCCCGATCAGGTCCGGCCCGCGCTGCTCTACACGATCACGGTCGACGCTCGTGGCGAAGGCACCGGTGTCGTGTGCGAGCGTGCGCTGGTGAAGTCGCGGGCCAAGCTCAACTACGCCGGCGTGCAGAAGGACCTCGACGCGGGTACGGCGTCCGAGTCGTTGCAGCTGCTCCGTGAGGTCGGGAAGCTCCGGGAGGAACGCGAACTGGAACGCGGCGGCGTCAACCTGCCGATCCCGGACCAGGAAGTCGTCACCTCCAACCACGGCTGGGGTCTGGAGTTCCGCGCCCCGCTGCCGGTCGAGGGCTGGAACGCGCAGATCTCCCTGCTGACCGGCATGGCCGCCGCGCAGCTGATGATGAAGGGCAAGATCGGCATCCTGCGCACGCTGCCCGAATCGCACGACGATCTCCGGCGCAAGCTCGGCAACACCGCCAAGGCGCTGGGGCTCGTCTGGCCGGACGAGACGACGTACGCCGAATTCATCCACGGACTCGACCCGAAGGTGCCTGCGCACGCGGCGATGCTCGCGGCCTGCACGGTGCTGTTCCGCGGCGCCGGGTACGTCGCGTTCGCGGGGAGCGTGCCGGCGTCACCGCAACACGCCGCGATGAAAGCGGAGTACGCGCATGTCACCGCGCCGTTGCGCCGGCTGGTGGACCGGTGGACGGGCGAGATCTGCGTCGCGCTCTCGGCGGGTACGGAGGTGCCGGCCTGGGTGCGCGAGTCGATGGACGAGATCCCGAAGCTGATGGACGACGCGGACCGGCGGGCGCATGCGTACGAGCGGTCGATCGTCAGCATGGTCGAGGCCGGGCTGGTCGCGGATCAGGTCGGGTCCGAATTCGACGGCGTGATCACCGAGGTCGACGAGCGGGAGAACAACCGCGGCATCGTCGCGCTGTCGGCGGTGGCGATCGAGGGTCGCGTGACCGGTAATGCGTTGCCGCTCGGCAAGCAGGTCCGCGTGAAGCTGGTCGAGGCCGACATCGCCAAGCGCACGGTCGCCTTCGAACTAGTCGGCTAGATAGTCCTCGAGAGCGGCGGTCGTCCGCTCCAGGTCGCCGGTCGCAAGCAGGTCGATCAACGCACCACGAAGCATCGCAAGTACGCCGGTGCGCCGAGCAGCTGAGTCGTCGGCGTTCGGATCCGGTTGCGTTGCCTTGAGCAACTCGAGCCAGTCGTCGACCGTCGAACGCGCGAAGTCCGCCCACGGCCCCTCCGGCGCGACCAGCGACCGCCCGTACGCCTCGACCCAGAACGTCATCAATGGCCGCCGCTCGGGCGCGCCCATCCAGCTCCACAGCTCCCGTGCGACCACGTCCAGCCCCGGTGGTACGTCGTGCTGCTGCTGGATCCGGCCGAGCAGCGCGAGTTCGTCGGCGCGGGCACGGGCGAGAAGGGCCCGGATCAGCCCGTCCTTGCTGTCGAACAGGAACAGCAGCACGCGCGGGCTCGACCCGATCGCCGTGGCCAGCGGGCGCAGCGACAGGTCGGCCAGCCCGTGCGTCAGCGAGTAGGCGTACGCACGCTCGAGCAGTTCCTGCTGGCGAGCGGAGGGACCATCTTTCGAATTCAACACTGTCTTTGTGGTCGGCACGGCGCTAGTATCTCGTACTGAAACAGTCGTGTCAGTAGATCGGGTGGACGAATGATCAGGAAGCTGGGGAAGCCGGGCGATCTCGGCTGGGTGGTGCAGGCGCACGCGGAGATTTACGCGGCGGAGTACGGCTGGAGTGCGCAGTACGAGGTGCTGATCGCGCAGATCGTGGCCGCGTACGCCTCCGATCACGACGACGAGCGCGAGGCGGTGTGGATCGCCGAGGTGGACGGGAAGCGGGCCGGGAGCATCTTCTGCGTCCGCGGGCCGGACGAGACGACGGCGCAGCTGCGGCTCCTGCTCGTGACGCCCGAGGCGCGTGGGCTGAAACTCGGCGCGGCGTTGGTCGATACCTGCTTGGAGTTTGCGCGCGGTGCCGGCTACAAGCGGATGGTGTTGTGGACCAACGATCCGTTGGTTGCCGCGCGCCACATCTACCTGTCGCGCGGGTTCCGGCTCACGGCGACCGAGCCGCACGAGATGTGGGGCGACGCGTTGGTTGGCCAGACCTACGAGTTGGATCTCTAGGTCCGGCAGGCGGGAGCGCCCGCCGACGGGGTCTTGTAGATCGCGTGCGACAGGAAGGTGTTGAGGTACCCGTTCGTGACGGTGAGGGCGTGGCGCGGGCCGACGGTGCCGAGCGGCAGGAACTTCCTGAGCGGATAGGCCAGGTAGTAGACGCCGTAGTCGGTGAAGTTGAAGTGCCGGCTGCCGGGGATCGTTGCGCACCAGGAAGTGTCGTTGCTTGCCTTGAGCAATGACAGCGCGCGGTTGCGGTCCGTGTCGTTCTTGGCGTCCGGGCCGCACACGCTGGTGATGCATGAGTCGTCCGCGCCGAGCAGCATGATCGGCGCCTTGACCCCCTTCGTCACCACGTCACCGAACTGGCTGCCGTCCAGGTCGACCGCGGCCGCACAGCGTTGATCCTGCCGGCAGGCTTCGAGCGACGCCGCTCCGCCGAACGAGTGACCGACGTACGACGGCCCGACTGCGGTGTCCACGGAGCCCGGGAGCTGCTTCGCGACCATGCCCGCGGCGAAGCGGGCGTCGGCCGACCAGACGGTGACGAGGTGATCGCCGACCTGTTGCGAGCCTTCGCTGCTGTCGCCGAGGTTGGGCGGGTTCGCTTCCGGTTTGCTCTCGACAGGCTGCCCGCCGAGCACGGTGAGGTTCGCGCTGTACGTCGGCGTGACGCCCGCGACCAGGTAACCGTGACTCGCGAGATCCTCCGCGATGGCGGCGTACATCGGAGCGGACAGACCCATGCCCGGCATCAGCACGACGACCGGGAAGCGGCCGGGTGCGACGGCGACCCGGTCGAGGGCGCGGTCCTGGAGGGTGTCGAACGGTCCCTGGAAGATCGAGATCGGTGACTTGAGGTGCAGGCCGTTCCATTCGCCCGGGGCGTACTGGACGCGGCGGCCGGTGGTCTCCTTCGCGACCGGGTACCAGAGCCAGACGGCGAGCTTGCGCGGTCCGTTCGTGTACGGGTCGCGGCGTGGCGTATCGGTCCACTCGAACGTCCGCCGGCCGACCTGGTACGTCCCGGTCGGCTCCGGCAGCGATACCGGTTCGGACCGCTGTACAAGCACCCAACCGAGGTACCCGGCGGCACCGAGCAGGACGATCAGCAGCAGGATCACGATCCCGGTCCGCACCCGTCTCCGCATGGCTCCAGTTTCTCATCGCGGCCGGGTCGAAACGGACTCCGACCCACGCGCGCCGCAGCACGCGTGGGTCGGAGTCCGGATTGTTCAGCTGACGGACTGGACGATCACATCCCCTGAACCGATCAGGACGTTCGCGTCCGTCCGGACCTCCACGTTGCCGTAGAGAACCCGCCCGGAAGCAGGTGCCGCGGTCGGCGTCACTGTCGCCGATGCGGTCCATTGCGCACCTGCTGCTCGCAGCGCGTTGGCGTCCGCCACCGCGATCGAGCCGTACGACGGATTGGCGAGCACATCGCGATAGTTGTACGTCGTCGACCCCGACGGCACCGCGAACCCGTCGACGAGGATGACCCAGATGCCCACCGCCGGGTTGTTCACCGTGACCGACTCCACCGCGGTACTGCCCGCACTCTGCGCTGTCAGCACGCAGGATCCGCTCGTGCAGTTGTACGCGAACAGATCGAGGTCGGCGTTGAGATCACTCGCGCCGCCGATCGCGGCCTTCAGCGAGGTCGTCCCCGGCGTCACGTTCACCTGGAACTGTTGCTGTGCGCCGTCCGTGATCGTCGGGGTGGCCAGCTTGGCGCTGCCCAGCGCCGTACCGACGGCCCTACCGGTGAACGGACCCTGCAGGTTCGTCATCGTGTACGAGCGGCTGATCGGCTGCCCGAGCGTGCCGCTGGCGATGACGTCAGGGTTCGGTGACACCGATGCCCCGAGCAGTGATGCCGTCAGCGTGTACGGCGTGTTCAGGAGGTCCGACGTACGCCGGGCCTCGACGGTGATCTCCCACACGCCGGGCAGCGGGTTGCTGACCGTACGGCTGAGCGGATCGCCGCCACAGTTCCCGCCGGGGACCGGTGGGCTGTAGCAGTACAGGCTGTCGGTCGTGCCACTCTCGCTCGGAAGCCCGTACGGGCTGAACCGGAGGAAGCGCGCCTGGCCCGTGCCCGGCGTCGCGTCCGGACCCGACAGATCGACCTTCAACGCCGTCACTCCCGCCGGTACCCGGAAAAAGTAGCTCGTCTTCTGGTTGCGGCCGATCGTGCCGCTGACCGTCTTCGACGGCGTCGCCGTCGACAGTTCGTTCGGCACCACGATCGTGTTCAGGGTCTGGAACTCGATCCCCGGTGAACTGGTGTCGTCGAACTGCAGCAGCGCCGAGTGTGCGCCGACGGATTTGGCCTTGACCAGAACCGGCAGCGAGACATCGGTGTTCAGCGGCAGCATGACGTTGCCCGCGGTGACGAACGTGCCGTCGCCGCTCAGCCACGACAGCTTGTACTTCACGGTCCCGGCCGGTCCGGACGTACGCCGCAACGTGTAGGTGCGGGTGTACTGCGTGCCGAGGACGACGCCCTCACGGTCGTTGATGCCGATACCGACACCAGGTGTCGCGAGGAAGCCGGACAGCGCCGTACTGACCGGAACCTTCGCGCTGATGGTGTCGGTCCGCGGGCTCTGCTTGAGCAGGTTCCACGCGGCGTTGACGTTGGCGAGGCCGTTGCCCTGCTCGTACGCGCTGTAGTCGGTGAGGAAGCGTGCCGACGAGAACAGCGACTTGCGCAGTTGCGCCGGCGTGACCGTGAGGCCGTTCGCCTTGGCGGCGCTGAGCAGGAGTGCGCCGGCGCCGGCCATCTGCGGCGACGCCATCGACGTACCTTGGAACATGCCGTAGCCCGGTGGCAGCGTGTACGTGCCGACGACCGGTTGGCCTGGTTGCCACGTCGGGACGGCCGATATCGCCGAACCCGGTGCGACGATCTCCGGCTTGAGCGCGCCGTCCTCGGCCGGGCCGCGGGACGAGAACGGGTGCAGGTTCTCGGCCGGACCGGTCTTGGAGCCGTAGTTGGCCAGCCAGGTCGCGCTGGTGATGTACGAACCGACGCTTACGACCTTCGTCGCCACGGCGGGGTCGCCGATGGTGTTCATGCCCGGGCCGCTGTTGCCGGCCGAGAAGAACATCTGAACGCCGTACGTGTCGATCAGCGAGTTGTACAGCTGGGCGCGGGCGTTGTTGCCGTCGTTCAGCGCCGGCAGGCCGCCGATCGACATGTTGATCGCGTCCACATGCGCCTCGGTGACCGCGTAGATCATGCCCTCGAGCAGCGCGTGGTTGGTGCAGCCCGCGATGAACAGGCAGACCCGGACCGAGACGAGCTTCGCGCCCGGTGCGGCGCCGCTCATCGAACTGCCGAGGAGCTTGTTGCCCGCCACGATGCCCGCGACGTGCGAACCGTGTGCACCGGAGACGATCCCGATGTTCACCACGTTGTCCGCCGGGTCGGTCTGGACGACGAACGGCATCGACTCCTTGATCGGCGTGGCCGGGTTGTCAGTGCCGAACGTCCCGATGTCGTAGTTGACCTTGTAGTCGGTCATTGCCTGGTCGTCGGCGAAGCTCTTGTTCTGGTTGGTGTCCACCCAGACGGTGTTGCTCGCCTGGTCCCACGCGACACCGAACGTGCCCACCGAACCCGCCGGGTTGCCGTCGCGGTTGACGTCGTTGCCGAGTTCGCCGCCCAGACGTGGGTCGCGCTCGTTGAAGACACCGAACTTGACGGTGCCGGCGCCCGAGGGTGCGGTGTAGTCGGCCGGCAGGGATCCGGTCATCTGGATCCAGGTCGGGTCGTTGTCGGTGTTCACGCCATTGGTGAAGGTCGGGTCCGTGTAGGTGACCCAGTCGACGATCTTGCGCTCACCGGTCGAGGTCGTGTTCAGCGCCGGGTGGCTCAGGTCCACGCCGGTGTCGAGGATGCCGACGGTGGTGCCGCGCCCGTCCCAGGTCGGGTGGGCGTTGACGAACTGCGCCGAGCCGATGTCGGCCGTCGGCATGTACGGGTTGACCCGCGGAGTCGTTGCCTTCGGCGGCGACTGCGGGATCGGATCCACGGTGCCCTCCGGCCGCGGGTCCTCGAGCGGGATCACGTCGTCGACGTCCGCCGCCTTGACGCCCAGGACGTTCGCGACGTCCTCCGCCTTGTCGATATTGATCTTGACCCGCAGGTAACCGATCGAGTCGGTGCGCTTCTCGACGGTCCCGCCGAGCTTCGCGACCTGCTTGGCGACCTCGTTGCTCTGGCCCTTGTCGGCGGCGACCAGCAGGGTGACCGTCTTCTGGCCCTTGGATCGCGCCTTCTGCAGCAACACCTTGTCGCTGTAGCCGAGATCCTTCTTCGGCCGCGGCGTATCGGCCGCGGCCGGCGTTACCCCGACCAGCGCCCCGACAAGGACCGCCGAAAGAGCGAGAACCCCGAATTTCCTGGTTCGAGACAGCATTGTCCGAATCCCCTCCCCATGACCCAGTACGCATGACTCGTTACAAGCTCGTGGACCCCTGAAGCACGGTCGCACCAAATCCCGTTCATCGCCAGACCTCGACGCCACTCAAATTTGCGGGTCGGCGGGTGTCGAATTCGCGCCGCCGGCTCCGACGTCGCCGGTGAAACTCATCGCGAGGAGGCTGGAATGAACTTGCCCGAGGTCGTGTCCCGGGAGGACTGGCTGGCCGCACGGGTCGCGCTGCTGGCCGAGGAGAAGGCGTTCACGAAGCAGCGGGACGCGCTCAACACGCGGCGCCGCGAGCTGCCGATGGTGCTCGTCGACAAGCCGTACGCGTTCACCGGGGACGGCGGGCCGGCCGGCCTGCTGGAGCTGTTCGAGGGGCGGGACCAGCTGGTCGTCTACCACATCATGTACCAGCCGGAGTGGGACGCGGCGTGTCCGAACTGCACCGGGTTTGTCGACGACATCGGGTCCCAGCGGGGGCTGCACGACGCGAACACGACATTCGCGCTGGTCTCGCGGGCGCCGTACGAGAAGCTGGCGGCGTACAAGGCCGACCGCGGGTGGGAGTATCCGTGGTACTCGTCGTACGGGAGCGACTTCAACTACGACTACCACGTGACGCTCGACGAGTCGGTGATGCCGTTCTCGTACAACTACCGCTCGAAGGCCGACTGGGACCTCCGCCCCGAGGCCGACTTCATCCAGACGGACCAGCCCTTCGACCTCCACGGCCTGAGCTGCTTCCTGCGGGTGGGGGAGCAGGTCTATCACACCTACTCGACGTACGGCCGGGGTCCGGACGCGATGACTTTCACCGTCACCGCCCTGGACATGACAGCCCTGGGCCGTCAGGAGTCCTGGGAGAAACCGGCCGGCCGGAGCGTCAAGTCCGACGACCACTGCCACTGACAGGTGCGTTCGAGGGGTTGGGGGAACGGGTCGGTCTGTAAGCCGGATTCTGTGGTGGCGATCATCCATCTACGGTGACCGTTGCCGGGCACCTCCAGCGGCCTACCCGCGAGCTCGGGCGGGCCGCCCTCGAACGCTCGCGCGGACGCCGGTTGCCCGGCGCCCTTCTTGGCCTTGCTCCACGTGGGGTTTACCTAGCCTCCGCAGTCACCTGCGGAGCTGGTGGTCTCTTACACCACCGTTTCACCCTCACCCGCACTCCCATGAACCACGGGGTTCATCGGAGCCGCTGGCGGTCTGTTCTCTGTGGCACTGTCCCGCGGGTTACCCCGGGTGGGCGTTACCCACCACGCTGCCCTGTGGAGTCCGGACTTTCCTCGGCGTCCCGTTAAGGACGACGCGATCGCCCGACCGACCCGTTCCGTCACCTCAGGATACGGCCTCCGGGGACACCTCAGGCCACAGGCCGTCAGGACCCCGTTCGTACGGGCGTACGTCGACCACGGCGTCCAGGTTCAACGGCCCGTAGATGTGCGGGAAGCTCATCCCGGTCCCGTCCAGGTCCTCGTCGCACAGCGCGGACACCAGCCGGCCGGTGTCGATCACCAGGAGGCACAGCGGCTGCTCCACGTCGTCGTACGCGAAGTTGGCCACCATCGCGACCTGTTCGGGCCGGGACGCGTGGATGAACGTGGCGCCGTCGTCGAGGCTCTTGCCGCGGGTCGACCACCGGTAGCACCCGGCCTCGCGCGCAGCCTCCCATTGATCCACGAACGCGATATGCAGAATCGTCGCCATAAAGCCAACGCTAGCGGCACGGGTGGTGGATTAGGGTGCTCGACATGGCGAACGAAGAGCAGTCGGGGACCGGATCCGGCCCGCAGACCAGCACGGAAACCAGCCCTGAATCCAGTACGGGGACGAAGCCTGCGAAGCCGGTGGACGACCTGGTGACGTCGCAGCACACGGTGACGGTCGACGGGCAGGAGTTGCGGTACACGGCGACGACCGGGCGGATCGTGCTGCGCGAGGAGGTGTACACCGACGGCAAGTTCGAGGGGTTGAAGCCGAAGGCCGAGGTATTCCTCACGGCGTACACGCTGGACGACGCCGATGCCGCGGATCGTCCGGTGACGTTCGCGTTCAACGGCGGGCCCGGTTCGTCGAGCATCTGGTTGCACCTCGGGCTGCTCGGCCCGCGTCGCGTGGTCTCCGGGGATGTCGGTGAGCTCGCGCCCCCGCCGTACTCGATCGTCGACAACGAGGAGACGCTGCTCAAGTACAGCGACGTCGTGTTCATCGATCCGGTGTCGACCGGGTTCTCGCGCGCTGTCGAGGGGGAGAAGCCGGGGGACTACCACGGGTTCACCCGCGATCTGGAGTCGGTCGGCGAGGTGATCCGGCTGTGGACGTCGCGGAACGGGCGGTGGATGTCACCGAAGTTCCTGGCCGGCGAGTCGTACGGTACGACGCGCGCGGCCGGGCTCGCCGCGCATCTGCAGCAGCGGTACGGGATGTACCTGAACGGCGTCATGCTGATCTCGGTCGTGCTGGAGTTCGGCACGCTCGACTTCACGCCGGGCAACGATCTTCCGTACACGCTGTTCCTCCCGACGTACGCCGCGATCGCGCACTACCACGGTCTCGTGCCGGACCGGACGCTCGAGGAACTGCTCGCGGACGCGGAGCGGTTCGCGGCCGGTCGGTACCCGAATGCGCTTGCCCAGGGCAACCGGATCCCGGCGGACTACCGCGCCGAGGTCGTCACCCGGCTGGCCGCGCTGACCGGACTCAGCGAGGACTACATCGACCGCGTGAATCTGCGCATCGAGCACGGCCGGTTCTTCGCCGAGCTGCTGCGGTCGCGCCGGCAGATCGTCGGCCGGATCGACGGCCGCTTCACCGGCTGGGACCCCGATGCGGCAGGCGAACGGCAGGACCGCGACCCGTCGATGAACGCGATCACCGGCCCGTACGCCGCGGCGCTCAACCACTACGTCCGCGTCGAGCTCGGCTACCAGAACGACCTGCCATACGAGGTGCTGAACATGGATGCGGCGAAGAACTGGTCGTTCAAGGAGTTCGAGGGCCAGCAGATCATGGTCGCCGACAAGCTCGCCGAGGCGATGCGCGTCAACCCGCACCTGAAGGTGTACGTCGCCTCCGGACACTACGACGGCGCAACCCCGTACTTCGCCACCGAACACACCCTGGCCCGCCTCCAGATCCCCACCGAACTAACCCCCAACATCGAAACCAAGTACTACCCAGCCGGCCACATGATGTACATCCACGAACCCTCCCGCATCCAACAATCCACCGACCTCGGCACCTTCATCACCACCGCCTCCAACCGATGATCCTGACCCGCCACCCCGGCGCACCGCACCCGATCGCCGTCCCAGGCGTCGTACTGCGGCCGCCGGGGGTGGCGGACGCAGTCGCACTCGGTCGTCTGTACTTCGAGTCCTACGAGCCGGGCGTCGCCGCTGCCTCCGAGCAGGACGCACTGGACGACATCAACCTCACTTTCGAGGACGGCTACGGCGTACTCACCCCGACCCTCAGCCGACTCGCCTGGGCCGACGGCCGGCTGGTCGGGGCGCTCCTCGTCGTCGAACGCGCCCCATGGCCCGACACCCCCGACTGTCCCTTCATCATCGAGCTCTTCACCGCCCGCTCCCACCGGCGGCTGGGCATCGCCAGGCTCCTGCTCAACCAATGCTCGGACGTGACGGTCGCACTACGCGTCCAGGACGACAACGCGTCCGCACTCGCGCTGTATTACAGCGCAGGCTTCCGAAGCGTTGCCGGGAGCAACTAGGGGTAGATGCGGAAGCCCGAGAAGGTGCGGTGCTGGAAGGATTTGTAGAAGGCTTCGGCGGTGTCGGTGACGAGGTCTATGCGTTGGGCGCCGGTCAGGGGAGCGGCGTACTCGAGGAGGGCACGGCCGATGCCTTGGCGGCGGCGGTTGCGGTGGACGGCCATTTGGGAGAGGTGGGCCTGGATGTGGCCGTCGCTTTGCAGGTACGCGAAGCCGACGACCTGCTCGCCGTCGAGGGCGACGACCGTCGTGACGCCCGGTGCGGTGAGGACGGCGTGGGCGCGCGCGGCATCAGCTGGCAGGCTCGGCCAGTCTTCTGCTTCGCAGATCGCGAGGATGCCGGGGAGGTGGGCCTCGAGATACTGCGTGACGTTCACGGCAGGGTGAGTACTTCGGCGCCGGTGTCGGTGACGACCAGCGTGTGCTCGAACTGCGCGGTGCGCGACTTGTCCTTCGTGGTGGCGGTCCAGCCGTCGTCCCAGAGGTCGTAGTCGTAGGTGCCCAGCGTCAGCATCGGCTCGATCGTGAAGGTCATGCCGGGCTCGATGACGTCGTCGAAGCGTTCGTCGTCGTAGTGCGGGATGATCAGCCCGGAGTGGAACGACGTGGAGATGCCGTGGCCGGTGAAGTCGCGGACCACGCCGTACCCGAAGCGTTTGGCATACGACTCGATCACGCGGCCGATGATGCTGACCTTCCGGCCGGGCTTGACCGCCTTGATACCGCGGTTCAGCGCCTCCAGCGTGCGCTCGACCAGCAGCCGGCTTTCCTCGTCGACGTCGCCGACCAGGAACGTCGCGTTGGTGTCACCGTGCACCCCGTCGATGAACGCCGTGATGTCGACGTTGACGATGTCGCCGTTCTCCAGCGGACGATCGTCGGGGATGCCGTGGCAGATGACCTCGTTGACCGACGTGCACAGCGACTTCGGGTACCCACGGTAGCCGAGCGTCGACGGGTAGGCGTTGCGCTCGATCAGGTACTCGTGGCCGACCGCGTCCAGCTCGTCGGTCGTCACGCCCGGCTTCGCCGCCGCACCGACGGCCTGCAACGCCTGCGCGGCCAGCTTGCTCGCGACCCGCATCTTCTCGACCAGCTCGGGCGACGTCACGTACGAACCGTCGAACGGCGTCGGCGCCGGCTTGTCGACGTACTCCGGGCGCGGGATGGAGGCGGGAACGGCGCGGCGCGGCGAGATCTTGCCAGGAGTGAGGATCGACATGGTGAGATCATTCTATTCAGCTGCGACAAGACTCCCAGGAGGTGGTCATCCAGATGAGCGACGATCACAGCAACGAGTGGTACTACAACACCAAGACCGGCAAGGTCGAGCCGTACTCCGGTGCGAAGTCGGCCGACCGGCTGGGCCCGTACAGCTCCCCCGAGGAAGCCGCCCGCGCCCTCGAGAAGGTCCAGGAACGCAACGAGGCCTGGGAGAACGACCCGAAGTGGGAAGACGACTGAAACGGTCGCACCGATCACATGCCGAGGGGCACCACCGAAGCCGGTGGTGCCCCTCAGGTGTGTAGCGGACGTCGCGCGAGCGCGGACGTCCGGATCAGCGGGCTACCCGCCGGGCCGCGGTCTTACGAGCCGGGGCCTTCTTCGCTGCGGTCTTGCGGACCGCGGTCTTCTTCGCCGCGACGCGCTTCGCGGGCGCCTTCTTGGCAGCGGTCTTCGCCGGTGCCTTCTTGGCGGCAACCTTCGTGGCGGCGGTAGCGCGCTTCGCCGGCGCCTTCTTCGCAGCCGTCTTCCGCGCGACGGTCTTCTTCGCCGCCGTCGTCGTCTTCTTGGCGGCGGTCGTGCGCTTGGCCGTCGTCTTCTTCGCTGCCGCCGTCGTCTTCTTGGCAGCAGTCGCGCGCTTCGCCGGCGCCTTCTTCGCAACGGTCTTGCGGGCCGTGACCTTCTTCGCCGGGGCCTTCTTCGCGACAGCCTTCGTGGCGGTGGTGGTCTTCTTGGCCGGCGCCTTCTTCGCCACCGTCTTAGCGGCGGTCTTCTTGGCCGCACTCACCTTCTTCGTCGCTGTCTTCTTTGCTGCGCTGACCTTGCGCGCGGTGGTCGTCCGCGTCGCCGGGGCCTTCTTCGCGACAGTCTTCTTGGCGGGAGAAGCCTTTTTGGCTGTCGCCTTCCCTGCGGCTGCCTTCTTGGCTGGCACTCTGCCTCCTTGGTGCGGCTGAGGAAAACCACGGTGGATTCCTCGTCGTCCTGATGATGACAACACTTGTGCGCCACGTAAAGCACCCGAAACGTCTACAGGTTAAGGCGAACTGGCGGCAAAGAGCGGCGTAAATGCCGAAAATCCTTGTGCAGAAGGGATTCCGCCGTGCGGTGAGCATGCCGGATAGGGTCAAGAATTTCTTGGCGACACGCGGCAGAATCTGCCGTGAAGTGCCCCGATCGGCGAGTGTTGTCCTCGGCAACGTCCTGCGAAGGTGAGGTGCAACAGCGACATGTTGAGCGTGTACGACGACCTCCACAACACCGTCGAACTGCCCGGCGAAGTACGTCGTGTGGTCAGCATCGTGCCGTCGTTGACGGAGTCGATCGCGGTCACGCATCGGTCGTTGATCGTTGGTGCGACCGACTGGTGTACGCATCCCGCGGACCTCGATGCCGTCCGTGTTCGCGGTACCAAGAATCCCGATGTCGATCGCATCCGCGAACTCCGTCCGGACGTCGTCCTCGCGAACGCCGAAGAGAATCGCGGCGCCGATCTCGACGCGTTGCGCGAACACGGAATCGCGGTCTGGGTGACGGCGCCGACGACGGTGCCCGAATCACTGGACTCGCTCGAACGCATGCTGTCCGCGATCACCGGCGACGTGCCCTCGTGGGTGCACGAAGCGCGCGCGGTCTGGACCACGCCGTACGACGGAATTCGCCGGCGGGCGGTGATACCGATCTGGCGGCGGCCGTGGATGGCGTTGGGACGGGACACGTTCGCGGGCGACCTGCTGTCCCGGATCGGTATCGACAACGTGCTTTCACAATCCGGCGAGCGTTATCCGAGGTTCGACCCGGACGCGTTACCGGAGTACGACGTGGTGGTGCTTCCGGACGAGCCTTATGCCTTTTCCCCGACTGACGGTCCGGAGGCGTTCGCGAAACCCGCACGCTGTATCTCGGGGCGTCATCTCACCTGGTACGGGCCGTCACTCGTCGAGGCCCGGGAGGTGCTGAGTGCACAGCTGGCGTGAGTCCGCTACGACAGCCCGCTAGGACGCTCGCCGCAAGGTGATCGCGTCGGCCGCCTGGCGAAGGAGACCGGGGATCGTCACATGCGCGGCCTGACCCGTCGCTTCGAGGTCGTCGCCGTACCACCAGCCGTGCTTGCTGATGGTCTGCAGCTCGAGCTCCTCCTGGTTCACGAACGTCACGTCGACGCGGTCCACCGCGACCGCGAAGAAGGTCTGGTGCTGGATGATCTGGCACCCGCCCCACTCGAACTCGATCGTGTTCGTCGCGACCGGCGTACCGAGCGCGTCGGAGGGCAGCACGATGCCGACCTCCTCGCGCAGCTCACGGCTGGCTGCCTCGCCGACGGTCTCGCCGGCTTCGACGCCGCCGCCGATCGTGAACCAGTACGGCGTCTGCGGTTTCAGCGGATCCCAGCCGTGCAGCAGCAGCACCTTGCCGTCCGGACGCACCGGCAGCACGCGGGCCGTCGTACGGCGTCGGACCGTTCCTGGTGGTGGCAGCTGAGATTGGCTCACACCACAAAACGGTAAGGGACGCGCCGTGGTGTGCGTCGGGCCCTGCGGCGCGTCTCGCATGGTTGCCGGGGACATCTACGATCGATGGCATGGCGAGTATCGGTCTTGGGCTGGCGGCGCTGGGTCGTCCGGGGTACATCAACCTCGGGCACGACGAGGATCTCCCGCCGGGACGGGCGGTCGAGGACCTTCGGGTCCGCACCCACGAGCTGCTCGAGCAGGCCTGGCAGGCCGGAGTTCGGTACTTCGACGCCGCGCGTTCCTATGGTCTTGCCGAGAAGTTCCTCGGGGAATGGCTGACGCCGGAGCGTCGTACGCACCTCACGGTCGGATCGAAGTGGGGCTACACGTACGTCGGTGAGTGGCGGCCCGACGCGGACACGCACGAGGTGAAGAGCCACGACCTCGCCACGTTCGAACGGCAATGGCCGGAGACCCTGCAAGCACTGGGCGGACCGCCGGACATCTACCTCGTCCACAGCCTGACCGCCGACAGCCCGGCGCTCGACGACAAGCGTTTGCTCGACCGTCTCCGCGAACTCACCGACTCCGGTGTTCGCGTCGGACTGTCCACCAGCGGCCCGCGCCAGGCCGAGACTCTCCGCAGAGCAGTCAACCTCGGTACGCCGTTCTCCGCCGTCCAAGCGACCTGGAACGTGCTGGAGCCTTCCGCCGGCCACGCTCTAGCCGAGGCTCACGACGCAGGCTGGTTCGTCGTCGTGAAGGAGGCGGTCGCGAACGGGCGCCTCACCAGCCGTGCCGGCGAGACGCCCTTCAACGAGTTCGCGCACCAGCGCGGCATTGCTCCTGACGCGTTGGCGATCGGTGCAGCCATGGCTCAACCGTGGGCGGACATCGTCCTCAGTGGAGCCACGACTGCTTCCCAACTGGCGAGCAACCTCGCCTATCGCGTTGACGGACCGTTGACCGAGTTCACCCAGCAGCCCGAGGAGTACTGGACCGAACGCTCGGCCCTACCGTGGATCTGAGCTGCTCCCGAAGCGCCGCCGTGGCACCGCTGGACTTGGTCGTCGCGGTCAGCGCGGCGTCCGGCTGCGGAGCCGGCACCGGCGGGCACTTGACGTCGGACTGGTTGCCCGGCCGGCGAGCCGGCAGCGCACCGGTCTGCAGGTAGGCCACGATGCGGTCGTCGGTGCACGCCACACCGGACAGCGAACCGGCGTGCGTCGTACCGCCGACGCCCTCGATCAGCACCGAGTGCGGGAACGTCTTGCGGGTCTGCAAGGCGCCCGAGAACGGCGTTGCCGCGTCGAGAGTCTCGTTGATCAGCAGCGCGCTCTGGACTTGACGGCCGTCGACCTTCACCGGGTGGCCGGCCTTCGCGGGCCAGAAGGCGCAGGGTGCGTTGAACCACGCGTTGTTCCAGGTCAGGAACGGCGCTTTGGCGTAGACGCGCCAGTTGTCACGGCGCCAGATGTTCCAGTTGGTCGGCCACTTCGCGTCGGTGCAGGACACCCCGAGGTACACGGCGTACCCGTTGTCGTCGAACGGCGGGGAGCCGTAGAGGGCGACCAGGGGAGCGGCGTTGCGGTCGTGGACCCACGCCGCGAAGGCACTCGCGATGTCCACCCAGCCGTACACGTAGTACGCCGCCTGGGTGAAGATGTCGTTCCACTCGTCCGGTCCGATCTTGCCATCCGCGGGATGGCGGATGAGTTTGTACATCTCGGCGTAGTACCGCAGTTCGACGGCGCGCTCGGTGGTGCCGAGATGCCAGACGGAGTTGTGCGCGGCGACGTACGCGAAGAACACCTTCACGCTCTTGTTGAAGGCGAAGTCCTGGTCGAGGTTGGCCTTGTACCAGACGCGGGTCGCGTTGACGACGCCGTCGAAGATGACGCGACGGAAGCGGTTCGGGTACAGCGTGCCGTAGACCTGTCCGAGGTACGTGCCGTACGAGAAGCCGTAGTAGTTGATCTGCGGTGCGCCGAGAGCCTTGCGGATGCTCTCCATGTCGCGGACCGAGTCGAGCGTGGTCAGGTGACCGAGCAGCGCGTGCTGTGCGCTGTCGCAGGCCTTCGCGTAGGCCTTCGACCGGTTGATCCAGATCTGCTCGAGTTTCGGTGTCACCGGGACGTAGAACGGACGGTTGTAGCCGGCGTAGTCCGGGATGCAGCTCAGAGCCGGCTGGCTCGAACCGACACCGCGCGGATCGAAACCGATCCAGTCGTAGGCGTCGCCGGCGCCGTTCGGCACGAACTCACCGAAGATCGCGTAGACCAATCCGGAACCGCCCGGTCCGCCCGGGTTGACCAGCATCGGACCCTGTGCCTGCGAATCCGGTGTTTTGTGCAGCACCCGCGACACCGCGAGCTTGATCTTCGTTCCGTTCGGGTGGTCGTAGTCCAGTGGCACCACGACGAACCCGCATTGCGCGTTCCGCTTGGCGAGCGTCGCACTTGCGCACGCGCCCCATTGGACCGGCGGTGGCGTGTAGCTCGCCGGCTGATGAACGGACGAACCGGACGGTACTGCGCTCGCGGCCGGAATGGAGCTGATTACCCCACCTATCAGTGCGAACGAGACGCCTGCGGCAACAATCAATCGACGAATTCTCATCGGCCCTCCCCTTTTGCCGCAAACATCGTGAACCCGCGAAACCTGGGGGAACAAGGGTTCGCGGGGGTATCCGGAGAGCTACCCGGAGAGCACGATGAGTTGCCTAGAAGGTGTGTTCGTCTCCCGGGAAGGCGCCCGATGCGACCTCCGAGGCGTACGTCGACGCGGCGGTGGAGAGGATGCCGCGCAGGTCGGCGTACTGCTTGACAAAGCGCGGCATGCTGCCTGAGCGGAGACCGGCCATGTCCTGCCAGACGAGGACCTGCGCGTCGGTGTCGCGACCCGCGCCGATGCCGATCGTCGGGATCGGGACGCGTTTGGTGATCTCCGCGGCGACATCGCCCGGAACCATTTCCAGGACCACCGAGAACGCACCGGCTTCGGCCAACGCGACGGCGTCGTCGATCAGACCCGCGGCCTGATCGCCGCGACCCTGTACGCGGTACCCGCCGATGCTGTGCTCGCTCTGCGGCGTGAAGCCGATATGGGCCATCACCGGGATGCCCGACTGCGTGAGTTTCTCGACCATCGGCACCATGTTCCGGCCGCCCTCGAGCTTGACTGCGTGCACGCCGGCTTCCTTCATGAACCGCACGGCGGTGTGGAACGCCTGCTCCGGCGACGCCTGGTACGAACCGAACGGAAGGTCCGCGACGACGAGCGCTCGCTCCACCGCGCCCGCGACCGCACGAGCCAACGGGATCAACTCGTCGACGGTCACGCGCAGCGTCGTCTCGTAGCCGAAGACGTTGTTCGCGGCCGAGTCGCCGACGAGCAGCACCGGAATCCCCGCCTGGTCGAAGATCTCGGCGGTGTACTGGTCGTACGCCGTCAGCATCGCCCACTTCTCGCCGCGGTTCTTGAAGTCGCGCAGATGGTGGACGCGGTACCGTCGCGGTCGCTTGCTCGCGTCGGTCGAACCACCCGGCGCCGACTGGTTGCCGCCGGCCGCGGATGGGCCTTCGGCTCCGGCAGCCGTGCTCGCCGACACCTGCGCGCGACGCGCGGCCCGATGCGTGGAGACCGGCTCGGCCGGAATCTGACTCGGTGCGTCCTGCTGCACATTCGCCCGACGCCGCGCACCAACCGGGCGTTGTCCGTCAGGCTCTTCGCTCACCGGCGCGTTGCTCTCGTACTCCGCACTCGGGTCGGACAGGTATCCATTGCCCTGCTCCTGCCGCGGGGCGTCGTCGCGCCGCGGCGCTTGCTCTTGCCGCGGCGCTTGCTCCTGCCGCGGTGCGTGCTCCTGTGTCGGCGGTTGCTCCTGCCGGGAGGCACGCTCTTGTTCCTGCCTGGCCAGTTGGGCTTGCAGCGCAGCGAATTCCTGCCGGGCCCGCTGCTCGTGCGAGGGAACCTGCTCGGGACGCGGCTGCTCCTGGCGCGGTGGCTCGAGGCGCTGTACCGGTTCCTGCGCAGTTTGATCCTGCGCCGGCGGTACCTGACGCGGCGGCTGCTGCTGCGGACCGAGCCCGTTACTCAACCCATTACTGGACGCGTACCCGTTGCTCTGGGCCGGCGGCGGTGGAGGAGCGGGCTGCGGCGCCGGACTGCTCCAGTTCGCGCTGCCGTTGGACGCATGCGGCGGTCGTGGTGTCACGCCGTTGCTCGGCTGCGGCTGCGGCGGAGCCGGCGGCCGCGGTGCCTGCGGACCAGGCTGGCCGGGCTGACCAGGCTGGCCCTGCGGCGCACGTACGCCGTTGCTCCCCGGACCGAACGGACTAGGCCGTCCCTGCTGGGGCGGCTGCGGTGGCTGCTGCGGGCGGAACGGACTCTCGCCCTGGTACCCGGGCCGCTCGTACGAGTCGTCCCGCGATTCCCCGTAGTACTCGGGCCGCTCGGGCCGCTGCGGCGGTTGCGGCCGCGGCTGGTGCTGTGGCGGCGGCGGTGCGCTCGGCAGGTACGGCGGCTTCGGGACGTACGGCTGCTGCGGCACCGGGCCGCGCTCGTAGGTCCGCGGTGCGTTCGGCAGCGACGGCGACGGGTCGAGACCGAGTCCGGAACCGCCGGAGCCACGGTCCCGCCAGGTGTCGTTGTCGTAGTCCGAGCGTCGGTGTTCGTCGGTTGTCCGATTCTTCGGTCCGGTCCCGTACGGCGAGGGCAGCTCCTCGTCGTCGTCCTGGGTACCGGCCGACAGGAAGTTGTCAACCATGCCGCCATCGTCCCACCGTTGCGGAGGGTGAGCGCCACCGGCTGACGGTGAGCGATCGCTCACATCGTCCGGGTAGGTGTCGCGGGGCAGGCCGGAGCGGTCGTGGGTCTCGTCCGACGAGCCCCACGGGGAATCTTGGGATGGGCGGTACCGCCAGGAGTCGCTCAGTGCTCGGCTGCCTTCCGTGCGTCCTCACGCCATGCGTTCGTGATCGGCAACCGGCGGTCCCGGCCGAAGGCCTTGTGGGTCAGCTTCGGGCCCGGTGGGTACTGCCGGCGCTTGTACTCCGCGCGGTCGACGAGCTGGATCACCTTCGTGACCAGCTCCGGGTCGAACCCGGCAGCGACGAGTTCCGCACTGCCGCGGTCCTGCTCGACGTAGTCGTCCAGCATGTCGTCGAGCAGGTCGTACGGCGGCAGCGAGTCGGTGTCCTGCTGCCCCGGGCGAAGCTCGGCGGACGGGGGTTTGGCGATCGCGTTCTCCGGGATCGGGGGCTGCTGCCCCTTCTCCTTGGCGTCCGCGTTGCGCCACTTCGCGAGCCGCCAGACGAGTGTCTTCGGCAGGTCCTTCAACGGCGCGTACCCGCCGACCGCGTCGCCGTAGATGGTGGAGTAGCCGACGGACAGCTCCGACTTGTTGCCGCAGGCAAGTACCAGGTGACCGTCGGCGTTCGACAGGCCCATCCAGACCACGGCGCGGACGCGGGCCTGCAGGTTCTCCTCGGCCAGCCCGGTCAGGCCGAGCGTGTCGAGGAACGGCTGCACCATCGGCTGGATCGGCACGACGCGGTAGTTCAGTCCGGTGCGCGCGGCGAGCTCGGCGGCGTCGTCCTTGGAGTGGTCACTGGAGTAGATGCTTGGGTTCGAGATCCCGAAGACGTGCTCGGCGCCGATCGCGTCGCAGGCGATCGCGGCAACCAGCGACGAGTCGATACCGCCGGACAGTCCGAGCAGGACGGACTTGAAGCAGTTCTTCTGGACGTAGTCGCGCAGGCCGGTCACGATCGCGGCGTACATCTCGGCCTCGTCGGACAGCTGCGGGGCGATCACCGGCTCCATCGCCTCGTACGCCTCGACCGGGTCCTCGTGCAGGACGGTGTGGACGATCTCGATGCCTTCGTAGGTGCCCTCCGGCGTACCGGACGGGGCCGGGAGGTCCAGGTCGACGATCATGCTGCCCTGCTCGAACTGCGGGGCGCGGGCGAACACCTTGCCGTCGGCATCGGCCACCAGCGAGTCGCCGTCGAAGACGAGCTCGTCCTGCCCGCCGACGAGGTTCACGTACGCGAGCGCACAGCCGGCCTCGCGGGCACGACGCCGTACCAGGTCGCCGCGAAGGTCGTCCTTGTTCGCCTCGTACGGCGAGCTGTTGATCACGAGCAGGAGACCGGCGCCCGCTTCGTGGGTGACCGCAGCGGGGCCGCCGTCCTGCCAGAGGTCCTCGCAGATCACCAGCGCGACGTCGATGCCGTGGATCCGGATCACCTGCAGGGTGTTGCCGGGAACGAAGTGCCGGAACTCGTCGAAGACGCCGTAGTTCGGCAGGTGGTGCTTCACCGCGCTGGTGACGACCCGGCCCTGGTGGATCACCGCGGCGGAGTTGGTGGGGGAGCCCTTCGGCCGGCCGAGCCGGTCGACGCCCATCGCCGTACCGCTGGCTCGGTCGAGGTACCCGACGACCACGACGATGTCCCCGAGCCCCTCGTCGGCGAGCCGCTGCGCGAGGTCGTGGATCCGGCTCTGCGACGCATCCACGAACGACGCCCGCAGCGCCAGGTCCTCCACCGGATAGCCCGTCAGCCCGAGCTCGGGGAAGGCCACCACATGCGCACCTTGCTCGACCGCATTGCGGGTCCACGCGACGATCTTGTCGGCGTTCCCAGCAATGTCACCCACGGTCACATTCAGCTGAGCAAGAGCAACTCGGAGTTGAGGCACGGGAGCACATTACTGGGTCCCCCCGCTCATCCCCACGCCCCTCACCAACCTCTTACGTACGCCGAATGTACGCACCGACCCGAAGAAGGTTCCCACTCAACGAATCCACCGCATCCAGCGTCAGCCGTTCGCGGTCCAACCGCGCATACTCACTCCGCATCCGCTCGACGTGATCCCACGGCGGCGGGGGGTGAGGTGCGGGCGATGAGGAGGGGAGTGAGTGTGGTCCAGCCGAGGGATTCGTAGAGGGGGCGGCCTTGGGGGGAGGCTGAGAGGTAGGCGGTGGGGGTGGGGGTGGATTGGGCCAGGGCGGTCATGAGGGCTTTGGCCAGGCCTCGGTGGCGGTGGGCGGGGGCGGTGGTGATGAGGTCGGCGACGGCGCCGGTGTGGAGGACGGCCATGCGGCCGGTGGCGGCGATTTCGCCGTACCCGCAGATCTGGGCGTCGATGATGGACGGGGTCACGGAGACCTCGAGGCGGTACGGCGCGGGCACGGGGTACGACGCCTGATCCGCCAAGGCGATCGTCATCAGCCATTCGGTGCGGAGCGCCTCGAGGGGCTTGAGGTTGGCGGCGAGGCGGGCCGGGTCGTCGGTGGTGATCGCCAGCCACGACGTGCCAGCTGGATGGCTGTCGGTCAGGGCGAGATGCGCGGCGGCGGTCGCGTTCGCTTCCGTGGCGACGTACTCGACCCGTCGCTCCGGTTCGCCGACGCGTACGACGGTGACGTCGTCGACCTCTTGGTAGTCGGTCCACCCGCGCGACGCGGACCATCCGCGTTGCCAGCGGGTCAGGGCTTCCTCGTGCACCCGCCTATGGAACAGCGACGAAGGTTCACGTGCGCAGGAACTTTGGATGGACGCGGCACCGGTCCGGCTCGCATTGACTGGTGCCATGAGCACCCAAGCCGGACCGACCGGGCTGAGCGAGCGAGCCCTCGGCCCGGACCTCGCGCGCGGATTCATGCTGCTGTTCATCGCCCTCGCCAACTCGCACTACTTCGTCTACAGCGACCGCGTCTTCGGCGGTTTCCCGACCGGCGGCTCTGCACCCGATCGCGTCGTCGGCCTGCTGATCTCGACCTTCGTCGACGGCCGCGCGTTCCCGATGTTCGGCGTGCTCTTCGGGTACGGCGTCGCGCAGATCGTCCGCCGCCAACGAGAATCCGGCAAGGACTGGTGGCCGATCCGAACCCTGCTCTGGCGGCGCAGCCTCGTCCTGGTCGTGCTCGGCTTCCTGCACGCGATGTTGCTCTACATCGGGGACATCCTCGCGGCGTACGGCGTCCTCCTGTTCCTCGGCGTCTGGGCCTTGCGCTGGAAGGACCGCTGGCTGTTCATCGTCGCCGCGTTCGTCCTTATCCTCACCTCGCTGCCGAGCGAGGACTCGCTCGCGACCTCGTCCGACGCCGCCGATCCGGCGATGCTCCCGCCGCACTTCCTCGGCCAGTTCGCCGACCGCATCGTCGTACAGCCGTTCATCGCCGGCCTCGGCTGGATCGGGTTCGTCACGCCGTTCCTGATCGGCCTGTGGGCCGGCCGCCGCCGCATCCTCGAACGGCCGGCGCAGCACCTCACCCTGCTCCGTACGACGGCACTCCTCGGCCTCACGATCGCCGTCGTCGGCGCACTCCCGGTCTCACTGGTCGTCGGCGGCGTACTGACCCGACCGAGCGACCACGCGCTGAGCATCCTCGGTCCGTTGCACGACGCAACGGGCGTCCTCGGCGGCTTCGGGTACGCCGCATTGATCGTCCTGATCGCCCGCCGAGTGGGCGATCGCCAGGGCCCGGTCTCCCTGGCGATCGCAGCTGTCGGGCAACGCTCGCTGACGTGTTACCTGTCCCAATCGGTCGTGTGGGCCGTCGCGTTCACGCCGTACCTGCTCAACCTCTCGCATACGCTCACCACAACCACGACGGCACTTCTCGCCGTCGCGACCTGGCTCGCGACCGTCCTGCTCGCCGACCGGATGCGGCGGGCGAACTACCGCGGGCCGTTCGAGCTCCTGATCCGGAGAATCACTTATCAACCGAAGAGAACAGCGGCCACTCTGTCGCGGAGCTCAGGCAACCGCGCGTAGAACACGTCACCCGGGCACTGCGTCGTGTTGTAGTCCCGGTGCCCGACGATCGCGACATGCGGATCGAGACCGTACTTCGTGCACAGCCACGCGCAGGTCAGCACAGACATGTCGAACAACGCGACCGTCACGTTCTCGGTGACGTAGATGCCCTCGTGCTCGATGCCGATCGTGTGGCTGTTCTGGTTCGCGGTCTGTGCGCCGAGCACGTTCTGGCCGTTGTTGATCGCCGACAACGACTTGCTCCGGCCCTCCATCAGGAATCCGCCGCGGCTGATCGTGAGCTGGTTGCCGATGTCGATCCAGCCGTTGGTGTCCATGTGCAGGTCCTGGATCCAGTGCTGGACCGAGTACGCCGCCGCGAGCGAGTAGTCCGTGACGTTCGGGCTCGCGGTGTGGTGGATGACGATGTGGTCGGGCTTGCCGATCACCTGGGTCGCCGACTTGGGCGGGCGCGCCGACCACTCGGTCCGCGTGTAACAGCGCGGCGCGGGGGCGGCGAGCGCTGTTGTGGGCATGGCTCCGGCCAGGGCGCCGCCGAGCAGTACGCCGCCGGCGCTCGCGCCGAGCAACGTACGCCGGGAGACCCGGGCGCGTTGGATATTTTCTGGGGCGGTCATGCTGTAGAAAATTCCCTACGAAGAAGGCCTCCAAACCGGAATGATCTAATGACGTGGTGACACAGAGTCAGGAGGGCCGGCAAACCGATGCCGTCGTGCGTTCCGGCCCGGTCGGCAAGGGTTTGCGGGTCCTTGTCGCCGTGGTCGGCATCGGTCTGCTGATCAACGGATCGGTGCGCGCTTCCGACGACGCGTGGCCGTTCGGGCCGATGTCGCAGTACGCGATGTCGGTCCCCGACGACGCCAAGATCGACTACACCAGGATCAGTGCGCTCACCGATGCCGGTACGACGGTCGACGTGCCGCTCAACATCGAGGGCGCCGGCGTCGCCCGCGCCGAGATCGAGGCGCGGACCGGCGAGATCGTGAAGAACCCGTCGCTGCTGCAGCAGGTCGCGGACGGGTGGGCGCGCAAACATCCAGACCAGCCGAAGTACGTGAAGCTCGAGCTGATCCGCGACACCACCCAGCTGGTCAAGGGCCGGGTCGAAGGACCTCCGACGTCCCAGGTGCTGGCGACGTGGGAGGTGGGTAAGTGAAGGTGGTCAACTGGTTCACGCCGGCGATCGCCTTGGCGCGGATCGCGTGGTTGCGGACGGTCCTGTACCTGTTCGTCATCCTCGACATGCACGCGTTCGTCCGCGACACCCGCGACAAGGGTGAGCACCCCGGTCTGTACCAACCGTTGCTGCTGGCCCGCTTGCTGGATCTTCCGAAGCCGTCGGTCGCGAACACGACCGCGCTGTACGTCGTGCTGATCGTCGCCTGCCTGATCGGTGCGACGAACTACTTCCCGCGGATCGCCGGCTGGATCGTCGCGCCGGCGTTCACCTGGTGGGTCCTGATCGGGATGAGCGACGGCAAGGTCGACCACGACCACCTCGCGCTGGTGATCGCGCTGTGGGTCCTCCCGACCGTCGGCGGTGCACGGCGCGGCCTTGCGTCGTACGGCGATCAGACGCGGTCCGAGGCAGCTGGATGGGCGATTCGGTGTGTGCAGATCTGCGTGATCGCGACGTACTTCCTGTCCTCGATCGCGAAACTGCGCAGTGCCGGATGGGCGCTGACGTGGCCCGGGAGCGCCGTACTGACCTGGGCGATCGTGCGGCGGCCGCATCCGGTCGGGGAGTGGCTGCTGAACTATCCGTGGGTGCTGCACATGATGCAGTGGGTCGGGATCATCGGGGAGTTCTGTTCGCCGGTGATCCTGTGGCTCAAGGGGCGGTGGCAGTTGTTCGGAGCCCTGTTCTTCCTCGGGTTCCATGCGGCGAACACGGCGATCCTGCTGATCCACTTCCTGCCGACGGTGGTCTGCTGGCTCGCGTTCGCTCCGCTGGAGCGGATCGTGCCGTGGTTCCAGGCCCGCCGAGCCAAGGCCGGCTCGGACAAGGCCGGCTCAGCCGAGGCTCGGTCAGCCGAGGTCGGCTCAGACGACGCCGGAGAGACCGAACACGAGGCCGAACAGGGCCGGGAGGCCCAGCAGCAGGCCGGCGCGTAGGCGGAAGCGGCGGCCGCCCGGTCCCGGAGTACGGACGATGCGGGACAGCACGGCACCGGCGTACCCGAAGACCAGGGCGGCGAGGAGGATCCGCGTGGTCGGCAGACTGTCCGCGTCGTGATGGGTCAGGCCGAGCGTCACCAGGCCGGGGCAGCAGAACGCGCACATGCCGAACCCGAGTTCCGGAACCGGCAGCCAGCGGCGGCCGAGCACGTCCCGTTCGGCGGGTCGCTTCCGGCGCAGTGACTGGATGAATCGCGCCGTACTGACGATGAGATCGCTGAGGCAGAGGACCGCGGCGACGATGAGCGCCGCATGGAAGATCGTCTGCACGGGAACACGCTAGGCCCCTGAGCATGCCTGTGTCCGCCTGGGCACGTAACGTCTGCTTAACAGAGGCGGGGCACACTGTGAGAAGTTCCGGACTTGGGTGAGAGGTGGATTGATGGACAAGCAGCAGGAGTTCGTGCTGCGCGCGCTGGAGGAGCGCGACGTACGTTTCGTGCGGCTCTGGTTCACCGACGTACTCGGGTTCCTGAAGTCGGTGGCCGTGGCGCCGGCGGAGCTGGAGAGCGCGTTCGCCGAGGGGCTCGGGTTCGACGGGTCGGCGATCGAGGGGTTCGCCCGGGTGACCGAGGCCGACATGCTGGCCAAGCCGGACCCGTCGACGTTCCAGATCCTGCCGTGGCGCGGCGAGACCATGGGTACGGCGCGGATGTTCTGCGACATCAACATGCCCGACGGCTCCGCGTCGTTCGCCGACCCGCGGCACGTGCTGAAGCGGACGCTGTCGAAGGCGGCCGATCTGGGGTTCACGTTCTACACGCATCCCGAGATCGAGTTCTACCTGTTCAGGTCGCTCACCGGTGCGCCCGGTACGACGCCTGAGCCGGTCGACTCGTCGGGGTACTTCGACCACACGCCGCAGGGCATCGGGAACGACTTCCGCCGCGAGGCGATCACGATGCTCGAGTCGATGGGCATCTCGGTCGAGTTCAGCCACCACGAGGGCGGGCCGGGTCAGCAGGAGATCGACCTGCGGTACGCCGACGCGCTGTCGACCGCCGACAACATCATGACGTTCCGCGTCGTGGTGAAGGAGGTGGCGCTGTCGCAGGGCATCTACGCGTCGTTCATGCCGAAGCCGCTGTCGGACCAGCCTGGGTCGGGGATGCACACGCATATGTCGCTCTTCGAGGGCGACCGGAACGCGTTCTTCGAGGGCGGGGCGCAGTATCAGCTGTCGAAGACCGGGCGTGCCTTTATTGCTGGTTTGCTGCGGCACGCGGGTGAGATCACCGCGGTGACCAACCAGTGGGTGAACTCGTACAAGCGCTTGGCCGTGGGGGATGAGGCGCCGTCGTTCATCTCGTGGGGTCATAACAACCGGTCGGCGCTGGTGCGCGTGCCGATGTACAAGCCGCACAAGGGACAGTCGTCCCGGGTCGAGTTCCGGTCGCTGGACTCGGCTGCCAACCCTTATCTGGCGTTCGCTTTGATGCTTGCTGCTGGGCTGAAGGGGATCGAGGAGGGCTACGAGCTGCCGGCCGAGGTCGAGGACGACATCTGGTCGTTGACTTCGCGCGAACGCAAGGCCCTCGGCATCAAGCCCCTTCCCGGCAGCCTCGCCGAAGCCATCAGCGCGATGGAAGACAGTGAGCTGGTCGCCGAAACCCTCGGCGAACACGTCTTCGACTTCTTCCTCCGCAACAAACGCGCCGAATGGCAGGACTACCGCCGCCAGGTAACCCCCTTTGAACTCAACAAACTCCTGCCCGTTCTGTAGGTGGTTCGCACGCGGGGAGGTGGTCTACCCCCGCGTGAGCGGGTCGCGGGGAAGGGTGGTTTCCCCCGCGTGCTCCGCAGGCGCTTTCTTCGTCGCTCCGCTCCTCAACGCACCTGCTCCGCGCGCTCCCACCCGCCCCCGGCTCATCGCCGTGCATCCCTTCCGGCTGTCGCCGGAGCTTCCGGCTGTCGCCGGGATTTCCGGCTGCCGCCGGGGTCTTCCGGCTGTCGCCGGACTGTGCCGGCTGTCGCCGGGGTCTTCCGGCTGTCGCCGGACTGTGCCGGCTGTCGCCGGGGTTGCGGGCTGGCGCCCGCGGGTGCGCGCTTATCGCGCGGTGACCGCGTTTGGTCGGCGTCTTCCCAGGTGTGGGCGGGTCGCTGGGGAGGGTGGTTCACGCCCGCGTGCTCCGCAGGCGCCTTCTTCGTCGCTCCGCTCCTCAGCGCACCTACTCCGCGCGCTCCCGCCCGCCCCCGGCTCATCGCCGTGCATCCCTTCCGGCTGCCGCCGAACCGTGCCGGCTGTCGCCGGGATCTTCCGGCTATCGCCGGGGTCTTCCGGCTGCCGCCGGGTGTTGCGGGCTGGCGCCCGCGGGTGCGCGCTTATCGCGCGGTGACCGCGTTTGGTCGGCGCTTGGGTGCGCGGTGACGGGTGTCGGGGCTGGCGACGTGGCGAGAGAGGAACGGTGGTGAGCCGTGAACCGTGGTGCGGCCGGGCGTGGTTGGCGGGAACGGTGGTTTACCCCCGCGAGATACGCAGGCGCTTCCTTCTTCGTCGCTCCGCTCCTCAACGCAGCTCCCACCCGCCCCGGCTCATCGCCGTACATATCTTCCGGCGACCGCCGGACCGTGCCGGCTGCCGCCGGGGTTCCTGGCTACCGCGGGGATCTCCGGCTGCCGCCGGGTTTTCCAGCTACCGCCGGATCTCCGGCTGCCGCCGGGTGTTGCGGGCTACCGTCGGGATCTCCGGCTGCCACCGGGTGTTGGGGCTGGCGCCCGCGGGTGTGCGCTTATCGCGGCCATTCGTGCGGCAGTGCTGCGAACCACATCACGTCGATGCGCTCGCCCTGCCACACGCTGTGTGCGCGCATCGTTCCCTCGTGTACGAACCCGGCTCGGCGGGCCACCGCAGCTGACGCTTCATTGTCCGCCTCGACTGTCAGGAAGGCGCGAGCTGCGCCGAGCTCAAACAACCACCTTGTGAGCAGAGCCACCGCCCGAGTCGCGTACCCGCGCCCGCGCGCTCTCGGCCCGATCCAGTAGCCGAACTGCGCTACGTCTGCCTTCGACCAGTCGTCGACGCCGCAGCAGCCGACCAGGTCACCAGAGGCTGCGTCCGTGATCGCGAATGCAACACCAGATGGTGGCTCGGCCGCGCCGAACGCCCGCCACCTCGACGCGAACTCGTCAATGATCGCTTCAGCGTCCTCGATCGAGAGCGGCGGCGCCGGTCGTCCGAGACGGTCGCGGGCGCCGTTGTAGCGTCGGATCGCTGGATCGGCGAACGCTTCCGTCATGAACCCGGCATCATCCCTCGACCAAGGGCGGAGAGTGACGACGCCATCCGAGAGCACCACGACCGGAAGGTCGGCATCCGTTTCACGCACGTCTATCGGCTCCTTTCGGTCGGCGCGTCCTGGGCCACTCTGCCACGCGTGCCAGGAAGGCATCGGCGCTCGCGCACCTCGGCCACATTTAGCTCAGAGGTGCGCACGACGCGAGCGTCTGGGCGCTTCATGAGCCGTCTGGCCCGAGACGGCCAACTCATAAGAAATTGGCGGACTGGATTGCTCAGCAGCCTGGGGGCGTCAGTGATCCCAGGCCTCTCGCTTGCTCAACCGTCGACTTTGAAGGGGTCGTGTTCGGTGAGGAGTTTGTCTAGGCGGGCTTGGTCTACTCGGGTGGTTACTTCGGAGAGTTCTTGGCGGTCGCGGACTACCTTGCAGAGGACGACCGTTGATGTGACGACGTACAGCAGGCCGAGGGCCAGGAATGCTCGCACCCACGGTTGCGCCGGCAAGTAGATCAGGCCCACGGTCATCGCCGTGAGCGAGATGCCGAAGGATGCGACTGCCTGCGCGTAGAACGCCGCTGTCTGCTGGGGCTGAATGCTTTTGCTCATGCCGGAATCGTCGGCCACCCGAACCCACGCCACATCAGCAAAATCACTCAGGTCCGGCTAGATGCAGGCTCGCGATCTCGGCGAAGGATTGTGGGATGCGGAGCAGATCGAACTGATGTCGTACCAGTCCGAGTAGTTGCCGTCGCGGTCCGGATTCGCAGGCACTGCGTTGGTGGTCGCGGGCAGCCGGGCGAGCTCGTCCATCGCCCGCTCGACGCTCGCACGGCCGGCGAGCACCGCCGGGGGAATCGGGCCGTAGCCGGCGCTCGACAGGACGGCGACTTGGCCGGTCTTGTCGACCGCCAGGAAATCCCACTCCCAGCCCCACAGCTCCGAACGGTTCACAGGGGAACTGTAGGAAACGGTCAGCCGATCAGGACTTCCTGGATGGTGGCCGGCTGGGTGGTTGCGAGGCGGTCGAGGACGGTTGCGCCTGCGGTGACCTTGCCGATGATCGTCGATGTTGGCGGGAGGGTGGCGTCGGCCCCGAGGATGAAGAAGGCGCCGGTGTTGCCCACCGGCGGAGTGTTGCTGAGGGCAACGGTTCCGCGGGGGTAGGTCTCGTGGCCGGTTAGTTCCGGTGCGAAGTGGTAGCCGGGGCGGCCCGTGCCGCACTCGAGGATCGCTGGGGTGTGGCGCGGGCAGGCGGTCTGGTTGTAGAAGCGCTTGACCGCCAGGTAGGTGAAGCTGTGGACCGCGCACGGTGCCGTGCTGCGGTCCAGCGTGAGGATCAGGTCGCCGTGGTTCGTGCGGATGGTCACCTTGACCAGGCCGATCGTCGGTGCGAGCGAGTACGGCGGACGCCCGGTCTCGCCGGGCACTCGCTCGTACCGGCAGTTCTTGAAGAATGCGGCGGCCTGGGCGCGGGCGACCCAGCCTTCGACGACTAGCGCGATGGCGGCGACCAGCAGGACGGCGACGACCCGTTTCCAGTGACGCATAGTCCCGAAGGTAACACTGAGTGTGCAGAATGCAACAGAGTGTGTTCAGACTCCGGCGGGTTGCGGTGGTGCGTCGTCGGAGGCGTGTTTCGAGGCCCAGCGCGATGCCGCCGTCGAGTGCCGGTACGGCGGTTCAGCCGGCATCGGCGCATCCGCAACAGCATCGCGAGCAGGCTCGACGACAGGAATGATCGGCGTACCGTCCGGAGCCAGCGCGTGCACCTCTTCGACCGTGAGCAGCCCGACCGGGCGGACGCCTTCGGTGATGATCACGATGCAGCCGGGGATCACCTGCTGGGCGCGATTTCCCTTGCCCGGAACGAGAATCCCCTCGGCCGGCGTACGCCAGGCGCCCGGCGCGAACCGGCGCAGCGCGATCCCGGCTTGGCCGTCGTCCGGCGTTCGGGGCGGGAGGTACGCCGTCGCGGTGTAGTCGTAGTCGTAATCCGGCTCCGGCGGACCAGACACTCGCCCGCCCTGCTGGGGTGTCAGCCAGAGCACCGTCCCGCGCACCGCGAGCGACCCCGTCATCATGACCATGAGAAGCCATCATGCCGACTACTGAGCGAATCCGCTACACGACACCGTGTATTCCTCGCGATCTTCCCGCGATCCAGCTGAGACTTTGTGAACACACCAACCATTGTGCGCCTCCGGCAACGGTCGAGGGGTGCCCAAGGAGCCTCGCGACGCGGGGTTGGATAGGTTGTGAGGGTGGCTGAGGGTCGGAGAGGGTCGTGGGAGGGACGGCTGGTCCGGCTCGGGTTCGAGGACCCGCAGCGGGCGGCGGGGATGCTCGAGGACCTGGACGCGCTCGACTCACACAGTCCGATGGCCACCGAGCAGCTGATCGCGACCCTGGGGGAGTCGGCCGACCCGGACCTCGCGCTGCACGGGCTCTGCGGGATGGCAGAGGCGCTGCATCGGCACGGGTACGACGTGGCCGCGTTCGCGCGCACGCTCGAGATGGACGAGGGCTTCCGCCGTCGCCTCGTGTACGTGCTCGGCGCCAGCGAGGCGCTCGGCCGGCATCTCTCCGTACACCCGCGTCACTGGTACGACCTCGCCGACCCGGCGCTGGCCAGTGCCCGCCCGTCGATCGAGGACGTCGCCGCCAAGCTCGCCACGGCGGTCGACGCCGACAACCCGATCGACGCGCTGCGGGTCGAGTACCGTCGCCTGCTGCTCAGAGTGGCCGCGCGTGATCTCGCCGAGGGCCTGCTCGTCGACGAGGTCGCCGCCGTACTCGCGGATCTGGCCGGCGGAGCGCTCGAGACCGCGCTGCACATCGCCCGCAACGAGTACTTCGCCGCGCACCCCGGCGCCGCCGACTGCCGGCTCGCGATCATTGCCATGGGCAAGTGTGGCGGCCGGGAGCTCAACTACGTCAGCGATGTCGACGTGCTGTTCGTCGCCGAGCCGCACGAGGGCGAGCCCGAACTGCCCGCGCTGAAGACCGCGACTCAGCTCGCCGCCGCCACGATGCGGATCTGTTCGGCACACACCGGCGAGGGCACACTCTGGCCGGTCGACGCCGCGCTCCGCCCGGAGGGCAAGTCGGGTCCGCTCGTCCGCACCCTCGACAGCCACCTGGCGTACTACCAGCGCTGGGCCAAGACCTGGGAGTTCCAGGCGCTCCTCAAGGCTCGTCCGGTCGCGGGCGATGCGGCGCTCGGCCGGGAGTACTCCGAGAGGATCGGCAGCCTCGCCTGGTCCGCGGCCGACCGCGAGGGCTTCGTCGACGACGTGCAGGCGATGCGCCGTCGCGTCATCGACCACATCCCGGCCGCGGATGTCGATCGCCAGCTGAAGCTCGGTCCCGGCGGGCTGCGCGACGTCGAGTTCGCCGTACAGCTCCTGCAGCTCGTCCACGGGCGCAGTGACGAGTCGGTCCGCAGCGGTACGACGCTCGTCGCGCTCGAGTCCCTCACCACCGGCGGGTACGTCGGACGCACCGACGGCGCCGTACTCGCCGACGCGTACCGCTTCCTGCGCTTGATGGAGCACCGCATCCAGCTGTACCGCCTGCGCCGTACCCATCAGGTCCCCGACGACGAGGCGGACCTGCGCCGTCTCGGCCGCTCGCTCGGCTTCACGAAGAACCCGGTCAAAGACCTGACCGCAGCCTGGAAGAAGCACGCGCTCGAAGTACGGCGGCTGCACGAGAAGCTGTTCTACCGGCCGTTGCTCGCCGCCGTCGCACGCATCCCAGGGGTTGAGGTACGTCTGACGCCGGAAGCGGCCAAGCAGCGGCTGACCGCGCTCGGGTACGCCGACCCCGCGTCGGCGCTGCGGCACATCGAGGCGCTGTCCGAGGGGGTGTCGCGGCGTTCGTCGATCCAGAAGGCGTTGCTGCCCGCGATGCTCGGCTGGTTCGCCGAATCACCGGACCCGGACGCCGGCCTGCTCGCGTTCCGCACGATCTCCGACGCGCTCGGCTCGACACCGTGGTACCTGCGCCAGCTCCGCGACGAGGGCGCATCGGCCGAACGTCTCGCGCACCTGCTGGCCAGCGGCCGGTACGCCGTCGACCTGCTGCAGCGCGCACCCGAGGCAACCGCGATGCTCGCCGACGAGCGCGAGCTGGCACCGCGAACCCAGGACGCGCTGCTGGCCGAGATGTCCGCGGCTGCCCGTCGGCAGGACACGCCGGAGGCCGCGGTGCAGGCGATCCGGGCAGTCCGCCGACGGGAGCTGTTCCGCATCGCGGCGGCCGATCTGTCCGGACTCGTCGACGTCGAGACCGTCGGCGAGGCGCTGACGATCATCTCGGTCGGAACGCTGACCACCGCGCTCGAGGTCGCGCGGCGAGCCGTCGCGAAGGGGGAGCCGGAGCCGACGCGGATGTCGATCGTCGCGATGGGCCGGTTCGGCGGGCACGAGCTCGGTTACGGCAGCGACGCCGACGTGATGTTCGTCCACGACCCGTTGCCGGGCGCGGACGAGAAGGCGGCAACCGACTTCGCGACGCAGGCCGCGACCGAGCTGCGCCGCCTGCTGGCGTTGCCGGGCACGGATCCGGCGGTCGTTGTCGATGCGGACCTGCGGCCGGAGGGTCGGCAAGGACCGCTGGTGCGGACACTCGCGTCGTACGCCTCGTACTACGCAAGATGGTCGGCGGTCTGGGAGGCGCAAGCCCTGCTGCGGGCCGACCCGCTGTGCGGCGACCCCGACCTCTGCCAGTCCTTCCGCGAGCTGATCGATCCGCTGCGCTACCCGGAGAACGGGATCAGCGAACGCGACGTGATGGAGATCCGACGCATCAAGGCCCGCGTCGACGCCGAACGGCTCCCGCGCGGCGCCGACCCAGCCACCCACACGAAGCTCGGGCGAGGCGGTCTCGCCGACATCGAATGGACCGTCCAGCTCCTCCAGCTCCGCGAGGCGCACCGCGTTCCCAGTCTCCGTACGACGCGCACGCTCGGAGCGCTCTACGCCGGCGTGGACGCCAACCTCGTCGACCCGAGCGAGGCCGACACGCTCCGCGCCGCGTGGGAGATGGCGACCCGCATCCGCAACGCGATCATGCTCGTCCGCGGCCGCCCGAGCGACTCGCTGCCCCGGGACCCCCGCGACCTCGCCGCGGTCGCCCAGATCTGCGGCTACCCGCCCGGCGAATCCAGCCGGTTCTCCGACGACTACCTCCGCACCACCCGACGGGCCCACAACACCGTCGCCCACCTCTTCTGGGACGACTAATAGACTCGTAGTGGTGGAAACAGTGGATCAGGTCAGGCAGGCGGGCGTCTTCAGTACGGTCCGGCGGAGTGTTCGGATGACGGCTGGGCAGACGCGGGTCTGGCAGACGCACTGGTCGGAGCTCGGCCGGACGCAGGAGGAGCTCCCTCCAGGTGAGCTGGATCTCGCCGAGTGGTTCGGCCGGGAAGCGCCTACCGTGCTGGAGATCGGCTCGGGCATGGGCGAGGCGACCGCGCAGCTCGCCGTCGCAGCTCCCGAGGTCAACCATCTGGCCGCCGAGGTGTACCCCGCCGGCCTGGGACAGCTCATGCTCTGGGTGGAGAAGTACGACCTGGACAACGTCCGGCTGCTGCAGGGCGATGCGCTCGACTTCCTCCGCGATCACGTCGCGCCGGGCGCACTCGCCGGCGTACGCATCTATTTCCCGGACCCGTGGCCGAAGAAGCGCCACCACAAGCGCCGCCTGGTCAGCTCGCCGTTCGTCGCCTTGGTTACCTCCCGCCTGCAAGCCGGCGGAACGTTGCACCTGGCAACGGACTGGGCGCATTACGCCGACCGCATGCTCGCGGTGTGTGAAGCCGAGCCGTCTCTGCGCAACCAGTACGACGGCTGGGCCCCGCGACCCGCCTGGCGCCCGGTCACCAAGTTCGAGTCCCGCGCGCAGGCCGAGGGCCGCGAGGTCCGCGATCTCATCTATACGAAGGTGCTGTAGTCATCAGGGGGCAGACCGACTGGTGAAGTGCCACTGCCCGGCCGGCACCGTGAAGATCGTGTACCCGTCGTCGTACGTCGGCTCGCCGGCAAATGACTGCGGTACTGCGGCAACGTCCGATGCAGCCGCGGACGGCACATGCACCTCTGCCGTCGTACCGACCGGCACCTGGACCTCCAACGACAGCACCCGACCGGTCCGCTGCCAGGAGACCGACACCCGCCCGCGGATCGTCTCGGTCCGGATGCTCGCCGAGTTCACCTCGTCGCGCGCGTCCGGCCGGACCACGATCCGCTCGCAGCCCGCGTCGACCACGCGCAACCCGGCGACGTTCTCGAAGATCCACTGCACGACCGTGCCCTGGAAGTAGTGGTTGCGCGACCGCGAGTCGTCCTCCCACATCTCCCACATCGTGTCCGCGCCGAGGTCGAACCAGTAACCCCAGCTGGGATAACTCCGTTGCAGCGCGACCTTGGTTGCGACGTCGCCGTACCCGTGGGCGGTCAGCACCGGGAGCAGTACGCCGACGCCCAGGCATCCCGTGTTGAGATGGAACCCGCGCGCCTTGACATCAGCGGCCAGCCCCGCCGCCACCTTCGCGACCATGTCGTCCGGCACGATCCCGAACGCGAGCGGCACGGCGTTGGACGTCTGCCGATAGTCCGGATCCTCGGCCGACCGGTACCGTCCCGCCTCGCGATCCAGGAACGCCCGGTTCAACCCGTCCGCGAGTTCGTCGGCGGCCTTCCGATAGTCGTTGGGCTGACCAATCAGCTCGCCGATCTCCGCGGCGACCACGACGGCCCGATACAGGTACGCCGTACCCGTCAGCCGCCGGTCCTCCGGTGCCGGACCGTTCCCGTATCCCGGCGGGAGCCAGTCGCCGAGCACACTCACCGACAATCCGTCCTCGACCCGGCCGAGCTCCCAGGACAGATAGCGCGTGAGCGATTCCCAGTGCTCGCGGAGCAGTCGTTCGTCGCCGTACCAGCGGTACATCTCGCGCAGCAGGAACGGATACACAGTCGGCCACTCGGTCGCGGGGGACAGGTCGGTGAACCCCCACCCGCTCGACGGCACGATCACCGGCAGCTGCCCAGAGTCCGCCTGGCTGTCCCGGATGTCGCCGAGCCACTTTGTGAAGAACCGCGCCAGGTCGAGCGTCGCCAGCATCGTCGGCGAACCCACCTGCGCGTCCCCGGTCCACCCATTCTTCTCGAAGAACGGCGTGTCCGTAGGGATCCCGTGCAGGTTGCTCAGGACCGTACGCCGCATCGCCTGCTCGAACTGCTCGTAAGGCGCCTGTGACGCGGCGAACTGGGTCACACTGCTGACGTCCGAGTTCACCACCCGCATCTGCACCTCGGCGCGCGCGCCCTCGATCTGCACGTAGCGGAAGCCCTTGTAGGAGAACCGCGGCTCCCAGGTCTCGGTCGCGCCGTTGCCGGCCGCAACATATTCGTCGCGCTGGATCCGATCGCCGTCGACGTGTCTGTTCTCCGCCACCACGTTGCCATCAGCAACCGTCTCGCCGTGCGTGAGGCTGATCGTCGTACCGGCCGGCGCGGTCACGGAGAGTTTGGTCCAGCCCGCGACGGTCCGCCCGAAGTCCGCGATCCACACACCCGGCCGGACCTCGGTGACCTCGACCGGATCCACAGTCTCCACCACCCGGATCGGCTCGTGCGCCTGCGCGGTCACCTTGCCCTTCGGCGCCTCCACGACTGCGGCTGCCGACCAGGACGAGTCGTCGAACCCGGGCGCGTCCCATCCCGGCAGCGCGCGGCGGGCGTCGTACGTCTCGCCGGTGTACAGCGAGTCGGACAGCGTCGGTCCGCCGGTGATGCGCCATGACTCGTCCGTGACGATCTCGTCCACGCGCCCGTCGTCGTACTCGACAACGAGCCGGGCGTTCAGCCGCGGGTCAGCGGTCCACGGCGCCTGATGCCAACGCCAGACATTGACCGAGGTCAGGCCGAAGAACCCACGCCCGAGCTCAGCCCCGACGACGTTGTCGCCGGCCGTGATGAGCTCGGTGACGTCGTGCGTCACATAAAGCACCGTGCGGTCATAAGCGGTGAAGCCAGGATCGAGCACGGCGTCACTCACCGCCTGGCCGTTGAGCCGCAGGTCGGCGTACCCGAGACCGCTGGCGTACAACCGTGCCCGGCGCACAGTCCCGTCGACGGTGAACCCACGTCGCAGCAGGGGAGCGCTGTCGGTCGCCCCGCCGATCCACTGTGCCGACCCGAAGCCTTCCTCGCGCAGACCGGTCTCGAACCATTCCGGTGCAGCCCACTCCGAAGCCTGGTCGTCCCACAAGCGGACAGTCCAGTAATACCGCGTCCGCGCCGCCGTCGGTCCGTCGTACTCCATGCCGAAGGTCCGCGCCGAGTCGACCTTCCCCGAGTCCCAGACATCCGCGCTCTCCGGAGTCAACAACTCCGGCGCGGACGCGACGAGAACCTGGTACGCCGTCTGCGTCGCGCCGTACCCGGGAGCGGTGGCGACCCAACTGAATCGCGGCCGGTTCACGTCGACACCGAGCGGTCGGACGGCGTACTCGGTCTTGAGAGAGCGGGGAGTCAGCACGCACAGGACCGTAGGCAGGGGACGCCGCAGCATTCAACGATCTGACCAGAACCGGCCGATGATCGAATCTGATCGTTTGTCTCGATCAGTGATTGACCGTCCCAGATGCTGAAACCTGAGCATCTTGCTCGACTTTGTGCGCTTTCATGGACGAGTGCAGATCACCTCGAACGCTCCCGGCGATGCGCTGACGCGCCGTCGGCACGTCGATCTGCTCCGCGTGAACTCCTCGGGTTGTTGACCTTCGGCGTACCACTCCGCCTGTCTCTCCTCCCCGACCCGTAGGAGTAGTTCCGTGCGTCGTCTCATCCTGATCGCCTTGCTGGGCTCGATCGCCCAACTCGTCGACGGCACGCTCGGCATGGCATACGGCGTCACCGCCAGTACGGCCCTGCTGATCACCGGGATCACCCCGGCCGTCGCCTCCGCCTCGGTGCACCTGTCCGAGGTCGGCACCACGCTCGCCTCGGGCCTGTCGCACTGGCGTTTCGGCAACGTCGACTGGCGCGTGGTCGCGCTGATCGGTGCGCCGGGCGCGGTCGGCGCGTTCGCCGGCGCGACGTTCCTGTCCAGTCTGTCGACCGAGTCGGCGTCGCTGTGGGTTGCCGGTCTGCTGCTCCTGCTCGGCGTGTACATCCTGGTCCGGTTCGGCACTGGGAAGGTCCGCGCCGTGATCGAGGGCCGTCCGGCCGGGAAGTTCCTCAGTCCGCTCGGTCTGGTGGCCGGCTTCATCGACGCCACCGGCGGTGGCGGCTGGGGACCGGTCGCGAACTCCGCGCTGCTGTCCAGCGGCAAGCTGGCGCCGCGGCGCGCGGTCGGGTCGGTGAACGCGGCCGAGTTCCTGGTCTCGGTCGCCGCCAGCATCGGTTTCCTGTTCGGCCTCGGTCGCGACAACCTGCCGTACGACATCGTCGCCGCACTGCTGATCGGCGGCGTCATCGCGGCCCCGATCGCCGCGTGGCTGGTATCCCGGTTGGCGACCCGCTGGCTCGGGGTCGCGGTCGGCCTGGTGCTGATCCTGACGAACGCCCGCACCCTGCTGAACGGTCTCGACGTCACCACCGGCCCGCGGTACGCCGTCTACGCCGCCCTCGTCGCCGCCTGGGCCGGCCTGGTCGTCTACGGAGTCCGGATCACCGGCCGCCAGGCGGACACCAGTGCCGACACCCCTGCCGACACCGAGGCAGTCACGGTCGAGCGCGAGCTCGAACCCGCTTCCTGAAGCTTCGCCTTCCTTCAAGACAAAGGTCTTCTCGTGAGCATCTCCGCCATCCGTCCGTTCCGCCTGCTCGCCGCCACCGTGGCCCTGACCCTCGCCGCTGCCGGCTGCTCGCGCGCCGGCGGCAGCGACGACACGGCCGCCGCGTCGAGCGACAAGGGGCCCGCCACCGAGCTGCGGCTCGGCTACTTCCCGAACGTCACCCACGCCGCCGCGCTCATCGGTCTCGGCAAGGGCCTGTTCACCAAGGACCTCGGCAGCACGAAGCTGGTGCCGACCAAGTTCAATGCCGGCCCCGAGGAGGTCGGCGCGCTGCTCGGCGGCTCACTCGACGCTGGCTTCATCGGCTCCGGGCCGGCCATCAACGCGTACGCGAAGTCCAACGGCGAGGCCGTCCGCTTGATTGCCGGCGCGACGTCGGGCGGCGCTCAGCTCGTGGTGAAGCCGGCCATCACCAAGCCGGAGGACCTGATCGGCAAGACGGTGGTCACTCCGCAGCTCGGCAACACGCAGGACGTGTCGCTGAAGAAGTGGCTCGCCGGCAAGAACCTGACCGGCAAGGTCAAGGTCACGAACCTGGAGAACGCCCAGACGCTCGACGCGTTCAAGAAGGGCGACGTGGACGCGGCCTGGCTGCCGGAGCCGTGGTCGTCGCGGCTCGTGCTCGACGCGGGCGCGAAGGTGCTGGTCGACGAGGCGTCGTTGTGGCCGGACGGGAAGTTCCCGACCACCGTGCTGATCGTGCGGACCCAGTTCCTGCAGGAGCACCCCGAGACCGTGAAGGCGCTGCTGTCCGGGCTCCTCGCGGCGATCGACTACAGCAGCACGAACACGGCCGACGCGAAGGCCGTCGTGAACGACCAGCTGAAGCAGGCGACCGGTAAGGCGCTGAAGCCGGCTGTGATCGACCGGGCGTTCAAGAACATCCAGATCACCGCGGACCCGATCGCGAGCACGTTCCCGCAGCTGGCCAAGGACCAGGTCACGGCCGGGATCGCGAAACAGGCCCCGGCGGTGGCCGGCTTCGCGGACCTCGGCCCGCTGAACGACGTACTCAGCAAGGCAGGAAAGCCGACGGTGGACGCCGCCGGCCTGGACTCGAAGTAGCAGGACCACTCGAAGTAGCAGGACGAGTAGTAGGAGGCAGGCCATGACCGCGACCATCGACACCTTGCCGGACGTGCTGAGCCCGGTGCGCTTTCATCAAGTAGGCAAGACGTTCGGGACCGGCCGGAAGTCGGTGGTCGCGTTGGACGGCGTCGATCTCGAGGTCGAGCCCGGCGAGTTCGTCTGCCTGCTCGGTGCCTCCGGCTGCGGCAAGACCACGCTGCTGAATCTCGTCGCGGGCCTGGACCAGCCGACGGCCGGGCGGATCGAGCTGAACTCGTCGCGGCCGGCGGTCGTCTTCCAGGAGGCGGCGCTGATGCCGTGGCTCACCGCGGCCGGGAACGTCGAGTTGCCGTTGCGGATGGCCGGCGTACCCAAGGCACAGCGGCGAGCGAAGGCGGCCGAGCTGCTGGAGCTGGTGCGGTTGGCGGGCCTGGGCGACAAGCGCCCGCACGAGCTGTCCGGCGGCATGCGGCAACGCGTCGCGCTGGCGCGGGCGCTTGCGTCGACGACCGACAGCACCGGGGACGCTGGTGACAAGCCGTCGTTGCTGTTGATGGACGAGCCGTTCTCCGCCCTCGACGCGATCACCCGCGACGTGCTGCAGGGCGAGCTGCTCCGCATCTGGCGAGCCACCGGGACGGCGATCCTGTTCGTCACCCACGATGTCCGCGAGGCAGTGCGACTCGGCCAACGCGTCGTACTGCTCTCGTCGCGGCCCGGCCGCGTCGTACGGCAGTGGGATGTCGAGGACGCTCCCGATGCCGCAGCTGTGACCGACGAGATCAACGCCGCACTCCGCAAGGTGATCAGCAGTCATGCCGCTTGACGTTCAGGAAGGGTCCGTTGAGGCCGGTCTCGACGCGCTCGACACTCCGGTCGACACCACCGAGGGTTCGCGGGTACGGCGGATCGCCGCGCGCGTCCTGCCGCCGATCGGAGCGGTTGTCGTCCTGGTCGCGATCTGGCAGGCGCTGTGGGCCGCTGCGTTCTGGCCCGAGTTCAAGCTGCCCGCGCCGGCGGCGGTCTGGAGTCAGATCTGGCAGCTCGTCACCAGCGGCGACATCGCCGAACTGTTCTGGGTGTCGGTCCACCGCGCGGTCATCGGGTTCGCGATCTCGCTGCTGATCGCCGTACCGCTCGGGCTCGCGATCGCCAACCTGACCGTCGTACGCCGAGGTATCGGGCCGCTCGTCTCGGGCCTGCAGAGCCTGCCATCGGTCGCGTGGGTCCCGGCCGCGATCCTGTGGTTCGGGCTCAACGACCGCGCTATCTACTGGGTCGTCCTGCTCGGTGCCGTGCCCTCGATCGCCAACGGGCTCGTCTCCGGTCTCGACCAGGTGCCGCCGATCCTGCCGCGCGTCGGAAAGGCCCTGGGCGCCGGCCGGTTCGGCGGCATCCGGTACATCCTGCTGCCCGCCGCGCTGCCCGGGTTCCTCGGCGGATTGAAGCAGGGCTGGGCGTTCTCGTGGCGCTCGCTGATGGCGGCCGAACTGATCGCCACCTCGCCAGAACTCGGCGAGGGCCTCGGGCAATACCTGCACAACGGCATGTCGCTGTCGGACATTTCGATGGTCTTCGCCGGCATCGTGCTGATCTTCGTGGTCGGCGTCGGCATCGAACTCCTCGTCTTCCGCCCCCTCGAGAACACGGTCCTGCGAGCACGAGGACTGGGTCCTGCCCGGTAATCCCACGCCTACTGCGCGGCACTCGGCACGGCACCTCGCCGCACGGGTGCAAAGGGAACGATGCTCCGCATCGACCCCTTCGCCCCCGCGCGCCGATGCACCGCACCGAGCACCTGCTCGCTACGGCGTGAGATTACCGGACAGGACCCGCCGCCTCCGCCCGCTGATCGGGTCCGCGCCGTACTGTTGGAACGTGGTTCGATTCCTGCCGTTCCTGATCAGCCTGGTGCTCAGCGTGTATGCGCTGTTCTCCTGCATCCAGACACCCGACGAGGAAGTCCCATACCTGCCCAAGCTGGTGTGGATCGTCCTGATCGTGTTCGTCCCGTTCGTGGGCCCGATCGTCTGGCTGCTGATGTCGCGCACGCAGGGCGGTGGCGGCCGCGAGGCCGTCGTACGGCCGTCGCGGCCGGTCAGCCGTCCGGTGGCGCCCGATGACGATCCGGACTTTCTCAAGTCACTGGACCGCTATCGGGACCCGCGCACGACGGTCAAGCCGCCGGAGCCCGAAGACCCCAAGAACAAGGGCCCGAAGAACAAGGCCCAGGACGACGAACCCCCGTCCGAGAACGACGAGGGAACTGCCTGACATCTGTTGCGGGCAGCTCCTACGCCGACTTCCGGTGCTCGGGGAGGACGGTGTTGTCGCGCTCGGATTCCGTCGTGCCGCCCCAGACGCCGTACGGCTCTCCGACGGAGAGCGCGTGCTGCCGGCACTCGGGCTGGACCGGGCACGTCCCGCACAGGGACTTGGCCACCATCTCGCGGGCGCGTTTGCGAACGCCACGCTCCGATTCGGGTGAGAAGAAGAGCTCCGGGTTGACATCCCGGCATGCGGCTTGTGACTGCCAGTCCCACAGATCCATGAGCGGGCGGGGCAGGCGAGGCATCCCTCTCGACATGGCAACCTCCTTGACTCACCGTGAGCGCGGACGGGCGCTCGGTGAAAACTATGCTCATCTCTTACGTAGTTCAACCCTTGTTGTCTCGAAGTTCGGGCCATTCGTTATCACCGCGTGCCGTTGCGGGCCGTGATCGGGCCCGTTTCAGGCGCACAGCAGGCGCACAGTCAGGCGGCGCAGGTGTTCACGTCATCACCTCGTGTGACATGAGTCACTTACTCAGCCAGGCTCCTGCAACAGCGGCGATCAGCCCGGTACCCAGGTTCAGTACGACGTTGAGGACCGCCTTACCGCGATGTCCGGAACTGGCCAACGCCGTCGTCTCGGCCGCGAACGTGCTGTACGTCGTGAACGCGCCGCAGAACCCGACGCCGACGAGCAAAGCGATCGTGTGATTACCGACGCCGGTCAGCAAGCCGAGCAGGAAACTGCCGAGGATGTTGACGGCGAAGGTTCCCCAGGGCAACGGGGTCTCGATCCGGGCACCGAGCAACAACCGGGTCACCATGTGCTTGTCCACCAGGAACCTGAGCGGCGCACCGACCGCGGCGCCGAGTGCGACCAGTAGGATGTTCATCGCGTCCGGCCGCCGACATGCTCGCCGATCGTTGCCGCCGCCAACGCCGCGGCGACCGTGCCGAAGAAGTAGACGAATGCAACAACCATCTGCACGTGCAGCAACTTCTCCGTGTCGACCGCGAAGGTCGAGAACGTCGTGAAGCCGCCGAGGATGCCCGTGCCGAGGAAGGGCCGCAGCAGCGGATGATGGCGCGGGGTCAGATGTGCGAGCAGAACCCCGATCGCGAAGCATCCGAGCACGTTGGTGACGAACGTCGCCCAGGGGAAACCAGTCGCTCCGTGCGGCACCGCTTCGGCCAGTCCGTAGCGGGCCAGCGAGCCGATGACACCACCGAGAGCGACGACGCCAATGATGCGTGGCAGTCCCGGCTCAGCCGTCATTCGCCGGATCGTACCGGTAGTACTCGTGGGCGCCGTGGGCCGTGTCCTTCGCGCCGGTCAGCGCCCGGATCACCGTCGCGTGGGTGATCGCGAGGACGGGTCCGTCGGTGCTGGCGGTATGCCGGGCGAGAACTCCGCGGGCACGCTCCCGGACCTGGGACAGCGGCTCCCACGGTCGCTGCACGCCCTCGGGCCATTCGCCGTCGTACGCCTCGAACTCGGCCTGGGCGGCGTGGAGGTCGGCGATGCCGCGCCACTGGCCGGTCTGGTCAGGCAGCCAGTCGCGCAGGTCGTAGTCGACCCGGACGCCGAGCGCGAGCCGGTGGCCGATGATCGCGGCGCTGTGCAGGGCGCGGGTGAGCGGCGAGCTGACCAGGTACGTCGCGCGGATGCCGCCGAGCAGGTCGGCCAGCTCCTCGGCCTGTTTCATCCCGACGGCACTGAGCGGGGCGGAGTCGGTCGCCATCCCCGGCAGCCCGCGGGAATCGACCGGTTCGTAGTCCGGCTCGCCGTGCCGGACCAGGTAGATCTGTGTCACGGCCACGTTCTACCTCAGATGCCTGGCCCCTGCCCATCCACGGGCGTGGCCGGGCGGCGGCGGAAGCGGATCGGTGAGCGACGACGGCGCTCGGACCTGGTGCAGTTCGTCGAAGAGGTTGTCGAGGCCGGCGCGTGGCTCCGAGGGGCTCTGGCCCTCGACCCACCGGACCTCGGTCGCGCCCTGGCCCGTGCACCGCCAGGACCGAGTCGAGGTCGGGCCAGACGGCTGTGGCCGGATTGTCACCCCGCCATCGCAAGGCCACCGAGCCGTCGCTGAACTCACAGCCCTCAGCCACCACTCCGGTCCCCGAAACCCCACTCGGATCCCGATACCGAACCAACTCAAAGGTCCGCGGCCTCACCACCTGCAGCACTCCCCGTCGTCTAGCCGGTCTTGCAGCCATCAACGAGCCCACACCACTGACGGTTACTGATGACGGTGCTGAACGGATGGTATTGTCGTGGACGTGAAGCGTAGCTATTGGCGATTTTTTGAGTGGCCGGCTCTGGTGCCGGGCAGCTCAGCCGATCGCTGACGCCCAACCGCAGACACCGCAGCCGGCCCGAAGCCAAGGACATCCGTCCTTGGCTTTTCTCGTCCCACCAGCCGGCTGCCTGCGCTGCAACGCGAGCGGACCGGCGGAAAGGTCCCCCCGATGAACACCCTCCCGAAACCGACCGAACAGGCGCGCGTCGTCGACCGGCGGATCGAGAAGACCGTCCCGCTGATCACCCCGCAGGCGCTGCACGACGAGTTCCCGCTCAACGACGAGCTCGCCGGCCGAGTCGCCGACGGTCGGCAGGCGGTGGCCGACGTACTCGACGGCGTCGACGACCGGTTGCTCGTGGTCGTCGGCCCGTGCTCGGTCCACGACGCGAAGGCCGCCCTCGAGTACGCCGAACGACTGCGACCGGTCGCCGAGCGCCTCTCCGACGGCCTGCTGATCGCGATGCGCGTGTACTTCGAGAAGCCGCGCTCCACCCTCGGCTGGAAGGGCCTGATCAACGACCCGGGCCTCGACGGCTCCGGCGACGTGAACCGCGGTCTGCGGATCGCACGCCAGCTCCTCGTCCAGGTGACCGAGCTCGGCCTGCCTGCCGGCTGCGAGTTCCTCGACCCGATCACCCCGCAGTACATCGCTGACACCGTCGGCTGGGGTGCGATCGGCGCACGAACCGTCGAGAGCCAGGTGCACCGCCAGCTGTCGTCCGGCCTGTCGATGCCGATCGGGATGAAGAACCGCCCCGACGGTTCGATCGCCACGGCCGTCGATGCGATCAAGGCCGCCGCCGTGCCGCACGTCTTCACCGGTATCGACCACGACGGCGCGCCCGCGATCCTGCACACCCGCGGCAACCCGGACTGCCATCTCGTACTGCGTGGCTCCGACAGCGGCCCGAACTACGACGCGGAGTCCGTCGCGGGCGCGGTCGAGCTCCTCCGTAAGGCGGGCCTGCCGGAGCGGGTCGTCATCGACGCGAGCCACGGCAACAGCCGCAAGGACCACCGCCGCCAGCCGGTGGTGGCCGAGGAGATCGGCGCGCAGGTCGCGGCCGGCAACAAGGCGATCGTCGGCGTGATGCTCGAGTCGTTCCTGCAGGAGGGTCGCCAGGACCTCGACCCGACCCGGGAGCTGACCTACGGCCAGTCGGTCACCGACGCCTGCATGGGCTGGGAGACGACGGAGGAGACGCTCGAGAAGTTGCGGGATGCAGCAATCGCTCGACGTGGTTAGCTGTTCATCCCTAGGTGTCAAAGGCCGACCCTGATGGGGTAGGTGTGCACCATGACCTTCCCCTATCCAGCGACGAACTACCAGGAAGACAACCGCGGGCAGTTCCACTTCAGCACGCGGGCCGGCTGGATGAACGACGTGAACGCGCCGCTGTACTACCGCGGCGTGTATCACCTCTACTACCAGCACGCGCCGAACAGCCTGGTCTGGGACACCATGCACTGGGGTCACGCGACCAGCACCGATCTCGTGCACTGGACGCAACAACCGATCGCCCTCGACCCACAGGTCCACCCCGGTGACCTGTGGTCGGGCGGCGGGGTCGTCGACCTCGAGAACGCCAGCGGCTTGAAGACCGCCGACGACGACCCGATCCTCGTGTACTCCGGCACGAACGGCGTGACCGTCTTCTACAGCCTGGACGGCGGCAACACGTTCCTGACGTACGCCGACGGCAAGAAGGTCGTCACACCCGGCGGCACGAGCCGCGACCCGAAGGTGTTCCGGGACCCGGTCTCGGAGACGTGGGGCATGGTCGTGTGGTCGGACGAGGTCGGGAACGGCGTCGACTTCTACACCTCGATCAACCTGCTGGACTGGACGTTCGCGTCCCGCTACGCAGCCGACTGGTTGTTCGAGTGCCCGAACCTGATCCGGATGCCGCTCGACGACGACTACCAATGGGTCCTGCACGCAGGCAGCGGCCAGTACGTCGTCGGCGAGTGGGACGGTACGACGTACCACTCGGACTGGACTGAGCCGCAGCGGATCAACCAGACCGAGACCTTCGCCGGCGCCGGGTACTACGCGGCCCTGACCTTCGAGAACGTGCCGGACGGGCGGATCGTCTCGATGGCGTGGCAGGGCGAGAACAAAGGCTCGATCTGGACCGGCAACGCGTCGTTCCCGGTGGATCTCACCCTGCACCACACCGACGACGGCATCCGCGTTTTCAGCACCCCGATCCCGGAGCTTGCATCGCTCCGGGAAAGCACACAGACCTGGGAGAGCCTGACGGTCGAAGACGGCGTACAGCAGCTCCCAGCCGGCAGCACTTACGAGCTGGAGGCAACGGTCGACGTCAGCCAGGTCACCCGCTTCACCCTCAAGGTCGGCCGCGACGTGACGTACCAGGACCAACGGCTCGACGGCGCCGAGCTCCGACCGGTCAACGGCAGGATCAAACTCCACCTACTGGTCGACCGCGACCAACTGGACGTGTTCGGCAACGACGGCGCGGTCTACCAGAGCTATAACGCCCGTCCGGCCGGGCTCGAGCTGGTCGCCGAGGGGCGAGCCGTCGTGGAACAGCTGACGATCCACCAGCTCGGGTCTATCTGGCGATAGCCCAAGCGGTCAGGGCCGCGGCGAGAGCCGGAGGATGGCGTCGGCGCGGGATCGGGTGCTGTCGACGAGACGTGCGTTTGCTTCGTCGCTGCCCGCGGTCCGGGCCAGCGCCTCTTCCGGACTGCGGCCGTGCCGCAGGTGCCGGGCGGCGAGGCGCTCCCGGCGGACGACCGGATCCAGGTCGACGAACCAGCACTCGTCCAGTACCGGGCGAATCATTGCCCAAGGCCCCTGGTCGAGGAGCAGGTAGTTGCCTTCGGTCACCACCAGTCTGACGTCGGGCATCACCGGCACCGCGGCGGCGATCGGTTCCTCGAGGTCCCGGTCGAACCGGGGTGCCCAGACGGTGCGCCGGCCCGGTGACCGCAGCCGGTCGAGCAGGGCGATGTACCCGTCGACGTCGAACGTCTGCGGCGCTCCCTTCACCGGCACCAGCCCGAGTGACTGCAGCGCGGCGTGGGCCAGGTGGAACCCGTCCATCGGCACCAGCGCGACAGGATGACCCTCGGCCCGCAGAGCGGTGACCAGTTGTTCGGCGTACGTCGACTTGCCGGCGCCGGGAGCTCCCGCGATGCCGAGGACGGCCCGCCGTGCCCGGCGTACCAGTTGCACCGCCCGCGCGTGCGCGGTCGACTCGTCCAAGTGCCGCATGCTCTGGGTCGTCAATCCGGCGGCCGCGGGGTGGTCCTGGCCGGGCGGCCGTCGGGCGTCCGGCATCCGCAGCTCTCGCGGTGCTCGATCTCGGCCGGCAGGCGTTCGATCCGCCGCGGCGCGAACGGGTCGGCCAACCGGCGCAGCAGGAGTTGCACGGCGCGGGCGCCCATCGCATGGAACGGCTGGGCGGCGGCCGTCAGCGCCGGCGACATCGCGCTCGCCCATTCGAAGTCGTCGAAGGTCACCAGCGCGATGTCCTCCGGGATCCGGTGCCGGGTCTCCTTCAGAGCCAGCAACGCGCCGATGGTCATCGCGTTGTTGCCGCCGAAGATCGCGGTTGGCGGGTCCGGCCGGTGCAGCAGCGAGATGACGCCGGCGCGTCCGCCGGTCACCGTCGAATGGGCATCGACGATCAGGTCGTCGTCGACCGGGATCCCGCTGACCTGGTGCGCGCGACGATAGCCCTGCCGCCGCTCGTCGGTCGTGGACACTCCTGCCAGGCCGGCCAGCATGCCGATCCGGCGGTGGCCGATCTCGATGAGGTGCTCGACCAGGGCGGCGGCCACGGACTCGTTCTCCGTGCCGACCTGGTCCGCCCGGACGTCGCTCATCCGGTCGACCAGTACGAACGGCGTCTCGTGTTTGCGCAACACCGGCAACGTTGTCTCCTTCCAGCCCGGCGTCGGAGCGATGATCACCGCCTCGACGTTGTGGGCGAGCAGCGTCGCGACCGCGCTCGCCTCGAGCCGGCTGTCGTCGTGCGTGTCGCAGAGCAGCAGGGCGAAGCCGGCCCGCCTCGCCTCCGATTCCACGCCGGCGATGAGGTCGCCGAAGTACGGGTTGGAGGCGCCGGTGATCGCGAGTCCCAGGGCCCGGCCGGAGCGTTTGGAGACCATCGGCGCCGGCGGGGCATAGTCGAGCGCCTCGAGCGCGTGCCGGACCCGTTCCCTGGTGTCCGGCGCGACGTACCGGGTGCCGTTCAGGACGTGGGAGACCGTGCTGATCGACACCTCGGCCAGCTTGGCCACGTCGACCAGCCGTGCACCTCGACGTCCGCCGGCCATGCGGGCATCGTGCCCGCACGGAAACTCGCACGCAATCTTTTGCGCAAATCGTTCCGTGCTCATCTGAGCGGTCCTAGGTTGTGCTGCACCGCAGGCCGCCCGGCCGGGGGAGCGGGACGATCAGCACAGCAGGAGGCTCCGATGAGGTTCACCGGGATCCGGCGGTCCACAGCCGCCATGTCCGCACTCGTGTGCGTCGGCGCACTGGCGCTCAGCGCCTGTACGACGACGAAGAAGTCAGGGCCCGGATCTGAGTCGGGTGGTGATTCGGGTCCGATCAAGGTGGGGCTCGTGACGAAGACCGAGACCAACCCGTACTTCGTCAAACTGAGAGAATCCGCCAAGGCCGCGGCGGAGGCGAAGGGCGGCAGCCTGATCGCGCTGGCCGGCAAGTTCGACGGTGACAACGAGGGCCAGGTCACCGCGATCGAAAACCTTGTCCAGCAAGGCGTCAAGGGCATCCTGATCACCCCGAGCAACTCCGCCGGGGTGCTGGGCGCGATCAAGCAGGCCCAGGACAAGGGCATCATCGTGATCGCGCTCGACACGGCGACGGATCCGGCCGACGCGGTCACGGCGACGTACGCGACCAACAACGAGACCGCCGGCAAGCTGATCGGGCAGTACGTGAAGGCGCGGCTCGGCGACACGGCGCCGAAGCTGGTGATGATGGATCTCGACCCGAGCGCCACGGTCGGCGTCCAGCGGCACAACGGTTTCCTCGAAGGTATGGGACTACCGCTCAAGACGCCGGCGATCATCGGCAGCGCGCTGACCCAGGGCGACCAGACCAAGGCGCAGCAGGCGATGGAGAACCTGCTCCAGCGCGTCGGCGGCCAGGTGAACGCGGTGTACAACATCAACGAGCCGGCCGCGCGCGGTGCGTACCAGGCGCTGAAGGAGAAGGGCTTGGCCGGCAAGGTCCTCGTCGGTGCGATCGACGGCGGTTGCCAAGGCGTGCAGAACGTGAAGGACGGCCAGTTCGTCGGCACCGTCATGCAGTTCCCGAAGAAGATGGCCGAGGACGGCGTGAACGCGGTCTTCGACTATGCCAAGACGGGCAAGAAGCCGTCCGGCTTCATCGACACCGGCGCGACCCTGATCACCGACCATCCCGTCCAGGGTCTGGAGTCCAAGGACACCGCCTGGGGCGCACAGAACTGCTGGGGCTGATAGTGATGTCGACGGTAACGACCACCGCTCACAACGCCCGGAGCGACGCGGTGCGGACACTGTTCGCCCGCAACCCGGTCCTGGGCCCGACCGCCGCCCTGGTCGTCGCGATCATCGTCTTCTCGTTCGCGACGAGCACGTTCGCGAGTATCGACAACTTCTCGTTCATCGTTCAGCAGTCCATCGTCGTCGGCACCCTGGCGCTGGGCCAGACGCTGGTGATCCTGACCGGCGGCATCGACCTGGCGAACGCCTCGATCGCCGTCTTCGGCACGTTGCTGATGACCAGGCTCGTCACCGGGCACCTGTCCGCTCCGTTGGCGTTGGTCCTGGCGATAGTCGCGTGCGGAGCGGTCGCGACGCTGTCCGGTCTCCTGGTGAGCCGGATCAAGCTGCCCCCGTTCATCGTCACGCTGGGCATGCTCGCGGTGATGACCGCAGTGACGAACCTTTACAGCAAGGGCACCACCTGGCCGGTCCCGGACGGTCTGCTGACCTGGCTCGGTACGTCGCTCTACCTGTTCGGCCGGGTCCAGTTCACCCTGGGCATGGTGCTTGCCGCGCTGCTGTTCGCGGGAGCCTGGTTCGTGCTGGCCAAGACGGGCTGGGGCCGGCATGTCTATGCCGTGGGCAACGAACCTGAGGCTGCCCGGCTGACCGGCATCCACATCGACCGCACCCTGGTCAGTGTGTACGCGGTGGCCGGTGTCATCTACGGGTTCGCTGCCTGGATGGCTCTCGGCCGAACCCCGACCGCCGACCCGAACGCCTACCAGACCGGGAACCTCGACAGCATCACCGCGGTCGTCATCGGCGGCACCAGCCTGTTCGGGGGGCGCGGGGGCGTGGTCGGCACGATTGTCGGCGCGCTGATCGTCGCTGTTCTGCGCAGCGGTCTGACCCAGATGGGCATCGACTCGAACTACCAGAACCTCGCCACCGGCGTACTGGTGATCGGAGCGGTCGCCTTCGACCAGGCAACCCGCAGGAGGAGCGCATGAGCGCCGCACCAGTTGAACGTACGGCGATGCTGACCGGGCGTGGGCTGTTCAAACGGTACGGGCACGTCACCGCGATCAACGGCGCCGACTTCGACCTGTATCCGGGCGAGGTACTGGCGATTGTCGGTGACAACGGCGCCGGCAAGTCCAGCCTCATCAAGGCGCTCACCGGGGCGTTGCAGCCGGACGCCGGAACCATCGAGCTCGACGGCCGACCGGTGCAGTTCCACTCCCCGCTGGAAGCGCGTCGAAGCGGCATCGAGACGGTGTACCAGACGTTGGCCGTGGCCCCCGCTCTGGACATCACGACCAACCTGTTCCTCGGCCGGGAGATCCGTCGGGAAGGTCTGCTCGGCAAGCTCCGGATGCTGGACCGCAAGGCCATGCGCACCGAGGCACGCAACCAGCTCGACGCCCTTGGGATCGCCACGATCCAGGACATCACCCAGCCGGTGGAGAGTCTGTCCGGCGGTCAGCGGCAGGCGGTCGCGGTGGCCCGGGCCGCGATGTTCGGCAGCAAGGTGGTGATCATGGATGAGCCGACCGCGGCGCTCGGTGTCCGCGAGACCGCCCACGTTCTCGAGCTGATCAAGCGGATCAGCAATCGCGGTCTGCCGGTGGTGCTGATCTCGCACGACATGCCGGCGGTCTTCGAGGTGTCGGACCGGATCCATGTCCACCGGCTCGGCCGGCGGACCGGGGTGGTCGATCCGAAGAAGGTGTCGATGAGCGACGTGGTGTCGTTCATCACCGGTGCCGAGGAGATCCCGGACGAGGCGATGGCCTGGTGATCACCGAGCGATAGCGGCCGTGCGTGCCTTGGTCACGGTGATCAGGTCGGCGGGGGACAGGCCGATGTCGAAACCGCGTCGGCCGCCTGATACGTAGACCGTCGGGTGGTTGGTGGCGGTGCTGTCGATGACCGTGGGCAGGGCGCGCTTCTGGCCGATCGGGCTGATGCCGCCGACGACGTACCCAGTGGTGCGCTCGGCGGCAGCCGGGTCGGCCATCACTGCCTTCTTGCCACCGGCCGCGGCCGCGATCGCCTTCAGATCAAGCTGTTTCCCGACCGGTACGACGCCGACCGCGAGCTTCCCGTCGACCTCGACGAGGAGGGTCTTGAACACCTGCTCCGGGTTCAGTCCGAGCGCCTCGGCGGCCTCCAGCCCGTACGACTTCGCCGCCGGGTCGTGCTCGTACGCGTGCGTCGTGAACTCGACCTTCGCCTTCGTCAGCGCCACCGTCGCGGGCGTCCCCTGACTCTGCTTACTCTTCGCCACCCGGTGAGCTTAGTCCCGCGGGCACCAACCGGACGCAGCAGTGACCGGGCGACGGGGCGAGGCGAGCCTCGTAGGGAAGGTCGAGTGCGTCGACGATGCCGGCCAGCAGGTGCAGGTTCATCCCGCAGACCAGCTTGGGCTGCTCCTGGGCGATGCGCCGGAACGGGCAGTTGACCAGTCCGATGCCGTCCTTGTCCGCGCGCGGCTCGAAGCCGTGCGACGCCAGGATCTCGATCACCGGGCGGTCCCCGGCGTCGCGGCCGATCGCCTCGCCGTACTCCCGGGCGCGGCGGTTGACCGCGGCGCGCGGCGACGTACCGTCGGCTTCGGCGTCCTCGACGGCGGCGGCGAGGAGCCGGCCCGCGACGGCGTACTGGCGCTCCGGGAGGGTGATCTCGATCTCCCGGTCGGAGCGGTGGTACAGCTTGGCAGGCCGCCCGGCACCGGGGCCGGTGCGGCCGCTGCGGCGCTCGAAGCAGGTGTCGAGCAGGCCCTCCTCGGTGAGCCGGTCCAGATGGAAGGCGACCGTCGTCCGGGGGATGCCGAGCTCGGCCGCGGCCTCGTCGCGGCTGACCGGGTCCGGCGAGTTGACGACGTACTCGTAGAGCCGGCGGCGGGTCGGCTCCTCCAACGCGGCGACTGCCTGAACCTCTGTGTCCCACGACGTGTCCACGGGATGATTCTATCGACAACTTGTGTTGATGTAACAGTTATAGTGGCAGTTCGTTGAGACCTCAGGGAGTGTGCAGATGGCGATCTCGGCAGACCTCGAGTCCGTCCCCCTCCATATCGTCGCGCGGCGGGAGGAGATCGACCTTCCGGCCGCGGAGCGCGCGGTCGCGGATCTGCTGACCGCGCTCGGGCGGGACCCGGAGAGCGCACACCTGGCGGACACTCCGCGCCGGGTCGCGAACGCGTACGCGGAGATGCTCACGCCGCGGGAGTTCGAGCTGACCACGTTCCCCAACGACGAGGGGTACGACGAACTCGTCCTGGCCAAGGACATCCCGGTACAGTCGTTGTGCGAGCACCACCTGCTGCCGTTCCAGGGCGTCGCCCACGTCGGGTACCTGCCCGGCGACCGGATCCTTGGGCTGTCGAAGCTGGCCCGGGTGGTGGAGCTGTTCGCGCGTGACTTCCAGGTGCAGGAGCGGCTGACGAAGCAGGTCGCCGACTGGCTGCAGGACCACCTCGACCCGAAGGGCGTCGGCGTGGTGATCGAGGCCGAGCATCAGTGCATGTCGCTGCGCGGCGTCCGCGCGGTCGGCTCGCGCACGGTCACGTCGTCGCTGCACGGGATCCTCCGCGAAAACCCCAGTTCGCGGCAGGAGTTCTTCGCGCTGACCGGCCTCACCCCGTAGGCCGGGCGGTCAGTCCGAAGGTTCAGCCCCGTTTCAGCCCAGTTCGAGCTCAGTTTCAGCTGAGGCTCACGCCGACGCGACGGCCGGCGGGTGGTGGTGGTGGGTCCGGCGGCCGGTGGCGAGGATATGCGTGAGCTCGCCGGGCAGCAGGTCGGTGCCCGGCACCGGCTCCATCTCGGAGACGTCCAGCCAGCGCACCACGGTCGCGCCGCGGTGGCCGTGAACGGCGAGGATGGAATCCAGGTCCGGCCAGACGGCCGTGGAGGGGTTCGCGCCGTGCCAGCGGAGCGCGACCGAGCCGTCGGTGAAGACGCACCCTTCGGCGACGACTCCGGTGCCGGAAACCCCGCTGATGTCGGCGTAGCGGACGAGTTCGAAGGTCTGGGGTTTCACCGGTTCCACCCCGGGAGGCGACAGATTGGTGCCATGATCCTTTCCCCGTTGTCACGTGCTTGGGCTTTCGCCACAAACCGGGGACATGTACCGACTGTCAGCGGGGAAGTACGGTCTGTAGCGACTGATCTTCTCAACACAAGCTAGATCCAAAGGGCGGAACACGCCAGCCCCTAAACCGCGTGTCTCGCTCCTCGACCCGTGATCGAATGGCGCGGTGTTCCTGACGCTCGGCACCGACCTGACCGGCGTAGACACGCCCGCGAGTGATTTCGGGTTCCTGCTGCACAAGAACCCGTCGCGGCCGCAGAAGATCGAGGTCACCGGGGGATCGGCGCATGTCTTCTACCCCGAGGCGACCGACGAGCGTTGTACGGCGGCGGTCCTGCTGGCGATCGACCCGATCGGGCTGGTCCGCTCCGGCCGCGGGAGGGCGGCGGAAGGATTCACGCTCGGGCAGTACGTGAACGACCGCCCGTACGCCGCATCGAGCCTGCTCGCGGTGGCGCTGGCGAAGCTGTTCCGGACCGCGATGAACGGTCGCTGTGACGCGCGTCCGGAGTTGGCGGCGCGCGCGATCCCGCTGGAGATCCACGTGCCCGCGCTGCCGTGCAACGGCGGGTCCGACCTGGCCGAGCGGCTGTTCGCGCCGCTCGGATGGAACGTCGACGCGCGCCCGGTGCCGCTCGACCCGGAGATCCCGGCCTGGGGTGATTCGCGGTACGTCGACCTGCGGCTGACCGGCGTACTGCGGTTGGCCGATGCGCTCAATCACCTGTATGTGATGCTGCCCGTGCTGGACGACGCCAAGCACTACTGGGTCGGCCCGGACGAGGTCGACAAGCTGGTGCGTGCCGGCGAGGGGTGGCTCGGTGCGCATCCCGAGAAGGAACTCATCTCGCGCCGCTATCTCGCGCACCGGCGTTATCTGGCTGATGCGGCGCTGGAGCGACTTGTCGAAGTCGACGGCGAGGAGCTGGTCGAGGAGTCGTCGGACGAGGGCTCGGTTTCCCTTGCGGTCGAACGTCGCGGCGTCGTGGCCGGCGTACTGCGTGAGCTGGGCGCGCGGCGGATCGCGGACATCGGCTGCGGCGAGGGTGCGCTCGTCGGCGAACTGCTCAAGGACCCGATGATCGGTGAGCTGATCGCGACCGACGTGTCGGCGCGAGCTCTGATCCGGGCCAAACGGAGGCTGCACTACGACGACCTGCCCGATCGGCAGCGGGACCGGCTTCGGTTCCTGCAGTCGTCGGTCACGTACTCCGACGAGCGGCTGGCCGGGCTGGACGCGGTCGTGCTGATGGAGGTCGTCGAACACGTCGACCCGCCTCGCCTGCCCGCGCTGGCCCACTCGGTCTTCCACGCCGCCCGCCCCGCAGCCGTCGTGATGACAACCCCCAACTGCGAGTACAACGCGCGCTTCCCATCCCTCCCGGCAGGCAACTTCCGCCATCCCGACCACCGTTTCGAGTGGACCCGCCCCGAGTTCGAATCCTGGTCCTACGAAGTCGCCACCCGCTACAACTACTCAGTCACCTTCCGCCCCGTCGGCCCGCTCGACCCCGAGGTGGGCCCACCGACGCAACTGGCACTGTTCCGACGGGAGGACGCGCGATGAAGATCGACGTACCAGCGCTCTCCCTGGTGGTTCTGGTCGGGGCGAGTGGGTCGGGGAAGTCGACGTTTGCTCGGGAGCATTTCCTGGCGACGGAGGTGATCTCGAGTGACTTCTGCCGTGGGCTGGTCTCGGACGACGAGAATGACCAGGCCGCGACCAAGGACGCGTTCGAGGTGCTGAACTTCATCGCGGGCAAGCGTCTTGCCGCCGGGCGGCTGACGGTCATCGACGCGACCAACGTGCAGCCTGAGGCCCGCAAGGAGCTCGTGAACCTCGCCCGGGAGTACGACGTACTCCCGGTCGCGATCGTGCTCGACCCGCCGGAGCGGGTGTGTATCGAGCGCACCGAACAGCGCGCCGACCGGCAGTTCGGCGCGAAGGTGATCGCCCGCCAGCGCTCACAACTCAAGCGCGGCCTGCGAAGCCTCAAGCGTGAAGGCTTCCGGACCGTTCACGTGCTGAACAGCGTCGACGAGATCGATGCCGTCAGCATCGAACGCACGCGACTGTTCAACGACCTCAAGGACCAGTCCGGCCCGTTCGACATCATCGGCGATGTCCATGGCTGCCGTCCCGAGCTAGAGCAGCTACTCACCGAACTCGGCTACACGATCGCCCGCGACGACGCCGGCCGTCCCGTCGACGCGGTCCACGCGGACCGCCGTGCGGTGTTCGTCGGCGACCTGGTCGACCGCGGCCCGGACACTCCCGGCGTACTGCGTCTCGTCATGGGCATGGTTGCCAACGGCAACGCGTACTGCGTGCCGGGCAACCACGAGGACAAACTGCTCCGCGCGCTCCGCGGCAAGAACGTCAAGATCAGCCACGGCCTCGAGACAACACTCGAGCAGCTCGCGCTGGAGCCGCCGGAGTTCCGCGACCAGGTCGAAACCTTCATCGACGGACTGATCTCCCACTACGTGTTCGACGGCGGCAAGCTGGTCGTCTCGCACGCCGGGCTGGTCGAGCGCATGCACGGTCGCGCGTCCGGCCGGGTCCGCTCCTTCTGCCTGTACGGCGAGACGACGGGCGAGACCGACGAGTTCGGGCTGCCCGTGCGGTACCCGTGGGCGAACGACTACCGCGGTCGCGCGATGGTCGTCTACGGCCACACCCCGACGCCCGAGCCGGAGTGGATCAACAACACGATCTGCCTCGACACAGGCGCGGTCTTCGGCGGTTCGCTGACCGCGCTGCGTTATCCCGAGCGTGAGCTGGTGTCGGTGAAGGCGGCCGACGAGTACTATGCGCCGGCCAAACCGTTGCATGTAGCAACGGCACCGTCGCGCGAACCCGACGTACTCGAGCTGACCGACGTGACCGGGCGTCGAGTGATCGAGACCGCCACGCACGGGCGCCTGAGCGTCCGCGCCGAGCAGGCTGGTGCGGCGCTCGAGGTGATGAGCCGGTTCGCGATCGACCCGCGGTTCCTGCTGTATCTGCCGCCGACGATGAGCCCGGTCGCGACATCCCCCGAGCCGGGCCTGCTGGAGCACCCGCGACAGGCGTTCGAGACGTACCGCGCGCAAGGCGTCACCGAGGTGGTGTGCGAGGAGAAGCACATGGGCTCGCGCGCGGTCGTGCTGCTGACGCGGGACGACGACGTCGCGGAGAAGCGCTTCGGCCTTGCCGGCCGGGGTGCGATCCACACCCGAACCGGACGGTCGTTCTTCGACGCGGACCTGACCGACGAACTCCTTCTCCGCCTGCGCCGCGTCGCCTCCGATGCCGGCATCTTCGAACAAGTCGACACGTCCTGGCTCCTGCTCGATGCCGAGCTGCTCCCGTGGAGCGCGAAGGCCGAGGACCTGCTCCGCAACCAGTACGCCGCCGTCGGCGCGGCCGCCCGTACGTCGTTGCCCGCAGCAACCGCCGCGCTCCGGTCCGCCGTCGGCGCCGGGCTGGACGTGGGCGACCTGCTGGCGTCGATGGAGCGCCGTACGACGAACGCCGCGAAGTTCACCGACGCGTATCGACGGTACTGCTGGCCGACCGACGGGCTGGACGGCGTACGGCTGGCGCCGTTCCAGGTGCTGGCGTCCGAGGGGGCGACGTACCAGGACAGGCCGCACGCGTGGCACCTCGACGTGGCTGACCGGATGGTTGCCAAGGGCCCGGAGCTGATCACGCAGACCAGACGACTGTTCGTCGACGCGGACAACTGGGACGCCGGGATCGCCTGGTGGGAAGAGCTCACCGCCGCCGGGGGAGAGGGGATGGTCGTCAAGCCGGCCGCGAACCTGACCCGCACGGGGAAGGGTCTCGCACAGCCCGGCCTGAAGGTCCGCGGGCAGGAGTACCTGCGCCTCATCTACGGCCCGGACTACACCGACCCCGCCAACTTCACCCGCCTCCGCGACCGCAACCTGGGTCACAAGCGCTCGCTCGCACTCCGCGAGTACGCCCTGGGCCTGGAGTCCCTCGACCGAGCCGCCCGCGGCGAGCCGCTCTGGCGCATCCACGAATGCGTCTTCGCCGTCCTGGCCCTCGAATCAGAGCCGATCGACCCGCGCCTCTGAGCTCGCCGGGGGCGCGGGTGATGGTTTCCGGCGTGTAAACCTCTACCGTGATCCCTTGGCAAGGTGTGACATTGCACTTAAGGTCAGTGCAATGTCACACGGTACTGAGGTGAACGTAGGGCTGACCGGTGGGCTGCTGGGGAGTTGGCAGCGGCGGAACCGGGAGGCGACGATTCCGCATGTCATCGGCGAACTGCGGAAGGCCGGGAACCTGGAGAACCTCCGCCGGCTCGCCGATCCGTCGGTCGGGCCGTACCGCGGGCGGTACCCGTTCCTGGACACGGACCTGTACAAGACGCTCGAAGGGCTCGCGTACGAGGTGGCCCGCGACGACGCGCCGGCCGGGGCGCGGGAGTTCTTCGACGAGGTCGTCGTCCTGCTCGGACAGGCGCAGGCCGAGGACGGTTACCTGAACTCGTACTTCCAGGACCCGGATCAGCCCAAGCAGCCGTGGTCGGATCTCGGGTGGGGGCACGAGCTCTACAACCTCGGCCACCTCATCCAGGCCGCCGTCGCCGCGAACCGCCGGCTCGACGACGACCGGCTGCTGACGATCGCGCGCAAGTTCGCCGACCTCGTGGTCCGCAAGTACGGCGAGCATGGCGAGGAAGTGATCGACGGCCACCCCGAGGTCGAGATGGCGCTCGTCGAGCTGTACCGAGAAACCGGCAACGCGGACTATCTGACGCAGGCGCGGTTGTTCGTCGACCGGCGCGGGCAGGGGAAGCTCAAGCACACGATCTTCCCGGGCGAGTACTTCCAGGATCACGTTCCGTTCCGCGAGTTGCCATCCGTCATCGGGCACGCCGTACGGATGGCCTATCTGGCCGCCGGTGTGACGGATGTATACCTGGAGACCGGCGATCAGAGCCTGCTGGCCGCGCTCGAGCGCCTGTGGGACGACATGGTCGCGACCAAGCTGTACCTCACCGGCGGCCTCGGCAGCCGGCACTCCGACGAGGCGATCGGCGACCGGTACGAGCTGCCGTCCGAGCGTGCGTACGCCGAGACGTGCGCCGCGATCGCGACGATGCAATGGGCGTGGCGGATGTTCGTCGCCACCGGCAAGGCGTCGTACCTCGATGTCTACGAGACCGTGCTCTACAACGCTTACGCCGTTGGGCTTTCGGCGGATGGTACGGCGTTCTTCTACGACAACCCGCTGCAGCGGCGGCCGGATCATGAGCAGCGATCCGGTGCCGAGGACGGTGGCGAACTGCTGCGGCGGGCGTGGTTCGGATGCCCGTGCTGCCCGCCGAACATCGTCCGCTGGATGTCCGAGCTCCAGGACCAGATAGCAATGACCCGCGACAACATCCTGTACGTCGGGGTGTACGCCGACTCGCACATCACCGCCGGTGACCTGGCCATCAGCGTCTCCACCAACTACCCGTGGGACGGCGAGATCACCCTCACGGTCGAGAACGCGCCGGCCGAGGAACGCACGATCGCACTCCGGGTCCCGGCCTGGGCGACCGAGGCGACACTCGCCCTGCCCGGGGCCGCAGGCGAGGCGCCGGCCCTGGGCGAAGACGGCTGGGTTGTCGTCCGCCGCACTTTCGTTGCCGGCGACGTCGTGCGGCTGACGTTGCCGATGGCACCGAGAGCGCACGGATCGCACCCGCACCTGGACGCGACCCGTGATGCGATCGCGGTGGCGCGCGGGCCGCTGGTTTATTGCGTCGAGCAACAAGACGTGGATGCGCCGGTCGACGACCTGTTACTGACGCCAGGTGCTGTCCGCGCGGCGATCGCGCGGCAGCGCGACGACCATTTCGTGCTCGAGCTGACCGCCGGGGTTGCACCCGAGCCGCCGGCCGAGCTCTATCCCGTGATCACCGAGACAGCCCGGCAATCCGCCGTCGAAGAAGTGCCGGCGACGTTCGTCCCGTACTTCCTGTGGGGAAACCGTGAGGCCCTGGCCATGCGTGTGTGGCTTCGAACCGAAAGAGAAGGCTGATGAAGAGAACCTCAATGCTTGTGGGGCTGGTGGCTACGGCAGCGCTCACCCTCAGCGCGTGCGGTGGCGGCACGTCCGGGGCCGGCGGCCAGTCGGCCGGTCCGGGTGCCAAGGCGGAACAGGGCGGCACCTTGCAGGTGCTCGCGAACGCGGCCTTCTCGCACCTCGACCCGGCCCGTGGTTTCGACGGCGGCGTCAACAACTTCTACCGGCTGATCTACCGGACGCTCACCACCCAGGGCGCCGCACCGGGTGCCGAAGGCACCAAGATCGTGCCGGACCTCGCCACTGACACCGGCAAGCCCAGCGACGGCGGCAAGACCTGGACATTCACGCTGAAGGACGGACTGTTCTTCGAGACCGGCGCGCCGATCACCAGCGCCGACGTGAAGTGGGGTGTCGAGCGCGCCTGGGATCCCGAGATCGGCATCGGCTCGCCGTACGCGAAGCAGTTGATCGAGGCGCCCGCGTCGTACCAGGGCCCGTACAAGTCGGGTGACCTGGCAACGATCGCGACGCCGGACGCGAAGACGATCGTGTTCCATCTGAAGAAGCCGTTCGCGGACTTCGGCAGCGTGGTCGCGCAGAACACGTTCACGCCGGTGCCGAAGGGCCAGGGCGCGGGCAACCAACTGGACAGCAAGCCGATCTCGTCCGGTCCGTACAAGCTCGCCGACTACAAGCCGGGCGCCTCGCTCAAGCTGGTCCGCAACGACAAGTGGGACAAGAAGACCGACAACGTCCGTACGGCGAACCCGGACGCGTTCCAGTGGACGTTCGGCCTCGACCCCGCCACGATCGACGAGCGGATGCTCGCCGGCCAGGGCACCGACGCCGACGCGATCGCCGGTACCGTGCAGGCCGCGACCGTGGCCCGGATGCAGACGCCGCAACTCAAGCAGCGCACGATGACCGGCATCAACGGCTGCACGACGTACATGGGCCTGAACACCACGAAGAAGCCACTGGACAACGTGAAGGTGCGGCAGGCGATCAACCTCGCGGTGAACAAGCAGACCGTGCGTGACGCGGACGGCGGATCGGCGCTCGCCGAGATCGGGAACACGATCCAGCCGCCGACGATCGCCGGCCGGGTGGACTACGACCCGTACCCGAGCCCGGACAACAAGGGCGACGTCGAAGGCGCCCGCAAACTGCTGACCGAGGCCGGCCTCGCGAACGGCTTCACGATGACGCTCGACACGCGGGCACAACCGAAGATGCAGGCGATGGCGGTCGCGATCCAGCAGGCGCTCGAGCCGCTGAAGGTCACCGTGAAGATCAACACGATCGACACCGCGACGTACTACGAGGTGATCGGTACGACGTCGCAGCAACACGATGCGGCGATCACCGGCTGGTGCCCGGACTGGCCGTCCGGCGCGACCTTCCTGCCGCCGCTGTTCGACGGCCGCAACATCACCCCGAAGGGCAACACGAACCTGTCCCAGCTCAACGACCCGGGCGTGAACGCCAAGATCGACGAGATCGCAAAGCTCACCGACGTCAACGCGGCGAACGCGGCGTACGGCGAGCTGGACAAGCAGATCATGGCGCTCGCGCCGGTCGTGCCACTGCTGTACGAGAAGGTCCTGATGCTTGTCGGTAGCAACATCGGTGGCGCCTACCTGCACGACGGCTTCTCCGGCGGGATCGACCTGGTCTCGGTCGGCCTCAAGGACGCAGGGAAGTGACAACCAGCCCGACGCTTGTCGAGGTCGAGGAGGCGGTGCCATCTGGGCCGTTGGCGCCGCCCACCTCGGGCAAGCGGGTGCTCACCACGATCACCCGGGACAAGGGCGCGCTGGCGTGCCTGGTGTTCCTGGCGATCGTCGTGCTGATGGCGGTCGCCGCCCCGCTGATCACCAAGCTCAGCGGGTGGGGGCCGTACGAGTTCGACTCGGCCGCGATCAACTCCGACCTGGGCGGCGTACCGCACGGCTCGCTCGGCGGGATCAGCGGCTCGCACTGGTTCGGCGTCGAACCGCAGAACGGCCGCGACCTGTTCGCCCGGATCGTGTACGGCGCGCGCGTGTCGATCACGATCTCGTTGTCGGCGACCCTGCTGACCGGGATCCTCGGCGTGGTGCTCGGCATGCTGGCCGGGTTCTACCGCGGCTGGGTGGATCAGGTGATCTCGCGGCTGATGGACTTCCTGATGGCGTTCCCCGCGCTGATCTTCATGATCGCGATCCTGTCCTCGCTGCCGTCGGGCAACCGGCCGGTGCTGCTGGTGGTGGTGATCAGCGGGTTCGGCTGGCCGTACCTGGCCCGGGTGATCCGCGGGCAGACGATGACGCTGGCCAATCGTGAGTTCGTCGAGGCGGCGCGGGCCTGTGGAGCCAAGGATACCCAGGTGGTGTTCCGGGAGATCCTGCCGAACCTGCGCGGCTCGATCGTGGTGATGACGACGCTGGCGATCCCCGGCTTCATCGGCACCGAGGCCGGGCTGTCGTTCCTCGGCGTCGGCGTCTCGCCGCCGACCGCGTCGTGGGGCCAGATGATCGCGAGCTCGGTCAGTTGGTACTCCGTCGACCCGATGTTCTTCGCGATCCCGGGCGCGTTCCTGTTCCTCACCGTGCTCTCGCTGACCGTCCTCGGCGACAAGATCCGCACGCTGATCGACCAAGGAGAGGCCGCATGATGCGCTATGTCCTCGGCCGGCTCGGTAGCGTCGTACTGATCCTGCTGGCCGTGTGTCTGTTCACGTATCTGATCTTCTTCAAGCTGTCGCCGGATCCCGCGGTGATGATCTGCGGCAAGACGTGTACGCCGGACCGGATCAACTCGATCCGCGACGTGCTCGGGCTGAACCAGCCGATCCTGACCCAGTTCTGGGAGTTCCTGCGCGGCATCTTCGCGGGCCGTCAGTACGGCTCGGTGCACTGTCCGGCGCCGTGTCTCGGCTACAGCTTCCAGACCAACGAGTCAGTGTGGAGCATGATCACCGCGCGGCTGCCGGTCAGCATCACGGTCGCGGTCGGCGCCGCCGTGCTGTGGCTGCTCGCCGGTGTCATCGGCGGTCTCGTCAGCGCCGTGAAGCAAGGAACCTGGTGGGACCGTACTGCGATGGCGCTCGCGCTCGGCGGCGTGAGTGTGCCGAACTACGTGCTCGCGCTGCTGCTGCAGTACGTGCTCGTGGTGAAGCTGCAGGTGCTGCCGTTCCCCTCGGCGGTGCCGTTCGCGGACAACCCGGTGCTGTGGTTCGAGTCGTACCTGATGCCGTGGGTCGTGCTGGCGGTCGGCTACGCCTGTCTGTACGCACGGTTGACCCGGAGCAACGTCATCGACACCTTGTCGGAGAACTACTTCCGTACTGCGCGTGCGAAGGGACTGAGCGGCTCGCTGATCATGCGCCGCCATGCACTGCGGCCGGCGTTGACGCCGATCACGACGATCTTCGGGATGGACTTCGCCGGGCTGCTCGGCGGTGCGTTGATCACCGAGACCGTGTTCGGGCTGAACGGGATCGGCAAGATGGCCGCCGACTCGATCGCGAAGAACGACCAGCCGGTGATCATGGCGGTAACCCTGCTCGCCGCGTTCTTCGTTGTCATCGGCAACGTCGTGGTGGACCTGCTGTACACAGCGCTGGATCCGCGGGTGCGGGTGGTGTCGTCATGAGCGAGCTCCTTGTCGTCGACAATCTGACGGTCACGTTGCCGACAAGTCGTGGTCCGGTCGACGTGGTGAAGAACGTGTCGTTCACGGTCGGCCGGGACGACACGCTCGGGATCGTCGGCGAGTCCGGGTCGGGCAAGTCGATGACCGCGCTCGCCGTGCTCGGTCTGCTGCCGCGTGGTGCGCAGACCTCCGGGAGTGTTCGGCTGGACGGCACCGAGTTGCTCGGCAAATCGGAGCGGGAGCTCAGAGCCGTGCGGGGCAACGCGATCTCGATGGTCTTCCAGGATCCGCTGTCGTCGCTGAATCCCTACTACACCGTGGGTCTGCAGATCTCGGAGATGTACCAGACGCATCAGGGCCGATCGCGACGCGCAGCCAAGCAGATCGCGATCGAGGCACTCGAGCGGGTCGGAATTCCTGATCCGGCGCGACGGGTCGATCACTATCCGCACCAGTTCTCCGGTGGCCAGCGGCAACGCGTCATGATCGCGATGGCATTGTGCTGCTCGCCGTCGGTGCTGATCGCCGACGAGCCGACGACCGCGCTCGACGTGACGGTACAGGCGCAGATCCTCGAGTTGCTGGCCGAGCTGCAGTCGACGACCGGGACCGGGATGATCTTCATCACCCACGACCTGGCGGTGATCAGCTCGATCGCGCAGCGGGTGCTGGTGATGCGCGAGGGTGATCCGGTCGAGTACGGGTCGGCCGAGCAGGTGTTCTCGGATCCCCGGCACGAGTACACGCGGATGCTGCTGGACGCCGTACCCAGGATCGATGACGAGGTATCAGCATGACGTTGCTGCAGGTCCGCGGCGTGACGAAGCAGTTCGTCACCCGGGGCGAAGGCGCGATGGCGAAGAGGTCCACGTTCACCGCGGTCGACGACGTGAGCTTCGAGGTGGAGCTCGGTGAGACGCTCGCGATCGTGGGGGAGTCGGGCAGCGGGAAGTCGACGACCGCGCGGATCGCGGCCCGGTTGCTGGAGCCGACGACCGGCGCGGTTGTGTTCGACGGGCAGGACGTGACACGGGCCGGCGGCAAGGAGTTGGCGACGTTCCGGAACAACGTGCAGGTGGTGTTCCAGGACCCGTTCTCGTCGCTCAACCCGCGCTACACGGTGGAGCGGATCATTACCGCGCCGCTCACGTATCAAGGGATCGCGCCGGCCGGCGGGCGACGGGCGTTCACGCAGGAGTTGATGGAACGCGTCGGGCTGAACCCGGACCACTACCGGCGCTACCCGGCGCAGTTCTCCGGCGGACAGGCGCAGCGGATCGGGATCGCTCGCGCGCTCGCGGTGAACCCGAAGCTGGTGATCTGCGACGAGGCGGTGTCGGCGCTCGACGTGTCGATCCAGGCGCAGGTGCTGGAACTGCTGATGCGGCTGCAGCGGGAGAGCGGGTTCAGCTACATCTTCATCGCGCACGACCTCGCGGTCGTGCGGCAGATCTCCCAGCGCGTGGCCGTGATGAACAAGGGCAGAATCGTGGAGCTGGGGTCGCGGGACCAGGTGTTCGGCGATCCGCAGGACGAGTACACGAAGACGCTGCTGGCCGCCGTACCGCGGATCAACCCGGAGTGGGACGCCAGACGGAGGAGGGGCAATGGTTGAGTACACGATCCCTGGGATGCATGTTCGCGAGCACACGCTGGAGGTGCCGCTGGACTGGTCGAAGCCGTCTGAGCAGATCACGGTGTTTGCGCGGGAGCTGGTCGACCCGATCCGCAAGGACGAGGATTTGCCGTGCCTGCTGTTCCTGCAGGGTGGCCCCGGTGGCAAGGGTCCGCGGCCGAACGGTCCGGCCGGCTGGGTCGGGCAGGCGCTGAAGAAGTACCGGGTCGTGCTGATGGATCAGCGCGGCACAGGTCGCAGTACGCCGGTCACCGGGCGCCGGATCGCGGCGATGTCAGCTGAGGAAGGCGCCGATTACCTGGCGTGCTTCCGGGCGGACTCGATCATCGCGGACGCCGAGCATCTGCGGAAGACGGTCTTCGGCGACAAGCCGTGGTCGACGCTGGGTCAGAGCTACGGCGGATTCCTCACGCTCACCTACTTGTCCAAGGCACCTGAGGGTCTGACCGCCTGCTACGTGACCGGCGGGCTGGCCTCGATCGATCCCTCGGCGGCCGAGGTGTACCGGCGTACCTATCCACGCGTCGAGGCGAAGAACCGTGAGTTCTACCGGCGCTACCCGCACGACGTGGAGCAGGTGGCCGCGATCGCGGACCGGCTGGCGGCCGACGACGTACGGCTGCCGGACGGTGATCGGCTGACCGTACGGCGGTTCCAGTCGCTCGGGATCGACTTCGGGATGAAGCCCGGGTACGAGCGGATCCACTGGCTGATCGACGAGGCGTTCGACGGTGACGAGTTGTCGAGCACCTTCCTCGGGCAGGTGCTCGACTCGTCGTCGTACCTCGGGAATCCGCTCTTCGCCGCGCTGCAGGAGAGCATCTACGGATCCGGTGAGGGCGCGACCGGCTGGGCGGCCGAGGCGGAGCGGGCGCGGCGCCCGGAGTTCGCCGAGGACGCGCGGCCGCTGCTGTTCACGGGCGAGATGATGTATCCCTGGATGTTCGCCGAGATCCGCGGGCTGCGGCCGTTCCAGGGCGCGGTCGAGCTGATGGCGCAGCGGCCGCGGTGGCCCGAGTTGTACGACCTCGAGCGGCTCGCGTCGAACGACGTACCGGTCGCCGCGGCGGTGTACTTCGATGACATGTACGTCGACTCCGGGCTGCAGCTCGACACCGCCGGGCGGGTCGGGAATCTGCAGGCCTGGGTGACGAACGAGTACGAGCACGACGGCCTCGGGTCGGACCGCGTGTTCGAGCGGCTCACCGACTTGGTCGCGTCGATCGGGGGTGGCATCCCGGCGCGGTGAGGCACGGTGTTTCACAATAGGCGGCGACCCTGGGAGGTGAGCGATGAGTGCCGATTCGACCGAGCCGATGCCGAGCGTACGGCGGCTCGCACAGCGCGAGAACCTGCGTGACAGCGTTGCCAACGCACTGCGGGCGGCGGTGATCTCCGGTGAGCTGAAGCCGGGAGAGGTGTACTCCGCGCCGACGCTCGGGGCCCGGTTCGGGGTCTCCGCGACACCGGTCCGCGAGGCGATGCTGGACCTGGTCCGCGAAGGACTGGTGATCTCCCTGCGGAACAAGGGTTTCCGGGTCACCGAGGTGTCCGACGAGGACCTCGACAACGTGGCCGCGGTCCGGCAGCTGATCGAGCCGCCGACGATCCGGGACGTCGTACCGGTGATTCCGGCCGCGGACTACCCGCGGTTGCGCCGGCTCGCCGAGGACATCGTGCTGGCGGCGCAGGCGGGCGACCTGATCGCGTACATCGAGGCGGATCGGGTCTTCCACGTCACGCTGCTCGCGTACTCCGGCAACCAGAAGCTCGTCGACGTCGTGTCGGACCTGCGCTCCCAGACCCGCCTGCTCGGCCTCACGCCGCTGGTCGAGAGCGGCCGGCTGCTCCCGTCGGCCACCGAGCACCATGAGCTGATGGACCTGGTCGAGGCCGGCGACGGCGAGGGCGCCGAACAGCTGATGCGCCGGCACATCGGCCACGTCCGCGGATTGTGGGCCCGCTCTCAGAGCAGCTGACGATGAAGTGAGTCGGCAACGAACGCCTCGAACTCGTCCGGAGTCCACCCGGACTCGTCGACCAGCTCTTGATACACCCCGGGCGCCGCGAGCGCGCGGTAGATGGCCTGCGCCTGCTGGAGCGGAATCCTGAGCCGGCCTTCCAGCGACGCGATCATCGCGTCCATCACTTGGTTGCGTCCAGCAAGCTTCGACCGCAGCAATGCCTTTGTTTCGGGGCTTTCGTCGGTCGCGGCCTCGAAGATCTGGACGACGTCGAAGCCGGCGAAGTACAGGTTGGTGAGCCAGCCGGCCGCGCCGCGGAGTCGCTCGGCCGGGTCCTCGATCGCGAACACCTGATCGGCCCGCTCGATCGCGCCGGCCTCGCTCAGCCACTGGTCGCAGATCAGCGACAGGATCTCCCTCTTGGTGCCGAAGGCCGAGTAGACGGTCCGGGTCGCGACGCCGGCCTCCTTGGCGATCGCGTCGATGCTGGTGGCGCCGTACCCCTGCGCGGCGAAGAGCGCGCGGGCCGCACGGGCGATCCGCAGGCGGGTCTCTTCGGCCTGCACCTGGCGATAGGACTTGACAGCCTCGGGCATGTGGGCACACTATCACTGTGTTCAGTGCAGTGACACTGCATCGAGTGCACTGCTAGTGCAATAACTCCGAGGGGGAGTCATGGAAGGACCACGTGAGGTACTGGAGCGAATGCTGCACGAGGGGTTCGCGACCGGGAACGACGCGATCGTCGACGAGCTTTGCGCGCCGGATCTGATCGAGCACCAGTTCGGGCTGGCCGGGAGGGGTGACCAGGCGCGCGAACAGGTGAAGACCGCGATCCGGCAGGTGCACGAGCTGGTGCCGGACATGGAGTACACGTTGGAGGACTCCGTCGTCGACGATGTCGTGTGGGCGCGCGGACGGGGGCGGGGGACCGCGACCGGCTCGTTCTTCGGTCCGCCGAGCAACGCCACGATCGACATCGCGCTCTTCGAGATGGCCCGCGTCGTCGACGGCCGGATCGTCGAGCACTGGGGCTGCCCGGACCGCTTCGCCCTCCTCGCACAGACCGGAGGGCTGGCGCGGCTCGAGGCGCTTACGACGACTTGAGGGCCTGCTTCGCGGTGGTGGCGGCGTCGGCGCCGTAGGCGCTGGTGAGACGGTCGAGGAAGGCGTCGTGGTCGAGCGTGTACTCCTGCGTCCCGACCGTTTCGAGGACGGTGGTGGCGAGGGTGCAGCCGAGGTGGGCGGCTGCTTCGTGATCGAGTCCGGAGGCGCGGCCGGTGAGGTAGCCGGCGCGGAACGCGTCGCCGCCGCCGGTCGGGTCGACCAGGCCCGGAGCGGGCACGGCCGGGACCTTCGCCAGTACGCCGGTCGTGTCCTCGATCACCACGCCGTCGCCGCCGCGCGTGGTGACGCGTACGCCGACCCGCTCGAGGATCTCGTTGTGGCTCCAGCCGGTCTTCTGCACCATCAGGCCGGCCTCGTACTCGTTGCTGAACAGGTATGCCGCTCCGTCGATCAGCCGCCGGATGTTCGTACCGTCCATCCGCGCCAGCTGCTGTGACGGGTCCGCCGCGACGGCGATCCCGTGCTGCTTGGCCAGCTCGGTGTGCTTGAGCATCGCGTCCGGGTCGTCGGCGCCGATCAGCACCAGGTCGACACCGCCGGTGGCCTGATGGATCGCGCCCAGGTCGAGCTCGCGCGCCTCGGCCATCGCGCCGGTGTAGAACGAGGCGATCTGGTTCGCGTCCTGGTCCGTCGTACACGTGAACCGCGCGGTGTGTACGTTCTCGCAGACACGGACATGCGACACGTCCACGCCCGCCGCCGTCAGCGCCGCGCCGTACTCGGCGAAGTCGGCGCCGACCGAGCCGACCAGCAGCGACCCGAACCCGAGCTGGGCCATGCCGTAGCAGATGTTCGCGCCGACGCCGCCGCGGTGCACCACCAGTTCGTCGACCAGGAACGACAAGGAGACCTTGTGCATCTGCTCCTCGAGGAACTGGTCCTTGAACCGGCCCGGGAACGTCATCAGGATGTCGGTCGCGATCGATCCGGCGACAGCGATGCGCATACGGGATGCTCCCTCAGGGTCGGTAGAGCTGGGGTGGGTGTACGGCGTGACGACAGCCAATAGAGACTACAGGCGACCGAACAAATACACGGAGGGCGGGAATTCATGGGCCATCAGGTACCGGTGACCGAGGAACTGCACGACTACATGGTCGCCCACGGCATGCCGCTGGACGAGATCGCGACCGAGCTGCGCGCCGAGACCGAGAAGCTCGGCAACCCCGCGGGCATGCTGACCACCGCGGACCAGGCCGGCCTGCTGACCATGTTGACCCGGCTGATCGGCGCCCGCCGGGCGGTCGAGATCGGCACCTTCACCGGGTTCTCGGCGCTGGCGATCTCGCGCGGGCTGCCGGACGACGGCGAGCTGATCTGCCTGGACGTCAGCGATGAGTGGACCTCGATCGGCCGCAAGTACTGGGAGCGGGCGGGCGTCGCGGACAAGATCGACCTGCGGATCGGTGACGCGCACGACTCCGCGGCGAAACTCGACGGCGAGTTCGACCTCGCCTTCGTCGACGCCGACAAGGACTGGTACATCAAGTACTTCGAGACCGTCCTGCCGCTGATCCGCCCGAACGGGCTGATGCTGTTCGACAACACGCTGGCCGGCGGACGGGTGATCGAGGCCGACGGCCCGGCCGACCGCAAGGAGTTCAACGCGCACATCGCGCAGGACGATCGCGTCGACGTGGTCATGCTCGGCATCGGCGACGGGCTGACTCTGGTCCGCAAGAAGTGAGCAAGTCGGGGAGCAGGCCGGCGAACAAGTCAGGGAGCAAGTCGGTGCCGCGGCTGGCGGTGCAGGGTCTGCAGCACAAGTACGGCGACCGGCCGGTGATCGAGGGACTGACCTTCTCGCTGGCCGCGGGGCAGGCGATCGCGCTGGTCGGGCCGAACGGCGCCGGCAAGACGACCGTCCTGAAGTGCATCGTCGGGTCGGCCGAGCCGGCCGCCGGGAAGATCCTGCTCGACGGCGTGCCGATCGACGAGCGGATCGAGGTCGTCCGTCGTGATGTGGCGACGCTGCTCGACGACCTGGACTTCTTCCCGGACCTGACCGCGGCCGAGCATCTCGACCTGCTCGCCCGCGCGCACGGCAACGCGTCGCCGGAAGATCTCGTCGACACCACGCTCGACGACATCGGCCTGCTGCCGGCTGCCGACCAGCTCCCCGGCTCGCTGTCGTCGGGCCAGCGGCGTCGTCTCGCACTGGCGACGGCACTGGTCCGGCCGCGCAAGCTGATGGTGCTCGACGAGCCGGAGGCGCGGCTGGACACCGACGGCGTGCAGTGGCTGTCGAATCGGCTGGTCGAGGAGAAGAAGTCCGGCACCTCGATCCTGTTCGCGAGCCACGATCCGGCGCTGGTCGAGACGGTCGCGGATTCCGTCGTCACCCTGACTCCGCTGCCATGACCGACGGGCCCGTTGTCTTCGATCCCAGCGACTTCGGCGCGATCCCGACGTCGCGGTCGTTACGGCAGTGGATGCGCACGACCCGGCGGCGGCACGCGGATCGGTCGTTCTGGCAGATCTTCGAGGACGTGTACCTGGTCCTGTTCACGCTGGCGATGCTCGGCGCGACGGCCGGCAACGTCGTACGGCACCTGAACTCGAACGCGGCCCGCTGTACGTCGTACACCTGCGGCCAGCTCTCCGAGTGGATGCCGTGGATCATGGTGCCGTTGCTGCTGGCAATCACCGTGCGCATGCTGCTCGCCGTCGGACCGGTGTCGGCGTCGAGGGCCAGCGGGTTCTGGTTGCTCGCCACGCCGGTCAACCGGGCCGCGCTGCTGCGCCCGGCGTACCGGCTGGTGACCGCGACCGTCGCAGTCGCCGGGCTCGTGGCCGCGGCGATCATCTGGGCCCTGATCGGGTCGAGCTTCGGCGTCGTGCTCGAGGCAGCGGTGCTGATCAGCGCGCTCCTGGTGTGTGCGGCGATCGCCACGGTCTGGGCGCAACAGTCGACCCGGCGCTCCCGCTGGACGCTCCGGGTCGCCGACCTGCTGCTGATCGCCGCGGTGGTGCCGGCCGCGATCCTGGCGTTCCGCCCGCAGCCGAAGCCGATCGCCTACGAGACGTTAGCGATCTATATCTACGCCGAGGCCCCGGACAACGGGTTTCTCGGGTTCGGTCGGATCGCCGACAGCAGTTTCTTCGCCCCCGGCGGGCTGCATCTGCTGGTGATCTGCGCGGTGGTTGTCGTGCTGTGCGTCGGGTTGACGGCCTTGACCTCGCGGACGCTCGACAAGTTGGGGCGGTCGAGTGTGATCGCAGGCGGTGAATTGCTGGCCGGTCTCGCGGGTGCGGCGAGCAGTCTGGATATCAGCATGTTGGGCGACGTGATCGCCGGGCGGCACTGGCGGTTGAAGGGGCGGGTGCGGTCGCGCCGCGGCATGGGTTCGCGTGGTGGCGCGATCGTGCAGCGCGAGTTCTGGCGGATCCTGCGCTGGCCGCGACGGCTCGTCATCGCGGGCGCTCTGCTCGTGGTCCCGTACGCCGTCGCGGGCGCGGGGTTCGACGTACTCGTTCCGATCGCGGCCGCGTTCGCCGGGTTCATCGCCGTACGGCCGATGCTCGACGGACTGCGGACGGTCTGCCGATCGACGGGCCTGGTCCGGGCGATGGGGATGGATCTGCGCGAGTTGCGCGTGGTGATGGCGGTGGTTCCGGGGCTGTTCGCGGTGCTCTGGGCGGGGCTCGCGTTCCCCGCGATCGGCAGCCTCTCAGCCACGTTCGCGGTCGCGGGCGGCGTGATCTCGGGCGCGGTGCGGCAGGCGTCCGCGCGACCCCCGACGTACGCCGGTCCGCTCGTCGCCTCGCCGATGGGGGCGATCCCGCCCGGGCTGTTCTCCCAGCCGGCTCGCGGGTTCGACCTGTTGCTCCTGTGCCTGGTGCCGGTGCTGCTCAACCTGCCGCCGCTGTGGGTCGTGGCCATCCCGGCCTTCGTCCTCACCGTGATGTTCTCGGTCCGTCCGAAAACTGACTGACCCTCGTCTTGGCGTATCTTGGCGTGGACAGGTACCTTGTCTCGCATGGTAGCTGAGAAGGTTTTCACGCAGCTGCGCCGAGGGACGCTGGAGTTCTGCGTCCTGGCGCTGTTGCAGGGAGAGCCTCGTTACGGTTTCGAGTTGGTCAAAGCGCTGAGTGAAGTGGACGGAATGGTCACGACCGAGGGCACGATCTACCCACTGCTGGCGCGGTTGCGGCGCGAGGGTCTGGTGGAGACGAGCTGGCAGGAGTCCGGCTCCGGTCCGCCCCGGCGGTATTACACCTCGACACCCGAGGGCAGCCAGGCGCTGGCCGCGTTCACCGCGGACTGGAAACGGTTCTGCGCCTCGGTCGACAAGATCTTGCAGAGTGGGAGACGGGGATGAGCATGGAACTGGACAGCGACCGCCTGGTCGATGCGTACCTGAACGAGCTGGCCACTGAGGCCGCGGCGCTGCCGGCGGGCCGGCACGACGAGCTGCTCGACGACGTGAAGGCCCACATCGCCGAGGCGCGCGCGGCAGGTGCCACATCCGAGGACGAGCTCCGCGAGGTCCTGCAGCGGCTCGGCCGGCCGAGCGAGATCGTCGCCGCCGCCACCGACGGCCTGGTGCTGGTCGAGGTGCCGCCACGGCTGCGTCCGTGGGACTTCGTCGCGGTCGGGCTGCTGCTGGTCGCGCCGTACCTGCTGTCGTTCAGTGTGATCGTGGCCCTGGTCGGCTGGGCGATCGGCCTCGGGATGCTCTGGTCGTCGAACCGCTGGACCCCGCTGTGGAAGCTGATCGGCACCTTCACCTGGCCACTCGGGTACGCCGTGGCCCTGGCGCTCGACACCTTCTTCCAGGCCCCCATCCGAATCAGCCTCGCAGCCGACGCGCTCGTCTCACTCGCCCTGACAGCCGCCCTCGTCCTCAACGCCCGCCCGCCCCGTCAGCGTTCGTAGACCAGCCACTTGTCCTCGATCTCCCGCGCGAGATCGACGTCGTGTTGATGCGCGAAGAGCAGGAGCTGGCACAGCACGTCGGCGAACTCCCGATGGAACGTCTCGCGGATCTGCTCCGCGGTCGCACCTTTTGAGCGAGCGCGGCCGGTGTGCTGGAGGTAGGCCTGAGTGAGTTCGCCGACCTCCTCCTGCAACTTGAGCAGGAACCAATCCGGATCCCGCTCGAAGCCAAGGCGTACGCCGTACCCGACCGAGATCTTCTCCAGGCGGTCCTGCAGGTGCTTGAGGTCCACGGTGGTATCCAAGCAGGCCGCGGCGACAGAATGTGGAGATGGATGCGACCGGATGGTTGCTGGAGTCGGATGAGCCGGCGGTTCGGAAGCTGGCCCGGAGGGACTTGCTGGGCGAGGAGTCCGGCGAGGACGTGCTCGCCGGGCGGATGGTGCAGACGCTGCTGATGGACGCGTGTGCGGACAAGCGGGCGTACAAGAAGTGGACCGGCGCGCACTGGCGGATCGTCTCGCTGGTCGAACTCGAGGTACCGCCGGGTGAGCCGCGGGCGGTCGAGGCCGCGGAGTACGACCTGGCCGAGGTGATGCGATCGCTCAAGTACGGCGTGCTTGTCGTCGACGGACTCGTACGGCGATGCGGGTCGGTCGAAGGCAACACGCTGGCTGCATGCAGCCGGCTCGGGATGGCGAGCGATCCGCGCGTCCGGAGCCTGGCCGAGGGACTATTGGAGTGGCAATGGCCCGACGGCGGCTGGAACTGCGACCGCCGCGCGAGCGGCCGACGGTCGTCGTTCCACGAGACGCACGCCGCGGCCTGGGGACTGCACGAGTACTACCGGGCCACGGGAGAAACCGCGGCGCAGGCCGGAGCCTTGCGAGCGGGGGAGTTGTTCCTCGAGCACCGGTTGTTCCGCAGCCTGTCGACCGGTGAGGTCATCAACCCGAAGTGGTTGCGGCCGCACTATCCGCCGTACTGGCACTACGACATCCTGCAGGCATTGCTGGTCCTGTCGCGGCTCGGGCTTGCCGGAGATGAGCGCGCAGGCGACGCGTTGGACGAGTTGGAGCGGCAGCGCCGGCCCGACGGCCGGTGGATTGCGCGAACGCCGTGGTGGGATCCCGTCGGCGGCAGCCGCTCGCCCGAGATCGTCGACTGGGGGCGTACCGGGCCGAACGAGATGATCACGCTGAACGCCCTGCGAGTCCTGAAGACCGCAGGGCGCTGAACGACCGGACGAGCTGACCGGCTACTCGGACTCGGAGGCCGAGGTGCCGACCGGTGGGAATGGGTCGAGGGGCTGGTCCTCGAGCTTCGGATCGGTGTTCGGTTCCGGGACCTCGGGTTCCTGCTGCGACGGTGCGTCGGCCGCGAGGTTCTTCGGCGCGGTGGCCCAGACGGCGGCGGCTGCGCGGGCGGCGTCGGCGGCGTCGGTCTGGCGTTCGTAGTTCTTGATGTCGAGTGCGTACGCCTTCACCACCGCCGTGAGGTCGCGGCGCAGCTGTTTGTGCACCCAGAGGGCATAGGCCTGCGAGCGGGCCTCGATGAAGTTCTTGAGTTCCTGCATCTGGGCGGGGGTCATGTCGTCGTCCTCCGAATGGCCGGGGGTGAAGTCGCCGCGGGCGATCGCGGCACGGGCGGGGTCGCCGGGGCAGTCTGTCGGCTCCGGCCGGACCGCGGAGTGCGGCCGGATCGCCGTACCGCGGGGGTAGAGCTTGCGGAAGTCGGCGATCACCGCGCGGGTGGTCGCCTTCATCGCGGCGGACGGCTGCTCGCCGGTGACGAGCACCAGCAGGATCGCGCCGTACCGTTCGTTCACGTCGTTGTCGCCGTTCGCGCCGGACTGGGTCCGCAGACCGCGCAGCGTCCAGGCCCGACCGGACTGGTCGACTGCGACCTGGTACGCGATGTCCGACCAGCCGCGGGTGTCCATGTGGTAGTCCTGCCACCCGCGCAACGCGGAGGCGACCGCCGCCTGGGTGTGGATGACCTTCGTCGACCCGGTGCCCGGCCAGTGGATCACCGCGCCCTCGACCCGGGACACGGTCAGATTGCCCGGCCCGTCCTTCGGCGGTCGCGCATTCCACGCGGACCGGGGCAGATAGTTGACCATCGATGCTCCTCACGTGCCTCACAGCGCCACATACCCACCCCTGGCGCTCGGTAATCAACCGATCACACTGGGCACGCAGCAGTCAAGCATCAGTCAAGCGATGAGCAGCATCTTTTCAGGTCACTGGCGCAACAGGGGGAGGAGCTGGTCGCCGATGCGGGTGGTTTCTTCGTGGTACGGCGTGTCCGAGAGGATGAAGTGGGTGACGCCCAGATCGCGGTACCTGCGCAGAGACTTGGCGACATCGTCGGGCGAGCCGACCAGCCACGTCGTGCCGGCGCCGCCTCCGCCGTACTTGCCCGGGGCCGTGTAGAGGTTGTCGTCGAGGACCTCGCCGCGTTCGGCCAGGTCGAGGAGGCGTTGCTGGCCGACGGCCTTGAACCAGCGGCGATCGCGGCTGCCTTGGGCCCCCGTCGATCCAGCCATTTTCGCGACCTTTGCCTCGGCGTCGGCCCATGCCTCCTCGGCGGTGTCCCGAACCAGCGTCGTGATCCGCAAACCGAACTCTAGCGGCGCATGCTCGCGACCGAGCTCACCCTCGAGGTCCCGCAGGTGCGCGATCCGCTCCGCGATCCCGTCCAACGGCTCACCCCAGAAGAGTTGTACGTCGGCATCCGTCGCCGCCACCCGTTGCGCTGCGTCCGACGCGCCACCGAAGTACAGCCGCGGATGCAGGCGACCTTCTCGTACGACGGGCCGGGTCGCGACCGTCGACCCCGTCACCGAGAAGTACTCGCCCGCGAACGTCACGTCCTCCTCGGTCCACAATCGCCGTACCAGTTGGAGAAACTCCTTCGTCCGGGCGTAGCGCTGCGGCTGATCGCCCTCGCTGTCGCCGTACGCCGCGAGGTTGTCCTGGCCGGAGACGATATTGATCAGCAACCGCCCGCCGCTGAGCTGATCGAGCGTGCTCGCCGCGGACGCGAAATGCGCCGGATGCCAGTAGCCGGGCCGGATCGCGGCCAGCGGCTGGAAGGTCGTCGTCCGTGCGGCGAGCGCGGTCGCGACCGTGAACGTGTCCGGCCGGCCCCATCCGGTGCCGAGCAGCGCGCCTGACCAGCCGTGGTCCTCGGTGAGCCGCGCCAGTTCGGTCAAGCGCTCGATGCTGTTGTGTCCCTGGACGGTGTCGTCGCCGCGGTGACCGGGGTCGACCTGGTTCGGGATGTACCAGAGGAAAGTCATGCAAATCAGCTTAAGTTCACTCGATTAGTCGACTTAAGGTGTCTTGCTGGTCAAGATGGCGCCGCCGGGGCGACTCTGGAGAGATGGACGAGCCACTGACTGCGGAACAACGAGCGGCGCGGGGGAAGGCGGTGCGGAAGGAGGTGCCGCGCGAGTCGCACGCCGAGGTCCGGCTCAGTGCCACGCGGGATCCGGTCGGGCTGCTGCTCACCCAGGCCGAGGGGCGCGTGCCGGAACTGGTTCCGATCCGGCACGGCCGCATGCTCGTCTCGCCGTTCACCTTCTACCGCGGCGCCGCTTTGATCATGGCGGCCGACCTCGCGCAGACATCGCCGACCGGGCTGGAGGTGCAGCTGTGCGGAGATGCTCATCTGTCGAACTTCGGTGCGTACGCGTCGCCCGATCGGCGGCTCGTGTTCGACGTGAACGACTTCGACGAGACGCTGCCCGGATCGTTCGAGTGGGATGTGAAGCGGCTCGCGACGAGCTTTGTCGTGGCCGGGCAGGACAACGGGTTCCGTCCGAAGAAGTGCCGCGAGATCGTGCTCAGCGTCGTACGCACGTATCGCGAGACGCTGCGTGAGTTCGCCGGGCAGCCGATTCTTGCCGTCTGGTACGCCCGGCTGGACATCGAGGATGTGGCGGCGCGGTTCCAGGCGTCGCTCCCGTCAGGTCAGCGAAAGGGGCTGAAGGCGGCGCGCGGGAAGCTGGCGAAGGCGTACACCCGCGACAGCATGCAGGCGATCGGCAAGCTCACCGCGACCGTCGACGGCCGTCGGCGGATCGTCTCGAACCCGCCGCTCGTCGTCCCGATGGATGACCTGGTCGACCTCGACGGCGCGGTGGTGCTGGCCAGGCTGCAGGAACTGATGACCGGCTACCGCGGCACGCTCCAGCACGACCGCCGCCATCTCCTGGATCATTTCCGGCTGACCGATATCGCGCACAAGGTCGTCGGCGTCGGCAGCGTCGGCACCCGGGCGTGGATCATGTTGCTCGAGTCAACGGTCGCCGATGAGGCGTTGGTCCTCCAGGCGAAGCAGGCGGGGTCGTCCGTCCTGGCGCCGTACGCCGGATCGTCCCCGCGGATGAGCCAAGGCGAACGCGTGGTCGTCGGCCAGCGGATGATGCAGGCCAGCAGCGACATCTTCCTCGGCTGGCTGCGCGCCGATACCGCCGACGGCGAGCAGGACTACTACGTCCGCCAGCTCCGCGACTGGAAGATGTCCGCCGACATCGAGAGCCTCACTCCGGACGCCATGATCCTGTACGCCCGCCTGTGCGGCTGGACCCTCGCCCGGGCTCACGCCCGCTCCGGCGACCGCTTCGCTCTCGCCGCCTACCTGGGCAAGTCCGACGCCTTCGACCAGGCCGTCACCGACTTCGCCGACACCTACGCCGCGCAGAACGCCCAGGACCACGAGACCTTCGCCAAGGCCGTTGCCGACGGCCGGGTCGAAGCCCGGACCGGAGTTTGATCAGCTCCTGTTGTAACGCATCGTGACGAGAGCGCGATGTAGTGGCCGACAGGGTCGCGCTCTGTGACCCGATCGTAGGGGGGAACACTCGTGGGACAGCAGATCGTCCTGCCGAGCCGAGCGGGTACGCCGGTCGCGCAGGGAATGCAGATGAAGCTGCGGCACCCGGTCGGTGTCTGGCTCGGCCTGCCGTTGATCACGTTCGGGATCTATCACCTGGTCTGGTACTACAAGATCCACAAGGAGCTCGCGCACTTCGACCGCCGCCGGGTGGTTCCGGTGGCCGGCCCGATGCTGGTGCTGCTCTTCCTGAGCTGGACCGTGATCGCGCCGATGATCTCGTACTTCCGCACCGGCAAGCGGATCGCGGAGGGTCAGCGGGCCGCGGGCCTGCCGGTCACGTGCAGTGCCGGTCTAGGGCTGCTGCTGATGTTCGTGTTCGGTCTGGGCACGCTGTACTACCAGCTCGAGCTCAACAAGGTGGTCAACTCGTACGGCGACGCTCCTGTGGGCACGCCGATCTCGCTGTACGTCTGACTCATCGCTGCGATTTGTCGAGGTCATGAGCAACACCTGTTGGACTCCGGCGCGGGAGCGTGATCTGGTGACTGGAAACGTTCCCGTTCTAGGTCGGAGGGTGTTATGGCGCAGGCAGCGCAGCGTTCGTTGGGTGCAGGCGGAACGGCGGTCAGTGCGCTGGGCATGGGGTGTTGGGCGATCGGGGGACCGCATGCCCGGCAGGGGAGTCCGGTCGGCTGGGGTGTCATCGACGACGGCGAGTCGAAGCGCGCGTTGCGGCGAGCGTACGAATTGGGCGTCACGTTCTTCGACACCGCCGACGTGTACGGATGCGGGCACAGCGAGAAGTTGATCGCGGAGGCGCTCGGAGACGTCCGGGACGACATCGTGATCGCCTCCAAGGCCGGCTACACGTACGTCGAGGAGACCCGCGAGGCGCCGGGTGAGAACGGCGACCCGGAGTACATCCGCTGGGCCTGCGACGAGTCGCTCCGGCGGCTGAACACGGACCGGATCGACCTGTACCAGTTCCACCTCGGCGGGTACGACCTTGCCAAGGCGGACGACGTCCTCGCGGTCTTCGAGGAACTGGTTGCCGTGGGCAAGGTCCGTGCGATCGGATGGAGCACGGACGATCCGGAGCGGGCCGCGCTGTTCGCGAAAAGCCCGTACTGCAAGGCGATCCAGCAGCACTTCAATGTCTTCGGCGGGAACGCCGACGTCCTCGCGTTGTGCGAGGACAAGGGTCTCGCGAGCATCGTCCGCGGTCCGCTCGGGATGGGCCTGCTGACCGGGAAGTTCGACCAGGACAGCAGCCTGCCCGAGGACGACGTACGGCACGGCTGGAACTTCCGTACCGGTGACCAGGCGGAGTCGTTGCGGCGGCTCGATGCGATCCGTGACGTGCTGACGTCCGACGGCCGGACGCTCGCGCAGGGTGCGCTCGGCTGGCTGTGGGCACGCAGCGAGGCGTTCGTGCCGATTCCCGGGTTCAAGACGGTCGCGCAGGTCGAGGAGAACGCGGGCGCGCTGCAGCACGGTCCGCTGGCGCCGGCACAACTGGATGAGATTGCCGCGATCCTGGGCCATTGACATCGTTGTCTACTCCGACGACGATAGCTCCTCGGAAGCTCGGTGAAACGTTTCCAAGCCGCTCGAGGAGATCCGCCCATGGTCTTGCACCGTCGTACCTTCCGTCTGCTCGTGGCCGGGGCGGTGACACTGGCGATCGCGCTGGTGTCGCCGCCGGCCGGAGCCACCGCGCCGCACGCCGACGGCCCGACCGCCACCGCGCGGGCCCGGGTCGCGGCCGACGAACTGATGAGCTCCTACGAGCCGAACAAAGCGTGGTTCCCCTCCAGCTGGTGGAACTCCGCGGTCGCGTTGCAGACCATCGGCGACTACATGCAACGCACCGGCGACCGCCGCTACCTCGGGCAGCTGGACAACACGTTCGAGAAGGACAAGGGCGTGTTCCCGGCCGGGTACCTGTCCGGCGACCCGCTGCTCGGCAACTTCACCAGCCGCGCGATCGACGACTCGGAGTGGTGGGGTCTGACCTGGGTCCAGGCGTACGACCTGACCAAGAACCGCAAGTACCTCGACATGGCGGTCAAGATCGCGGAGTACGTCGAGGGGTACTGGGACCCGAGCTCGTGCGGCGGCGGAGTCTGGTGGAACGGCGAACGCACGTACAAGAACGCGGTCACCAACGGCCTCTGGATCCGCCTCACCGCGGAGCTGCACAACCGCATGCCGCACGACAAGCGCTGGCTCGGCCGTGCGCAGGAGGGCTGGAACTGGTTCACCGCCAGCGGCATGATCAACTCCGCCGGCCTGGTCAACGACGGCCTGAAGGACGACTGCACGAGCAACGGCGACACGGTCTGGAGCTACAACCAGGGCCTCGCGATCGGCGCCGGCCTCGAGCTCTATCGAGCCACTCACGACGCGAAGATCCTCCCGACCGTACGGCGGTTGGCGGACGCCGCGATCGCTCCGGGCGGACTCGTCACGAACGGCGTGCTGACGGAGTACTGCGATGCGCAGGGCCGCACCTGTGACGACAACGGCAAGCAGTTCAAGGGCATCTTCATGCGCTACTGGATGGACCTCGCCGACACCACGCACGACCCGCGCTATACGGACTTCGTCGCGCAGCAGGCCGCCACGGTCTGGGACAACGACCGGGACGCGTCCGACCGGTTGGGGGAGCGGTGGTCCGGCGCCGAGCCGAATGTCTTCGACTGGCGTACCCAGGCCAGTGCGCTGAGCGCGCTGATCGCCGCCGCACCCACCGTCCCGCCGACGCGATCGTTGTCGGCGACAACCGATCCGGCCTTGCCCGTGGTGATGCCGGCGACCGGCAGTGCGACGCACGTGAAGGTCCAGGTCGACGTCCAGGCAACCGGCGTGGCCCCGCTCCAGGTCGTCGTGCGACCGTCCGCCCCTTCCGGCTGGACGGTGACGCCCGCGAAGACGACCGTCACGCTCCGCCCGCACGGAAACGCCTCGCCGGTGCATGCGTCGGTCCCACTGGACGTCACGATCCCGGCCGGTACCGCGGACGGCCTCCACTCGGTCACCGCGACCGCGACGTCCGGATCCCTGTCGTTCAGTACGCGGTCGGACATCCTGGTCGCACACAACGTCGACTTCGACACCGGTACGGCGGCCGAGACCCCGTGGCTGTTCGACGCGGACGGTTCGCAGAGCAACGGCGTACAGAACCGGTTCGCCGACGGGCATTCGTACTTCGTCTACCGCTTCCCGTTCCCGGCCGACACCACCAGCGCGTCCGCGACTTTGACGATCGACAACGAGTTCGTCGTCCAGGTCAGCGGCGACGGGCAGACCTGGACCACGGTCGCCACCGAGACCAACCAGGAGCACGACGGGAACAACAAGGCAGCCCGCACGTTCGACCTCACGCCGTACCTCGGCCCGGCCGACGGATCGAGCAGGGCCGGGTACGTGCGAGTGTCGGACTCCTTCCCCGACGACGGCTGGGGCGGGCGCGTCTACCACGTGACCGCGACGTACAACTAAGCAGCGGCGCGATCGGCGATCGTCCGGCGGCGCAGCGAGGCGTCGAGGATCGCCGGGGTGTCGTAGTCCATGTCGAGCCGGCCGACATCGGTGCCCGGCGGGACGATCTTGTCGATCTGGTCGAGGATGGCGTCATCGAGGGTGACGTCCATCCCGGCCAGGGCGTCGTCGAGGTGCTCCATGGTCCGTGGGCCGATGATCGCCGACGTGACGCCCGGGTGCGCGATGGCGAAGGCCATGGCCAGATGGGTCAGCTTGAGCCCGGCCGCCTCGGCGACCGGGATCAACTGCTCCACCACGTCGAGCCGCCGCTCGTCGGTCATGTGCTTGAAGATCGCCGTACGCCGGAGGTCGGCCGGCGCGCGGCCGGTCAGCTGTCCCTGAGCGAGCGGGCTCCAGACCAAGGCGCCCATCCCGTACTTCTGCACCATCGGCAGCACCTCGCGCTCGATCCCACGATTGAGGATCGAGTACGGCGGCTGCTCGGTCCGGAACCGCTCCAGTCCACGACGCTCGGCGACCCACTGCGCCTCGACGATCTCGCTCGCGGGGGTCGCCGACGAACCGACCGCGCGGACCTTCCCGCTCCGGATCAGGTCGGTCAGCGCCGACAGGGTCTCCTCGATATCGGTGTCCGGATCGGGCCGGTGCATCTGGAACACGTCGATGTAGTCGGTCTGCAGGCGACGCAGCGAGTTCTCGACCGCGGTGATGATCCAGCGCCGCGAGTTGCCCCGCTGGTTGGGGTCGTCGCCCATCGGCAAGTGCGATTTGGTGGCCAGTACGACGTGCTCGCGACGGCCCTTGAGTGCCGCGCCGACGATCTCCTCGGACTCGCCGTGCGAGTAGAAGTCCGCGGTGTCGACGAAGTTGATCCCGGCGTCGAGTGCCTTGTCGATCATCCGGAGCGACTCGTCGCGGTCGTTGTTGCCGACGGCACCGAACATCATCGCGCCGAGGGCGTACGGGCTGACCTTGATACCGGTCCGGCCCAGCGTGCGGTAGTGCATTTGTTCCTCCTTGGGTTCCCCTTCACCCTCTGCCGGCCGGAGGCGGGGGAGAAGGCCCACTTCATCCACGGACAGGTTGTCCCTGGATAGGCCTTGGGGCGTCGCGGATGATGGATCATGTGATCGATCGTGACGGCCTGGCCGACTTCCTCCGCCGGCGCCGGGAGGTGCTGCGCCCGGCTGACGTGGGACTTCCCGACGGCGCCCGCCGCCGTACGCCGGGACTGCGCCGCGAGGAGGTCGCTCAACTCGCCGGCATGTCGACGGACTACTACTCGCGGCTGGAGCAGTCCCGCGGCGCGAACCCGTCCGAGCCGATCATCGCCGACCTCGCCCGTGCGCTGCGCTGCGACCTGAACGAACGCGACCACATGTACCACCTGGCCGGCCTCACGCCACCGCTACGCCGAGCCGGTCGCCACATCCCGCCCAGCCTGATGGCCCTGGTCAGCCACCTCACCGACATTCCGGTGGTGATCTGCACGGACCTCGACGAGGTCCTCTGGCAGAACACGCTCGCCGACGTCGTCATCGGTCCCAGCATCGGGCGAAACCTGACCTGGCTGTGGTTCACCGACCCGGCGATCCGGCAGCTCTTCCCGGCGGAGGACTGGGACGCTCACACCGCCTTCCACGTCGCCGACCTCCGTGCGACCTACTCCCGCCGGATGGGCGACCGCGACGTCACCGAGCTGGTCGATGCGCTCATCGACCACAGCGAGGAGTTCCGCACGCTGTGGTCCCGGCACGACGTCGCCGTCCACCTGCCTCGCAAACGCTTCGTGCACACCGAGGTCGGCAACCTGGATCTGACCTGCGAAACCTTGCTCACCCCAGCCGCCGACCTTCGCGTGCGCGCGTTCCTCCCCATCGAAGGCACCGACGCCCGCGAGAAGCTGGATCTCCTCCGAGTGATCGGCACCCAGAGCTTCGCCTAGCGGGGCCGGAGACCGTCCAAGAGCAGATCGAGCAGGCGCTCGGCCTGCTCGCGCTGCTGTTCGGGAGCCGCGGTGATCACAGCCCCCGCCATCGCCGCGACAACGTCATCGGCCGGTACGCCGGAGCGCAGCGTCCCCGCGGACACGCCCGCGTCGAGGAAGGGGGCGATGGCCCCGGCGAGCCGGGACCGGGTGTCCGACTGCGTGATCGCACCCGAGGCCACGATGGCACGGAGACTGACGCCCATCGCACGCTTGGAGTCGACGAAGTCGAGGTAGCGGTGCATCCAGGCCAGCAACGCCTCGTCGGCGGGTCCGGCAGTCGCCAGCTCGGGCGCGGCATCGCAGAGCCGACCGAGCTCCTGGTGATAGACCGCGGTGAGGAGCGCCTCCCGGGTCGGGAAGTGCCGGTACAGCGTCGCCACGCCGACCCTCGCCCGTGCCGCGACCCGGTCGAGCGAGAGGTGGACGGGTTCGCCCGCACGGGCGGCCACGGCGAGCTCGGCCAGCTCGTCCACGGCCGCCGCGACCACCTGCTCACGCTTCCGCGCCGCGTCAGCCCGCATAAATGGAGAAACCTCCAGTTAGTGTTACGGTAATTGGAGAAACCTCCACTTACTCTACCTGGGGATACCGCTATGACCTCTCAACGCCCCGGCGGCACCATCGCGCTCGGACCGTACGAGATCGCCCGGATCGGGTACGGCGCGATGCAGCTCGAGAAGCTGGACACGACAGCGGCGGGCGCCGTCCTGCGGCGCGCCGTCGAGCTCGGCGTCAACCACCTCGACACCGCCTCGTTCTACGGCCACACGACCGTCAACCAGCACATCCGGGCCGCCCTGCACCCGTACGCCGACGACCTCGTCATCGTCAGCAAGGTCGGCGCCCGCCGCGTCGACGCGCCGGTGCCTCTGACCCTTGCCCAGCACCCGTCGCAGCTGCGCGAGCAGGTGCAGCTCGACCTGACGTCCCTCGGTCTCGACCAGGTCCCGGTGGTCAACCTCCGCCGCGCCGACCAAGGCCCAGGGCTCATCGCCGAAGGCGACCAGCGCGTCCCGCTCGACGACCAGCTCGCCGAACTGATTGCCCTACGCAACGAAGGCCTCATCGGCGCGATCGGTCTCAGCAACGTCAGCACCGAGCAGCTCAAGCAGGCCCTCCCGGCCGGCATCGTCTGCGTCCAGAACGCCTACAGCCTGATCGACCGCTCCGCCGAGGAGCAACTCCAGCTCTGCGCGACGAACGGCATCGCGTGGATCCCGTACTTCCCCCTCGGCTCCGCCTTCGACCAGATCCCGTCACCCGCCGAGAACCCCGTCGTACTGCGGATTGCCGCGCGGCTCGACGCCACGCCCGCCGCGGTCTGCCTGGCCTGGATCCTGGCGCACGCGCGCAACACCGCGCTGATCCCCGGCACCCGCAGCATCGCCCACCTCGAGGACAACCTGCGCACCGCCGACGTCGAGCTCGACGAGGACGCCCTCGCCGAGCTCGACGCTGTCGTCAGTGCCTGAGCTGGATGCTCTGGGTGTAGGCGTCCTGGTTCGGCGTGTTCACCCCGGGCCGGCCGCGGAAGTCGGTCCAGCACGGATGGATCCGGAGGTCATTGCCAATGGCAACCGCTGAGTAGTCGCCGATGAACACTCCCTGCACCTCGGTGCCGTCGGGGTTGACGGCGAGGAACTGGACCTGCGGGTTCTCCGAGGCGGTGGTGATCCGCTGGGTGGCGGCCCGGCTGAGCGACTGGGTGCCGGAAGCGGCCCAGTACGCGTAGTCGAGGTTGATCCCGTTGCGGTCGTAGTGCCTCGTGTACGACGTGATCGCGACCTTGCCGTCGCGCGCGGCGACCGCACTGAAGAACTCGTCCTGCGGCGTGCCGATGACCAGCGGCCGGGACCAGCTCTTGCCGTTGCCGGACGAGGACACGACGTTGTCGCCGTTGGTCTTCACGGATGCGCCGGTGGTCGCGTCGTACAGACCGTTGCGGTCGTCGGACCACACCACCGTCAGCTTCTCGTTCACCCGGTCGTAGGCGAGTTGCGGATAGCTGTTGAGCCGGAAGTTCTCGCCGGTCAGCGTGTCCGGGAAGTCGTAGTTCGTGTCGACGATCGCGTGCCGGAACGTGCGCCCGTGGTCGGTCGAGGTCGCTACCACCGTGGCGTCCCGGTCGCCCGCGGCGTCACACGCGGCCGTCGCGCAGACCGAGGCCTCGTAGGCGACGTACAGCTGCCCGTCGTTGCCGACCTGCGGATTCGAGCCCTGGTCGTACGGCGTGATGCCGCCGTGGAACCCGTCCAGCGACGGCGGGATCCGGACCGGTGCCCCGAAGTGCGCGCCGAAGTCGACGCTGGCCGACACCATGATCGGCGACTCGAGATAGTTGTCGTCGGTGTCATAGGTGAACTTGGTCCAGCTCACGTACACCCTGCCGTTCGACGGATCGGCGGCCATCCACGGCTTGTCGTTGAAGATGTGCGTCACGGCCGGCGTGCCGTCGGCGTTGACCCCGTCCATCGCGATGACCTGCGGTCCACCCCAGTGCAGGCCGCCGTCGTGCGACACGTTGACGACGATCCCGGTCGCATCCTGCCCGCCGAGTGGTGCCGACCGGCTGAACACGAGGCTGGCGAAGTAGACGGTGTTGTTCGGTCCGAAGGCGACCACCGGGTCGCCGGATCCGTCCATCCAGCTGAAGGCGCCGGTGCCGCCCGCGGCGATGGTCAGTCCGGGGATCTCCACATTCGTCCAGGTCCGGCCGCCGTTGAACGACGTGTACGCGAAACTCGAACTGTCGTTGCGGTTCTCCCGGGCGTTGAACAGCCGGTAGTCGTTCGCGCCGGCGACGATGTTGTCCGGGTTCCGCGGGTTGACCGCGATCGTGGTCTCGTTCTGCGCGGCGCTGCAGCCTTTCTGCGAGCCGACCGGGACCACGGTGTCGCCGACGATCTGGTCGACGTTCGGCGCCGGGTTCCCGTACGGGTTCGGATGGCCGAGATACGACTGGCAGAGCGCCGACTGCGTCGGGTCGTCCGGATCGGGCTCTTCCTCCTCGGCCAGAACTTCCTTCAGCAACGGGTTGTGGACGGCGGCGGTGCCCGCGGCGGTGGCAGCCGGTGTGCCCATCGTCACCAGAGCGAGCGACCCGATCAGGCCGATCACTCCGAGGACGGCGGACCGGCGCATGGTTGACGGCCTCACGTGTTCCCCCTTCCCAGCCCCCCGAGGGATGTCATGCGCATTGTGCGCCTCACCCGGACACCGGTCCAGAGCACAGAAAAGGGCACAGAAAAAGGCACAGAAAAGCCCCGCCCGAACTGATCGGGCGGGGCTTCTCAGCTACGTCTCAGGAAACTCAGACGTCGTAGTACAGCTCGAACTCGTGCGGGTGCGGGCGGAGCTGGATCGGGGCGATCTCCTGCTCGCGCTTGAGGTCGATCCAGGTCTCGATCAGGTCCTCGGTGAAGACGTCGCCCTCGAGGAGGAAGGCGTGGTCGGCCTCGAGCGAGTCGATCACGGCCGGGAGCGAGGTCGGGACCTGCGGGATGCCCGCGTGCTCCTCCGGCGGCAGCTCGTACAGGTCCTTGTCGACCGGGTCGGCCGGCTCGATCTTGTTGCGGATACCGTCCAGGCCGGCCAGCAGCTGGGCCGAGAAGGCCAGGTACGGGTTCGCCGACGGGTCGGGGCAGCGGAACTCGATCCGCTTCGCCTTCGGGTTCGATCCGGTGATCGGGATCCGGATGCAGGCCGAGCGGTTGCGCTGCGAGTAGACCAGGTTGACCGGCGCCTCGAAGCCTGGCACCAGGCGGTGGTACGAGTTCACCGTCGGGTTGGTGAAGGCCAGCAGCGACGGGGCGTGCTTGAGCAGGCCGCCGATGTACCAGCGGGCGATGTCGGACAGGCCGCCGTACCCGGACTCGTCGTAGAACAGCGCGTCGCCGTTGGAGAACAGCGACTGGTGGACGTGCATCCCCGAGCCGTTGTCGCCGAAAATCGGCTTCGGCATGAAGGTCGCGGTCTTGCCGGCCGCCCAGGCGGTGTTCTTGACGATGTACTTGAACTTCATCAGGTTGTCGGCGGTCTTCAGCAGCTCGTCGAAGCGGAAGTTGATCTCCGCCTGACCCGCGGTGCCGACCTCGTGGTGCGCCCGCTCGACGACCAGGCCGGCCTTCTCCAGCGCCAGCGTGATGTCGTCGCGCAGCTCGCCGAAGTGGTCGGTCGGCGCGACCGGGAAGTAGCCGCCCTTGTAGCGAACCTTGTAGCCGCGGTTGCCGCCGTCCTCGACCCGGCCGGTGTTCCAGGCGCCGGCGACCGAGTCGATCGCGTAGTACCCGGTGTTGGACTTGGTCTCGAACCGGACGTCGTCGAAGACGTAGAACTCGGCCTCCGGCGCGAAGAACGCGGTATCGGCGATACCGGTCGACTTCAGGTATTCCTGCGCCTTGCGGGCGATGTTGCGCGGGTCACGCGAGTACGCCTCGCCGGTGAGCGGGTCGTGCACGAAGAAGTTGATGGCCAGCGTCTTCGTCCCGCGGAACGTGTCGAGGAAGGCCGTGGTCGGGTCGGGCAGCAGCTTCATGTCCGATTCGTGGATCTGCTGGAACCCGCGCACCGACGAACCGTCGAACATCAGGCCCTCTTCGAAGACCTCGGGCCCGAACGACGACACCGGGACGGTGAAGTGCTGCATGATGCCCGGCAGGTCGGAGAACCGGACATCGATGATCTCGATGCCCTCGTCCTTGACGTAGGCGAGCAGCTCCTCAGCGCTGGAAAACATACGTACTCCTAGGGTGGCTCAGAGATTGCATCTGAACGTAGGGCCCGCCGGTTTCTCCGTCATGACCCTGATGTTTCGCGGATGTTACGCCCAGCGTGTCCGCGCTGACCCACTGGTGTACGGCGATTACGCCCTGAGATCTTACGATCCGCCGCAGGCGGCCCCGGGGCTGTTCCGTAGGCTAGTCATCATGGCATCGTCGGCGCAGCCGGGCACAGGACCCACCGAAGAATTCCGTTTTCCGGGGAGCCGGCTGGGCCTGCCCGAAGAGGGTCCGGGCTCGGTGGCCGGTTGGGGCCGCCGGCTGCTCGCACTGCTGATCGACTGGCTGATCGCCGGCCTGATCGCGTCGGTCGTGGTCGGCAAACCGATGTGGGCGGGCGGCAACGACTACAACACGTCACACCTGGCGATCTTCTTCCTGGTCACCGCGATCCTGACCGGCCTGGCCGGTGGCACCATCGGCCACCGGATCTGCGGGCTGCGCGTCCTCAACCTGAAGAACAAGGACGTCCCGCAGGTCGGGCTGCTCGGGGGAGTGATCAGGTCGTTCCTGATCTGCCTGCTCATCCCGGCGGTGATCTTCGACCGGGACCACCGCGGCCTGCACGACCTGGCCGCGAAGACCGTCGTCGTACGGCGCTGAGCAGCGGCTGATCAGGCGGCTGATCAGGCGGCAGATCAGGCGGCAGGTCAGGCGGCAGGTCAGCGGCGGGTGAGCCGCAGCTGCACGTCGTCGAGGTAGCCGGTGCGGAAGCCCGCCTCGGAGTACGCGAGGTAGAACTCCCACATCCGCCCGAACGTGTCGTCGAACCCGAGCGCCGAGATCTCCGGCCAGCGCTCGATGAAGCGGTTCCGCCAGACTCGCAGCGTTCGCGCGTAATCGGCGCCCAGGTGGCGGATGACGTCCGCCCGCAGCCCGGTGTGCTGTGCGGTGACGTCCTCGATCACCTTGATCGACGGGATCAGGCCGCCCGGGAAGATGTACTTCTGCACCCAGGTGAACGTGTTTCGCGTCGCCAACATCCGCTCGTGCGGCATCACGATCGCCTGCACGACGCCGACGCCGCCCGGCGCGAGTCGCCGCTCGATCGCCTCGAAGTACACCGGCCAGTACTTCTCGCCGACCGCCTCGATCATCTCCACGCTCAGGACGGCGTCGAACTCGCCGATCTGGTCGCGATAGTCCCGCAGCGCGACCTGCACGCGGTCGCCGACACCCGCATCCGCGATCTTGCGCTGCGCCAGCAACGCCTGCTGCGAAGCGATCGTGATCGCCGTCACCCACGCGCCCCGCTGCGCGGCCCGGATCGCGAGACTCGCCCAGCCGCACCCGATGTCGAGCACGCGCGACCCGGACTGGATCCCGGCCGCATCGAGGATCGAGTCGAGCTTGCGCAGCTGGGCCGCGGTCAGCTCGTCGTACGACGCCGTGGCCAGGTCGCTGTGAGCAGCGTCACCGAAGTACGCTGCGGAGTACGTCAGGGTCGGATCGAGGAACTCGCTGAACATCGCGTTGCTCAGGTCGTAGTGCCGGCTGATGTTCTCGCGCGCGCCGGCCCGGTCGTTCTCCTGCTCGCCCGGTTGCGAGCGGGTGACCAGCCAGCGCAGCGACTGTGCCCACTTCGGGAGCAGGTGCCGGGTCTCGTCGTTGCTGAACCGTTCCGCGAACGGGACCAGCAGGTCGGCCAGGTCGGTGCCCGGCTCCGGGTCCCAGTCGCCGGCCAGGTACGCCTCGCCGAACCCGGATCCGGCGTCGTGCCCGAGCCGGTCCAGGAACGCCGACGTCCGGTGCACCCGCATCGCGGGGCCGCCGAGACCGTACGACCGGTTGCTGTCCAGATGGATCGTGGCGGGCAGGTCCTTCGCGATCAGCTTGATCGCGGTCGCCGCGCCGTACCTGCGGACCGGATTCGAGCGTGGCCGCGCCAGCGTCGGCCACGTCTCGGCCACCGGTTGGTGCACGCGTCGGCGCACTGGCGGCATCAGATCCGTCATGTCAGCTGTTCCCCTGTAATCCGTCCTGGTCGCACCCTAAGGGCTCCCAGCCTCCCCACGGCGCATGTCTGAACAGATCAACTGTCGGGCATGCCGCTTGGTTACCGTCCCCGCATCGCCTGGCGGGCGCCCTTCAGGCTGCTCGGCACCGGGCCCTTCGGCATCGGCACCTGCGGCCGGACCGCGTCGAGCGCCTTGAGCCGCTGCAGCAGATCGGTGATCTCCGACGGCTGCATCACCGCCGGCAGCTTCATGACGTGCTTGGTCAGCTTGCGGATGTCGATCTCGTCCTCGCCCTGACCGGCGATGATCTGGGTCACCGGCGCGCCGCCGGCCACCCGGTTGTGCTTCTTCGCCTCGGCGGTGAGCAGGTTCTTCACCCGGCTCGCCTGGCCCTCGCCGACCAGGACGATCCCCGGCCGGCCGACGACGCGGTGGACGATATCGGCGTTCTTGGTGACCGCGATCGCGGGCGTCACGGTCCAGCCGCGGCGCAGCGTCTGCAGCGCCGACGCGGCCGCACCGGCCTGCCCCTCGATCTGGCTGTACGCCGCCTTCTCGACCTTGCGGCCGAACACCAGCGTCGCGGCCAGGAAGCCGAGCGCGACACCGAGCGGGATCCAGATCAGCAGCGGACCGACCAGGAAACCGCCGAGCACCGCCAGCGCGACGATGCCGAGGAAGATCCCGGCGAGCACCAGCCCGACCGTCGGGTCGGACTTCTGGGTCAGCTTGTAGGCAGAAACGATCTGCTTGAGCCGGCTGGTCTTCTCTTCGGGCGCGTCGTTCTTGGCCATCTCTACCTGTCCTGGTTCTTCATACGTGACTCAACGGCCTGACGGTACAGCCGACCGGCCCGGTACGACGAACGCACCAACGGCCCGGACATGACTCCGGCGAAACCGATCTCCTGCGCCTCGGCGTCCAGCTCGACGAACTCCTCGGGCTTGACCCAGCGCTCGACCGGGTGGTGCCGCACCGAGGGCCGCAGGTACTGCGTGATCGTGATGATCTCGCAGCCCGCCGCGTGCAGGTCCTTCAGTGCCTGGCTGACCTCGTCGCGGGTCTCGCCCATGCCGAGGATCAGGTTCGACTTGGTGACCAGGCCGTAGTCGCGGGCCTGGGTGATGACGTCCAGCGACCGCTCGTAGCGGAAGCCGGGCCGGATCCGGCGGAAGATCCGCGGCACGGTCTCGACGTTGTGCGCGAACACCTCAGGCCGGGAGGAGAACACCTCGGCCAGCTGCTCGGGCACGGCGTTGAAGTCCGGCGCGAGCATCTCGACGCCGGTGCCCGGGTTGAGCTCGTGGATCTGCCGGATCGTCTCGGCGTACAGCCAGGCGCCGCCGTCGTCCAGGTCGTCGCGGGCGACGCCGGTCACGGTCGCGTACCGCAGGCCCATGGTCCGGACCGACTCGGCCACGCGGCGCGGCTCGTCGCGGTCCAGCGCCTCCGGCTTGCCGGTGTCGATCTGGCAGAAGTCACAGCGCCGCGTGCACTGGTCACCGCCGATGAGGAAGGTCGCCTCGCGGTCCTCCCAGCACTCGAAGATGTTCGGGCAGCCGGCTTCCTGGCACACCGTGTGCAGTCCCTCGGATTTCACGAGTTTCTGCAGCGCCTGGTACTCCGGGCCCATCTTGGCGCGGGTCTTGATCCACTCGGGTTTGCGCTCGATCGGGGTCTCCGCGTTGCGCACCTCGAGCCTGAGCAGTTTCCGTCCTTCTGGGGCGATGGTCACGCCCCCAAGGGTACGCGTCCCGGCTCACGACCGTTTCACCCGTACGCTGATGAGCTATGTCGTGGACTCGGCCTGCGCCGACACCCAGGGAGCAGCGGTACGACGTACTGCTCGGCCTCGGGATGGCGCTGGCGTCCCTGCTCGGCACCGAGCTCGCCCGCGGCGGCTCGCCGACGCACGTCGACCTCGGCATCGGCGGCGTCGAGCCGTACGTGCTGAGCGCCGCGATCGCGCTGCCGATGTGCTTCCGGCGCCGTTGGCCGATCCCGGTGGTGCTGGTGGTCGCGGTGCTGTTCGTGCTGAACGGCGAGCGGGCGTTGTTCGCGTTCGGCGGCAACCTCGTCACCCAGGCGACGATGTTCATGGCGATCTACGCGGCGGTGGCCTGGTCCCGGGACCGGCGGCTGATGAAGGCGGCGGTCGCGGTCGTCTTCCTGGCGATGTTCGGCTGGCTGACGCTGAACTTCGTCAAGGCGCTGCAGAACAACTCGATCGAAGGGCCGAACCACGCGCTGTTCTCGCCGTACGTCTCGAATGTGGTGCTGGCTGTCGCCTTGAACGTCCTCTACTTCTTCGGCGCGTACTTCTGGGGCCGGACCGCGTGGGGGACCGCCCGGCAGCGGGCCGAGCTGGAGCAGCAGGCGACCGAGCTGGCCGCGCAGCAGGAGGCGAACTCCCGGCGTGCGGTGATCGACGAGCGGCTGCGGATCTCGCGGGAGTTGCACGACGTCGTCGCGCACCACATCAGCAGCATCGGCGTCCAGGCCGGGGGAGCGCGGCGAGTGATGGACACCGACCCGGACGCCGCGAAGAACGCGCTGAACGTGATCGAGGAGTCCAGCCGGAGCGCCGTGAACGAGATGCGCCAACTGCTCGGCATGCTCCGCGCGGCGGATCCCGATGTCGATGTCACCACACCGGATCCGAAGGCGCCGCAGGCCGGGGCCGACCGACTGCCCGCGCTGATCTCGGAGGTGAACGGGCAAGGCCTCGAGGTCGGTTTCCACCAGATCGGTGCGCCGGCCGAGCTGCCGAAGACCGTGTCGGTGTCGGTATATCGGATCGCCCAGGAGGCGCTCGCGAACGTCCGGAAGCACTCGACGGCTCGCAGTGCGCATCTCACGCTGCGTTATCTCGGTGACACGGTCGAGCTCGAAGTACTCGACGACGGCCGCCCGAAGCACGCTCCGGTCGGCAGCCGGCTCGGCCATGTCGGGATCCGGGAACGGGTCGGCCTGCTCGGCGGCGAGAGCGAGATCGGCCCCCGGCCCGTGGGAGGATTCCGGGTCCGGGTCCGGATCCCGCTGGACCACCCGATGCTGGACCAACCGCTGGCTGGAGGGCTCGATGACTGACGACCCGATGCGGGTCCTGCTGGTGGACGACCAGGATCTGGTCCGGGCCGGGTTCCGGATGATCCTGTCGGTCGAGCCGGACATCGAGGTGGTCGGTGAGGCGTCCGACGGCGAGAAGGCGATCGAGCTCGCGCTGGCGCTGCGGCCCGACGTCGTACTGATGGACGTCCAGATGCCCGGTATGGACGGGATCAGCGCGACCCAGCGGATCGTCTCGGAGGACGCCGGGAAGGTGGTCATCCTCACGACCTTCGACCGCGACGACTACCTCTTCGAATCGCTCGGGGCCGGCGCCAGCGGCTTCCTGCTGAAGAACACCGCGCCCGAGGATCTGGTCGAGGCGATCCAGATCGTCCACTCGGGGCACGCACTGCTCGCGCCCGAGGTGACCCGCCGGGTCATCAAGCGATTCACCGGCGGCGGCGAGCGCGTGTACCGGCCGGACCTCCTCGCCGACCTCACCGAGCGCGAGCGCGAGGTCCTCGGCCTGATCGCGCGCGGCCTGACCAACACCGAGATCGCGACCCAGCTGTTCGTCGGCGAGGCCACGGTCAAGACCCACGTCTCCCGGGTCCTGCTCAAGCTCGGCCTGCGCGACCGCGTCCAGGCCGTCGTCTTCGCCTACGAGTGCGGTCTGGTCACCCCGGGGGACGACACCTCCGTCTAGGGGGTGACCTGCGCGATCACCCTCGCGGGCGACGTACCGGGAGGCAGGTCCTCACTAGGTTTGGCAGTGTCGGGTGCACGCCCGGCGGGGGCTGACCTGTAGGGAACGGTGACACATGCTGAGGGTGGCTGGGCTCACCCGGCGGTTCGGTGATCATCTGGCGCTGGACGACGTGACCTTCGACGTCGTACCTGGACGGATGACCGGATTCGTCGGGGCCAACGGTGCCGGTAAGACGACGACGATGCGGATCATCCTCGGCGTCCTGGCCGCGAACGCCGGCGAGGTGCTCTGGAACGGCGAGCTGCTGACCCAGGAGGTACGGCGCGACGTCGGGTACATGCCCGAGGAGCGTGGGCTGTACCCGAAGATGAAGATCCGCGACCAGCTGGTCTTCTTCGGCCGGCTGCACGGCCTCTCACCGGACCGAGCATCGGAACGGACCGACAAGCTGCTCGAACGGCTCGGGCTCTCCGAACGGGCGACCGACGCGCTGGAGACGCTGTCGCTGGGTAACCAGCAGCGGGTGCAGATCGCGGCCGCGCTGGTGCACGAGCCGATCGCGCTGGTGCTCGACGAGCCGTTCAGCGGTCTCGACCCGCTCGCGGTCGACGCGATGGTGGACCTGCTCCGCGAGGAGGTCACCTCCGAGGTGCCGGTGCTGTTCTCGAGTCATCAGCTCGACTTGGTCGAGCGGCTGTGCGACGACCTCGTCGTCCTGTCCCGCGGCAAGGTGGTCGCCGCCGGTTCGGTAGCGGACCTGTCCGCCGGATCGACTTCGACGTACCGCCTCGTGGTCGACGGCGACGCGGGCTGGCTGCGTGACGTGCGAGGCATCGAAGTACGCGATGTGGCGGGCGGTACGGCGCTGTTCGACGTACTGGACGGGGCGGTCGAGCAGAAGATCCTTCAGGAGGCGCTCAGCCGTGGGCCGGTCCGCGAGTTCGGGCCGGAGCGGGTGGCGCTCAGCGACGTATTCCGGGAGGCGACCCGATGAACGTGCTGGACAGGCCGTGGGCGCTGATCGCCGAGCGCGAGATCAGCACGAAACTCCGGGACAAGACCTTCATCGGCTCGACCCTGGTGATGCTGTTCATCGTGATGGTCGCGGTGATCCTGCCGGCGATCCTCGCGGGCCGGGGTGGCGCGGACAAGATCGCGGTCATCGACGACGCGGGCGCGAAGGTGGTCCAACAGGCGTCGAGCACTCAGGGCGGCGACGGCTACGAGGTGGTGCGGGTCGCAGACAAACCGGCTGCCGAGCAGCAGGTCACCGATGGCGACGTGAAGGCGGCGCTCCTGCCGGGCCCGGACGGGTACGTCGTCCTCGGCAAGGATCGCGTCGATGCGGGGATCGAGAGCGCGCTGCGCGAGGCGGCCGCGGCCGTCGGCATGGAGGCGAACGCCGCGAAGGCGGGGCTGACCCCGGAACAGCTGCACTCGGGGACGAAGGTCGACGTGCAGCTGCTGAAGCCCGGTCCGCTGCCGGACCTCGTCTCGCAGTTCGTCAACATCGGGCTCGCGCTGGTGTTCTACATGACCGCGCTCGGCTTCGGCATGATGATCGCGCAGAGCGTCGTCCAGGAGAAGGAGAGCCGGGTCGTCGAGATCCTGGCCGCCGCGGTACCGATCCGGTCGCTGCTGTGGGGCAAGGTGCTCGGCAACACCGTCCTCGCGCTGTCGCAGATCGTCGTGATCGCGGCCGCTTCGCTGATCGGGCTGCTGGCCACTGACCAGGCCGACATCCTCGAGGTGGTCGCGCCCGTCGCCGGGTGGTTCGTCGTCTTCTTCGTGCTCGGCTTCGTGGCGCTGGCCGGACTGTGGGCGGTCGCGGGTTCGCTGGCCACGCGGCAGGAGGACCTCGGGTCGACCACGCTGCCGGGGCAGATGATCCTGATGATCCCGTTCTTCTTCTCGGTGTTCGCGGGGTCGTCGGCCAAGACGGTGGCGTCGTTCGTCCCGATCGCGTCGTCGATGTCGATGCCGGGCCGGATGCTGACCGAGGACGTGCCGATCTGGCAGCCGTTGGTCGCGATCGCGCTGCTGCTCGGCGCGACCGTGCTGATCGTCCGGCTGGGCGCGCGGCTGTACGAGCGGACCTTGCTGCAGACGGGCCGCCGGCTCGGGTACCGCGAGGCCCTCGCCCTCGAATCGAGGTAGCTCATCGTCACAGCCGGGTCCGGCGTTACAGCAATCGACCCGGCTGTGACAGAACCGCAATGTAAGGTGCCTGTGTGCTGTGCCCACACCTGGACTACGGTCTCAACGCATGAACGTCGAGCTGCGCCACCTGCGGGTGGTGGTCCTGGTGGCAGAAGCGGGGTCCGTCGGACGGGCCGCCCGCTGGCTCAAGGTCAGCCAGCCGAGCCTGACGGCGCAGCTGAAGCGGATCGAGGCGGCTTTCGGCGGCGAGCTGTTCTCGCGCTCCCGCACGGGGGTCACGCCGACGCCGCTCGGCCGGTACGCCGTGGATCGCGCGCGAGCGATCCTGGTCGACGTCGACCACCTCTCCGCGACGGTGTCCGCGATGACCGCGGTCGAGTCGTCCGCAGTACGGCTCGGTGGATTCCCGACCGCGCCGATGTCCGGGATCGCATCCCGGCTGCGCTCGCACGGCGAGATCGAGCAGGTCAGCATTGAGGTCGAGTGGTCCACGAGTGTGTTGCTGCAGCAGCTGGAGAGCGGACGGCTGGACTTCGCGCTGCTCCGTGAGTTCCCCGGGTTCGAGCTGCGACTGCCGACGGGCGTCGAGTCCACCACGGTCGTCGAGTCGGAGTCGGCGTACGTCGCTCTCTCGGCCGATCACCCGGTGGCGGAATCGACCCGCACCCGCGGCGAGGTCGACCTGGCGTCGCTGGCCGACGAGGAATGGATCGGGGAACCACCGGACGACAGCGGGTTCCATGTGCTGTTCCGCGCAGCGTGCGAGGCGGCCGGCTTCCAGCCGAAGGTCGAGCACCACTCGGTGGACACGTCGGTCCTGATGGGCTTCGTGACGAGCGGGCAGGGCGTCGCGCTGATCTCGCCGACGTCGTACCGGATGTTGTCGTCGGACGTCACGACGCGCACGCTGGTGGGCGATCCGATCCACCGGAAGCTGGTGCTCGCGTGGAGCACGGAGTCGCCTCGGGCCCAGATGGCCGCCGACGTCCTCGGCATGGCCAGCGCCGCCTACGACGAGGCGATCACCGAGCATGCCCGCCGGGGCGCGCACGAGCAACGCATGCACGTCGCCTGAGCGTCAAGCGGGCTTGACGACCGGGTTCTCGAACGCCAGGTGAAACTCCCCGGTGTCCTCGGGGTTTTCCATCCGCTCCCGGTACTGCGACCCCACCTGCTCCTTCGGAGCCACGGTCTCGGCTGCCTTCGGCTGCTCAACCGCCTTGGGCTGCTCAACCGTCTTGGGCTGCTCGACCGGGGCCTGCGGGTTGGGCTGCTCGCCCGCAGCCTGTGGCTTGGGCTGCTCGACGGGCTTGGCCTCAGCCGCCTCGGCGTCCTCAGCCACCTGGGCATCCTTGGCCGCCGGCGCGCTCGCCTCGGCGGGCTCGGGCTGAGCCGCCGGCACCGGCTGCGTCTCGTCGACCGGCATGGCCTGCGTCTGCTCGACGGGCTTCGGCTGCGTGGCGGGCGGGGCCTCCTCGGCCTTGGCCTCCGGGGCGTTCGGCTCAGACTGCGCGACCGGCATGGCCTGCGTCTCCTCGGCCGGCTCGGGTTCGGCCGCCGGAGCCTCCGCGACGGGCTTCTCGTGCTCTTCAACCGGCTCCTGGGCCGGCGGTGCCTCAGCGGTGGCTGATTCGTCCTCTGGCACGGGCGCGGCGACCGTCTCGTCGCCCACGTAGTTGCCCTGAGCATCTGCCTCCGGGAACTGCCGCGTCTGCTCGAACTCGGCACCGGCCGGGAACTGCCGCGTCTGCTCGTCCGCCTGGCTCCGCGGACGGACCGGCTCGGGCTCGTCGAACAGGTCGTCGTACCGCGTGTGGCTCTCGTACGCGGCCGGCTCCGCATAGGTGCCCCCGGCAACCGGGTACACCGCCGCGACGTCCGCCTCCTGCTGGGCCTGCGCCGCCTCCTGCTCGCGTTGCAGCCGCTCCGCCTCGGCGCGCTCGCGGCGCCGCCGCTGCACGCTGCGGACGATCAGCTGGATCGCGTACACCAGCGAGATCACCCCGAGGATCGGTACGACGCCGTTCAGCGTGTACTGCTTCGACCCGTCGATCATCCCCGTGGTGACGCCGGGAACGTCGTTCAGGAAGTTCGTGGTCCGGTTCGGGATCCACAGCCAGCAGTAGACCAGCGTGCCGAAGGCCACGAACGCCCCGAGCGCGCCGGCGCCGGAGAAGTACGACGCCACGGCCCAGAAGACCAGCGCGCCGATGCCGAAGGCAAGCGCCAGCTCCTTCGCGTTCAGCTCGATACCACCCGGCGCCGAGAGCACTCCGAAAACGGCCGGTCCGGCCAGAGCAACGGCTACGCCGAGCAAGAACCCAAGAAATTTGGCCACAACCCCAAGGTAGCGACGATCGGCCGTCACGCCGTGCAGACACTTCGGTACGGCACACCAGACACATCTGTCCCAAGCGCACCGGCAATCGTTTGCCTAGGCTGTCCTCGTGGACCGTCCTCCGAACATCCTCGTAGTCCTGTCCGACGAGCACACCGCCGCCGCGGCCGGCTGGGCCGGTCATCCGCACGTACGAACGCCGCATCTGGACCGCCTGGCCGCACAGGGCGTTTCGTTCGACCGCGCGTACACGAACAGCCCGATGTGCGTCCCCTCCCGGCTCTCGCTGATGTCTGGGCGGTACGTGCACCAGATCGGGGCCTGGGACAACGGCGTGATCCCCGGCCCGACGTTCCGCAGCTGGGGTCACCATCTGCGCGAGGCCGGTTACACCTCGGTCATCGCCGGCCGCACGCACTTCAACGGCCCAGACCGCCTGCTGGGCTTCGACAAGCGCCTCACAGACGACCTGGACTTCTGGCTGGACCACAGTGGCCGTCCACCCCGCCGTACGCCGGACTGGCGGCGCCCGTCCAACTCACACGTCACCGAACAAGGCGCGGGCGACCACGTCCACACGCAGCACGATGTAGCCGCAACCGACGCAGCAGTGGACTTCCTGCGTGCTCCCGGCGAGGACCCGTTCCTGCTGTACGTCGGCTACATGCACCCGCATTTCCCGTTGGTCGCCCCACCGGAGTTCCGCGCGCTGTACGACCCCGCCGATGTCGAACTGCCCTCTGTCGCGGACGAGCAGCACCCGGTGATCTCGTTGCTGCGCCATGGCTTTCGCAACGACGAACCACTGACGGAGGAGCAGATCCGGGAGGCAACGGTCTGCTACTGGGCCCTGATCAGCCACCTCGACCATCAGCTCGGCCGACTGCTCGACGCGGTCCCCGACGACATGGTGGTGATCTACACCAGTGATCACGGCGAAATGGCCGGCCAGCACGGGATCTGGCAGAAGCAGTGCTTCTACGAGCCCGCAGTACGCATCCCTCTCCTGCTGCGCCACCCGGCTGTCGCACCTGGCCGCACCGAGGCCCACGTCAGCCTGATCGACGTACTGCCCACTCTCAGGGATATTGCCGGGCTAGCGTCCGATCCTGCTCTACCGGGGCGTTCGTTGCTCGACCCAATGGATCGCCCTGTGCTCTCGGAGTACCACGCCCAAGGCATGCTCGATGGTGGCTTCATGCTGAAGTCCGGCCCCTGGAAGTACGGCTACTACGGGCCCGCCAACGCGCCGCAGGTCTTCAACCTCGACGACGATCCACTCGAGCAGAACGACCTCGCCGCCGACACAGCTCTGGTGCAGCGCCTGGACGCCGAGCTACGACTGCTACTGGATCCGGACGCGACCGACGAACGAGCGAAGTCCGACCAGGCCGCCCGCACCGCTGTCTCCACGAGAGGTTGAGCCCTTTGTCTGCCCCGAAGTCTGCTCCGAACGTTCTGCTGATCGTTTCCGACGACCACGGGTACGCCGACCGCGGCAGCCTCGGGCTGCACCCCGACGTACACACTCCGTCCCTCGACCGGCTCGCCGCCGAAGGCGTGACCTGCACCGACGCTTACGTGACAGCGCCGATCTGCAGCCCGTCCCGTGCCGCGATCATCTCCGGGCTGTATCAGCAGCGGTGGGGCGGCCAATGGTTCGACTCGGCCTCCTTCCCGCCGGACGACGTACCGAGCCTGGCGGAGATCCTGCAGAACCAGGGCTACCGCACCGGGTACTTCGGCAAGGTGCACTACGGCAAGGAGGACGTGGGGGACAGGGGCTGTCCACCACACCATGGCTTCGAGGAAACGCTCTATGGCTTGGCAGGGCAGTCCTCCGGGCGCCTGAACTACCTGCACCACTCGCAAGACGCAATGACGTCGTACGGACAGCCGGCGGCGCACCACATGGCTGTGCAACCGTTGCTGTCGGGAGACACCCCGGTCGAACACGAGGGCTTCCTGACAGCCGAGTTCGGACGACGAGCAGCCGATTTCATGAGTACTGCGGACGAGCGCCCGTACTTCTGCATGGTCGCGTTCAACGCGGTACACAACTTCTGCTGGCAACTGCCGGACTCCGAACTGGAGGCGCGCGGCCTGCCGCCGTTCCGCGACTGGTCGCCGGACACCGACGGCTCCTTCATGGAGTGGTACGACGACGTGATCGTGCCGAACCTGCCGCATGGCCGCGAGTACTACCTCGCCCAACTGGAGTTGATGGATGCAGAGATCGGACGCCTGCTCGACGCGGCCGACGAGAACACCATCGTCGTCTACCTCACCGACAACGGCGGCTCGACCTGCAACTTCGGCGACAACGCTCCACTCCGCGGCACGAAGTACACGCTCTGGGACGGCGGCATCCGCATCCCGATGATCTGGCGCTGGCCGGGTCAGCTGCCCGCGGGCAGCAGTACGGACGCACTGGTCAGCAGCATGGACCTCGTTCCCACGCTGGCCGGCGCAGCCGGTGCGACCGTCACCCGAACGGACGGCCTGGACATCCTTCCGGCCCTGGCCGGCACGCCATCCACAGCCCACGACACCCTCCACTGGGACTGCGGCTTCCAGTGGGCCGTCCGGTCGGGCTCCTGGAAACTCAGTTGGGTTGCCGACGACACCAACACCCAGCAACTGAAGTCCTACGAACACGCACCCATGGGCAACGGCTGGTTCCTGACTGATCTGTCCACCGACCTTGCCGAGCAAGCCAACCAGTACGCCGGGCAGCCGGACGTTGTCGCGCGCCTCCTCGACTTGCACACCGTATGGCGCGCTGAGGTTGGCCTGCCCTCCAGCTGAGGCTTCTCAGACGGTCAGGCCGTACGTGATCGCCGTCGGACCCTCGTCTGCGTGCTCGATGTCCGGGCTGCGCTCGTACTCGTCCCAGGCGAGGAGTTCGTCGAGGTGCCGGCGGACCGAATCCAGCACGTCGGTCACAGCCACCTCGCGGCCGAGCTCCTGCGACAGCGTCGTCACGTCCGCGTCCGAGATCCCGCACGGCACGATCCGGTCGAACCAGGCCAGATCGTTGTTGCAGTTCAGCGCGAACCCATGCATCGTCACGCCCTGCGCGACCCGGATCCCGATCGCCGCGATCTTCCGCTCCCGGCCACGCTCGTCGGCCGCGACCCAGACACCGCTACGTCCCTTGACCCGGCCGGTCTTCACCCCGAAGTCCGCGCAGACTGCGATCAGCGCCTCCTCGAGCCGCCGTACATAGTCCACGACGTACACATGTGAGGCGAGCTTCACGATCGGGTACCCCACCAGCTGGCCCGGTCCGTGCCAGGTGATCTTCCCGCCGCGGTCGACGTCGACGACCGGCGTCCCGTCGAACGGGCGTTCCTGCGGCTCGGTGCGCTTGCCGGCCGTGTACACCGGCGGGTGCTCGAGCAGGATCACGGTGTCCGACCCGGTGCCCTCGGCAACCTCCGCATGCAGCCGCCGCTGCTCCGCCCACGCAGTCTCGTAGTCCACCGCGTCGGCGCCGAAGCCCGCTTCCACATACTTGATAACCCTCACCCGATCGAGTGTAAGCGCCCCCGGCCACGCCCTCCGCTGAGGCCCGGCATCACCGCCACCTGCCTGTGGATAACTTCGACGGCGGGTGTCGCGATCGGTGCATCCTCTTGGTCATGGACCTCGCCGACTTCACCGGGTACAGCCTGCGCCGGCAGCTCGGGTCCGGACCGGCCGGCATCGTCTGGCAGGTGCGTGACCGTACGACGGGCCGCAACGCCGTACTCAAACAGATCCCGATCACCATCGTTCCCGACCTGAGGAGACTCCGTGAAGACCTGAGCGTGCTGAGCCGCATACGTCACCCGCACATCGCGCGGGTGCTGGAGTTCCGCGAGACCGAGACTCACCTGATCGTCATCAGCCAGTACCTCCCGGCCGGCAGCCTCGCCAGTCTCCTGCCCCGCCGCGGCCACCTGTCGAGCGGCGAGCTGGTGACCCTCCTCGCCCCTCTGGCCGAGGCCGTCAGCTTCCTCCACCGCTCGCACCTGAGCCACGGCGCGATCACTCCCCACAACGTCCTCCTGGACGCCGACGGCCGCCCCGTCCTGACCGACGCGACTCTCCATCCCGCCCCACCAGCCACGGACCTGACCGCTCTGGCTGCCCTTGCCCATCAGGCAGGCGCAGATCCCACCGTGTTCACCGCGGACCTCTTCACGAACACCGCACCCACCGCCCTGCCCCGCCACCTCCTGTCCCTGGCCGCCCCAACCCCCATCGACTTGGCAGTCCCCGAGATCCCAAGCTCCGCCACCCCACTGCCCAAGCCTTCTAGCGGGCCGGATCTGTCGGCTCTTCTCAGCGCCCCACGTCCGAAGACGTCTGACGAGACGCCGGGCGACGACGATCCGATCGCCCTGTCCCGCGGCCCACTAGCCGCACCTCCACCCAAGCCGCCGACAGCACCCCCGACGCCGCCCGCTCGCTCGGAACAATCCTCAAGTCCGACAGGAGGTTCAAACCGGCGCCGCCCAAACCGTCGTAGGCAATCCCGCCGCGGCCGCGCACTCAGACGCCGCCCACACCCGCTGCACATCAATCTCTTCGCTGCTGTCCGCCGCCTCGTCCGACGCCCGCCGCACACGACTGTCATCGCTCCCGTCCGCCGCCTCGTTCGACGCCCGGCGTACGGCACCCTCGCCGCAGCTGGTCTGGGTGTTGTCGTCGTGCTCGCGATCGCCACAGTGACGATCCGGACCCTGGACGCACCGGCGACCGCCCAGGCCGACCCCGTCCATCCCCAGACCACCCGGACACCAGCGGCGACCGTGCGACCGACTGGACAGGCTGAGCCGACCACGGCGGCGAGCGTGCGACCGACTGGACAGGCTGAGTCGACTGCGGCGGCGAGCGTGCGGCGGACCGAACAGGCTGAGTCGACCGCGGCGGCGAGTGTCGATCCGGTTGCGTGGACGAGGACTCTTCAAGCGCTCGACGCCCAGCGGGCTCATGCGTTCTGGACGCTCGACCTAGGAGCCCTCGACCGCATCTACGTGCCCGGCAGCTCACCCTGGCGGTCCGACCATGCGCTCCTGTCCAGCTACCGCGAGCAGCAGATCCGTGTGGAAGGACTGCGGGTTCAGATCGACAGCTCGACCATCGCCCACCGCACTCCAACCACAGTCACCCTCAAGACAACCGACCACCTGGCCGCCGGCCAAGCGGTCGATCAGACCGGCACCAAGACCCCACTTCCGCGCGGAACCCCGACGACCAGACTCATCACGCTGACGACCAATCCAACCACCAAGGCCTGGCGAATCACGGCCATAACCCAAGCCTGACCCGCATCAAGCAACAGGACGGAGGCAGGTTATGAGGAGAGCGCAGCAGAAAGGGCGGTGGTGACGGTCGGATGGTGGAAGGGAAAGCCGGCTGACTGGAGGCGGGTTGGTAGCGCTCGTTTGCTTCCCAGGAGTTCCCACGCGAACTCGCCCAACGCAGCCTTCATCACAAAGGCCGGGACCGGCACGAACGCCGGTCGGTTGAGTGCCGTCGCGAGAGCCTCGGTGAATTCTTTGTTGGTGGCCGGCGTCGGGAGGGTCACGTTCACCGGGCCGCTGATCGTGTCGGTCTCGGCGACGAAGCGGACGGCTCGGATCCAGTCGGTGAGGGAGACGACGGGGAAGTACTGAGTGCCGGACCCGAGGCGGCCGCCGAGGCCGAGACGGAAAGGAAGGGACAGGAGTTGGAACGCCGGAGCCTGACGATCGAGTACGACGCCGGTGCGAAGTGCGGCGACCCGGCTGCCTGCGGCACGGGCGGGTTCGAGCGCGCCTTCCCACAGGCGTACGACGTCGGAGAGGAAGCCGTCGCCGAGTTCGGAGTCCTCGGTGAGGATCCGGTCGCCGAGGTCCGTCCCGTAGCCGCCGATCCCGCTCTGCGTGATCAGGACCGGATGCCGGTCGAGCTGCGACACGGCCGTCGCCAGCGTCGACGTCGTACTGACGCGACTCTCGCGGATCGCGTTGCGGTACGTCGGTGTCCATGGCCGGCCGATGTTCGCGCCGGCCAGATTGACCACGACATCGGGGTCGCCGAGGGACGCGGGGTCGAGGTCACCGCTCGCCGGGTTCCAGCGGATCTCGTCGGACGTCGACGGCGTACGGCGTACCAGGCGGAGGACCTGGTGGCCGTCGGCAACCAGGTCGCGGGTCAGGGCCTTGCCGAGGAAGCCGGATGCCCCGGCCAGCACGTACTTCATCCCGCTTCGCTCCTTGTGAGGTTCGCTGAACACAAAAGCGCCGGTGCCCGTCTCCGGGGAGACAATGCACCGGCGCCTTGGCTGATCGGATCAGACGTCGAACTGGGCCTCTTCGAGGCGCTTCTTCACCGCGGTCAGGTAACGGGCCGCGTCGGCGCCGTCGACCAGACGGTGGTCGTAGGTCAGCGCGAGGTACACCATCTGCCGGATCGCGATCGTCTCGCCGAGCTCCGGGTGGGTGATGACGACCGGGCGCTTCACCACGGCACCGGTCCCGAGCATGCCGACCTGCGGCTGGTTCAGGATCGGGGTGTCGAACAGCGCGCCCCGGCTACCGGTGTTGGTGATCGTGAACGTGCCGCCCGCCATCTCGTCCGGCAGCACCTTGTTGTTGCGGGTGCGGTCGGCGAGGTCCGCGATCTTCTTCGCCAGGCCGGCGATGTTCAGGTCACCGGCGTTGTGGACGACGGGGACCATCAGGCCGCGCTCGACATCTACCGCGATGCCCAGGTGCTCGGCGGCGTGGTAGGTGATCTCGCCCTTCTCCTCGTCGATCGACGCGTTCAGCTTCGGGTACTGCTTCAGCGCGTCGACCGCCGCGAGGGCGAAGAACGGCAGGAACGACAGCTTCGTGCCCTCCCGGGCCTCGAACTCCGCCTTCTTCGCGTTGCGCAGCTTGGCGATCTCGGTGACGTCGACCTCGACCACGGTGGTCAGCTGGGCCGAGACCTTGAGCGAGTTGACCATGTGGGTCGCGATCGCCTTGCGGATCCGGCTCATCTTCTCGGTCGTGCCACGCAGCGGGCTGATCGTCGCAGCCTGTGCGGGCGCCGCGGCCGGAGCCGCTGCCTGGGGGGCCGGGGCTGCGGCGGCAGCCTTCTTGGCCTCGGCGGCGGCGATCACGTCCTGCTTGCGGATCCGGCCACCGACGCCGGTTCCCTGTACGGCGTTGAGATCGACCTGGTGCTCCGCGGCCAGCTTGCGGACCAGGGGAGTGACGTAGTTCGGACCGTCGGTCGAGGAACCGTTCGGCGACGGCGCGCTCGCAGGCGCCGGTGCTGCCGGGGCAGGTGCCTGCGCGGCCGGAGCCTGTGCGGGCGCGGCCTGCGGGGCGGGAGCCTGGGCCGGCGCGGCCTGCGGCGCCGGAGCTTGTGCGGGCGCGGCCTGGGGAGCCGGAGCCTGGGCGGCCGGAGCCGCCTGCGGTGCCGGGGCAGATGCCTGAGCCTGGGCGGCGGGAGCCTGCGCGGCGGGAGCCTGAGCCTGGGCGGCGGGAGCCTGAGCCTGCGCGGCCGGGGCCGGGGTTTCGGCGGGGGCGGACTGGGCCGGGGCGGCGTCGCCGGAGCCGACGATTGCCAGCTCGGCGCCGACCTCGACGGTCTCGTCCTCGGCGACCTTGATCTCGAGGAGCTTGCCGGCGATCGGGGACGGGATCTCGGTGTCGACCTTGTCGGTGGAGACCTCGAGCAGCGGCTCGTCGACGGCGACGTCGTCACCGACCTGCTTGAGCCAGCGGGTGACCGTGCCCTCGGTGACGCTCTCGCCGAGTGCCGGCAGCGTCACCGGAGTACCGGAAGCGGAGCCACCGCCCGACGCGGCCGGGGCCTCCTGAGCTGCCGGGGCCTCCTGAGCTGCCGCGGCCTCCTGGGCCGGGGCTTCCTGCGGAGCGGGAGCTTCCTGCTGCTGAGCGGCCGGCTGCTCCTGGGCGGGAGCGGCTTGTGCCGGAGCGGCCTCGGCGGCCGGCTGTTCGGCCTGCTCGGCCGGGGCTGATTCGGCCGGGGCTGATTCGGCCGGGGCTGATTCGGCCGGAGCGGAGGTGGCTTCGCCCGCGTCGCCGATGACGGCGAGCTCGGCGCCGACCTCGACGGTCTCGTCCTCGGCGGCCTTGATCTCGAGCAGGGTGCCGGCCACCGGCGACGGAATCTCGGTGTCGACCTTGTCGGTCGAGACCTCCAGCAGGGGCTCGTCGACGGCAACCGTGTCGCCGACCTGCTTGAGCCAGCGGGTGACGGTTCCTTCGGTGACGCTCTCCCCGAGGGCCGGCAGGGATACAGAGGTCGGCATGACGGTCGTTGCTCCTTCGTCTGATCGGTCGAGTGTCAGCCTACGGTGCCGCCGGAACGCGCGAGATCCGGGTCACGGGCCCGTCACGCTCCAGCAGCTCAAACCTACTGGGACCAACCAGCAGGGTCAGTCATGGAAGTGCAAAGGTTTCCCGGCGAGCGCCATGTGCGCTTCGCCGAGGGCCTCGTTCTGGGTCGGGTGGGCGTGGACCAGCGGCGCGACGTCGGCCGGGTACGCCTCCCAGTTGTAGATCAGCTGCGCCTCGCCGATCAGCTCACCGACACGCGAGCCGACCATGTGCAGCCCGACCACCGCGCCGTCGCGAGCGCGGACCAGCTTCACGAAGCCGGACGTCTTCAGGATCTGCGACTTGCCGTTGCCGCCGAGGTTGTAGTTGAGGATCTCCACCTCGCCGTACCGCTCCCGGGCCTGCTCCTCGGTCAGTCCGACCGACGCGACCTCCGGCTCGGAGTACGTCACCCGCGGGATACCGGACTCGTCGATCGGCGTCGGCGCGAGACCCGCGAGATGCTCCGCCACGAAGATGCCCTGCTGGAAGCCGCGATGTGCGAGCTGCAGTCCCGGCACGATGTCGCCGACCGCGTACACGCCCGGCACGCTCGTCTGCAGCGTCGAGTCGACGGTCACGAAGCCGCGGTCGAGCGCGACCCCGACCTCTTCGTACCCGAGACCCGTGGTGTTCGGTCCGCGGCCGACGGCGACGAGCAGTACTTCGGCCTCGATCACCTCCCCGCCCGCGACAGTCACCTGTACGCCGGAATCCGTCACCGCGACGGACTCGAACGGCGTACCGGTCTTGAAGGCGATCTTCCGCTTCCGGAACGCCCGCTCGAGCGTCTTCGAGCAGTCCGGGTCCTCGGCCGGGACCAGCCGGGGGAGCGCCTCGACGATCGTCACGCGAGTGCCGAACGACGTCCACGCCGAAGCGAACTCGACCCCGATCACACCGCCGCCCAGGACCACGGCCGACTCCGGCACGCGGTCGAGTGTCAGCGCGTGCTCGCTCGCGATCACCCGGTTGCCGTCGATCTCCAGGCCCGGCAGCGAACGAGAGTAGGAGCCAGAGGCAAGGATCACGTTACGGCCGGTGTACGTCGTGTCGCCGACCTGGACCGTGGTGGGGGAGGTGAGCCGCCCCTCGCCCTCGACGACCGTGATGCCACGCGCCTTCAACTGCCCCTGCAGGCCCTTGAACAGCCGGTCGACCACGCCGTCCTTGTACTTGTTCACGCCGCCCATGTCGACGCCCTCGAGCGTCGTCCGGACCCCGAACTGCTCACCCTCGCGGGCCGAGTCGGCGACCTCCGCGGCGTGCAGCAGCGCCTTGGTTGGGATACATCCGCGATGCAGACAGGTCCCGCCGACCTTGTCCTTCTCCACCAGCGCCACCGACATACCGAGCGTCGCGGCGCGCAGTCCGGCGGCATAACCACCGCTGCCGCCGCCGAGAATCACCAGGTCGTACGTCGTCCCACTGTCAGTCACAGGTTCCTCCGTGAGTCAGGTCCAAGGCAGGCGGTCCCGGATCGCGGTTCCGGCCCGGCGCAATCTTGTCACCGATCGGGCCCCGATCCACTCCGGGGCCGCCCCGGACCGGGCGCGTCGCTACCACCCGCAACCGTTATCCAGGATTTCGGCCGTGACTTGCACACATAGTGGACACTTACCTCATGAAGTGGTTCGGTCGCCGGCGGAAGGCCGGAACGATGCGCCGGGCGGAGACTCCGGACCAGGCGCACCTGAAGGAGTTCGTCCAGACCCGCCAGGGCGTCGAGGGATTCGTCGAGCCGCGGACGGCGGTCACGGAGTACACCCTGCTCCTGGTGGCGATCGACGGTGAGTGGACCCGCCGCCGGGTCCCGTCGGTGCAGTGGGCCCACAACTTCGCCAACAAGCTCGGCATCCCGTCGTACGACGCGGCCGTGGTCGGGTATCCGCCCCGCATGCGCGAGTACAACGCCCGGATGAAGAAGAACGGTCGGTGAAGGAAGAGCACGAGTTCTTCGCGACCGGCGAGCTCGCCTGGGTGGACACAACCGACGGGATCTCGGAGCGAGTGCTGAGCCGCGATCCGGATGGAACGCTGACCAGGCTGGCCCGCTGGGCGCCCGGCACGTTGTCGGGCGAGGAAATCATCCGCCACGAATATGTCGAAGAGGTCTACCTGCTCGAGGGCGAGTTGACCGATCTCACCCTCGAGCAGACGTTCCGGCCCGGCGACTATGCCTGCCGGCCGCCGGGCATGCCGCACGGCCCCTATAGAACAGAGACCGGCTGCACCATGCTGGAGATTCGCTACTCAGCTCGCTGAGGCGGCCAGTTCGATCAGGGTGCGGACCGCGTAACCGGTGCCGCCGTTGGGGATGTAGCCCGAGGCGCCGCCGTCGTTGAAGGCGGGGCCGGCCACGTCCAGGTGCACCCAGTCGATGCCCTCGGCAACGAAGTCGCCGAGGAAGGCGGCCGCCGCCAGCGCGCCGCCCCAGGCCTCGCCGGTGATGTTGGCCAGGTCCGCGACCTTCGAGTGCGACTTCAGCTTGTCGAGCATCTCGGCCGGGATCGGCAGCGGCCACATCGACTCGCCGGCCGCGAGCGCGGCGTCGACCACCCGGTCCCGCGCGCTGTCGGTGTTCGCGAACGCGCCGGCCACCTTGGTGCCCAGGGCAACGACACAGGCGCCGGTCAGGGTCGCCACGTCGACGATCAGGTCGGGCTGGTCCTCGGACGCCCGCACCAGCGCGTCGCCGAGCACGAGCCGGCCCTCGGCGTCGGTGTTCAGCACCTCGACGGTCTTGCCGCCATACATCGTCAGTACGTCGGAGGGCCGCGCCGCCGAGCCGGACGGCATGTTCTCGGCCATCGCGGCGTACGTCGTCACCTGCACCGGCAGGCCGAGCCGCGCGATGGCGAGCGTCGCGCCGATGACGGCGGCCGCGCCGGCCATGTCGGACTTCATGCTGACCATGCCGGTCGACGTCTTCAGCGAGAGGCCGCCGGAGTCGAACGTGATGCCCTTGCCGACGAACGCGAGGTGCGTGACCGGCTTGCGCGGCGTGTAGCTCAGCCGGACCAGCCGCGGCGGGTTGGTCGAGCCCTGGCCGACGCCGAGGATGCCGCCGTACCCGCCCTTGGCGAGCGCCTTCTCGTCGAGCACCTCGACCTTGACGCCGTACTCCTTGCCGAGCTTGACCGCGTCCGCGGCGAACTCGACCGGGTGCAGGTCCGACGGCGGGGTGTTGACCCAGTCGCGCACCTGCGCGACGGCGTCCGCGGTCACCTCGGCGCGCTCGAGCGCGGCCTTGGCCTCCTTGTTGCGGGCCAGGTCGGTGAGCAGGGTCAGGTTGCCCGGCGCTTCAGAGCTGTCCGAGGACTTGTACGCCGTGAACGCGTAGCGCCCCATCAAGGCGCCCTCGGCCACCGCACGCACGCACTCCGCGTCGGGGGTCGGCAACGCGAACGCGACCGACTGCGAGATCTTCACCGCGCGCACACCGGTGCCGGCCGCGGTCCGCAGGTCTTCGGTCTTCAGCTCGCCGTCAGGGGCAGCCCCGAGACCGACCGCGATCAGCGTCGCGGACTTGCCCGGCTTCGGCCCGGGCACCTTCGTCACCTCCCCGGCCTTGCCGGTGGCGCCGAGTCCGGACAGCACCTCCACCAGCTTCCCGCCGTACGCGGCGTTCAGCGACTCCGTGCCGGCCGGCAGGGCGACGCTGCCGCCGAGTTTGACCACGCCGATGACTACGGCGTCGGTCTTGACGCCGGCGGCATCTGACTTGCTCAGGGTGATGGTGGTCACGAAATCCTCAGTCCTCCTTGACCGGCGGGCAGGCAGCCGGTCGTGACGGTACGTGCATGCTGCCTCCGCATGCTACGCGTCGGGTAGTTTCCCCTCCATGACCGAGTCGCCTGTTCTGAAGAAGTCCCCGTTGCACGAGCGCCACGTCGCGCTCGGCGCCAAGTTCGCCGAGTTCGGCGGCTGGGAGATGCCGTTGGAGTACTCCGGTGTCGTCGCCGAACACACCGCGGTCCGTACGTCGGTGGGCGTCTTCGACGTGAGCCACCTGGGCAAGGCGACCGTGAAGGGCCCGGGCGCCGCGGCGTACGTGAACGCATGCCTGACCAACGACCTGGGCAAGATCGCGCCGGGCCAGGCGCAGTACACACTGTGCTGCAACGAGCGCGGGGGAGTGGTCGACGACCTGATCGCGTACCTGCACGGTGACGACGACGTGTTCCTGATCCCGAACGCGGCCAACACCGCCGAGGTCGTCCGGCTGCTCCAGGCTGATGCCCCCGACGGCGTCGAGGTCACGAACGTCCACGACGACTACGCGATCCTCGCCGTCCAGGGCGCGAACAGCGACGAGGTCGTGGCCGCGATCGGCCTTCCCACGGGACACGACTACATGGCTTTCGCGACAGCCGACTTCGGCGGTACGCCGGTTGTCGTGTGCCGCACTGGTTATACGGGCGAGCGCGGGTACGAGCTCGTCGTACCGAACGCGGCCGCGGTCGCGGTGTTCGACGCGCTGCTGGAGGCCGGGAAGCCGCACAACATCGTGCCGGCCGGCCTCGGCGCTCGCGACACCCTGCGGACCGAGATGGGCTACCCGCTGCACGGGCAGGACATCACGCCCGACATCACGCCGGTACAGGCGCGTTCCGGATGGGCCGTGGGGTGGAAGAAGGAGCACTTCTGGGGCGACGCGGCCCTGCGTGCCGAGAAGGAGAGCGGACCGACGCGGATCCTGCGCGGTCTGCGGGCAGCCGGACGGGGTATTCCGCGGCCGCACATGACGGTTCTGGACCAATCCGGAACGGCGCTCGGTGAAGTCACGTCCGGGACGTTCTCACCGACCCTCAAGAAAGGCGTCGCGCTGGCGCTGCTGGACGCGACGGTAAAGGAAGGCGACCAGGTAACGGTCGACATCCGGGGCCGTCAGGAACTGTTCGACGTGGTCAAACCGCCGTTCGTCACCGTCCACGTCCGGTAAGGCGATTTTGGTCACATTCTGTAATATCGTGGCACAAATTGGACACTGTCGGTACTGTGCCGACGCGTTTTGCGCAGAATTGACTGCGAACAGTGACGATTCGGGGCAAATGTTCCGTTCCAGTACCCGTTCCGGTAACGATTTGTGCACTGGTGCCGGGCACCGCTGGTTTGGTGTCACAGTGTCAGGCAGGCTAGCCCGCGGTTGTGGGAGATCGGCCCTGTCAAGGGGATTTGACGGGAGCCCTCCACAAAGCAAAGGCTCGGCACGCTATCCACCGATAAGTGCCGGATCTGCGGACCGAAATCCGGCCGACTGACTGACGGAGTGCGAATGAGTATTGGGTCGCCCGACTCGACCGTAGGGATCGAGGACCACCCGGCCTCGGCGGAGCCGGTCCGCACCGCGGCCACCCCGCACGGGAAGTCGCCCAGCCGGATCGCGTTCGACCGGTTGCGCAAGGACCGGGTTGCGGTGATCTGTGCGTCGATCGTGCTGTTCTTCATCCTGATCGCGATCTTCGCGCCGCTGCTGGCCAAGCTCGAGGGCCAGGACTACAGCACGTTCCACACCGACCTGATCGACGAGTACGGGTACCCGACGATCAGCTTCAACGCCTCGCACTGGTTCGGCATCGAGCCGAAGACCGGCCGGGACAACTTCGCCCGCTGGGTCTACGGCGCCCGCCCGTCGCTGATCATCGCGTTCCTGGCCACCGTCGTCGGCACCGTGATCGGCGTCGTGATGGGTCTGCTGGCCGGCTTCCTCGGCGGCTGGGTCGACCGCGTGATCTCCTGGCTGATCGACTTCGTGCTGAGCCTGCCGTACCTTCTGTTCGCGATCGCGTTGGTGCCGATCGTCGAGTCGATGCGCGGCGGTTCGTTCAACCTGACGCCGCAGGAACAGGCGTCGATCCGCTTCTACGTACTGATCTTCGTGCTCTCGTTCTTCGGCTGGGCCGGCCTGGCCCGGATCATCCGGGGCGAGGTGCTCTCGCTGCGCGAACGTGAGTTCGTGCTCGCCGCCAAGGCGATCGGCGTACCGACCCGGCAGGTTCTGTTCAAGGAGCTGCTGCCCAACCTGGTCGCCCCGATCGTCATCTCCGCCTCACTGGCGCTGCCCGCCTATGTGACCGCGGAGGCCGGACTTTCGTTCCTCGGTGTCGGACTGGTCGAGCCGATCCCCTCCTGGGGTCAGACGATCTCCGTCGCCACGAACTGGTTCAAGGCCGACCCGATGTACCTCTGGCTGCCCGTGATCGGGATCACCGCTCTGGTGCTCGCCCTCGCGCTGCTCGGAGACGCCATCCGGGACGCCTTCGACCCCAAGACTCGCCGGTAGTTCGGCGATTGCCCCAGCGGCAGAAAAGGAGAAACCCGACCATGCAGTGGAAACGGATAACCGCGGTTGCGGCGACGGTCATGCTGGCCGCCGTGGCCTGTGGCAGCCCGTCCTCGAACAGCGGCAACAAAGGTGACACCAACAGCACGGGGGGCGCTCAGGTAAAGGCTACGGACCCCACTGCGAAGGGCCCCGCACCTGACGTTGACGGCGCGAAGAAGGGCGGCACGATCACCGTCCTGAGTGACGTGACGCCCGACACCTTCGACCCGACGAACATCTACTACGTCGATGGCAACCAGATCGGCAAGCTGTTCTACCGGGCGCTGACGCAGTACCGCCTGGACGGCCCGGACCACAAGCCGGTCCTGGTTCCGGACCTGGCCGAGGACCTCGGCACGAAGTCCGCGGACGGCCTGACCTGGACGTTCAAGCTGAAGCAGGGCATCAAGTACCAGGACGGCACGCCGGTCAAGGCCGCCGACTACGCGTACGCGATCAAGCGGTCCTTCGCCCACGACCTGTACGACGCCGGACCGACGTACCAGCAGCAGTTCTTCCTGGACGGCGACAAGTACAAGGGCCCGTACGGCGCCGGTGGCGCCAACTACAAGGGTGTCGAGACGCCGGACGACAACACGCTGGTCATCCACCTGGCGAAGAAGTTCGACGACCTGCCCTACTACGCGGCGTTCCCGATGTTCACGCCGATCCCGCAGGCCAAGGACACCCAGAAGAACTACGAGCAGCACCCGATGGTGACCGGTCCGTACCAGGTCCAGTCCTACACCCCGGGTACCGAGCTCAAGCTGACGAAGAACCCGAGCTGGGACCCGAACACCGACCCGGTGCGGCACCAGTACGTCGACGGCTGGGACTTCAAGTTCAGCCAGGACCTGATCAAGGCCCAGCGTCAGGTGCTGGCCAGCTCCGGTCCGGACGCGAACGCGCTGAACTACACCAACCTGGACGTCTCGCTGCTTCCTGAGGTCAAGGACCAGTCGCAGCTCGTCAAGGGCCAGTCGCCGTGCACGATCATGTACACCATGGACACCCGGAAGATTCCGCTGGAGGTCCGCAAGCTGATCGCCAAGGCGCACCCGTACGACGCGTGGCGCAAGGTTGCCGGTCTGAACCCGACCGACGACCCGCCGGCCTCCACGATCCTGCCGCCGGCCGTCCCGGGCTTCGACAAGTACGAGCTCCCGGGTCTGACCGGAACCGGTAAGGGCGCCGAGGACGACGCGGTGGCCGCCGAGGTCAAGTCCGAGCTGGCGAAGCTCGGCAAGTCGAACTTCGAGCTCAGCTGGTACTACTCGATCGACGACAAGATCTCGACCCAGACCACGCAGCTGCGCAAGCAGATGTTCGAGAAGGCCGGCTTCAAGGTCCGCGCCATCGGCGTGCCGAAGGCGAAGATCCGTACCTTCACCGGTGACCAGAACGCTCCGGTCAACATCGGCAAGACGCCGACCGGTTGGTGCTCCGACTGGCCGAGCGGCACGAGCTGGTTCCCGGTTCTGTTCAAGTCGGACGCGATTGCCCTGGGCAACAGCGTCGGTCAGCTGCAGGACAAGGCGCTGGACGCCGAGATCGACGCGGTCACGGCCAAGTCGCCCGACGACCAGCTGAAGGAGTGGAAGAACGTCGACAAGGACATCCTGGAGAAGTACCTCCCGGTCCTGCCCTTGTACTACAGCTCGACCAACTCGCCGGTCGGTAAGAACATCGGGCACGCGATCAACGACCCGACACAGGGTATGCCCGAGTTCACCTCGATGTTCCTGAAGCAGCCCTGATCCAAGTCCGTTCTGAAGTAGTAGTCAGTCATTGAACGGTGATGTGGTGCCCGGACCACCGTCCGGGCACCACATCGATCGGTGAGGAGACAATCCCGTGCTCTATTTCGTGGCGCGCCGAATGGTCAGCGCGCTCAGTGTCGTGTTGGCAACGCTCATCGCGACCTTCGCGCTGTTCTTCGTTGCGCCGACCGACCCGGCCGGTGCGATCTGCGGTGAGCGTCAGTGCACCCAGCAGCGCTACAACGAGATCAAGAAGAACCTGCATCTCGACCAGCCGAAAGTGCAGCAGTTCGCGGAGTACACCGCGGGAATCTTCACCGGCCGCGACTTCACCACCTCGGGCGTGACGCAGCACTGCGCGGCGCCCTGCCTGGGCTTCTCGTTCAAGAACGACCGTCCGGTCACTGAGATGATCAAGACCCGGTTCCCGGTGACGGTCTCGCTGGTGGTCGGGTATGCCGTGCTGGTGCTGACGATAGGTGTGTTCGTCGGCTCGATGGCGGCCAAGAGACGCGGGACCCTGGGCGACCGGGCACTGATGACCAGCACGCTGGTGGTCAGTTCGGTGCCGTACTACATCGTGGCGCTGATGGTCGCGCTCTATCTGACCGTGCTCTATCCGATCCTTCCACGGGGTGAATGGACACCACTGTCGGAGAATCCGGCGAAATGGGCAGCCGGTCTGCTGACACCCTGGCTGGTGCTCGGCATCTACAACTGCACCGCGTACGCGCGGTACTCACGCGGCTCGATGGTCGAGACGCTGAGCGAAGACTTCATCCGGACCGCGCGGGCCAAGGGCCTGTCCGACCGCGTGGTCACCTACAAGCACGCCCTGCGCTCCGGGTTGATCCCGGTCGTGACGATCTTCGGTCTGGATGTCGCCGGCAGTCTCGGCGGCGCGATCTTCACCGAACGGATCTTCGACCTCCCCGGCCTCGGCGTCCTGGTGCTGGACAGTTTGAACAGTTATGACCTGCCGGTGATCATGGGCACCGTGCTGGTCGCCTCCGTGATCATCGTCGTGATGAACCTCTTGGTGGACATCGGCTACAGCCTGATCGACCCGCGGGTGAGGCTGTCGTGAGCACCCCAGCGCCCGAGGACAGAGCCCCCGAGGACAGGGCTCCCGAAGACACGGTTCCCGAAGACCGGAAGGACAGCATGGCCGAGAGCGCAGCCATTCCGCCGGCCGCCGCCGCGGCGGCCAAGCGTGGCCCGTCGGTCGCCACCCGCGAGCGCCGCGAGGGTTCGATCAACCCCAGCGGTGAGACTCCGTACCTGGTGGTCGAGGACCTGAGTGTGAAGTTCCCGACCGCGGACGGTCTGGTCAGCGCGGTGAACGGGCTGAGCTACTCGGTCCCGCTCGGCCGCACGCTGGCGATCGTCGGCGAGTCCGGCTCCGGCAAGTCGGTGTCGAGCATGGCCGTGATGGGCCTGCACGACCGCAAGCGCACCCGCATCAGCGGGTCGATCCGGCTCGGCGGTGACGAACTCATCGGCCTGAGCGAGAACGACCTGATGAAGATCCGCGGCGACGCGGTGTCGATGGTGTTCCAGGACCCGCAGTCCTCGCTGCACCCGCTGTACACGATCGGCAACCAGCTGGTCGAGGCGTACCGCGTGCACCACAAGGTCTCCAAGGACGTCGCCAAGAAGCGGGCCCTGGAGATGCTCGAACTGGTCGGCATCCCGAACCCGCCGCGGCGCTTCGCGCAGTACCCGCACGAGTTCTCCGGCGGTATGCGACAGCGCGCGATGATCGCGATGAGCCTGATCAACGACCCGAAGCTGGTGATCGCCGACGAGCCGACCACGGCTCTGGACGTGACCGTGCAGGCGCAGATCCTGGACCTGCTGAACAACCTGCAGAAGGAGTTCGGCTCCGCGATTGTGCTGATCACTCACGACCTCGGTGTGGTGGCCGAGATGGCCGACGACGTCCTGGTGATGTACGCCGGGCGCTGCGTCGAGTACGGCACCGCGGCCGACGTACTGGCGAACCCGCGGATGCCGTACACCTGGGGTCTGCTCGAGTCGATCCCGACCGTCTCCGCGGCGAACGAGCGGCTGCGCCCGATCAAGGGTCTGCCGCCGTCGCTGCTGAACCTGCCGGACGGCTGTTCGTTCAGCGCCCGGTGCCCGTACGTCGAGCGGGTGAAGGGTGAGCTCTGCACCACCCAGCTGCCGGAGCTGCTGCCGGTCGACGGCGCCGGTGCCCATACGTCCCGTTGTCACCTGCACGACAAGGCCTCGATCTACGAGGCCGAGGTCGCGCCGAGACTGGGCTGACAGCAGAGATTTGACAGGGACTGAGGAGATATGAGCGAAACTCTGTTGCAGGTCCGCGACCTGAAGATGCACTTCCCGATCAAGGAAGCGGCCGGACTCGGCCGGACCAAGAAGGTCGTGCAGGCCGTGGACGGCGTCAACTTCGACCTGAAGGCGGGCGCGAGCCTGGGCCTGGTCGGTGAGTCCGGGTGCGGCAAGTCGACCACCGGCCGGATGATCACCCGGCTGCTGACCCCGACGGCCGGCCAGATCCTGTTCAAGGGCACCGACATCGCGCAGCTGAAGGAGCGGGACCTGCGCCCGTTCCGCCGGCAGCTGCAGATCGTGTTCCAGGACCCGTACAGCTCGCTGAACCCGCGCCAGACGGTCAGCAACATCGTCAGTACGCCGCTGCGCGTGCACAACCTGGTCAAGAAGGGCAAGGAACTCGCCCGGGTCCAGGAGCTGCTGGAGCGGGTCGGTCTGAACCCGGAGCACCACAACCGGTACCCGAACGAGTTCTCCGGCGGTCAGCGGCAGCGCATCGGCATCGCCCGGGCGCTCGCGGTGGAGCCCGAGGTGATCATCGCCGACGAGCCTGTGTCCGCACTGGACGTGTCGATCCAGGCCCAGGTGATGAACCTGCTCGAGGACCTGCGGCGCGATCTCGGCATCGCGTTCGTGTTCATCGCGCACGACCTCGGCGTGGTCCGGCACTTCTGTGACGAGGTCGCAGTGATGTACCTCGGCAAGATCGTCGAGCAGGGCTCGCGGGACCAGATCTACAACGCCCCGCAGCACCCGTACACGCAGGCGCTGCTGTCGGCGGCGCCGGACCTGGGCACGATCCGCGGCGTTCCGCCGAAGGAGCGGATCCGGCTGGTCGGCGACGTACCTTCGCCGATCGACCCGCCGAGCGGCTGCCGGTTCCGGACCCGTTGCTGGAAGGCCGAGGACATCTGCGCCACCCAGGAGCCGCTGCTGGAGATCAAGCCGCAGTCGACCCCGGGCCACACGGCCGCCTGCCACTTCGCGGAGCCCAAGGAAGACCTGACCGCCGCCTCCGCGTAGCCAACGGAGAAAGCCCCCGTCAACGACGACGGGGGCTTTCTCGTTGATCGGTCAGTGCTGTTCGGTGACGAGCAGTGCGCCGAGGGTGGTCCAGCAGACACCCCAGAGGGCGATGGCAACGAAGTGGGGTACGTCGCCCAGTGCCAGGCCGATCGGGATGGTCAGGGGCCAGAGGCCCGTGATCAGCGGCAGTACGCGGGCCGGGCCGGACCAGAGTCGGGCTCGGAGGATCGCGATACCGGCAACGATCAGGCCCAGGGCGGACAGCATCATGCAGGCGCTGAAGAACGGGATCGCGCGGTCCTGGTCCACCACCGCGTAGAAGTGTGCCAGCGCGAACAGCGTCATCGTGACAGCGACGGCGCCCAGAACCTTGTGGGCAACGGGTACGGCGGACGTCGCGCGACGCAGGCCGAGCACGCCGGCGGTGGCCAGCAGGGCGCTCGCGCCGGCGAAGCCGAACCACGCGCTGTCGGCGACGTTCGCGTCGATCGCGGCGACGGTGCCGGCCGCGACGATGCCCAGTCCACCGACGATCGTCGTCCAGCCGAGCGGACGCACTGCGGGGCGGGCGGCGGTTGTGATGGTGCTCATCGGAAGTTCCCCCTCAGGGAGCGGTTTGTGATGTCTCCAGGCTCGGTGCGGGCCGACCGAGGTCGACAGGGGAGGGAACCCGGGTCGGCCGGGACATTTGCCTAGAGACAGCGGGTATCCCGGCACCGCACCATGGGCACTGTGAGCATCGATCGCAGAACCTGGGTGGGGATTGTGCTCGGCCTGGTCCTGGTCGAGGCGATGGCCGCGCTCGTCGGGGCGGTGGCGACCGGGCTCAGTTTCGCGGCAGCCCGGGACAGTTTCATGATCCCCAACCTCGCTGTCGGGCTCAGTTGTGCTGTATCGGGCGGTCTGATCGCATGGCATCGGCCGCGGAACTGGCTGGGCTGGCTGCTGCTGGGTGCGGGGATCGCGCAGACCGGTACGCCGGCTGTGACGCCGTGGCTGATCCACGCCCTCGAAGGCTCTGGTTCGGCACAGCTGCCCGCGACCCTGTATTCGGCGTTGTGGCCGTGGTCGGTCAGTCTGTTCATCCCGCTCGCGTTGCTCGTCTTCCCCGACGGCAGGCTTCCGGGTCGGGCCTGGCTCCCGGTGCTGGTCGTTGTCCTCGTCAACGCTCCTTTGCAGATCCTGCTCTTCAGCGCGGACCGCAATCCGCTGGCCTCAGTGCGGGAGCTCGGTCCGGCGGCCCGGGACCGGGCTGTGTCCTGGTTGCGGATTCCGGCGCTCGACGGGCTGATCCCGCTGCAGACCATCTCGGATCTGCTGCTTGCCGTCACGTTGCTGGCGGCAATCGTCGGGTTGGCGGTCCGCTATCGGCACGGCGATGAACGGGTACGTCGGCAACTGCTCTGGTTGTTGCTGGCAGCAATGATCACGGCTGTGTTGATCGCGTCGTCGCGCTTGGCCGGACCGATCGACAGCACCGGGTTCCCGATCATCTTGTTGACGCTGGTCGCACTGATCCCGGCATCGATGACGGTCGCCGTACTGCGGTACCAACTGCTCGACATCCGGCTGGTCTGGTCCCGGACGGTGACCTATCTGCTGCTGACGGTCGCGGTCGCGGCTACCTACCTCGCCCTGGTGGAGTTGGCCGATCGGTTGCTCCGTCCTCGGATCAGTGCGAGCGGAGCCGTGCTGGCCACGCTGCTCGTGGCGATCGGGTTCAATCCGGTGCGCGTTCGGCTGCAGCGGCTCGTGGATCGCTTGTTCTACGGGGATCGCGCCAATCCGGTCCGCGCGGCGTCGTCGGTTGCGGCACAGTTGGCGGGGGCGTCGGAGCCTGCCGACGTACTGCCGGCGGTGTGTCACGCGTTGCGTCTTCCGTACGCCGCGCTGACGGATGAGGCCGGCGTGATCCGCGGGGAGCAAGGGAGCCGGCCGTCCGTGCTGGTGGCCGTTCCACTGCTGCATGCGGGTGAACGCGTCGGTGAGCTTCAGGTCGGAGTACGGCCGGGGGAGAGCCGGTTGTCCGCGGCGGATCGGGTTGTGCTCGAGTTGATGGCGGCGCCGCTCGGGGTGGCGTTGCGAGCGCAGGCGTTGTCCGACGCCGTACAGCAGTCGCGGCGGGAACTTGTCGCCGCGCGCGAGGAGGAGCGACGCCGGTTACGGCGGGATCTGCACGACGGGTTGGGTCCGGCGCTGACCGGGATCGGGTTCCGCGCCGACGCGGTGATGAACCTCGCGGACGATCCCGCGCGATCGCTCGCCGCCGAGATCCGTGCGATCGTCGACACTGCGATTGCCGACGTACGACGGCTGATCAACCAGCTGCATCCGTCCGCGTTGGACGACGTCGGGCTGGTGGAAGCGGTACGGCGGCATGCGGCGCTTGTCGACCGGCGCGGCGACGGATCACCTTTGCGGATAACCGTTGAGGCCGATGCGGTGCCCGACGGATTGCCGGCGGCCGTGGAAGTCACGGCGTACCGGATCGTCATGGAGGCGCTGACGAATGTCGCGCGGCATTCGCGAGCGGGTAACGCCGAGGTTCGGATCAGTGGCGATGCGCAGACGCTCAGGTTGTCGATTGTCGACGACGGACCTGCAGCCAATGGACGCTGGGTGCCGGGTGTCGGGCTGACGTCGATGCGCGAACGGGTGACCGAGCTGGGGGGCACGCTGGTGGCGGAAGGTAGTGCGACCGGCGGCCGCGTTCAGACCTGCCTGCCGTTGGGGTTTCGCGATGACCGTCCGGGTGGTGCTGGCCGACGATCATCCGGTCGTACGGGACGGGTTGCAGGTGCTGCTCGCCTCGGTGGACGGGATCTCCGTGGTGGGCGTCGCGGAGAACGGCCAGGAGGCGGTCCGCGCCGCGGTGACGCTGCAGCCCGACGTACTCGTGATGGACATCCATATGCCCGGCGGTGATGGTGTCGCCGCGACGAAGGAGGTCGCTCGCGTGGCGCCGGCGGTCGGCGTACTCATGTTGACGATGCTGGACGACGACGAGACTGTGCGCGCCGCAGTACGGGCGGGTGCGGCCGGTTATGTGCTGAAAGGGTCGTCGCAGCAACAAATCGTGCGGGCGATCCAGGCGGTTGCCGCGGGCGACTCGATCCTCGGGTCCGGGGTCGCCCGTCATGTCCTGGACGCGGCCGCTGGGCGAGTGAGTGCGCCGCCGGATCCCTTGCAGGCATTGACACCCCGCGAACGTCAAATCCTTGAATTGCTGGCCAGCGGATTGTCGACAACCGCCATGGCGGCTCGGCTCGCCCTCACGCCGAAGACCGTCAACAACAACCTGTCGACGATCTTCGGCAAACTCGGCGTCGCCAACCGAACCGAGGCGGCCCTGTTCGCCCGCGGCGCCCTCAGGCCCGCCCGTGCGCCTGACGACTCCGCCGACTGAGCGAGTCGATGGTGACGGCGATCAGCAGTACGCCGGCAGTCACCATGTAGCGGACACTCGAGTCCAGGCTCAGCAACGCCAGGCCGTTGGAGATCGACATGATCACCAGCGCCCCGAGCAGCGCGGAGTACGCCGAGCCGCGGCCGCCGAACAGGCTGGTGCCACCGATCACGGCTGCCGCGATCGCATTCAGGTTGGTGTCCGCGCCGCCGCTGCTCTGGTTCACCGCGACCAACCGGGCCGCGGCGAGCAGACCGCCGACGGCGGCGAACGTCGAACAGGCCGCGAACACGGACAGGTAGATCATCCGCACGTTGATACCGGCCCGCCGGGCGGCCTCCACGTTGCCGCCGACCGCGACGACGGAGCGGCCCCACCGGGTACGCCGCACTGTCAGATCGGTCGCGACCACCAGCGCGAGGAAGAGCAGGAACATCGACGAGACACCGCGGTCACCGTTGAGGATCAGCACGGGGATCAGCAGCACGAGCGCCAGCGCAGCGGCCTTGATCGCGATCATCGAGGTCGGCGCCGTCGAGAGACCGGCCGTGGCCCGCGCGCTGCGAGTGCGGAGCCGGGTCAGCACGTAGAGCGCGACGACGACCGCGATCAGGACGTAGGCGAGCGCCGGGGAGAGGAAGCTTCGCGTCGCGAAGCCGACCAGCGCCGAGTCGTACGGAAGGTTGAGCGAACCTTCCTTGCCGAGCACCAGCAACTGCAGCCCCAGGAATCCCAGCAGACCGGCCAGCGTGATCACGAAGCTCGGCACGCCGAAGCGTGTGTAGAGCGCGCCGTAGAACATGCCGATCACCAGGCCGAGTGCGACACCGGCCAGTAGCGAGAGCACGAGCGGCCAGCCCTTGTTGACGAACGTGACTCCGAGTACCGCGGCCGACAGGCCGCTGACCGAGCCGACGGAGAGGTCGATCTCGCCGAGGAGCAGGACCAGGACGATGCCTAGGGCAATTACTCCGACCGAGGTGGTCTGCAGCGTCAGGTTCACCAGGTTGCGGCTGGACAGGAAGGAGCCGTTCGCGATCTGGAAGACCGCCCAGATGATGATCAGACCGACGACCACCGGTACCGAACCCAGGTCGCCGGAGCGGAGCCGGGCGGTGAAGGCGGAGACGGCGCCGCTGATCCCGCTGGTCGCGATCAGCCGTTCGTCCTGCAGGTCGGCCGGAAGCTGGTCGATCCCGTTCGCTTCGGGTGTGGCCGGCGTACCGGTGACGTCCTGGGGACGGGTGCCCGATCCGTGCAGGCTCATGATGCGGGACCCTCCTCCCGGCTTCGGCGCGCTGCACGCTCCGAGACCGCATTGTCGGTGGCGCCGGTGATGGCGGCGATGATGTCCTGCGTCCTGGTCTCGCTGACCACGAAGACGCCGTTGTTGCGGCCCAGACGCAGTACGGCGACCCGGTCGGCGACCGCCATCACGTCGGCCATGTTGTGGCTGATCAGGATCACGGCCAGGCCGCGTTCGCGCAGCCGCTCGACCAGGTTGAGGACCTCGGCGGTCTGAGCGACGCCGAGGGCCGCGGTCGGTTCGTCCAGCATCACGACCTTGGGCCGGCCGAGCAGGCTGCGGGCGATCGCGACGGTCTGCCGCTGGCCGCCGGACAGGCTGGCGACCGGGATCCGGACCGACGGGATCTTCGCGGACAGCTGCCGGAGCAGCTCCCACGACTGGCGTTCCATCTCGACCTCGTCGAGTACGCGGCCCTTGCGGAGCTCGCGGCCGAGGTACAGGTTCGCGACGACGTCGAGGTTGTCGCACAGCGCCAGGTCCTGGAACACGGTGGCGATCCCGAGCTGCTGCGCCTCGGCCGGACTGCCGACGCGTACTGCGCGGCCGTCGAACACCATCGTCCCGTCGTCGGCGGTGTAGACACCGGCGATGGTCTTCACCAGCGTCGACTTGCCGGCGCCGTTGTCGCCGACCAGCGCCAGTACCTCGCCGGCTCGGACGTCCAGCTCGATGTTCTTCAGGGCCTGTACGGCGCCGAACCGCTTGGAGATCCCTTGCAGTGTCAGCACGGTACCGGCGCCCACATCGGGAGGGGCCGGGGTAGCCGAGGGAAGTGTCACGAGATCAGCCTCCAGGACTTATTTCACGCCATGATCCTCGCCGGGGGCGCGGTTGGGGAGAGGTCCGGCGTAGCCCCCCGCACCTCACTGCGGGGGGCTACGCCGAGGGCGGGCCGGTTTCGACTAGTTGCTGGACAGGCCAGCCGCGGCGCAGGCGGCGGCGAACGACGCGGTGCAGATGTCGCTGACCTTGTAGATGTTGTCCTTGATCACGGTGTCCTTGATGTTGTCCTTGGTCACCGCGACCGGGTCGAGGATCGTCGACGGGACGCCGCTCTTCTCGGTGGTCGACTCCGGCTTGCCGCCGTTCGCCAATGCCACCGCGCCCTTCGCGGCGGCCTCGGCTTGCGGCTTGACGGCCTTGTAGATCGTCATCGCCTGGTCGCCGGCGACGATCCGCTGGATCGCGGCCAGCTCCGAGTCCTGACCGGTGACCGGCGGCAGCGGCTTCACGCCACCGCCCTTGAGCGCCGCGATCGCACCGCCCGCGGTGCCGTCGTTGGCGGCGTACACACCGACCAGGCCGTTCTTGATCGCGCTCAGCTGGCCTTCCATCCACGCCTGCGCCTTGTCCGGGCTCCAGTCCGGGGTGTCGAACTCGGCGGCGATCTTGAACCCGCTCGAGTCGAGCACGCTGTGCGCGCCCTTCTTGAAGTCGGCGGCGTTCGGGTCGGTCGGCGAGCCGTTGATCATCGCGATGTTGCCCGAGGTCTTGCCGGCCGCCTTCAGGTCGTCCACCAGGGTCTGCGCCTGAAGCTTGCCGACGGCCTCGTTCTCGAACGAGACGTAGTAGTTGGCGTTCTCGATGAACCGGTCGTATGCGACCACCGGGACGTTCTGCCCCTTCGCGGAGCTGACGACCGCCGCGGCGGCCTTACCGTCGACCGGGTCGAGCACGAGCACGTTCGCACCCTGGGTGAGCGCGGCCTCGGCCTGCTGTTGCTGCTTCGACGCGTCCTGGTCGGCGTTGCTGTAGATCAGCTCGCAGTTACCGCAGGCGGCCTTGAGGGCCTCGGTGAACAGCGGGCGGTCCAGTGCCTCGTAGCGGGTGGTCTTGGACTCGGGCAGCAACAGCGCGATCTTCTTCGCGCCGCCTGAGCCGCTGCCGGAGTCGTCGTTCGAGCCGCAGGCCACCAGGGAGACGGCCAGGGCCGAGACGGCAATGCCGAGCCCGACGAGACGAGTTGCAGAGAAGGACATATGGCGACTCCTTGACGAGACGGCCCGATTGGCCTGCCCGAAGTCAAGCTCCCCTGAGTCTTGGCGTCAAGACTTGAATTCAAGAAATGGAGATATTGGTATGACTCAGCACCGACGCGCGGTGGATCGCGCCGACGATGTCGGCCTCGTCGCCGAGCGCTGCGGGGCGCAGCTCGACGGTCGCGGCGGCGCTCGGGATCGCGCACCGGTCGAGCGCTTCCCGCAGCGGCGCGAGGATGAGTTCGCCGGCCTCGGCCATCAGGCCGCCGACGACGACAACCTCCGGGTTGAGCAGGTTCACCACCCCGGCCACCGCGACGCCGACCCGGCGGCCGGCGTCCTCGATCACGCGGCGGCAGCCGACGTCGCCGCCGAGGGCACGGATCACGATGTCCTTCAACCGCAGCGGTCCGTGCGAGGCGGCCAGGCTGTTGATCAGCGCCCGCGAGCCGACGAAGGTGTCCAGGCAGCCGCGGTTGCCGCACCGGCAGATCGGCCCGTTCTCGTCGATCGTGACGTGCCCGATCTCGCCCGCCGTACCCGCCGAGCCGCGGAACACGTCGCCGTTGATCACGATCCCCGCGCCGACGCCGTACGAGAACTTCAGATAGCAGCCGTTGCGTACGCCGCGGAGCGCGCCGGCCCGCAATTCGCCCAGCGCAGCAAGGTTCGCGGTGTTGTCGAGGGCCACCGGGGCGCGGAGGTGACCGGCCATCGCCTCGGTCACGTTGACGCCGCGCCAGCCCGGCAGGACGGTGTCGGAGCCGGCCTCGCCGCTGACCGAATCCACCGGCATCGGCAGCCCGAACCCGATCGCGGAGATGTTCTCCACACCCGAACTGACCGTCTCGGCGAGGTCGGCGAGCAGCCGGGCGGCCCGCTCCATGCCGTCGTCGGCGACGTGGTCGGCCTGCAGCGGCATCAGCTGCTGGGCGAGGATCTCGCGGGACTCGTCGGCGATCGCGACCCGGACGTCACGCTCGCCGAACGCGACACCGGCGAGCAGTCCGCCGCCGGACGCGAGGGAGACGAGCACGGCGCGGCGGCCGTTGCGGATGCTGCGGGACAGGCCGACCATGCCGGCCTGGTCCAGCTCCTTGACCATGTTCGACACGGTGGCCGCGGACAGGCCGGACGCGGCGGCGATCTCGACCTGGGTGAGTGGGCCGTGCTGCCGGACGACCCCGAGAACGCGCGCACGGTTGGCTTCGCGCAGCGAAGCCTGCGATCCCGGCGCCGGGCGGGTTGCGTTCATTACATAAAGATAACGGATCGCGGGGCGAGCGTGCTCGCTTCGCGCTCGTGAACCAGGAACATCTTGTGCAACCTCGCTGTCACTACCCCACCAGAACGTTCAACGGCGACAGTAGACCACTTCGGTTCGAGGGTGGTGGAGGCAGGCTTTCAGACGGCTTTCGGGCGGCTTTCAGGCGGCCTTCAGGCGGCCAGGGCGAGGGCGAGCAGGGTCAGCGGGAGGGCCAGTTCGATGGTTGCGCCGAGGACGTCGCCGGTCGTGCCGCCGAGGGCGGTCCGTGCGCGGCGGGTGGTGGCGAAGCTCGTCGCGACGGCGAGCAGGACCGCGGCGGCCGAGCCTGCGAGGCGGCTCGGGGACGGCCAGGTCAGGGCGAGGGCGGCGGCGAGTACGACGGTTGTGGCGATGGTGGCTGTGAGCGGGCGGACGGTGCCGGCGACGAACGTGCCCAGGCCGTCGGGGCGCGCTGCGGGGACCGACGTACGGCAGGACCAGGGGAGGGTGAGGCGGCTCGCGGTGGTGGCGATCAGGATGGCTTGCCAGCCGTAGCCGAACTGGATGCAGGCGGTGAGGGCCGCGACGTCGAGGAGCAGTACGCCGACGATCGCGACGACACCGAACGGGCCGATGTCGCTCTGCTTCATGATCCGCAACATCGTCTCGCGATCCCGCCGGGAGCCGAGCGCATCCGCGAAATCAGCCAACCCGTCGAGGTGCAATCCACCCGACAGCGCGGCAATCACCAGCACTCCCAGCACGGCCGCCAGCAGGTCCGCGTCAGGCTTCACCAGCTGGGCCAGCGCAATCACGCCCGCCGCAACCCCGCCGATGACCACTCCCACAACCGGCGCCAACACCATCGCCCGCCCACCAACCACCCGATCGACCCGCGACGGAACACCCGCCGGCAGCACCGTGAGCGTCCCGAAGGCCAGCCGCACCGCATCAAGCCACCCGCCCGAGACGGGCAGGGCGCCGTCTGCGGCGTCCGATGGCGGGTCTTGAGGTGGCAGTGTCATGTGAGGGGGAGGGTTCGGCCGGCGATTGTCCAGAGGACCTGGTCTGAGGCGAGGGAGATGGTGGTGTTGAGGCGGCCCATCAGGTCCCGGAAGAGGCGGGTGCCGGAGTCGGCCGGGACGATGCCGGAGCCTACGTCGTTGCTGACGGCAACCACTCGGCGAGGAGTGGCGGACCAGGCGTCGGCCAGTTCCGCGATCTGCTGCTCGATGGCGTCGGCGCCCTGCAGGTTGGTCCAGACGTCGGCCGCGTCCATGGTTCGGGACAACCACAGGGTCAGGCAGTCGATGAGGAGTGGCGGACCGGCTGCCGCAAGGAGCGGGATCAGGTCGATCGTCTCGGCCAGACCCCACGAAGCCGGCCGGCGGGCCTGGTGTTTGGCGACGCGGGCGGCCCACTCGGCGTCGCCGGAGTCGTCTCCGCCCGTGGCGACGTACAGGACATCGGGCTCGGCGGACAGCAGGCGTTCGGCGGCGATGGATTTGCCGGAGCGGGCTCCGCCCAGGATGAGGGTTCGGTCAGACATCGGTCCTCCGCTCGAAAACCACAGGCGCCTCGAACGCCGCCTTCCGCGCCGTACGACGGAATGCGTTCAGGATGGGACGCCCCAGCACCAGGACCAGTACGGCGGACAGGATGCCGCGCGGGATGTCCCAGCCCAACGAGGTCGCCACCACGAACAGGAAATACCGGTGCAGATTCGCCGCCAGGGCATCACCCGGGATGAACGAGAACGCGCTGCCGAACGTCGCGTACGGCCAGAACCACAGGTTCATGATCACGCCGTACAGCACGCCCGAGACCAGCGAGTACGCCGCCAGCAGCAGCAACTCCAATCGCCCGCCGACCCGCGGCAACAGCCCCGCCAGACATCCCACCCACGCGCACGCGAACATCTGGAACGGCATCCACGGCCCGACCCCGCCGCTGATCAACGCCCCGCCCAGCAGCGACACCGCCCCGAGCACGAAACCGAACCCGGCGCCGAACGCCCGCCCCGCCAGCACCAGCAGGAAGAACCCCGGCTCGAGCCCCGCCGTCCCCGGACCCAACGCCCGCAACGCCGCACCGACCGCGGCGAGCATGCCGACCAGCGAGATCACCTTGGCGTCGATCCCGGACTCGGACAGCTCCGCGAGGACGACGGCCACCAGCAACGGCAGCAGCAACACGAACAACCACGGCGCATCCGTCGTGTGACCGATCGCGGACGCACCCGCCTGCGACGTCCGGAAGAACAGCGGCCACGCGAATGCGAGTACGCCGACGAGCGACGCCACCAGCAACATCGCCGTACTTCGTGGCTTGAGCCGGATCAGCCTCACGACGCGCGCTCCAATGCGTCCGCGACCTCTCCGACGGTCAGGAACGGCAGCGGAGCAAGGATCTTCGCCACCTGCGGCGCGAACGTCGGCGACCCGGCAATCACCTCGGCCGCCTCGCCATCACTCACCAACTCGCCCTCGGCGAGCACCATCACGCGGGTCGCGACCTCGGCCACCATCTCCACGTCGTGCGTCGACAGAATCACCGCATGTCCGGCCGCGGCGAGCTCCCGCAGGATCGCGACCAGCCGCCGCTTGGCGCCGTAGTCCAGCCCGCGCGTGGGCTCGTCCAGCAACAGCAACGGCGGAGCGCCACACAGTACGACGGCCAGCGCCAGGCAGAGCCGCTGTCCCTCGGACAAGTCCCGCGGATGCAGGTCCAGAGCCACATCTGGTGCCAGCCGCTCGAGGAGTGCACGGCAACTACCTGCCGGGACTTTGAAGTCGGAGTCCGCGGCGGCACACTCCTCGGCGACCGTGGCGGCATACAGAAGATCCGCAGGCTCTTGTGGGACCAGTCCCACGGCCTTCACCAGCTGCGCCGGCTTCATCTGGTGCGGGTCTGTACCGGATGCGACTGCAGCGCCCGACCGAGCCGGCAGGATGCCGACGAGGGTGTTGAGCAGTGTGGACTTCCCGGCGCCGTTGCGGCCCATCAGTGCGACGACCTCACCGGACCTGACGCTGAGCGACACCCCCCGCAACGCCATCACGTTGCCATAGCCAACGACCAGATCGCGGCACCGGGCCAGCTCATCACCTAGCGCGGCAGCCGACCGCACCGGTGCAGCGCTGTCCAGCTGACGACGCAGCGCGACCGCAGCCCGCCGAGCGTCCCGCACGGACAGGGGGAGCGGCGACCAACCAGCTAGCCGCCCCAGCTCGACTACGGGTGGTGCGACTGGTGCGGCGACCATGCGGTCAGCGGGCAGCCCTGTCGATACAGCAGCGGCACCACCCGGTACTTCGATCACGCGGTCGGCGTACTGGATCACGCGCTCGAGCCGGTGCTCCGCCAGCACCACAGTGACACCCAGGTCGTGCACCAAGCGCTGCAGCGCAGCCAGCACTTCTTCGGCTGCCTGTGGGTCGAGCGCAGACGTCGGCTCATCCAGCACGAGTACGGCGGGATGCGACGTGAGCGCTGCTCCGATAGCGGTCCGCTGCCGCTGGCCGCCCGACAGCGACGTCAGCGCACGGTCCCGTACGTCGGCCAGCCCCAGCAGGTCCAGCGTCTCCTCGACGCGTCGCCGCATCACGTCCGGCGCCATACCCAGCGACTCCATGCTGTACGCGAGCTCGTCCTCGACCGTGTCGGTGACAAAGCCTGCCATCGGGTCCTGGCTGACCATCCCGACCACGTCCGCGAGGTCCCGCGGCCTGTACTCCCGAGTGTCCCGCCCGTCGACGAGGACCCGGCCGGACAGCGTGCCGCCGGTGAAGTGCGGTACGAGTCCGTTGATTGCCCGCAGCAGTGTGGACTTGCCGGACCCGGTCCGCCCGATCACGAGTGCCAGCTCACCCTCCGGGACGATCAGGCTCACGTCCCGCAGCGCCGGCTCGCTGGCGCCGTCGTACGTCACAGACACGCGGTCGAACTCGATCATGCGACCGCCTTCTTCAACGGAGGTGCGGCCAGCGCAGGCACCAGTCCGATCAATACGCCGACAACCGGCAGCAGCGGAACCGGTGGGACGACCAACGGACCGTCCAGCAGCAGGCCGTGCACTCCACGCACTGCGGCGGTCACCATCGCTCCCGCAGCCACCGCACCGGCCGCCACGACCAGCCACTCGGGCAACGCCCACGGGTCAGGCCGGTACCGCGTCCGTGCCACCCGCCGGCGCCCGACAGCCATCGCACCGACCGCCAGCAGTACGCCGATCGCGAGTGCGCCCCCGGCGAGCGGGAACGACATGGAGTCGGTCAGCAACGCGTAGACGCCGAGCAGGATGCCCAGCAGTCCGAGTAACACGCACAGTGCCGTGAGCCGACGCTGAGCCCGCGGGGCATGCGCCGTACGGCCGTAGCCGCGGGAGTCCATTGCGGCAGCGAGCTCCACCGACCGGTCCAGTGCGCCTTCCAATACGGGCATGGCCGTCGTACGGAAGGAGGCACGGGTGCGGCCACGCAAACGGCGGGCCGCGCGGATGCGTCGCCCGTCGGTCACCAGTTGAGGTGCGAAGGTCAGTGCAACCACACAGGCCACGCCCATCTCGTAGAGGGCGGCTGGCAACGACTTCAGCAGGCGCCGTGGACTGGCCAGTGCGTTGGCAGCACCTACGCAGCAGAGCATGACGGCCAGCTGCCCACCGTCGTACAGTGCGGTCACCAGAGCCTCTGCCGTCACCTCTCCGCCGAGCTTGACGCCCGCAGCCCAATCAGGCAACGGGAGCTGCGGCAGCGTGAACAGCACCGTGGTGCCCTGCGAACGGGTCGACAGGAGCGCTTGCAGGACCACGCGGATGCCGATCACCAACAGGCCGAGTTTCAAGAACGCAGTGAAGCTGTATGCCCACGGAGCATCGCTCCGGCGGGCTGCCACGACGAATCCGGTCACCGCGAGGATCAGGACCAGGAGGACCGGGTTGCGGGTCCTGCTGGCCGCCACAGCCATGCAGAGTGCCCACAACCACCATGCCCCCGGGTGGAGTGCCCGGGGGAGTGTCAGGCGGTGGACGGCGCGCACTGCTGGTCGGCTCCTACTTGGCCGCAGCACGGCGGCGGTTGAGGAAGAAGCCGCCTCCGCCGAGCAGGATCACGACGACTGCCGCGATGATGATGCCGGTCCAGGGGGCTCCGCTGTCGTCCTTCGAGGACGCGGCCGGTGTCGGCTGCACGGCCGTCGAACCCACTGCCGGGCCGACCTGCAGCGTGACCGGGGCGTCGGTAGCGGGGACGTTGATGCTCTTCACCTGGTCGCCGCAGCCCTTGGACGGGTAGCCGGCGATGCCGCAGGTGAGGCCCTTCTCGATCCGGACGGGTGCGACCGCGGCCAGGACCTGTGCGCCGTTCGACTTCGGATCCGTCACCACACAGGTGCCGGTCGGCTGGGGCGGAGTGTCACCGGTGACGGCGTCCTCCGGCGTACCGGGGTCGACGACCAGCGCCACCCGCTTCTTGCCGGTCTCGGCCGGGGTCTTGCCGCAGATCGCGTCGAAGTCGCCGGCGGCCCGGGGCACCCGTGGCTTGGCGCCGCCGACGGCGAACCGCCAGCCCTCGACGCCGCCGTCGGCCGGGACGTAGGCGTCGGCGCCCTTCTGGGAGAAGGTCCACGCGCCGTTGGTCCACTGGTAGTAACCCCAGAACCGATAGCCGTCCTCGGCCTGGGCGGTGCTTGTTGTGACGGTTGCGACAGTCCCAGCCAGCAGGAGACCCGCCAGCAGGCTGAAGACCAGTCGTACGGTCCGATGTGCAGTCATCTCGTGTCCTCGTTCGGGCCGCAGCCCGGTGGAGGAGGTCCCGCCTGCACCGGCAGGGTAGGGGCTCCACCCGCGGACCACGGCGGGTAGGTGAGCCTGTCTGCCTGAGTCCCAGTGTTCCGGCTTGCCGCCCCCGGACAGATGCCGAGGGCGGCCTACGGTTGCGGGTCAGCGCCGGACTTCGACCGGCTTCCCTGTGACGCAGACGTGTGGTTCGACCGGAACTCTACTCTGCCGACGACAGACTCATCGGGCCGTAGACCTCACGGTTGTCCTCGAGCAGGTAGACCTGGCTGACGCCACGGTCGGCCAGGTCGCGCCAGACCTCGCCCAGCCAGCTCTCGGCGTCGCCCTGGGCGGAGAACTCTGCCCCGCCGACCTCACCCGGGTCGACCAGGGCGCCGGACGCGGTCTCGAACCGCCAGTTCCAGCTCATCACGCCACCCGCGCCTGCGGTGAGTTCTGCGCGGTCTTGGCCGGGTCGCGCTCGACGATGCCGCCGAGAACCTCGTCGATCCGCTTCAGCAGGCCGTCGTCCAGCTTCACGCCGGAGGCCTTCACGTTCTCGGTGACCTGCTCGGGCCGGGAGGCGCCGACGATCGCGGACGAGACGTTCGGGTTCTGCAGGACCCAGGCGACCGCGAGCTGCGACAGCGACAGGTCGACCTCGTCGGCGATCGGCTTCAGCTCCTGCACCCGGGTGAGCACGTCGTCGGTCAGGAACCGCTTGATGAACGTCGCGCCGCCCTTCTCGTCGGTGGCCCGCGATCCCTCCGGCGGCTGCTGACCGGGCAGGTACTTGCCGGTGAGCACGCCCTGCGCGATCGGGGAGAACACCACCTGGCCGATGCCGAGCTCCTCCGAGGCCGGCACCACCTCGGCCTCGATCACGCGCCAGAGCATGCTGTACTGCGGCTGGTTCGAGACGAACGGGATGCGCAGCTCGCGGGCCAGCCGGTGGCCCTCCTGCAGCTGCTCCGCGGTCCACTCCGAGACACCGATGTACAGCGCCTTGCCCTGGCGGACGACATCGGCGAACGCCTCCATCGTCTCCTCCAGCGGCGTCTCGGTGTCGTACCGGTGCGCCTGGTAGAGGTCGACGTAGTCGGTCCCGAGCCGCTTCAGCGAGCCGTTGATCGACTCGTGGATGTGCTTGCGGGACAGGCCGGTGTCGTTCGGGCCCTTCGGGCCGGTCGGCCAGTACACCTTGGTGAAGATCTCCAGCGACTCGCGTCGCTCACCGGCCAGCGCCTCGCCGAGCACCGACTCGGCCGCCGTGTTGGCGTAGGTGTCCGCGGTGTCGAACGTCGTGATGCCGGCGTCCAGCGCCGCCCGCACGCAGGCCTTCGCCTGCTCGTTCTCCACCTGCGACCCGTGCGTGAGCCAGTTCCCGTACGAGATCTCGCTGACCTTCAAACCGCTGTTGCCGAGAAAGCGAAAGTCCATATGTCTGACCCTACCGTCCGATCAGGAGGGCTTCTCTCCGCGTTTCACCATCGGCTTGGGTAGCCGCCAGCGGCGCATCTGCATGGTCCGCCGGACCGCGTAGAACCCGAGGCCCTTGGTGGACTCCTTGGGGAACTTGATCCCGACCGACTTCCGCAGCCCGGCCGTCAGCAGGAACCAGTCCGCCGCGATCAGCAGGATCATCGCCAGGAAGAGCAGGTTGACCAGCCCGGCCAGCCACGGGAACTGCGGCGAGAACACCACGCCGACCAGCGACACCACCAGCAGGATCGGCAGCGCGAACTCCATCACGGAGTACCGGGCGTCGACGTAGTCCCGGGCGAACCGGCGCACCGGACCCTTGTCGGCGGCGGGCAGGTACCGGTCGTCGCCGGTCTGCATGGCCGCCTGCATCTTGGAGCGCTCGGTCCGCACCTTCTCGCGGCGGATCGCCGAGGCCTCCTTGCGGTTGCGTGGCTTTTTGAACGCGGCCTTGCGCGCCGCCTCGGCCTCGCGGCGGCTCGGGGTCGGCCGACCCTTGCCTCCGGCCTTGCCCTGGGGCTCGGCAGGTACGGTGGTATCTGATTCAGACTTGGAACGACGGAACACGGGGTCAGAACCTCATTCACAGGGAAGGTCACGACTCGGGGTGGTCCCCGGGACCTCGTTACCCCGAATCTTATAGGGGACAGCATCGGGGCCGGTCCTGATGGTCTGGTGACCCATAGGCACATAGGGTGGATGACACGCACGCCGGGTCGTCAGTCCGGCACAGAAGGGGTACGGATATCGATGAGCATCTTCAAGCGGATGTCGACGATCTTCAAGGCCAAGGCGAACTCCGCCCTGGACAAGGCCGAGGATCCTCGCGAAACCCTTGACTACTCGTATCAGAAGCAGCTCGAGCTGCTCCAGAAGGTACGGCGTGGTGTGGCCGACGTGGCCACCAGTCGCAAGCGGGTGGAGTTGCAGGCCTCCCAGCTGCAGTCCCAGTCGGCGAAGCTGCAGGAGCAGGCCCAGAAGGCGCTCTCGATGGGCCGCGAGGACCTGGCCCGGGAGGCCCTGACCCGCAAGTCCGGGCTCCAGGGCCAGATCGACGACCTGCAGACCCAGCACGCACAGCTGCAGGGCGAGGAGGAGAAGCTGACGCTCGCCTCCCAGCGGCTGCAGGCCAAGGTCGAGTCCTTCCGGACCCGCAAGGAGACCATCAAGGCCACCTACACCGCGGCAGAGGCGCAGACCCGGATCAACGAGGCCTTCTCCGGCATCTCCGAGGAGATGAGCGACGTCGGTCTCGCGGTCCAGCGGGCCGAGGACAAGACCCAGCAGATGCAGGCGCGGGCCGGCGCGATCGACGAGCTGCTCGCCTCCGGCGCGCTCGACGACGCCAGCGGCACGGTCAAGGACAACATCACCCTGGAGCTGGACCGGATGTCGTCCGGCTCCGACGTGGAGAACGAGCTGGCCGCGATGAAGGCCCAGCTTTCCGGCGGCGGGGCGCCGAAGGAGATCTCCGGTGAGGTACCGGGCGCGGCCCAGCAGTCCGCCCAGTCCGCCCAGCAGCCAGTGCAGCCGGCCGCCGAGCCGGTGAGACCTCAGGACGGAGATGTTCGGTGATCGTTCGCATCATGGGTGAGGGTCAGTGGCGACTGGCCGACGAGAAGCTCGACGCGCTCAACACCGTCGACGGCGACCTCGAGAAGGCCGTGTCGTCGGGTGACGAGACCGCGTACCAGTCCGCCTTCGCGGCGTTGCTGGACTTCGTCCGCTCCGGTGAGAAGGTGCCGGACGACGAGCTGCACGACTCCGACGCCATCCTGCCCCCGTCGGACAGCTCGCTCGCCGAGATGCGTGAACTGATCAGCGGCGATGGCTTGATCGCCGGCTGATCACTTCCAGTAGCCGAACGAGACCCCTGGGACCCGAAAACGGGTTCCAGGGGTCTTTTGCTGTGAGCGCGGTGGCGCGCCGGTAAACACTGGTCATCAGTGCTTTTGTCTGCCGCGTTCCCGTAGTACTGTTCGGGACACGCCGTTGTGGGGGCGGTGTTGGACGAGGTCCGTGACGGGGAGTGGGTTGGTCGCGGGTTTCGGTATCACCTGTGGGGGGTGACTGTGCGTGACTGAGTTTGTCATGTCCGAAGGGCTCGCTGAACCGGCTGATCTACGGCCGGCGCCGTCAGGGGAGCGTCGTCGGCCGGTCTGGGTCGTTCCGGACGAGGTGCCGGCAGTGCTGCCGCGCTCGGCCCGGTTCACCGAGGCACGCTGGGTGGCGAAGTACCGTCGGGCGTCGTTGGCGGCTGATCTCGGCGCCGGAGTGATCGGCGCCGCGGTGGCGCTGGTGGCCCGGTTCGGGGCCTCGATCAACCTCGGCTACTTCGTGCTGGGCGCGTTGCTGCCGATCGCCTGGATCGCGTGTGTGGCCTTGCAACGCGGCTACGAGACCAGGTACTTCGGCACCGGGCCGGAGGAATTCCGTTCGATCATCCGGGCCGCGGTCGCACTGACCGCGCTGGTCGCGATCACGTCGTACGCGACCAAGAGCGAGGTTGCCCGCGGATTCGTGATCCTCGCGGTGCCGACGACCTGTCTCGCGGCGATGGTCGGCCGCTGGTTCCTGCACCGGCAGATCTCGTGGCGGCGGTTCGCCGGCCGGTGCATGCGCCGGGTACTCGTTGTCGGACGCAACGACCAGGTGATGACGCTGACGCGGCACCTGGAGGAGCGGCCGGCCGACGGGTACGTCGTGGTGGCGAGCTGCCTGCCACGCGGCGACGTGTTCGAGGACGCCGAGTTCGAACGGCTGGGCCGGACCGAGATGGACATCCTGGCCGGCGTCGACCAGTTCGACGTCGAGGTGGTCGCGGTGGCTGCCGATCCGGAGCTCGCCGGGCACTCGCTGCGCAAGCTGTCCTGGGCGCTCGAGCAGCGCGGGGTCGAGCTGATCGTCTCGCCGGGCATCGTCGAGGTCGCCGGTCCGCGGATCTCGATCCGTCCGGTCGCCGGCCTGTCGTTGCTGCACCTGGAGCGGCCGTCGGTGAGCGGCGGGCCGCACATGCTGAAGAGCATCTTCGACCGTGTGGTCGGATGCCTGCTGCTGCTCGGGGTCTCGCCGATCCTGCTGGTCACCGCGCTGCTGGTGAAGCTCACCAGCCGTGGCCCGGTGCTGTTCCGGCAGACCCGGGTGGGCCGCGGCGGCGAGCAGTTCCAGATGCTGAAGTTCCGCACGATGGTGGCCGACGCCGAGGCCCGCAAGGCCGAGCTGCACGCGCTGAACCAGGGCAACGGGATCCTGTTCAAGATGCGTGACGACCCGCGGATCACGAAGGTCGGCAAGTACCTGCGGCGGTTCTCGATCGACGAGCTGCCGCAGCTGGTGAACGTGCTCCGGGGGGACATGTCACTGGTCGGACCGCGGCCGCCGCTACCGGCCGAGGTTGCGCAGTACGCGATCGACGACGCGCGCCGGATGCTCGTCAAGCCGGGCCTGACCGGCCTCTGGCAGGTCAGCGGTCGCAGCGACCTGACCTGGGAGGAGTCGATGCGGCTCGACCTGCGGTACGCCGACAACTGGTCGATCGCACTGGATCTGCTCATTTTGTGGAAAACCGCTCGTGCCGTGCTGGGGAGCGACGGCGCGTACTGAAGCGACGCATTTTATGGATGTGCATTCCCGAGGGGGGAATTCGTGACTGCTGTACTGGAAGGATCAGGCGTGGCCCGATCCGACGCCGCGACCTTGGTCATCGGGGCCGCGGCGGGGGATCAGGGGGCCTGGAGCCGGCTGGTCGACCACTATGCGCGGCTCGTCTGGGCCGTGACCCGCAGTTTCCGGCTGAGCGACAGCGACGCCGCTGACGTCTCGCAGATGGTCTGGCTGCGGTTGCTCGAACACATCAACCGGGTCGACCCCGAGCGGGTCGGCGCCTGGCTGGTCGTCACCACCCGGCGCGAATGCCTGCGGGTGCTGGCATTCCGCAAGCGGGTGCTGCTGACCTACGAGGCGACGGCGTTCGAGGACGTGGCCGGTGACCTGCCCGAGCTGGACGCCGACCTGCTGGCCGGCGAACGGGCCGACGACGTACGGCGGGCCCTGGAAAGCCTGCCGGACCGGTGGCAGCAGCTGCTCGGCATGCTGATGGCCGACCCGCCGGCGCCGTACGCCGAAATCTCCGCGACGATCGGGATCCCGATCGGCAGCATCGGCCCGATCCGCGGCCGCTGCCTGGAGAAACTCAGACTGCTGCTTGCCTCCTGAGGCAGCAGAGCCCGGTCCGGGCCGCACAGTGGTTCGTGTTCAGCTCAGAGCATGATCCACGCGGTCCGGACCGGGCGTTGTGCTGTGCCCGGCCAGCGGAGCAGGAAGCTGACCAGCCGGGCGCCGTTCGGTCCCTCGGCGTCGCCGCCGCGGGACTCGACCACGACCGGCCCGGACGGCGAGACCCGCAGCTCGATGGTCAGACCGCTCCGGCCGCTCTCGTGGATGTCCACGTCGAGCGTGATCCCGTGACCCGAGAACCGCAGCCGGCGGACGTCGCCCGAGCCGGGGGCGTCGAGAATGCTGTCGAAGATCAGGTCGAGGACGTCGAGACCCCGCTCGTGCCGCCCGAACGCGGCGTAGCCGACCGAGCGGAGCAGGGCGATCTGCTCGCCGACCGCACGCTCCGGTGGCCCGATCATCAGCGCTCACCACTGACTTTGATCACGCTGTCGGAGTCCTGACCGTACGGCGCGCCCTGCCAGCTGGCCCAGTTCACCCCGTTGCCCTGCTCGTGCACGATGAAGTTCCACGGGCCGGAGTAGGTGTTGTTGAAGAACCGGTTGCCCTGGTGGAACGTGATCGCGTCCTGGATCGTGGCGTTCTTGTACGGCGACCACTTCGGGAACGTGCCCCAGTTCGAGAACAGCCCGTTGTAGCCGCAGCCAGTGCGGACGGCGCAGGTCTTCCCGATGTTGTCCGGGTCGAGCGCGAAGATGTTGTCGTGCACCCGCACGTTCTGCGTCTTCCACCGGCAGTCGCTGACGTACGGCGGGGTCTTGATCGTGGTCGCGTTGCAGGTCTTCGCCGACACGACCGACGGGTTCACCAGGGTGCCGGATCCGCTGCTGGTGTTCGCGGGCGACCCGGCGAACCGGTCGGCGTTCTCCCAGAGCACGACCCCGGCCCAGTTGTCGGTGAAGACGTTGCCGCTGATCTCGAAGGTCTGGTTGAACACCCCGGGCGCCCGCGGGTCGCTGCCGGACTCGGAGATGTACAGCGCCGGCGTCGGGAAGCCCGCGTTCTCCGGCCCCTTCCCGAGGCCGTTGCGGACGAAGGAGTTGCCGCGGATCCCGGCGTTGTAGCTGGTCTCGTAGATCAGGCCCTCGGCCGCGTTGCTGGAGATGTAGTTGCCCTCGATCACGAAGCCGGTGTTGTTGGTGTCGGCCCAGAGTCCGGCGCTGTGGTTGTCGTGCACCCAGTTCCCGCGCACGACCGCCCCGGTGACCTCCCAGAACTTGCCGCCGCCGGTGCAGCCGCAGCCGCCCTTGAGCCGCTCCCAGTCGTCGGTGTTGTTACCGGAGATCTCGTTGTGGTCGATCGTGATACCGGCCACCTTGCCCGGGTTGTAGGCGTTGAAGCCGTACTGGCCGTTCTCGGTCAGGCAGTTGCTGCGGACAACGTTGTGGTCGCCGATCATCAGCCCGGCGCCGGCGTTGTGCTGGATCGTGTTGGCCTGCACCGTCCAGCGGGCGCCGGCGTCGTGGTTGACCACGCCCTCGTCGTTGTTGGTCCGCGGCGCGCCGAAGTTCTGGATGGTCAGGTTCTTGATCGTGACGCCGTTGGCGTAGCCGGTGAACGCGTACCGGTTCTTCTTGCCTCCGTCGAGGATCGCTCCGGGCGCCCCGACGTACACGTTGCCGTCCTTCGGGATGACCTGGGCGAACTGTGCGGTGCCGAGCCGGTGCGTGCCCGGTGCCAGCCAGAACGTGGTGCCGGCCGGGTTGTGCGTGGTGAGGTCGTTCAGGTTCTGGGTGGTGCTGACCACGACCGCGCCCGGCGGGGCCGTGGCCGGGCCGGCCAGGACGCTCGCGTTCCCGCAGATCCTCGCGGGCGGTGCCGTCGGCGCGGGCGGTGCGGGCGTCGCCGACACGCCCGGGGCGGACGTCGGGGGATCCGCTTTCGCGGTCGGATCGTTGTTGAAATAGGTGATCCCGCCGGCAACCAGGGCAGCAGCAACGACAAGCCCTCCCGTGGCCAGGACGGGCGGACGGCGGTACCACGCGCGAGCTGCGGGCGGCTCGCGGCGTTGGGTGCTGTGTGCTTCGGGGGGCATGGCGTCCTCGACCTCAACGATGGGCGGTGACAGGGTGTTCGGTCGCGTACCGGTAGATCTCGAGCAGTTGCTCGATGCTTCGTTCCGGCCGGTGTTTCGTCTCGTACGTCGTACGCGCCTGTCGGCCGAGCTCGTCGTACCGCGCGGGGGACGCGTCGACGTCGAGCAGCAGCTTGGCGAGCGCATCCGGACGGCCCGGCTCGAACAGCGCGCCGTCGACTCCGTCGGTGATCAGCTCCGGGAACGACCCGTGGCCCGAGGCCAGCGGCGGCACTCCGACCGCCATCGCCTCGATCACCACCAGGCCGAACGTTTCCTCCCACTCCGAGGGCAGCACGACCCCGCGCGACTGCCCGATCAGCTCGAACACCTGCTCCTTGCTCATCAGCCCGCGGAGCTCGACCGACGGCCGGGTGGCCGCCCAAGCGGTCACCTCGTCGAGCATCGGGCCCCCGCCGGCGATCACGAGTTTGAGCGCGTCGTCACCGGCGACGGCGCGGTACGCGTCCCAGCCCTTCATCAGCAGCGGAGCGCCCTTGGCCGCGTCCAGCCGGCCGACGTACGTCACCTGCCGCTGCCGGGGCCCGCCGACGGGTCCGTCGTACGGCACGGCGTTGGGCTTGACGAACGACCGCTCCGGATCGAAGTTCATTGCCCCAAGCAACCGGCGCTGTGACTCGGAGATGAAGATGTACGCCGATACCAGGCGCCGCCAGCTCCGCCGGTGACCGCGGGCGTTGAGCACCGTCGTCGACGTTGCGAGCGCGGATCCGCGGTAGCAGCGATGGACGACCGCGGCGGCCGGATTGCCGCCGGCGCAGTCGTGGCACACCTCGCCGTCGCGGAAGAAGTCACCGCTGGCGCACAGCAGTTTGTAGTTGTGCAGTGTGATGACCACCGGTACGCCGGCCGAGTGGCACGCGTACAGCACGGACGGGCTGAGCAGCGGGAACGTGTTGTGGACGTGCACGACATCGGGCCGGTCCTCCGCCAGCGCGGTCGCGAGATCGCGCCGGCTCGCCGGGTTCCAGACCACGCGGCCGGGCAGCGTGGCCTTCTGCCAGGCAGGCCAGTCCTCGATGTCGTCGCTGTGCCGTTCGAAGTGCCGTACGTCGTGCCCGAGTGCGGTCAGCGCCGCGCTCTCCTGATCGACGACCCGGTTCTCGCCGCTCGGCGCGGTCGACCGGTATCTGTTGTGTACCAGCAGGATCTTCATCGCGGTCCCTCACGGGTCGACGTGTTGTAGACGAGTGACGCGGCCAGCGTCAGGTCGAGCAGGTACGACGAGGCCTCGCTCAGCCCGCTCTCGGTGAACGACGCGATCACGCAGTACGTGACCAGGAAGAGTGCGAGCGCCCGATGCGGGCCCTGCGGCCGGAACCAGGCGGCGATCAGCACGAACAGCACCAGCATGATCGTGATCGCGACGCCGACCAGGCCGACGTCGTAGTAGGTGCCGAGCCAGTTGCTGTCGATCGGCAGGCCGTTGAACGACTTGTTGGACAGCCCGAAGCCGAACAGGGTCTCGAAGGTCGATCGCGGCTGCGCCAGGATCGCGTCCCAGACCAACTTGCGTCCGGTCAATGCGCCGAGCTCCTGGGCGTCCTGCCCGCGGGCGAGCCAGGTCGTCACGACGGAGCTGAGGGTGAGCGCCCCGACCGAGAAGACGACGATGCCGATCGTGAACGCCTTCCGTACCCGCGAGCGTCCGGTGAACAGGCTCAGCCCGGCGACCAGCACGCCGACCACCAGCGCGAGCAATGCGGTCCGGGTGTGGGTCAGGAGCAGAACCGGGAAGCACACCAACACACTGGTCAGTGCGATCCAGCGACGGAGGTGACCGGACATCCAGAGCACGATCGTGAGACCGGCGGCGCCCGCGGTGTAGTGCCCGACCTGGGTCGGCGGGATCGGCCAGAGGACGCCGGCGAGGCGGTTCTCGGTCATCGCCAGGCCCGGTGCGACCAGCAGGCCGACGACCACCGAGGCGACGATCGCCCACAGGACCATCAGATGCGTCCGCACCAGCAGCAGGTCGCGGCGCGGCCACCACGGCGTCAGCAGCCACAGCACCAGCGCGAATCCGCACAGCCGTCCGGCCCGGAACAGCGCACCGAGCAGGAACTCGGCCCGGATGCTGGCCAGCAGCGCTTCCGCCGCCAGCAGCATCACCAGGAAGACGAAGACGCTCGGCCGGATCCGCACCGGCCGGTTCACCGACAACGCCACCATCAACGCGCCGACCAGCGCTCCTTGTGCGAGCAGCTTGCCGACCGATCCGGGGATCGGCAGGATGTGCGGCGCGCCCGGGAAGAACGTCATCACGTTCAGCACCAGCAGCGCCCACGCCAGCTGCACGCGGTGCCGCCGCCGTACCTCCGGCGCGACGACGCGCCTGGTGGGGCGGTGGCGGACCCGGGTAGTCCCGTGCGTACCGAGGCGGGTGGTGATCGTCGTCATCGGCGGAACATCTCGACATCCACGGTCAGCGGACGTCCGGCCTCGGCCTCGGTCACGCCGACACCCTCGTCGGTGCGGTCAGGACGCAGTACGACGGCACTGCTGATCTCGAGCCCTGCCAGCCGGAGCATCTCGCCGGTGGCCTGGATCTTGGTCGTGGTCGACTCACCCGCGGTCACCACGACGGTGGCGTTGGACGCCCATGTGGCCAGGTGATCGGCGCCGAGCTCCGGTGTCAACGTGGTCAGTGTCAGGACGACATCGGCGACCTCCCAGGCCGAGTCGAGCTGGATGTCACCGGAACTCGACGGCCGGTTGCTGTCGCTCAGGTGCAGGTAGCAGCCCTGGGCCGGGCCACGGGTCTGGTCTGGCCGGTGGACGTCGACGCGCTGGCCGGGCGCGCTGAAACGCGACTCGTGCGTGCCGGGAGTCTTGACGCCCAGCATCCCCGCCAGCCGGCCGGACTCGGTCAGGTCGGCCACCAGCACGTGCTTGCCGTCCTCGGCCAGCGCCACCGCCAGCGACGCAACGACGAGCGCACAGGTCTTCACGTCGTCGACGCTGACCACGGCCATGGCCGGTGTCGGGTGTTCACCCCAGAAGATGCGCTGATCGAGGTGCTGCATCATCAGCTGCACTTCCGGCGCGGTCCGCTGCGACGGGCGCAGGTACCGCGGCCGGGGCAGGAGCCGCAGCCGCGAGGGTCGCGGGCTGCTCAGCCGGACCCGTGCGCCGAGTGCCTGCGAGATGTCCTGGCGTTTCCAGAGCCGGTCGGAGATCAGCGCGCGTACGACGACGAACGCCAGGCCGATGAACAGACCGGCGATCAGGCCGGTGGCGGCGTTGATCACGAGCGTGCGCTTCATCGAAACCCGTACCGGTGCGGCCACGTCGAGCACCCGGCTGCTGTTCATCCGCAGCGCCTCGACCTGCGAGTCGAGCAGCTGCTGCCGCACGTACACGTACTGGTCGCGCGCGGCGCCGAGCCGGACACCCTCCGGGCTGTTCGGGTGCTTCAGCTCGTTCGCGGTCGGGTCGTCGCCGGTTGCCCGGACTGCCTGCTCCGCCAAGGCCAGGTCGTTCTTGGCCGCGGCCTCGTCACGCACGAGCGGGGCGTCCTGCAAGGCGATCTGCTCTTTGCGGTAGATCAGGAAGACCTTGGCGATCGCGGCGGCCAGCTCGGTCGCCTCGTCGCTGGTCTTTCCCGCCGCGCTGATCTGGAGTACCCGATCGGTCTCAGGGACCACGGTGTATTCCTTCAGCAGGTCGTCCTGGCTGATCGGCAGCTTGAGCAGGTCGATCACGCGCTGCGCCACGGTGTGCGTGGTCGCCAGGCTGACATCCGTGGCCATCGCCTTGGTCGGGTCCTCGCCGTCGCGATGGGTGATCAGCAACCGCGTGGCCGACACGCTCGGAGCGGGCACCGCGAAGGTGGATCCGAGCCCGAGCAGAAAGCCCACCAGCCCGAGCACGACCCAGATCCGCACATGGCGGCGGATCGCGTCGCGGAGGAACCGCAGCGTGACCAGTGCGTCCGGCGGGTGCGCGTTCGTCGGTTTGTCGTCGAACAGCCCGTCGTCGTCCGCCCACGCCGGATCGCTCACCACCGGTTCGGTGTACGGCTGGTTGCTCATTTGGTCCTCCTCGCAGTTCCGGTGAGGAGGGTGGGCAGCCGCGAGCTCGACCGGCGCATCGACTGCGAGACGCGTCCGATGGTGCGGTCCGTCGGGTCCGGATCGGTGACGACGATGCCGTCGATGGAACGGTCGTCGGCCGCGGCGGCAACCGCCAGCCGGGCGAGTTCCTCGGCGGTCACGGTGCCGGCCGACAGGGCGATGATCGTGTTGGTCGTCGGTTCCGAGCCGACCACGATCGGGTCCTCCCGGTCGACGACGATCAGATGGATGCTCAGCATCGAGTCACCCGACGGTTCCTGGTGCGAGTCGACCACGATCGAGGTGGAGATGCCGATGGAGTTGGCCAGCGTGGCCAGCTGCGGGCCGAGCGGCAGCGCCTTGTCGTCGCCGGCGAACGAGAGGACGGCCAGCGAGACCGGCGCTCGGTCCTTCACGTCCAGGCCGAGATGGTGCAGCGTCTTGCGTAGCCCCCATGCCTCGACCGCTGTCGGCGAGTAATGCTCGAGCAGGTAGGCCCAGTCGGACGCATCGTTGGCCTGGTACGACGAGACCGATGCCAGCACCGGCAGGCCGACCGCGTCGGCGATCTCGTCCCGCAGCCGCAGCCGGCGGTCGCCGCGCTCCTTGGCCAGTACGCCGATCGATCCCACCACCGCGCCGATCAGGGCGCCGAGAAACCCGTAGATACCAAGATGAATCGGCACGCTTCCACCGCGTGCGGTCGTCGCCTGCTCCAAGACCCGTGCCCCCGTTTTCTTCCCCAGATCGCCGGGCAGGTTCTGGTCCGTGGTGACGAAGACCAGGTAAACCCCGGCAACAGCGTTCGCCAGCTCCATCGACTGGCTGGCCGTCGCACCCTTGGCGTCGATCTGGATGACGTCCTCGGTGACGGCGGTGACCTTGACCCGGCTGCGGACGACCTCGGTCGACAGCGGCGGGTTCAGGTTCTGCCCGGCGCTCTTCAGCACCGGCTCGCTTTCGGCGATGAACACCTGCGTGTCGGTGCTCTGCGTGCCGGCAGCCTTCTGCGCGTCGGTCGTCGGCGCGGGCGGCAGCACCACCAGCGAGGTGGCGGTGTGCAGGGGCGGCACGAAGAACCCGACGGCGACCCCGCCGAACAGGCCTGCCGCCGCCACGGCCGCCACGATCCAGCGATGCCTGCGGATGGCCCGCCAAGACTTCTTGACGTCGAGCTGCTGTGCGCTCACAGCTCCACCTCGCTACGCTCGGCTCCGCTATGAGCGTTGGCGCTGCTCTGCTTGATTGTTCGCTCGCTGCGCTCGCTCACGGGCCCCTCCAGTCGACCGCCACTTACTGTCTGGTTAATAGAGGGCGGCGAACGGAGGGTGATACAGCTCAGGCCCGGAATCGAAAGGTGCTGATCGCGGACTGTTCGGCGGCCAGGTTGCCGGCTCCGACGAGGGTCGTGATCGGGACCTTGCGGCCGAATCGCGGTGAGTACCAGCCCAGCAACGGATCGTCGCCGCCGCGGTGGGCTGTCCAGGTCAATCCGGCCGGCAGTTCGACGATCGCCGAGCCGGTGGACCACTCCAGCCGTCCGGTGGACCCGTCCAGCTCGACGGACACCTCAGGCCCTAGATGCCAGGCAATACGTACGTCCGCCGCCGCATCGAGCCGGTCCTCGACCCGCAGTACGCTGTGGTCGAGTACTGCGGTCCGCCGGTGCGTGACCGGTGAATCGCCGACCCGGTAGCCGTCGTGCTCGGCTTCCCACGTGTTGGGCGCATACCGGCGTACCTTGCCTGTCGCGCCGCGCAGCCAGAGGAACGCTCCGCCCAGGGTGGACTGCTCGGCGCCGGCGACCTCGACGGTGTTGTGGGCGATCGTGGAGCGGAAGTAGTTCCGCCACTCCTCTTCACCGTGGTAGCAGTACGTGCCCGGGTCGGCCAGGATGTCGACGCCGTCGACGCGGACCTCGAGCGAGAGGGCGTCGGAGTGCGCATGCGCGGCGATCGACAGGAAACCGTGCGGACCGGCGTCCGCGCGGCACCAGATCTCCGGACCGTCGTCGTCGCTGCGCAGAATCGTCAGACCGGCGTCCTCGAAGTGATCGGGCCGTACGGCGGGGCGGTCCCGCTGCTGTTTCCCGACCAGCGAGCCGATGATGTACGACGTCGCAGTGGGCGGGCTGTCCGGCCACCAGGGCGCTGCACCGACGGCAGCCGCGCCGAGCGACAGGAACGCCGACCAGTGGTGGATGTCCGGCGGATCGAGGACCAGGACCATGCCCTCGTCGTCGTCGCCCTGGCGTGGTGGCCGGAGCGAGGTGTCGACGATCGCCGCGGCAACGTCGACCGTGCGGGTCAACAGGGCCCAGGTGTGCGGGCTGAGCGGGTGACCGGACCAGTCTGCCTCCAGAGCGGCGTACAGGCCGAGCTCGGAGACGAAGCGGTGGTAGTCGGTTGCCAGCTCGCGGTTGACGCCGGAGGGGAACGTGTTGGCGTCGAGTTCCTTCTCCAGCAGGGCTGCCGCGTCCTGCCGCCAGCGAGTGCTCTTGGTGAACCACGGGAACGCGCATGCGGCGACGAGCTGCCCGGCTGCCTCCGCGATCACGTGGTTGTTGGCCGAGGACCCGTGGCTCTGGAACGCGGCCAGGTAGCGCTGGTGCCAGTAGATCTGCTGGTGCGCCAGTTCGTTGTGTTCGAACAGGTCGGTGATCTCCGGCCAGTCGTTCAGCAGCCGGCGGATCCACGTCCAGCTGATCAGGCGGATGCCGATCTCGATGCCGCTGGCCCAGTGCACTCCGGACAGGAACGGGTTCGTACGCCACCAGTCGTTGAGGTGGTCGGCGACGCGTTCGGCGTACCGGTCGTCGTGGGTCAGGAACCAGGCGGCGGCCAGCTGAGTCAGGTGGTGGTGGCGGGACAACTCCCACACCTGCTTGATGTTGCCGACCGCTTCCTCGTTGCGGTGGTTCAGCTTGAAGACGTACTGCGCCGGGTCGGAGCGGCGGCCGGTGATCGGGTCGCGGAACCAGTCCGGCTTCGTCAGGTCGGTCCGGTCGACGCCGAGGACTTCGAGGTTGCCGGCCATGATCGCGTCGGCCGTCCGGATCACGGCCTTGCGGGCGTCCTCCGGTACGGCGCAGGCGGTGTGCGCCGGGAGCGTCGTACTGAAGGTCAGCTCTTTGCGGAGCGGGAGGTGGGTTGCCGTGTTCTGCCCGGGCCTGACCTGTTGGTAGGCCCAGGCAGTACGGCGTCCGGTATCGCGAGCGCGCAGGACGAGTTCGGTGGGGGACATCCGGCGCAGGCGGCGGACGTACCAGCCCAGGGGCTGGCGGCTCACACCTTCTCCGGTTTGCCTGACGCCAGGCTCCTGTCCACCGCGATGGTGGCGCGGGTGGTGGCGACGAGTTCGTCGAACGAGATCGGCATCGGGCCGCCGGCCTTCACCGCGGCCACGAACTGTGCCAGCTCGGTCCGCTGGCCCTTGTCGGTGCTGCGCGTCTTCCTCGTCGACGGCTTGCGGCCGGTCCACACCGAGGCGCTCTGGAAGTTGTCGAGTCGCCCGTTGCGGCCGCCGCCGGTGATGTCGAGCGTCTCCTTCGGGAAGCGCGAGTTGCCGCCGGCGACGTAGTTGATCGTGCCGACCGAGCCTCCTGCGAACCGGAGCGTGACGATCACGTCGCCGGTGTCGGGACCGGGTACGGCGTACACCTCGGTCGGGAGGCTGTTCAGCCACCAGGTCAGGGTGTCGATGAAGTGCCCGCCCTCGCCGGCGAACCGGGTGCCTTCCTTGCCGGCGTCGAGGTACCAGCTGGTGGAGTCGAGCTTGCCGGCGTTGACGAGGTAGCGCAGCGAGAAGGCGCCGCCCGGGTCGCCGAAACGGCCCTTCAGGTCGGTCAGCAGCGGCGCGAACCGGCGGTTGAACCCGACCATCAGCCGATCGTTGCCGGTGGCATCGACTGTGGCGACGATGCGGTCCAGCTCCTCGTCGGTCAGCGCCAGCGGCTTCTCGACGAAGACGGCCTTCCCGGTCTCGAGCGCCCGGCACGCCAGCTCGGCGTGCGAGCTGTGCCGGGTCACGACAAAGATCGCGTCGAGGCTGTCGTCGGACAGCACCTCCTGCGCATCCGTCGAAATCTGCTCGAACCCGAACCGCCGCTGAGCATTAGCCGCCGACAACGACTTGTTCGTCGCCACCCGAGCCAACACCGCACCCTCATCCTTCTGCAGATGAGGCAACAACATGCTCGACGCATAATTCCCAGCCCCGACAAACCCAACGCGAACAGATCCAGTGGTCGGGTTCGCAGCTCGGGCAACAGTTGCCGTGGGTGCCGTCTCCTGCTGCGGTACGTCTGGGTACTCGAAGAGGAAGCCGACGCCGGGGAGGGTGCCGGTGCTTAGTTGCTGGTAGACGGTGGTGGCGTCGGCGATGGGGAACTGGCCGGCGATCAGGCTGGCGACGTCGATCTGTTCGCGGGCGATCAGGTCGATGAAGCATTCGAGGTTGCGGCGTTCGGTCCAGCGGACGTAGCCGGCCGGGTAGTCGATGCCCTGGAGTTCGTAGCGGTCGTCGTAGCGACCCGGGCCGTAGGAGCGCGAGAACCGGACGTCGAGTTCCTTGTCGTAGTACGCGTTCCAGGGCAGGTCCAGCTTGGTCTTGCCGATGTCGACAACCCGGGCACGGTCGCGCGCCAGCCGGGCAGCCGTCTCGACCGGACCGTTGGAGTGACCGCCCGCGGCCAGCAGGATGCGGTCGGCGCCCAGCCCGTTCGATGCCTCCAGCAACGACCGTTCCAGCGAAGCGATACCGGCCTCGTCGGGGGAGGAGCACGCGAGCGCGCCCGCCTTCTCCGCCATCCGGCAGCGGTCCGCGACCGTGTCGATGCCGAACACCCGCACCCCGGCCGCGACCAGCAACCGCACCACGAGCTGCCCGACCAGACCGAGCCCGATCACCACCGCAGTCTCGCCAAGCTGCACCTCAGCCTGCCGCACACCCTGCATCGCGATCGCACCAACCGTCGAGAACGCAGCCTGCTCGGCCGGCACGCCGTCCGGCACCGGCACGCACAGGTTCAACGGCACCCAGTTGTACTCCGCATGCAGCGCGAACTCGTTCCCCGCCGCGGCAACCAGCTGCCCGACACTGAACTCCTCCGCACCGGCGCCGACCTCGACAACCACACCGCACAGCGAGTACCCGAGCGGCGTGTACGAGTCGAGCTTGTTCATCACCTTCTTGTAGGTGTTCAACGCGCCCTGCTGCGCAACGGAGTCCAGCACCTTCCGCACCTGGTCCGGCCGCGCCTTCGCCTTGCCGACCAGCGACAGCTTCGCCTCGCCGACCTTCATCAGCTCGGTGCCGGTCGAGATCAGCGAGTACAGCGAACGGATCAGCACGCCACCGGGCGCACAGGTGGGCGGAGGCACGTCCAGCACAGCCAGCTCACCGGACTTGTAGTTCTGTGCAACCTGCTTCATGTCCGTCCTTCGTGAGTTGTCAAAGGGAAGTAATGGTCACGCCCAGCGACCGCATGTGGCGGGTCCAGGTCTCCAAGGTCAGCAACTGCCAGATCTGCTTCGAGTAGTCCTCGCGCCCGGCCCGCTCGTCGTCGACGAGCTTCTGTACGGCGGACCGCTGCAGGAACCCGCTGCCGACCAGCTCACCGCGCAGCAGGGTGTCGTCGACGAGCTCGCGCAGGTCGTTCCGCACCCACGCCCGCAGCGGCGCACTGAACGACGCCTTCGGCCGGTAGATGATCTCCTTCGGCAACCACGCCTCGGCCGCCTTCTTCAACGCCAGCTTGCTGACCCGGCGGTGGATCTTCTCGCTGCCCGGGATCGAGAACGCCGCGCGCGCGACGATCGGGTCCACGAACGGCGTCCGTACTTCGGTCGAGGCGGCCATGCTGGACCGGTCCGTGTACGCGAGGTTGAGTCCCGGCAGGAACATCCGCGAGTCCGCCAGGCACATCCGGTTCACATGATCGTCGAGCGTGGTGTCGTGGTAGATGTCGGCGTGCTCGGACAGCAGCTTCCCGACGTACGGCTCCAGGTCCGGGCTCAACAGCCCGGCCAGCTGGTCCCCGTCGTACATCGTGTAGCTGCGCCGGAACGCCGTCTCCTCGGACAGGTTCGCGAACGTCTCGAACCGCTTGGCCCACCGCGCGTACCGCAGTCCGCGCCCGTTCACCGTTACCGGTAGCCGCCGAACGGCGGGCCCGATCACACCGTTCCGCAGTACGCCGGGAAGCCGCTGGTACTGCGCTCCCATCACGCACGCGAGGTGCTTGCGGTAACCGCCGAAGAGCTCGTCGGCGCCCATCCCGGACAGCAGGACCTTCACACCGGCGTCGCGTGCGGTGTCGCACATCAGCAGCGTGTTGATCGCGGCCGGGTCGCCGATCGGCTCGTCCAGGATGTCGACGATGCGCGGAAGCAACTCGACGACATCGGGAGCGATCTCGATCTCGTGCAGGTCGATGCCGAACTGCTGCGCCACCTTGCGCGCGTAGATCGCGTCGTCGGGCATCGCCTCGAGCTTCTGGTCCTGCGCGCGGAACGTGATCGTGTACGAGTCGACACTCGGATCCATGCGCTTGGCCAGCACGGTCACCAGGCTGGAATCCAGCCCGCCGCTGAGGAACGTGGACACCGGGACGTCGGCGACCATGTGCGCGGCGACCGACTCCTCGATGATCGTGCGCAGGTCGGCGCGCGGGCCGGCCGCGGCCTCGGTGGCGACGTCGGTCACCCGCCAGTACAGCTCGTGCCGGCTGCTGCCGTCCGGCCGGAACTCGGCCCACGAACCCGGCGGAAGCTTCTCCACCCCGTCGATCGCGCAACGCTGCTCGGGCAGCCAGTAATAGAGCATCGACGCGATCAGCGCCCCGGGCTCGGTCCGCAGCTCGGACCCGACTGCCGTGACAAGAGCCTTCAGCTCGGACGCGAAGACGACTCCGTCCTGCCGGCGGAGGAAGTACAGCGGCTTGATGCCGAGCGGGTCGCGGGCGAGGTACATGCTGCCGCTGTCCTCGTCGAGCATCGCGAACGCGAACATGCCCCGGAACCGCTTCAGCGCATCCGGACCCCAGCGGCGCCACGCTTCCAGCACAACCTCGGTGTCGCCGTTGGTGCGGAAACCGACGCCGGCCTTGGACAGCTCGGCACGTAGTTCCTTGTAGTTGTAGAGCTCGCCGTTGTAGCAGATGGTCAGCCCACGCTTGCTGAACGGCTGGTCGGCCTCCGACGACAGGTCGATGATCGACAACCGGCGGTGCGCGAGGAACGCCCGTACGTCGCCCTCGTCGAACGCGTAGATCCGGTCGGCGTCCGGACCGCGGTGGGCGATCCGGTTGCTCATCGCCTCGGCGAGGGCAAAACCGTCGTGCTGCTGGTAGCAGCCGGCGATGCCGCACACGTCAGGACCCCGTCGCGCGTGCGACGTCACCGATGTGGCTGACGTGACCGGTCAACGCGTCGTACACCTGCAGGTACGCCTTCTGCTGGTGCTTCCACGCCAGCACCTGCTCGACCCGTTCGCGGCCGAACTTGCCCATCCGGCGCCGGCGGACCTCGTCGTCGAGCAGCTCGACGATCGCTTCGCCGTACTTCGCGACGTCGTTCGGCTCGACGTACACCGCGGCCTCCGCGGCGGAGACCTTGGTCTCGATCAGGTCGAAGGCGACGACGGGAAGCTCGAACGCCATGTACTCCATGGTCTTGTTCATCGTCGACACGTCGTTGAGCGGATTCTTCGGGTCGGGGGACAGGCCGATGTCGGCGGTCGACATGACCGCGCGCACGGTCTCGTCCGGCACCCGGCCGGTGAACTCGATGTAGTCCCTCAGGCCGAGGTCGTCCCGCAACGCGACCACCTCGTCGAACGAGTCGCCGCCGCCCATCAGCGTGAACGCGATGTCGGTGCGGCCGAGAGTGTTGACAATGTGATCAGCGGCGCGGATGACGATGTCGACACCGTCCTGCGGGCCCATCACGCCGATGTACGTGACCAGGTAGCGGTGGCCGCGGCGCAGCGTCTCGTCCGCTGCGGCCGGGTCCCGCTGCAGCTTGTCCGGGTCCGGCCCGGTGCGGACCACGGTCACGTCGTGGTTCGCCTTGCCGCTGCGGGTGATCGCGATCCGGCGGTACGAGTCGTTGGTCGAAGTAACGTGGTCGGCCGTGCGGTGCGTCGTCCGCTCGAGGAACCGCAGTCCCTTGTACGGCAGGCTCTTCGTACCGCCGAAGCGGGACTGGAACAGCTCCGGGCACAGGTCGTGGTGGTCGAAGACGAACTTCGTCCCGTCCAGGCGGCGCAGCAGCATCGCGATCGGCCAGAAGATGTCCGGCGGGTTGCAGGCCTGCATCACCGTGAACTTGCCGGCCTTGCGGGCGCGGAAGACCAGCCGCAGCGTCAGCAGGAACGAGTACGCGTACTCCCAGACGAAGCTGACCTTGCTGCCGCCCGGTGCGTAGGCCTTGTACTTGTGCACGGTCACGCCGTCGATGACCTGGTACGCCGGATCGCCCGGCCCCTTCGGGCAGACCACCGTCACGTCGTAGCCGGACGCCACCAGTGCCTGGCACTCCAGCCAGACGCGGCGGTCGAACGGAACCCAGAGGTTCTGGATGATGATGAGGACCCGCGGACCGCTCACCAGCCCACTCCTTCGTATCCGGGCAGCGACTCGACGTCGGCGCCGAGCCGGCCGATCAGGTCGATCGTCCGTGCGGGTGGTGCTTCGAGCAGGGCGTTGATCGCGGCGGTGTCGGTGGCCGAGACGATGGCCAGGTCGGCGCCGGCGAGGGCCGCCGACGGGTCGTCGGTGAGGACGCGCTGCAGGTGCGGCAGCTTCGACTGCACGTGGCGCAGGTTCGCGCCGACCAGCCGGGTCGGGTTGACGATCGCGTCGTAGATGCGCAGGTTGTAGCCCTTGCCGATCAGGCGCTCGGCCAGCTCGACGTTCGGGCTCTCGCGCAGGTCGTCGGTGGCGTGCTTGAAGCTCAGGCCGAGCAGCGCGATCTCACGGCCCGGGCCGGCGATCACGCGGTCGACGACGTCGCGGACGCTCCGCTCGTTGGTGGCCAGCGTGCCGGCCAGCAGGGGGAGCTCGGTGTCGTTCATCCGCGCCAGGTGCAGCACCGAGCGCAGGTCCTTCGGCAGGCACGAGCCGCCGAACGCGAAACCGGGCTTCAGGTAGTACGGCGAGATGTTCAGGCTGGTGTCCTGGACGAAGATCTTCATCACCTCGCGCGAGTCCACGCCGAAGTGCCGGAAGATCCGGCCCATCTCGTTCGCGAACGAGACCTTGGTGGCGTGGAACGCGTTGCAGGCGTACTTGAGCGCCTCCGCGGTCCGGACGTCGACGACTTCCACATCCCTGCCGAGGAAGCCGAACAGGTCGGTCAGAGCGGTACCGACCTTCGGGTTGCGGGTGCCGACGACAACGAACGGCGGCGCGTAGAAGTCGGCCAGGCCGGATCCTTCGCGCAGGAACTCCGGGCACATCGCCGTACCGAAGGTCAGACCCTCCGGCGGCGGTACGTCGGCCAGCACCTTCTCGACCACCTCGTCGACCGTCCCCGGCGGCACCGTCGAGCGGACCACGATGCTGTGGAACCCCGACGCCGGCCGGACGACGGTCTGCGCGGCCTCCGCGATATCGCGGACCGCGCGTTTGATGTACGTCAGATCGGTACTGCCCGCCGGAGTCGACGGCGTACCGACACAGATCAGCGAGACATCGGCCCGCTCGAGCGCGACCCGTGGATCGGTGGTCGCGTGCAGGCGACCCGAGGTCGCACCGTCCGCCACCAGCTCGTCCAGACCCGGCTCGACCACCGGGCTGTGTCCCTGAGTGATCGGACCGACCTTCGCAGTATCGACATCGACCCCCCAGACGTCGTGGCCGGCGGCAGCCAGGCACGCGGCCGTAACAGATCCGACGTACCCCAGGCCGAACACGGCAACCTTCATAACGCCCCCCACAGGCTCATGACGCGGCATCCCCACGTCCGCAGCGCCCATGAGAGCGCCGGGCCCGACCCCTTGATACAAGGGCGCCGAAATCCGGCCGGAGATTTTTGGATCGGCCGGGAAAGAAATTGCGTGTATCAGGCGCTGGTCCGGGGGTTCTGTATTGGGCGACAGGGCTGCATTGGGGTGAGGGGAAGCGGATGAGGGTTCTGGTCACCGGGGATCGGGGTTATATCGGGGCCGTCATGGTGCCGTTCCTGCGGGCCGCCGGGCATCAGGTGGACGGTCTGGATACGGGCCTGTACGAAGGGTGTGACCTGCTCGGCGGGCCGGACCCGATCGGGGACAGGGCGCCGCGGGACATGCGGGACGTGACCGCGCGCGAGCTCGAGGGGTACGACGCGGTGGTCTGTCTGGCCGCGCTGTCGAACGATCCACTCGGCAACCTGGACAAGGCGGCGACGTACTCGGTCAACCTGGACGGCACGCTGAATGTCGCGCAGGCCGCCAAGGACGCGGGCGTCGAGCGCTTCCTGTTCGCGTCGTCGTGCAGCTTGTACGGCGCAGCCGGCTCCGAGGCGGTCGCCGAGGACGCCGAGATGTTCCCGGTCACGGCGTACGGCGAGACGAAGGCGCTGGCCGAGCAGGAGCTGTCGAAGCTCGCCGACGACACCTTCAGCCCGACGTACCTGCGCAACGCGACAGCGTACGGCGCGTCGACCCGGCTGCGGCTCGACATCGTCGTCAACAATCTGACCGCGATCGCGCTGACGTCGGGCCAGGTCCGGCTGGAGAGCGATGGTACGCCGTGGCGCCCGCTGGTCCACATCGAGGACATCAGCCGCGCGTTCCTGACCGTGCTGGAGTCGCCGCGCGAGACGATCCACGACGAGGCGTTCAACGTCGGCCGGTCCGAGGACGTCGTCCAGGTCCGCGACATCGCCGAGATGGTCCGCGAGGCGGTGCCCGGCTCGACGCTGTCGATCGCCGAGGGCGCCGGCCCGGACCTGCGCAACTACAAGGTCGACTTCAGCAAGCTCAACGACACCTTCCCGGAGCTGCAGCTGCAGTGGACGGTCCGCAAGGGTGTCGAGGAGCTGTACGACGCCTATCAGCGGCACGGTCTCACGCTCGACGACTTCAACTCCGCCCAGTTCGTGCGCCTGCGCCGGATCCAGCAGCTGCTCAGCGCCGGACTCGTCGACGGCCAGCTGCGGCGCCAGACCGACGGGCAGTTCCCGGGACCGAAGGAGATGCAGTGATGAACACCCCGATGAACAGCTGCCGGATCTGCGGCGCGGAGCTCACGCGCACGTTCGTCGACCTCGGCATGTCGCCGCCGTGCGAGAGCTACCTGCGGGCGGACCAGCTCGACAGCGGTGAGACGTTCTACCCGCTGCACGTGCGGATCTGCGACAACTGCCTGCTCGTCCAGCTCCCGGCGTACGTCGCCGCGGACGACGTGTTCAGCGACTACCTGTACTTCTCGTCGTACTCGACCAGCTGGGTGGAGCACGCCCGCCGGTTCGTCGTCGACATGCAGGAGCGGCTCGACCTCGGCGCGGAGAGCCTGATCGTCGAGGCCGCCAGCAACGACGGCTACCTGCTGCAGCACGCGACCGCCCTCGGCATCCCGGTGCTCGGCATCGAGCCGGCCGCGAACATCGCCAAGATCGCCAACGAGAACGGCATCCGCACCGAGAGCTACTTCCTCGGCGAGGAGACCGGCAAGGACGCGGCGGCCCGGCACGGGCAGGCGGACCTTGTCGTCGGCAACAACGTGTTCGCGCACGTACCGGACATCGTCGACTTCGCCAAGGGCCTGCGCGCGCTGGTCAAGGACGACGGCCTGGTGTCGCTGGAGTTCCCGCACCTGCTCCGGCTGATCGAGCGTCGCCAGTACGACACGATCTACCACGAGCACTACCAGTACCTGACGCTGAAGACCGCCGCGCTGGCACTGGAGAAGGCCGGTCTCAAGGTCGTCGACGTCCAGGAACTGGCCAGCCACGGCGGGTCGCTGCGGCTGTTCAGTACGCCGATCGAGACCGCCGGCGAGCCGACCGAGCTGGTCGGCAAGGTGCTGCAGGACGAGAAGGACGCCGGCCTGCACACGGTCGAGGGCCACCTGGGCTTCGCCGACGAGGTGTTCGCGATCAAGTCCGATCTGCTGGAGTTCCTGATCCAGGCCCGCCGCGAAGGCAAGACGGTGGCCGGGTACGGCGCTCCCGGCAAGGGGAACACGCTGCTCAACCACTGCGGCATCCGCGAGGACCTGCTGCCGTACACGGTCGACCGCAGCCCGCACAAGCACGGGATGTACCTGCCCGGTACGCACATCCCGATCTTCGCCCCGGAGCGCCTGGCCGAGACGCGCCCCGACTACATCGTGATCCTGCCGTGGAACCTGCGCGCGGAGATCGTCCATCAGCTCGGCTACGCACGGGAGTGGGGCGCGAAGTTCGTCGTACCCATCCCGCAGCTCGAACTGCTCTGAATTATTTGGGATCTGAAAAGGCGTTGGGGGGAAGGAAGTCAGATGAAGGTCGTGATCTTCTGCGGGGGGCTCGGGCTGCGGATGCGCAGCGGCGTCGACTCCGCACCGAAACCGATGATGACGATCGGCGACCGGCCGGTCCTGTGGCACATCATGCGGTACTACGCGCACTTCGGCCACACCGATTTCATCCTGTGCCTGGGCTTCGGGGGGTCCGCGGTCAAGGAGTACTTCCTGCGCTACGAGGAGACGGTCTCCAACGACTTCGTGATGACCAAGGGCGGGCAGCACATCGAGCTGCTCGACTCCGACATCAGCGAGTGGAAGATCACCTTCGTCGACACCGGGATCGACACCAGCATCGGGGAGCGGCTCCGCCGGGTCCGTCCGTACCTGGAGGACGACGACGCGTTCCTGGCCAACTACGGCGACGTGCTGACCGACGCGCCGATGGACAAGATCGTCGACCACGTGATGACCAGCGACATCACCGCGAGCCTGCTCGCGGTGCCGCCGCAGGCGTCCTTCCACGTGGTCGAGTTCGACCACGAGTCCCGGGTCACCGGGATGCGGTCGGCCACCGACCTGAACGTGTGGATCAACGGCGGGTACTTCGTGATCAAGAAGGACATCTTCGACGTCCTGCACGAGGACGAGGACCTGGTCGGTGACGCGTTCCCGCGGCTGGCCGCGATGCGCAAGCTCGAAGCGATCCCGCACCACGGGTTCTGGGCTCCGATGGACACCCTCAAGGAGCGCAGCCAGCTCGAGGAGCTGTACCGCTCGGGCAAGAAGCCGTGGGCGCTGTGGTCGCACCGGGTCCGCGAGCAGAACGGCCTGGTCGTCGACAAGCTGGGCCTCGGCAGGCCGGTAGCGGTGGCACTCTGATGCTCCCGTTCCAGCTCGGCCTGATCGACGGGCCGGTCCACCTGGTTGCCCTCGGCGCCCATCCGGACGACATCGAGATCGGTTGCGGCGGCACGCTGCTGAAGCTGGCCGAGTCGGTGCCGGAGCTGTCCGCCGAGTTCGTGATCGCGACCGGTACGCCGTTGCGCCTGGAGGAGGCCCGCCGCGCGGCGGAGCTGTTCCTGCCGGACTGCGAGGTGACCGTCACGTCGGCCGAGCTGCCCGACGGTCGGCTGCCGGCGCACTGGAACGAGACCAAGGAGTTGCTCGAGGCAACGGCTCGGGGGAGCAGGAGTCCGGACGTGGTGTTTGCCCCGAGCAAGCACGACGCGCATCAGGACCACCGGCTGATCGCCGAGCTGGCGCCGACGGTGTGGCGCAACCACCTGGTGCTGCACTACGAGATCCCGAAGTGGGACGGCGACATCAGCCGGCCGTGGCTGTACGTCGAGCTCACCGAGGAGCAGATGCAGGACAAGGTCGCGCTGCTGCACAAGGCGTACCCGTCCCAGGTCCCGCACGACTGGTTCGACGGAGAGGTCTTCTCCGGGCTGGCCCGGTTGCGCGGGATGGAGTGCCGGGCGACGTACGCCGAAGCCTTCACAACCGCCAAGGCCACGCTGACATGGTGAACGAGGGAGACGTGGTGACCGCTCTTGAAGACAGCACCGTCAAGTGTCGCGGGTGCGCGTCGGAGAACGTCGTACTCGTGGTGGATGTCGGCGACCAGCCGCTCGCCGACTACTTCCCGCCGGCCGACAACCCCGGTCCTGATCCGCGCTGGCCGCTGTCGCTCTGGCTGTGCCGGGAGTGCACGTTGGTGCAGCTCGGTCCGGTGCAGGCGCAGCTGGCCGAGGAGCCGCTGGCCGTCGAATCCGCGACCAGCCGCGCGCATGCGGAGGCTTCCGTCAAGGAGATCCTGCGGGACTACCCGGAGCTTCTCGGCACGGTGGTGTTCGAGTTCGGCAGCCCGCACGGCGGGTCATGGCTCGATCACCTGTACGCGGCGGGCTCCCGGCTGGCCGGTGAGGACGAGAAGGCCGGCCTGGTGATCGACGTCCACGGGATCGTGCACGAGCCGCAGTACGGCGATTCGTTGAAGCTGCGGGCCGATCGGCTCGCGCCGGGTGGCCTGCTGGTGATGGAGTTCCACCACTTGTTGCCGTTGTTCATCGGCAACCAGTTCGACACGATCCGGCACGGCCACTGGGCGTACGTGTCGCTGCGCGCGTTGCAGAACATCGCCGCGCTGCACGGTCTGACCATCGAGTCGGTGCGGCAGGCCGAGATGTACGGCGGCAGCCTGATGGTGATGCTGCGACACACCGCGGACGCGAAGCCGGACGCCTCGGTCGACGTGGTTCTGGACGACGAGGAAGCGGCCGGGATCGCGGACGAGGTCCAGCTCGGCAGCCTGCACGAGGCCGCGCGGCATGCGGCCGGTGCGCTGCACGAGGAGCTCAGCCGCCACAAGGCCGCCGGCCGGACGGTCCTCGGGTACGGCGCTCCTTCGAAGGCGCCGGTGCTGCTGGATCTGAGCAACGTCACGACGGACCTGCTGCCGTTCACCGTTGATCTCGCGCCGGGTAAACACGGCCGCCGGATCCCCGGTGCCTGCATGGTGCCGATCCGCCCGATCGAGGAGCTGAAGGCCGCGCGGCCGGACGTGGTCCTCGTGCTGACCTGGGATATCGCCGACGAGATCGTCGCGCAACTTGAAGCGGACGGCGGCTGGGGCGCCACCTATCTGGTCCCGCTGCCCGAGCCGCACGAGCTGGGGAATCGTCGTCAAGACGCAAGGTGAACTGGGGAGAGGGAACCGGATGTGATCCGTTGTAGGCAGCCTGCGCAGTTCTGGGCTGGATATGGTCAAGCGCGTACTCCGCGGCCCGATGTCTCGACTGACTGCGGTCCACCGCCTCCGGTGGCGGGTGACCTCGCGGGAGGCACTGTTCACGCAGGTCTACGAGACGTCGGGATGGGACAGCGCCGAGTCCGGGTCCGGCACCGGGTCCGAACTGCGGGCCACTGTCGACATCCGCGAACGCCTGCCGGAGCTCCTGACCCGGCTCGACGTGAAGACGATGCTCGACGCCCCGTGCGGCGACCTGAACTGGATGCGTCACATCCCGCTTCCGGTGGAGAAGTACCACGGTGTCGACATCGTCGCGAGTGTGATCGAGAAGAACCGGCAGGAGTACGGCAACGAGCAGCGCGACTTCGCGGTCGCCGACCTCACCAAGGACAAGCTGCCCTACGTGGATCTGATCCTGTGCCGGGACTGTCTGGTACACGTCTCGTTCCAGGACGCGGCCGACATCCTGGAGAACTTCCGCGCCACCGGGGCACAGTGGCTGGTGATCAACACCTACGCGAACGTCGAGCGGAACCACAACCAGTTCACCGGCCGCAACTGGCGGCAGCTGAACATGCAGCTCCCGCCCTTCAACTTCCCCGCGCCGCTCGAGTCCTTCCCGGACGGTGGCGAGGTCGACCCCAACCGGCTCGGACTGTGGCGCCTCCAGGACCTGCCTGCCGTCCAGCGAAGCGCCCTGTGAGCCGACTGTGAGCCGACCATGAAAGCTGTCCTGCGCCGCCTTACCTGGGGACTCGCCGACCAGGCTGTGACCAGCCTGGTCAGCTTCCTGGTGGGCGTTGTCGTCGCCCGGCAGTTGGGTGCGCTGCAGTTCGGCGCGTTCAGCCTGGCCTGGGTGACGTACGGCGTGGTCCTGAACATCTCCCGCGGCCTGGGGACCGATCCGCTCGCGGTCCGGTTCAGCGGCCTGGAGCGGCCGGTGTGGCGGACCGCGGTCGCGAAGTCGTCCGGGATGGCGATCGTCGTCGGTCTCGGCACCGGCGCCATCTGCGCGCTGGTCGGGCTGCTGCTCGGCGGCCACGCCGGCCAGGCATTCATTGCCCTCGGCATCGTTTTGCCCGGCCTGATGCTGCAGGACAGCTGGCGGTTCGCGTTCTTCGCGTCGGGACAGGGCGGCAAGGCTTTCGTCAGCGACATCACCTGGGCGCTCGGCCTGGTGCCGCTGCTGTATCTGGCCTCCCAGCACGCCAGCGTGACCCTGTTCGTCCTGGCGTGGGGTGGAGCCGGGGTGTTCGCGGCGCTCGTGAGCGGGCTGCAGGCAGGTATCCTGCCGCGGCCGGGACTGGCGCGCCGCTGGCTGTCCGAGCACCGCGATCTCAGCCTTCGTTACCTGACGGAGAACGTCACGCTCAGCGGCGCGTACCAGCTCCGGATGTACGGACTGGGCGCATTTGCCGGCGTCGCCGCCGTCGGTACTGTGCGCGGCGCGGAGATGCTGCTCGGACCGTTCTTCATCGTGCTCTCGGGCATCGGGCTGGTCGCCGTACCGGAAGCCGCCCGGGTACTGCGACGGTCTGTCCGGGCGCTGCCGCTGTTCTGTCTGGCACTTGGTGGCGCGCAGGCCCTGGCCGCGCTCGCCTGGGGTCTGCTCCTGCTGTTCGCGCTCCCGGACAAGTGGGGCCACGCACTGCTCGGCGAGGTCTGGCTGACCGCGTCCGCATTGGTGCTGCCGGCAACTTTGTCGGTGGCGTGTGCGGGCTTCAACACCGGCGCCGCGGCAGGTCTGCGCGCGCTCGGTATCGCCCGCCGCAGTCTCAAGGCTCAGCTGTGTGCCTCGGCGTTCTACCTCGTCGGTGGTGTGGTGGGCGGTGCGCTCGATGGCGCCCGCGGTTCGGCCTGGGGAGCTGCGTGTGCGACGTTCGCGGCGGCGTTCGTCTGGTGGTACACGCTGCACGTCGGCGTCCGGGAGCGCAAGCAGCTGGAGTCGGCGGTGGATTCCGAGCAGTCCCAGGAGGAGTCCCAGCCGGTCGTTCCCGAGGTGAGAAGCACATGAACGCCGTACCGCGGCTGACCGTCGGGCTGCCGGTCTACAACGGCGAGAAGTATCTCGCCGAGTCCCTGGACGCGCTGCTGGGACAGTCGTACGGCGACTTCGAGCTGATCATCTCCGACAACGCCTCGACCGACGCGACCGAGGCGATCAGCCGCGAGTACGCCGCCAAGGACGCTCGGATCACGTACCTGCGCCAGCCGGCCAACATCGGCGCCACGCCCAACCACAACTTCGTCTTCGAGCAGTCGCACACAGAGCTGTTCAAGTGGGCCTCGTACGACGACCTGTACGGGCGGAAGCTGCTGGAGCGGTGCATCGCGGCGCTCGATGACGACCGCGAACTCGTCCTCGCCCACTCCTGGGAGGCATTCATCGACGCGGCCGGGGAGATCCTCCTCACCGTCGACTATCCGCTCGCGACGGATTCGCCGGATCCGGCCGAGCGATTCCGGAGCATGCTGTTCGCCGTCGGCGGCGACGACTTCTACGGCGTGATGCGCTCGGAGGTCCTGCGCCGTACGCCGCTGCACGGCAGTTACCATCACGCGGACCGCACATTGATGGCCGAAGTCGCGCTGTCCGGGCGGTTCTACCAGGTGCCCGAGGTGCTGTTCTTCCGCCGCGACCACCCGGACCGTGCCGAGCGGGCGAAGCCGACGATCCGCAGCCGCGCCGCCAACATGGAGCCGCGGCGCGCACACCGGCTGAGCAACCCGACCGCGCGGCTACTGGCCGAGTACGTCGGCGGCTTCGTCGGCGCGATCCGGCGGGCGCCGCTCTCGTCGGCGCAGCGCCGGCGCTGTTACACGCACCTGCTGCGATGGATGGCGAGCCGGGCGGCGCACAGATCGTCGGCCCGGATCGAAGACACGGTTCCCGCCGGCCGCCCGCAGGCTCAGGCAGAGATGGGGAGAAGATGAACGCAGTACCGCGGCTGAGCATCGGCCTGCCGGTCTACAACGGCGAGAAGTACCTCGCGGAGGCGCTCGACGCGCTGCTCGGGCAGACGTACGCCGACTTCGAGCTGATCATCTCCGACAACGCCTCGACCGACGGCACGGAGCGGATCTGCCGGGAGTACCTGGCCCGCGACCCGCGCATCCGCTACATCCGCCAGCCGGTGAACGTCGGTGCGTCGCCGAACCACAACATCGTCTTCACCGAGTCACGCGGCGAGCTGTTCAAGTGGGCGTCGTACGACGACCTGTACGCGCGCGATCTGCTGGAGCGTTGCATCGAGGCGCTCGACGAGCACCCGGACGCGGTGCTGTGTCACTCGTGGAGCGCGATCATCGACGAAGCCGGAGACATCGTCGCGAAGGTCGGCTACCCGTTGACGACCGATTCGCCGGACCCGGTCGAGCGGTTCCGGAGCCTGCTGTTCGACGTCGGCGGCGATGACGACTACGGCGTCGTACGGGCCGACGTACTTCGCCAGACCGCGCTGAACGAGAGCTTTTATCACGCCGACCGGACGATCGTGGCCGAGATCGCGCTGCACGGCCGGTTCCTGCACGTGCCGGCGTCGTTGTTCTTCCGCCGCGACCACCCGGACAGCGCGCTGCGGTCGAACCGGACGGTCCGTTCCTGGTGCGGCAACCTCGACCCGCGCCGCCGCAAGCACTCGACCATCCGGCTGCTCGCGGAGTACCCGCTGGGTTACGTCCGGATGCTGTTCCGCGCGCCGCTGACCGGCGGGCAGCGAGTGCGTTGCCTCTGGCAACTTGTGCGCTGGATGACGAGCCGGGCGGTGCCGCCGTCGATGCGAAGGCAGGACACGCCGGTCGAGCAGGTCAGTGAGGTCGTGTCGGTATCCAGGGTGGTCGCAGGCCAGAGCGGACGAATCGCATGAACGACAAGAGTTTCAGCCCGCCGGCCAAGGGCGGCCCGCGGATCGGGTTCTTCGGCCTGCTCGGCCACGGGAACCTCGGTAACGACGGATCGCTGGAGGCGTTCCTGGCCTACCTGGCCAAGTCGTACCCGGATGCGGAGATCGACTTCCTCTGCTCCGGTCCGGAGGTGGTCGAGAAGCGCTACGGCCTGCCGGCCACCCGGATGAACTGGAACCGCGACGAGTACAGCACCGCGAGCAGCCTGCGTTCGGTCGCGCTCAAGGGGATCGGCAAGTTCGTCGACTTCTTCTGGACCGCCTCCTGGGTACGGCGCCACGACGTGGTGGTCGTGCCGGGCATGGGCGTGCTGGAAGGCGGCCTGCCGCTGCGCTGGTGGGGCTTCCCGTACTCGCTGCTGCTGCTGACCGCGGCCGGCCGCCTGACCGGCACGAAGGTCGCGCTGGTCAGCGTCGGCGCCAACACGTCCGGACGACGGATGACCCGCCGGGTCTTCACCTGGGCGGCCCGCCTGGCCTACTACCGCTCGTTCCGCGACCAGTTGTCGAAGGACGCGATGCGCGCCACCGGCCTGGGCATCGCGGACGATCCGGTCTATCCGGACCTGGCGTTCTCGCTGCCCATTCCCGCCGTACGGTCGGCGACGCCGCCGGGAGAACCCACGACCGTCGGCGTCGGCGTGATGACCTACCGGGGCACCGACGACGACCGCGACCGCGCCGAAGAGGTCTTCGACGAGTACGTCGCGAAGATGACGCGCTTCGTGCACTGGCTGGTGGACCACGGGCACCGGGTCCGGCTGCTCACCGGCGACCACGAGGACGAACTGGTCTCGGCCGCGATCCTCGCCGACGTCCGGGAGAACCGGCCCGACCTCGATCCGTCCTGGGTCGTCGAGGACCCGCCGAAATCGCTCGACGACGTGATGGAGCAGATGGCAGCGCTCGACACGATCGTCGCCACCCGGTTCCACAACGTCGTGTGCGCACTGATGCTGTCCAAGCCGACCGTGTCGATCGGGTACGCCGCGAAGAACGACGTGCTGATGGCCGACATGGGGCTCGCGGAGTTCTGCCAGAACATCCGCTCACTCGACGTGGATCGACTGATCGCCCAGTACACCGCGCTCGAGTCCCGCCGCGACGTGGTCGGCCCGGCGATGGACGAGCGGAACGCAGTCAACCGCAGCCGGCTCGAGGACCAGTACGACGTCCTGTCGTCGAAGGTCTTTCCCCGGCCCGCGGAAACTTTGGAGGGACGCTCATGAAGGTGACGCAGGTACCCGAGATCGCCGGTGTCTATCTGTTCGAGCCGACACCGCACGTCGACGACCGGGGCTTCTTCAGCCGGACCTTCGACGCCGACATCGCCCGGTCGGTCGGGATCGACCCGGACGGGTTCGCACAGGACAGCCTGTCGCGGTCCCACAAGGGAGTGCTGCGCGGCATGCATCTGCGCTCCGGACAGGGCGAGGCGAAGTTGGTCCGCTGCTCGGCCGGCGAGGTGTTCGACGTCGTGGTCGACCTCCGGCCGGACTCCCCGACGTACCTGGGGCAGGCGCACTTCACGCTGTCGGGGGACACCCAGTGCTCGGTGTACATCCCGGCCGGGTGCGGGCACGGATTCCAGGCGCTCACCGAACCGGCGGACATCGCGTACCGGATCGACCGGCCGCACGATCCGTCCGAGGACGTCGTGATCGCGTACGACGACCCCGATCTCGCCATTCCGTGGCCGCTGCCGGTCACGCTGATGTCGGCCCGCGACCAACGGGCCGTATCTCTTGCCGATCTCGCCGCGGGCGTCCTGAGCGCCCGCTGATCGATCACCAACTCCGGAAGGGGGCCCTCATGGCTCACACCGCATCGATATCGCAGCTCCAGACGCCGCCGTGGGCGCTCGTCAACGGCGAGCTCGTGCCGTACACCGACGTCAAGATCCACATCGGCGCCGAGGCGCTGACCCGCGCGCTGAGCGTCTTCGAAGGCGTGAAGGGCTACTGGGACTCCGCCGGCGAGCTCTTCTCGATCCGGACTCCGCGCCGTCACTACGACCGGCTGCGCCGTTCCGCGTCGCTGTTCCACATCCCCGTCCGGTTCAGCTACGACGAATTCCTCGGTGGGCTCGAGAAGCTGGCCGGCGAACTGCTGGTGCCGGACAAGGACCTGTGGTTCCGGCCGACGATGTACGTGACCCATGGGCACTGGGGTGAAGCGACCGAGGCCGACCTGGTGGTGACCGCCTTCAGCCAGCGCAAGCTCGACCCGGACCCGATGCGGCTCGGCGTGACGAGTTGGCGCCGCGCCTCCGACCTGGTGCTGCCGACGCGCGTGAAGAGCAGCGCGAACTACGTCGGCGCGCGGATGGCACGCATCGAGGTACGCCGGCTCGGGTACGACGACGCGATCATGCTCAACGACGCCGGCCGCGTCGCGGAGGCGACCGGTGCGTGCGTCCTGATGGTCCAGCGCGGACGGATCGTCACGCCGCCGACCAGCGAGTCGTGCCTGGACAGCATCACGGTCGACATCCTCGAAGAGGTGGCCAAGGAGCTCGGGATGCCGTTCGACCGGCGACCGATCGAGCGGACCGAGCTGCTCGCCGCCGACGAGTGCGGCCTGGCCGGCACCATCTCGGAGCTCACGCTGGTCGCCGAGCTCGACGGTGTCGAGTACGACCAGACCGGAATGCTGGCTCAGCTCCGGCAGCGTTACCTGGAACTCATGCGTGGCGACCTGGTCCTGCCGGGCGTCGAGCTGGCCCCGCTGGCCGACGTGTCACGTCAACTACTGCCGGCGGAGGCCGGAGTTTAGGCCGAGGTCCGGCCGGGGGAATCAAGACCTGGAGGGGGTCCCATGCATTCCATTTATGTCGACGCCGAGTTCAGCGACGACGAGCGTAGACAGAAGCTGTACGACGGCGACCTGTTCGTCTACTCACCGCGTCCCTCGACGCTGGCGCTGACCGAGTTCGCCGGCGAGATGGCCCGCCAGGCCTTCCACCCGCTCGATCCGGAGACGGCCCAGTTCGAGATGCCGGTCGAGGACTACGCGGCCCTGCTCGCCGAGCTCAAGCCGCGGTTCATCCACCACCCGGAGTCGAAGCGGCTGATCCAGGAGATGCTGGTCGACTTCGGGTGCGACCCCGAGCAGGTGTACTTCGACGTGCCGCGGATGCGCAGCTCGACGTCGGACGACTACCTGACCACGGGGATCGCGTTCGCGTTCCACCCGCACCGCGACACCTGGTACTCCGCGCCGTTCACGCAGCTGAACTGGTGGCTGCCGATCTTCGCGATCGGCGACGACAACGGGCTGGCGTTCCACCCGCGGTACTGGCAGACCCCGGTGAAGAACAGCTCACGGGTCTACAACTACGCGGAATGGAACGCGACCAGCCGGAAGATCGCGGCGACCCAGATCGGCACCGACACCCGGATCCAGCCGGTGCCGGAGGAAGAGGTCGAGCTGGTGCCGCAGATCCGGCCGATCTGCAAGCCGGGCGGGATCATCCTGTTCTCCGGGGCGCAGCTGCACTCCAGCGTGCCGAACACGTCGGGGCGGACCCGGTTCAGCATCGACCTGCGCACCGTGCACCTCGGTGACGCGGTCGAGGGCCGGATGGCGCCGAACATCGACTCCGAGTGCACCGGCACGACGATGGGCGACTACCTGCGGGTCAGCGACCTCGAGCACATCCCGGCCTCGGTGGTCGAGGAGTACGACACTCCGAGCCGCGCGACTGTCTGAACCCTGTCTGACCAGTCGTCAAGTTTTTGTCCGGCCGGCGTCAGCTCGACGTCGGCCGGACTGCCTTGTTTTCTTGATCATTTCGTGATCAAGCAACTGGTTCGCGGCTCACAATGCAAGTTCTCCACAAGGAAGGCGGCCTGGTGGTCGCCGGGGCCCGTGGTGCGTAGTAATCTTCGGTGACTCGTCGCCGACGCGCGGGTGAATTCTGGGGATGCATAGTTGCGGGAAGCGATGGGCACGGAGCGTGTCCGAGCGGCCGCAACGTGAGACCGAAGGACTGGTGTGAGCGGAGCTGAAGCGCCCGGCCGGATGGACGGGCACGGACCGCTCTGGGTCGTGCCGCATGAGGTCCCGGCGATCGTTCCGCTGCCGTCGCGCTCGACCGAGCCCCGCTGGGTCGGTGTCTACCGCTGGGCCGCTGTCGGCGGTGACCTGCTGGCCGCGATGCTCGGTGTCTCGATCGCCCTGCTGACCAGGTTCGGATACCACGTCGGTCCCAGCTATCTCGTCGTCAGCAGTCTGCTGCCGCCGGCCTGGGTCGCCGTCGTCGCGCTGTCGAAGGGCTACGACCCGCGGTACTTCGGCGCCGGGCCGGACGAGTTCCGGTCGCTGATGCGTTCCGGCGTCGGCCTCACGGCCGCCGTCGCGATGACGTCGTACGTGACGAAGACCGAGATCGCCCGGGGTTTCGTGGTGCTGGCGATCCCGGTGATGGTGATCTCGGCCCTGCTGCTGCGGTATGCGTTGCGCAAGGACCTGCACCGCCACCGCGTCCGAGGCCGCTGCATGCACAGGGTTCTCGTGGTCGGGCGAAGTGGCCCGGCCGCGACGCTGTGTGAGCACCTGGAGAAGCGTCCGACCGACGGGTTCCGCGTCGTCGCGACCTGCCGGCCGCGCGGTGACCGGCACAACAACGGTCCGCTGCAGCCCGACGAGCTCGACGAGCCGGACATCCTCGCCGCCGCTGACCGGCACGCGGTCGATGTGGTTGCCATCTCGACCGATCCGGAGTTGGTCGGCCAGTCGCTGCGCCGGCTGTCGTGGGCGCTGGAGCAGCGCGGTATCGAGTTGATCGTGTCACCCGGCATCATCGAGGTCGCCGGTCCGCGGATCTCGGTCCGCCCGGTCGCCGGCCTGTCCTTGCTGCACCTGGAGCGGCCGTCCGTCAGCGGCGGCCCGCACCTGATGAAGGCGGTCTTCGACCGAACCGTTGCCCTCGGCTTCATTGCCGTGCTGTCCCCGTTGCTGATCGGCCTGGCCCTTGCGGTCAAGGTCTCCAGCCCCGGGCCGGTGCTCTTCCGGCAGCAGCGGATCGGGCGCGGGGGTGTCGAGTTCACCATGCTGAAGTTCCGGAGCATGTACTCCGACGCCGAGCAGCGGCTCGGTGATCTGTACGCGTTGAGCGACGGCAACGGCGTGATCTTCAAGATGCGCGACGACCCGCGGATGACGCCGCTGGGCCGGTGGATCCGGCGGTTCTCGCTCGACGAGCTGCCGCAACTGTTCAACGTGCTGCGCGGCGACATGTCGCTGGTGGGTCCGCGGCCGCCGCTGGCCGAGGAGGTCGCCCTGTACGCCGCTGACGACTCGCGGCGGATGCTCGTGAAGCCCGGCATGACCGGCCTGTGGCAGGTCAGCGGCCGCAGCGACCTGTCCTGGGACGAGTCGGTCCGCCTCGACCTCCGCTACGTCGACAACTGGTCGATGACCCTGGATCTACTCATCCTCTGGAAGACCGTGCGCGCGGTCGCCTACGGCGCGGGAGCGTACTGACATGGACCTTCAGGCACCCGTGTACGTCGCGGGACACCGCGGCCTCGTCGGCTCCGCGATCTGGCGGCGTCTGGAAGCTGCCGGGTTCACGCAGCTGATCGGCGCGTCGTCCTCGGAGCTCGACCTGCGCGACCGCGATGCCACGTTCGCGTTCCTGGCCGAGCACAAGCCCGCGATAGTCGTCGACGCGGCTGCCCGGGTCGGTGGGATCCTCGCGAACCGCGACCACCCGACCGAGTTCCTCAGCGACAACCTGCGGATCCAGGTGAACCTGATGGACGCGGCCCTCGAAGTACGGACGCCGCGGCTGCTGTTCCTCGGCTCGTCGTGCATCTATCCGAAGTACGCCGACCAGCCGATCCGCGAGTCGAGCCTGCTGACCGGTGAGCTCGAGCCGACCAACGACGCGTACGCGATCGCGAAGATCGCCGGCATCATGCAGGTCCAGGCCGTCCGCCGGCAGTACGGTCTGCGCTGGATCTCGGCGATGCCGACCAATCTCTACGGGCCGAACGACAACTTCGATCCGGCCACGTCGCACGTGCTGCCGGCGCTGATCCGCCGCTTCCACGAGGCCAAGCTGGCCGGCGCCGACGAGGTCGTGCTGTGGGGGAGCGGTACGCCGCGCCGCGAGTTCCTGCACGTGGATGACCTGGCCGACGCGTGCCTGCACCTGCTCGACCAGTACGACGCACCCGAGCCGATCAACGTCGGCGTCGGCGCGGACGTGTCGATCCGCGAGCTGGCCGAACTGGTCGCCCGCGTCGTCGGCTACACCGGTGCCTTGAGCAACGATCTGTCCAAGCCGGACGGCACCCCGCGCAAGCTGCTCGACGTGAGCAAGCTGCTGGCGCTGGGCTGGAAGCCGTCCATCGACCTCGAAGACGGTGTGGCCGCCACCTACCGCTGGTATGTGGAGAACCACTCATGAAGAAGGCGCTCGTCACGGGCATCACCGGCCAGGACGGCTCGTACCTGGCGGAGCTGTTGCTTGCCAAGGGCTACGAGGTGCACGGCCTGATCCGGCGGGCCTCGACGTTCAACACGAAGCGGATCGACCACCTGTACGAGGATCCGCACGCGGAGGACAAGCGGCTGTTCCTGCACTACGGAGATCTGACCGACGGCTCGCGGCTCGTCACGCTGCTGGCCTCGATCCAGCCGTCCGAGGTGTATCACCTGGCCGCGCAGTCGCATGTGCGGGTGAGCTTCGACGAGCCGGAGTACACCGGTGACACCACCGGGATGGGTACGACGCGGTTGCTCGAGGCGATCCGGATGATCGGGCTGGACTGCCGGTTCTACCAGGCGTCCTCGTCGGAGATGTTCGGCGCGACGCCACCGCCGCAGAACGAGGACACCCCGTTCTACCCGCGCTCGCCGTACGGCGCTGCCAAGCTCTACGGCTACTGGATGACCCGGAACTACCGCGAGGCGTACGACATGTTCGCGGTGAACGGGATCCTGTTCAACCATGAGTCGCCGCGCCGGGGCGAGACGTTCGTGACCCGGAAGATCAGCCGCGCGGTCGCCGCGATCAAGCTGGGCCGGCAGGATCGCCTCTACCTGGGCAATCTGGACGCCTGCCGCGACTGGGGCTACGCCCCGGAGTACGTCGAGGGCATGTGGCGGATGCTGCAGCACGACACCCCGGCCGACTACGTGATCGCGACCGGTACGTCGTACTCGGTCAAGGATTTCGTCGCGCGCGCCTTCGACCACGTGGGCCTGGATTGGGAGCAGTATGTCGACTACGACGCGCGGTACGTCCGTCCGACCGAGGTCGACTCGCTGATCGGGGACGCGTCCAAAGCCATGACCGAGCTGGGCTGGAAGGCCCAGGTGCACGTGCCGGAGCTGGTTCAGATCATGGTCGACGCGGATCTCGCCGCGCTGGCCCCGGAGGACTGACGGATGACCGATGTGCAGCAAGCAACGACTACGTCGACCAGGTACGGCCACCCCGTTCAGGCCGACCGGGTCGATGTCCTCGGCATCCATGTCAGCATCACCAATCCGGACCACACCGTGGCGACGTTCGCCCGCTGGATCGACCAGCAGGACCGCGAACTGGTCTGCGTGACGGACATGAACGCGCTGCTGCACGCGCGCGCCGATGAGCGGCTCACCGAGGTCTACAACACCGCCGGGCTGACGGTGCCGGACGGTATGCCGCTGGTCTGGGCGGGCCACAAGGCCGGCTTCGACCAGATGGACCGGGTCGCCGGGCCGGATCTGCTCGAGCGGGTGATGGCAGAGGCGGCTCAGCGCGGCTGGACGCAGTACTTCTACGGCGGCGCCGAGGGTGTGGCCGAGGAGCTGCGGGACGTCTTCCAGGAGCGTCACCCGGCCTTGAAGGTCGTCGGCACCGAGTGCCCGCCGTACCGGCCGCTGACCGCGGCCGAGGACGCCGCCGTGGTTGCCCGGATGAACGCGGCGCGTCCGGACATCATCTGGGTCGGGCTCGGCGCGCCGAAGCAGGAGCGCTGGATGGCCGATCACCGCGACCGGCTGAACGCCGCGATCCTGATCGGCGTCGGAGCGGCGTTCGACTTCCACACCGGCCGGCTGGACCGCGCGCCGCTGTGGATGCAGCGCGCCGGGCTGGAGTGGAGCTACCGGCTGTACAAGGAACCGCGTCGGCTGTGGAAGCGCTATGTGCTGGGCATCCCGCGTTTCCTCGTAGGCGTTCTCCGTCATCCGCCGCGTCCGCTCTAGAGTGAGCCGGTGAAGTTCCGGCGGCCGAAGTTGCGTCGGCTGGCCGGACCGGCCGGTCGCGCCAGTTGGGGTTTGGCCGACCAGGGGCTGTCGAGTCTCAGCAACCTCGCGGTCGGGGTCGTCGTCGCTCGCTCGAGCACGGTGGCCGACTTCGGCATCTATGCCCTTGCCTTCGGCGGCTACACGATCGCGCTGAACGTGTCCCGGGCGGTCTCCACGGAACCCCTTGCCGTCCGCCACTCCGGCGATCGAACGCCTGAATGGCAGCGGGCAGTCCGGGCGAGCACGGCAACCGCTTTGCTGACGGGCCTGCTGGCGATGGTGGTCGGCCTGGCGATCGCGGCGTTCCCGGGCGTCCCGTCCAAGGGAGTGCTGATCGCCTTCGCGGTGACGATGCCGGGCCTGCTGCTGCAGGATGCCTGGCGCTGGGCCTTCTTCGTCGTGGGCGAGGGCAACAAGGCGTTCGTCAACGACCTGATCTGGCTGCTGGCGATGCTCGCGATCTTCGGCGGCCTCTACCTGACCGGTACGACGTCGGCCTTCAGCCTCACGTTCGGCTGGGGGCTCGGTGCGGTCATCGCCGCGATCGCGGGTCGCTTCCAGGCCGGCGTATCGCCACGCAGGCAGCTGATTCGTGAATGGGTGCAGCGGAACTGGGACCTGAGCCCGAAGTACGTCGGCGAGATGCTCGCGGTCTCGGGCACGATCCAGGTCTACATGCTCGGCATCACCGCGGCCGCCGGTCTGGTGGCCACTGCGGGCATCCGCGGCGCGCAGGTACTGCTCGGCCCGGTCAACGTGCTGAACCAGGGCATCCGGATGATCTCCGTACCCGAAGCAGCGCGTGCGCTGCGGCACTCGTACCGCCGGTTGTGGCTCGTCGGCCTGGCCATCTCGTTCGGCGTCGGAGCCGGTGCGCTCGCGTGGGGCGCTGTCTTCCTTCTGCTACCGGCCGTTGTCGGCCGTGAACTGCTCGGTCCCGGCGTGTGGACACAGGCTCATAGCGTCCTGATCCCCGTCATCCTGCTGCAGGCGCTGGGCGCCTCGAACGCGGGCGCCTTCGCGATCATGCGGGCCCTGACCGCAGCCACTCGCGGCCTGCGCGTCCGCCTGATCTCGTCGGTCATCCTGATCACCTGCGGCATCGGCGGCGCCTACCTGTGGGGCCCGAAGGGCGCGGCGTGGGGGCTGGCCGGCGCCTCGTTCACCACACTGCTCCTGTGGTGGAACGAAGCCCACCGAGCCATCGCCGCCCACCGCCGCGCCACCCCCTAACCCCACCCTGCCCACCCACCCGGGCACCGCCCGCCCCGGCCCACCCCGCCCGCGCCGGCAAACCCCGGCCCGCCCCGCCCGGGCACCGCCCGTGTTCGTCTCAGGGGTCAACCCCTAAGCAGGTCGGTTGGCCCCTCGGATTCAGGCAGGCCAACCGACAACCTCAGGGGTTGACCCCTGAGACGAACGGGGGGCGGCCCGCGGCAGATGTGCGATGGGCCGGGGGATCGGCGATCATGCGGTACGTCGCGTCACGCAGTACGACGGAGTCAGGCGGTACGGCGGGGTCAGGCGGTACGGCGGGATCGGGCGAAGGCGGCCCGGATGTCAGCGGCGGTCCGGGTCGGGCGGTCCAGGTCCGGCCACATGACGCGCACGACCTCGCGTCCGGCGGCGCGCAGTCGGTCCTCGCGGATCTTCTCGTCGACGAGTACGTCGCTCGAAGCTCCGGCGTACTTCAGTCTGCCGTCGAACTCGACGACGGTGTTGTATTCGGAGAAATCGAAATCGACACGTCCGATGATCCCGTCCCGATCGTGGTAGAGGACCTGGAGCTCCGGCGCGGGCGGGCCCTGGTTGTGCATCAGGACCCGCAGCCGAGACTCTCCGACCGACTCCGACAGGCCGTTCGCGAAGCTGAGCGCGGCCCGGGCCGTGGCGCTTCCCGGCCAGAACTCGGTGAGTCGAAGCAGTCGGTGCAGGTCGTCCCGGTCGATCCTGCCATCGCGAAGCGCCGCATCAGCGAAGATCACGCCGGACTCGAACGACGCGACGCAGGCGGATTCGACAACAGCTCTGGGCAGAGCCGTCGCGGTCAGATCTCCCACCGTTACGAGTTCGTCGGCTGTCAGAACGCCCCGGTGATAGCGGACCCCTGCGACTGGGCCGCTGTGCCTGCGTTCGTCCAGGCGACTGACGTGCACCTCTGACAGGTCGACGCCCCACAAGGGCAGTCCGTGCAGGAGCAGGGACGATTGGTGGCTGACGGCAACGGCTCCGGGGCGCATCGCGTTCATGACGGCATACACCAGGAGTCGGTGCCGAGCCAACTTCTGCTCCCAGGGAGGGAGTCGGCTCAGGTCAGCGGCTTCGGCGTACTGTCCGTAGCGCACCCGCAACCATCGTCCACCCCGGACCCGGTCCCTGATCCCGCGCGGCGTGTACCCGCAAGCGAACGCCTGCGCCCGGCTGAACACGCCACCCTGGCTTGCGGCGACCACGGCGAGCATCGGATTCATCCCGCAAGGATCAGCGATCGACGAGGTCCGGCGCATCCCCCACCCCGACACCTGTGGACAACCCCCCGGCCCTACCCCGCCGCCCACGCACGTCTCAGGGGTCAACCCCGTGGCTTGACGGTTGGACCGGAGGATTCTTCCTCCGCAACCGACAGTCCGCGGGGTTGACCCCTGAGACGTTCAACGGTGGCGGCGCGGGTGACGGCTCAGGGCCGCGCCGCGGCTGCGAGCTAAGGAATCTTTACGCTCGCGGTGGCGCCCTTCATGATGTTGCGGCCGTCGTGTACCTCGATGTGGTACGCGTACGTCGAGCCGCGCTTGAGGCCGCGATCCACCACCTGGTAGGACTTCCGCGCCTGCCAGAAGTACGACGTGTAGGCGTGCGACCCGACGTTCAGCGAACCGCGGAACACGTTGTACGTCAGCGTCAGGTTGTCCAGGTCGTACACATCGGAGTACGTCACGTAGACCCGGCCGGACGTCGTCGCGCTCAGCGTCGGCGCCTTCGGTACGGCGGGAGCCGCGCCGCCCGGCGCGTTCGTGAACCGGGTGATGCCGACCTGGAGCTTGCCGTTCACGTGCAGGAAGTCACCGCCGACCCACAGGTCGGTGGCGGTGCCGGCCATCGCCAGCGGACCGACCTTCGTGGTGCTCTTCAGGTTCGCGTCGGTGTTCGGGAACCACGGTCCGAGGTTGCCGTTGATCGCGCTCTCGACCAGCAGGTAGTGCGTCCCGCTGCCGTTGGAGAAGCCGTTGGGAGACGACGAGCAATCGTGGGCGTGGGAGCCCTTGTAGAGCCAGTTGCCGATCGCCTTGATCGCCTCGGTCGCGCCCAGGCACTTGTTCTGCCACAGCAGCTTGCCGGTCGAGACCTGCGCCGCGAGTACGCCGTCGTAGCAGCCGCCGCCGTCACCGCCGTTGGAGACGTAGACGTTGTCGCCGAGGGTGTCGATGTCCTTCACCCGCGTCGTGCAGGTGGCGGTCGGCTTCGGGATCGCCGCCGCGGCCGGGAAGTCGAAGGCCGCGCCGGTGGTGTTGTTCAGCATCGCCAGCGAGTAGTGGTCCTTGCCGTTGATCGTGCTGAACGGACCGCCGACGAACACCCGGGTGCCGTTGTCGGACACGTCGATCGCGTAGACGTCGTTGTTGGCGTTCGGGTTCCACGGCAGCAGGTCGCCCTGGATCAGCCGGACCGCGCCGAGCCGGTTGCGGACCGCCCCGTCGATCTTGCCGAACGCGCCCCCGATGAACACGCTGTTGCCGTAGATCGCCAACGCCTTCACGCGGGCCGCGACCACCGGGTCCCAGGCCTGCACGAGCTTGCCGGTGGCGACGCTGAACATCGCGATCTTGCTGCGCCGCAGGCCGTTCACCATGGTGAAGTCGCCGCCGATCACCACCCACTTGCCGTCCGGGCTGGTCGCGATGGCGTAGACCGGACCGTTCACGGTCGGCGCGAACGCGGTCGGCTTGCCGGTGGTCCGGTCGAAGGCGGCGACGTAGCTGCGGAGCGTCTCCGGCGCCTGACCCGACGCCATACCCGGCTGCCGGAGCCTGGTGAACAGACCGCCGGCGTACACGGTGTTCCCGGCGATCGCCAGCGCGTTCACGCTGTTGTTGGTCTGCCACGACGGCTGCTTGATGGCGGATACGGCGGATGCGAAGCCCGGAGTCGCCGCCTCCACCGGCGGTCCCGAGGGAATCAACGCCGCGGCCACGACAGCCGCTGCGGTGACAAGGGCCAGCACTAACTTCTTCATTTATGTCCTTCGACAGGCGGGGGCGTACAGCGCGTGCCTCATCACGCACCAGCGGCGGACATTACCGCTGTGGGAGGCCCACCGGAAGCGGGCCTCCCAGCCGCGTTATAGCTTTGTGCCAAACCTTGCAGAAAGCGGCCTTTTCACTTTGCAGCAAAGTGGGATTGGACCTGTACCGGGGTCAGCGCGTACGGGTAGACCGCCGCCTCGTCGATCCCCATTCCGGTCTGGGTCGCGCCGCCGCCGGGCCACGAGTTCGTGAGGTCGTAGCCGACCCGCCACCAGCCGTAGTACAGCGACGCCTGACCGACCAGCGAGCTGCCGCTGAGGACGCCGTCGACGTACAGCTTCATCATCCCGTTGTCGAACGTGCCGACCACGTGGTGCCACTGCCCGTCGTTCTTGCCGGACGGGCTGGTCAGCGTGCGCTGGCTGCCGTCGTTGACGCCGAAGACGATCGAGCCGTTGGTCCGCATGTACAGCATCCGGTCGTTGATCGCGCTGCTCTGGGTCTTCCCGTTGCCGAAGCCGATGATCCGGCCGCCGCGGCCGATACCGCTCTGCTTCACCCAGGCCTCGACCGTGAACTGCTGCGGGAAGCTGTCCGCCTTCTCGCCGACCATCCGGCCGGTGGTCGTGCTGGTCGTCATCGCCGTGTTGCCCGCGATTGCACCCGCGCCGCCGAGCGTCACGCCCGTGAACGTGCCGTTGTTGCTCTGACCCGAGGAGTCGACCGACGTCGTCGTACCGGCCGCTTCACCGAGCCGCCAGTACGCCTGCGGCCCGTCGGCGTTGACGATCTGGTCGTACGCCGTCGATGCGGTCGATGCGACCGTGATCGGGTCGGAGTAGTTGCCGCGGATCGTCGTACTGCCGTCGGTGACCTCGACGCGGTAGTTGGTCGACTCACCGGGCGCGGAGGACGTGTCGGTGTAGCTCAGCCATGGCCGGTACCACGGCGTGGACTTGGCCGTCCAGGTCGCGATCGTGGTGTTGCTGAAGCCCTTCAGCAGCCGGTAGGTCAGCGTGCTGTCGTCGTTGTCGACGACGGTCGGGAAGTGGATCTGCACGACGCCCGGCTGGACGCTGTAGGGGAGCAGCTTGGCCGGCTTGGCCGGTGCCGCACCCGGGGCAGCGTTGGTGAAGTGGGTCAGACCCTGCTGCGCGACCCCGTTGACGTGCAGGAAGTCGCCGCCGGCCCAGAGGTCGCTGCCGTTGGTCGCGAACGCCAGCGGACCGACGTTGGTCACGCTGTTCGGGTCCGCGTCGGTGTTCGGGTACCACGGGCCGAGCGAGCCGTCGGACAGCTTCTCGCTCAGCAGGAAGCGGTAGTCGAAGCCTTGCGGGAAGCCGCCGGCGCCCTGGTTGGCGCAGTCGTGGGCGTGGGAGCCCTTGTACAGCCAGCCGTTGACGACCTTGACCGCCTCGGTCGCGCCGAGGCACTGGTTCTTCCACTTCAGCGTGTTGGTCGCGATGTCGACCGCCCAGGTGCCGTCGAAGCAGCCGCCGCCGTCACCGCCGTTCCCGAAGTACACGGTGTCGCCGCTGGCGTCGATCGACTTCACCCGGGTCGTGCAGGACCCGTTCGGCGGCGGTACGGCGGACGCGCCGGGGAAGGGCAGTACTGCGCCGCTCACCGGGTCGAGGCTCGTCACGGTGTTCTGGTTCGTGCCGTTGACGGTGCTGAACTGGCCGCCGGCGTACACCTTGGAGGCGTCATCGGCAGCGTCGACGGCGTACACGTCGCCGTTCACGTCCGGCGCCCACGGCAGCAGCGTGCCGGTGTCGGTGGTGACCGCGGCGAGCCGATTGCGGGTGAGGTTGTTCACCAGGCCGAACGAGCCGCCGAAGTACACCGTGGTACCGGAGACAGCGATCGTCTTGACCCGGTAGGACACGGACGGCTTCCAGTTCGCGACCAGGGCGCCGGTGGCGGTGTCGAAGGCGGCGATCCGGTTCCGGGTCTGGCCGTTGACGGTGGTGAAGTCACCCCCGACGAAGATCCGCGAGCCGTCCGCGGAGGCGGCCACGGCGTAGACCTGCCCGTTCAGCACCGGGTTGAACGTGGTGACCAGTGCGCCGGTGGTCGCGTCGAACGCGGCCAGGTACGCCTGGCCGACCTCGCCGGTCCCGGCAGCGGCGCCCGGCGGCCGGACGCTGGTGAAGCGGCCTCCGGCGTACGCCTTGCCGGCGGCGACGGCGATGCCCTGGACGCTGGCGTTGGTCTGCCAGGTCGAGCTGTTGATCGCCGAGAGCGAGGCCTCGATGCTCTGCGCGGGTGGCGCGAACGCCACCACCAGCGCACCGGCGAGCAGAGTGCCCACGATCCCCAGCCGCGTGAACAGTCGTCTCTTCGTCATGCTGCGATGTCCCCCCTCGGACATAAAAGTGATAACCCCAGATTCCCCCGAGAAGAGAGTAGGGCACGGGAGGAGATGCTGTGATCACATTCCGGTGCCTATATCCTGAGGCGCTGGCGTCAACGGAGTGAGGTAGGCAATGGAACCGGGCACCGTGGTCTGGCGGGAAACCGCTCAGTCTCTGCTGCGGCAGAAGTGGCTGATCATGGGCTGCATCGTGCTCGGACTGCTCGGAGCCTCCGTGTTCGCGCTCTCCCAGACGACCCGGTGGACCGCCTCGAGCCAGCTGGTGATCGGCCCGGCGGTGCCGCCGGCGCTGGTCGGGAAGCTGTCCGACGGCGCCGACAAGACCGGCCCGCTCGGGATGGACCTGCCGGCCGAGACTCAGGCCCGCGTGATGGCCAGCCCGACGCTGCTGGCCGCCGTCGTGAAGCAGCTCGGCATGCCGACCGACGGTAAGACCATCCAGGAGCTGGCGTCGGTGACCCGGGTGAAGGCGGTCACCGACAACGCCTACCTGGTCACGACCGACGGGCCGACGGCGCAGAAGGCGGTCGAGCGGGCCAACGCGATCTCCAGCATCTACCTGGCGCAGCGCAACACCGAAGCCAAGGCTCTGCTCACCAACCTGGCCGAGCAGGCGCAGGCCAGGTCCAAGACGGCGACCCAGCAGTCCCGCAGCCTGGTCAGCCAGATCGACGAGGCGGTCGGCCGCGGCGACAACCAGACGGCGGCGGCGCTGCGCGACCAGCGGGTCGGCCTCGCGACCGAGGCCCGGCAGGCCGCGGACGACGCGGCCGCGATGCTCAAGGCGCTGTCCACGGTCGGCGCCGGGAGCCAATTGGTGACGCCGGCAACGACCGACACCGCCAGCTCGTCGCCGATCGTTGCCCGCGACATCCTCGTCGGGGGCATCCTCGGTCTGGTCCTCGGCTTCGGTCTCGCGCTGCTGCGGTCGCACCTGACGCCGTACATCCTGACCCGGGACCAGGCGGCGCGAGCGACGAGCTCGCCCGTGATCGCGGCCTCCGAGGGGCATCGGCGCCGGTTCTGGCAGCGGTCGGCCCCGGAGCTCCCGCAGTACGAGATCACCGCGCTGGGGGCCGAGGCGAGTGGTGCGCTGGCGCGTCGCGAGCTGAGCCCACGCGCGTTCGCGGGCGGCGGCCCGGGCGCACTGCTGGTGGTCTCGGCGTCCCCCACGCCGAACTCGGCCGGCATCGCGCTCGCGATGGCCGAGGCGAACGCCCGCGACGGCCGCGAGACCCTGCTGGTCCTGGCCGACATCGAGGGTACGCCGGTGCTGCCGCACCTCACCGGTCATGAAGGACTCACGGACCTGGTGATGGAGCCGGCCGCGACCCGGGCGATCCGGGCCCGCAAGCTGTTCCGCCCGGGGACGGTCGCGGACCTGTACGTCCTGCCGCCCGGCCTGAACCACGAGGAGACCGCCGAGGCGGTCGGCCCGTCGCTCGTGCCCGGCATCGTGGCGGACCTGCCGCCGGGGTACTCCGTCGTGATCCACGGCCCGGCCTCGGTCGGACGGCACGGCATCGCGCCGCTGGCCGCCGCGGTCGACGCGTCCGTGCTGGTGGTCCAGGTCGGTCTCGACAAGGAGATGGACGTCGCGCGACTGACCGGTGCGCTGCAGTTCGCGGGCGCACCGGTGCTGGGCGTCGTACTGATCGGGGCGGCGTCACAGGACGAGACGCTCGGGATCCCGCTGAACTACAAGCCGCTGGACCCGGCTCCGCCGATGCGCTGATGCAGAGCACCTACTCGCGCGCGCATCGATTGGCCCCGGCGGTGCCGGGGACGGTCGAGGGCGAGATCCAACGGCCGGCCTGGTTCTGGCTGATGCTGTGGTGCCTGTTCGTGCTCGGCGTACAGCCCTGGTCGTCGCGGGTCGCGGCGCCGCAGGGCACGACCGGGTCCACGAACAGCGTCGCGAAGGGCGTGCTGCTCGGGGTGGTCTTCCTGGTCGCGCTCGCGGCGACCAAGCCGGGGTTCCGGACCCGGGTGAATCCGGCCAGCTGGCTGTACGTGATGTACGTGCTGTTCGCGTGTGCGACCGCCTTCCTGCTGGCGGAGCCGATGGGGCCGTTGACGCGGCTGGCCCGGTTCCTGATCGGGCTGTTGTTCATCTTCCTGCTGTGGCGGCCGCTGGTCGAGGTGCCGGAGCGCTTGGTGCGGGCGCATCTGTGGGCCCACCTGTTGCTGGCGGCAACCGTCGTACTGAGCGTTGTCTACGACCCGGGGCAGGCCTGGCGGCCGCTGAGCTCGCTGGGCACCGGGTCCCGGCTGCAGGGTGTCATCATCCCGATGCTGCCGCCGCGCGTCGGTGAGGTCGGGGCGATCCTGCTCGGGTTGGCGCTGATCGGGCTGGTCTGCCGGAAGTTGTCGGTGCTGCCGGCCGTCGTGCTGATCGGGCTGGGCGGCGTCCTGATCGCCGCCAGTCGCACCCGGACGTCGGCGGCCGCGCTCGCCTTCGGGCTGGTGGTGGCGCTGATCATCACCCGCAAGACCTGGCTCGGCCGGATCGCGTGCCTCGCGGTGCCGGCGTTGCTCGGGCTCGCGTTCCTGACCATCGGGTCGCTGCACACCTGGTTGCTGCGCGGTCAGGGCACGCGGCAGATCGCCTCGCTGAGCGGCCGGACGACGAGTTGGCAGGCGGTCGTCGACGAGAAGGTGTCGACGCAGACCGCGATCATCGGCCACGGCCTCGGCAACAAACGGGTCCTGCTGACCCGCGGCGAGGGCGACGTCGACGTGATGGCGATCGACAACAGCTGGCTCGGGCTCTACTGGGAGACCGGTCTGCTGGCGGTCGCGATCGTCGCGGTCGCGCTGATCGTCGCGTGGGTCTCGGTCCTGCGCGCGCCCACGCCGTACATCCGGGCCTCCGGCGCGCTGCTGCTGGCCTATGTCACCGCCGCCTCGCTCAACGAGAGCGGCCTGTCCGACTTGTCGTCGATGACCGTGCACCTGCTGGTCGCCGCTGCCATCTGCGACGCCGACCGGATCCGGCATCGAAGACGAGTGTTAGCTGCTCACTGAGTCCTGGTCGAAGCCGGACTGCTGCCACTCGGACCAGGTCATGGTCTTCCCCCGGTACGCGAAGTGGTCGGCGCCCTGATAGCTGTTGCGGCGGAACGTGATCGCACCGGGCTGCGTGGGGGAACGCTTGTTCTCCACCACGCCGAGGGACGACGCCGCGTCGCTCATCACGACCAGGTTGCCCTCGACGAGGACGTTGCGCAGGACGTAGGTGCCTCGCGGACCGTCGCCGCGGGTGCGGGACTGGATCGACAAGGCGTTGCGGTTGTCCTTGATCAGGTTGCCGCGGACCTGTACGTCGGAGGACGTGTTGACGTTGATGCCGCCGCCGTCCCAGAGCGTGCCGCCCGACCCGCGGCCGGTGCCGAACCCGTTGTGCTCGACAACGTTCTGGTCGATGACGGCCGAGTAGCTGATCTCGTACCGGATGCCGTCGGCCGCGTTGTCCCGGATCCGGTTCCCGGTGATCCGGCGGTCGTACTCCGCGATGTCGCTCCACATGCCGATGCCGCGGTTCGCGATGATGTCGTTGCCGCTGACCTCGCCGGACGAGCGGGTGGACTTGATCCCGCCTGTCTCCCAGTCCGCGATCCAGAAGCCGTCGGTGTTGTTGCGGGTGACGAGGTTCGCGGTGATCTTCACGCCGGCCGACTTGTACTGCCCGATGCCGAGCTGGCCGTTGTCGGCGACGGTGTTGCGGCTGACGACGGTGTTGTCGCCCTCGATCACCATGATGCCGACGGCGTGGTTCCAGCGGACCTCGTTCGCGGTCACCTTCCACCCGGCGCCGGCCTGCAGCGCGCCGGCCTGCGGGCGGCTGGCGAACTGCTGAATGGTCAGGCCGGTCACCGTGACGTTGTCCGCGGATTTGTCGATCGCGGTCTGGGTCTTCGCCATCTCGATGACGTGGCCGGTGGGGTCGTCGCCCAGGTACAGGGCGTTGGCCTGGTAGTCACCGAAGAACGTGCCTGGCTTGAGCTGGCTCAGGCTCATGACGCGGGTCAGGTGGTTGCCATCCTGGAAGACCTGCTCGCCGAGCTGGCAGGGCTTGGTCTTGTTGTCCTCGCACTGCCCCTTCAGCGGATACGCAGCGGGCAGTGCGCCATGGACCGCCCAGCCGGTGCCTTCTCGCTTCCATCCGGTGAGCCGGACGGAGCCGCTGAGGACTGCGCCGGCGTTGCCGGCCAGCGTGTCGTTACTGCGGGGCTGGATCGGGCGTGCGAGCCGATGCACACCCTTGGCGAAGCAGAATGTCGTGCCCTGCGGCGCTGCGTCGATGATCGGCTGCGGATCGGTCCCTACCGGGATGTTCGTGCCGCTGCAGGGCTTCGCCGTACTCGGGCCGGTTGGTCCGAGTACGGCGGCTGCTGCGGTCGGGGGAGCGGTGGGGACGGTGACGGTCGTGGTCGCGGACGGCGCTGACTTGGGCGGCTCGGTTGTTCCCTTGCCCGAGCAACCCGACACCATCAGCAGCGTGGCACCAACGGCCACGACAACCCCACGCCTCATCCAGGTCCCTTCACACACCCGACGGTGCTGTCCCCGCCCCCGGCGAACAGATCTGCGTGAGACTACCTGCTCTAGAGGTACGTGTCCTTCGCCAGGTCGTACGCGAGTGCCTTCGCGACGGTGAACGCGTCGTCCTCGTCGAGGCGGTGCTGTACGACCAGGTTGGCGAGGTACCCGGCGTCGATCCGCCGGGCCAGGTCGTGGCGGGCCGGGATAGACAGGTACGCGCGGGTGTCGTCCACGAACCCCGACATGTTGTAGAAGCCCGCCGTCTCGGTCACGAGCTCACGAAACCGCCGCATGCCGTCGGGGCTGTCGAGGAACCACCACGGCGCACCCAACCGGACCGCCGGGTACACGCCGGCCAGCGGCGCGAGCTCCCGGGAGTAGACGGTCTCGTCGACGGTGAACAGCACGATCCGGAAGCCGTCCGCGTGCCCGAACCGCTCGAGCAGCGGCCGCAACGACCGCGTAAACTCGGTCGCCACCGGGATGTCGTGCCCCTGATCCGGTCCGTACGTCGCGAAGATCGCCGGGTCGTGATCCCGCAGTACGCCGGGATGCAGCTGCATCACCAGTCCGTCCTCGGCCGACATCACCGCCGACTGGTACAGCATGTGGCCCGCGAACGCCGCCGCGTCGTCAGCCGTCACGTCGCCCTTCAACGCACTCGCGTAGATCCGGCCCGCTTCCGCATCCGACAGCGGTACGGCGGCCGCGCTCAGGTGACCGTGGTCGGTGGCGCGCGCACCGGCCGCGACGAATGCCTGCCTCCGCTGCCGGATCGCTTTGAGGAATCCGTCGTACGTCGTGGTGTCGACGTCGGCCAATGTGCCCAGCTGGGCGATGAGTTCCGGCCAGCCGGCGCGGTCGGGATGTGCGATGGCGTCGGGGCGGAAGGTCGGGACGACGCGGCCAGGCAGGTCCGCGGCGAGCGTCGCGTGCTGGGCAACGTCGTCGGTGGCCGCGTCGGTGGTGGAGATCAGCTCGATGTTGAAGCGGTCGAGCAAGGCCCGTGGGCGGAACTCGGGCTCGGCGAGGCGTGCGGTGATCTGGTCGTACAGTTCGTCGGCGTTGTCGGCGGACGGGTGCACGGTAATACCGAGGACCTCGGCGAACTCGTGCTCGAGCCAGTAGCGGCTCGGGGTGCCGAGGAACAGGTGCCAGTTCGCGCAGAACTCACGCCAGATCTCCCGCGGCTCGGCGGTTTTCTGGCCGTCGCGGCGGGGGAGGCCGAGCTTGTCGGGTGAGACTCCCTGGGAGACCAGCATCCGGGTCACGTAGTGGTCCGGGACGACGAGCAGCTCGGCCGGGTCGCCGAACGGCGCGTCGGTGGCGAACAGCCCGATGTCGACATGCCCGTGCAGGCAGAGCAGCGGCAGGTCCTTCGTCGAAGCGTGGATCCGGCGGGCGACCGCACGCGCCTCCCCGGCCGGGAAAGCACGATCCGGATGAGGCTGCAGAGCCTTCGACATAGGTCCTCCGATGCGATGGGCTGAAACGTATCCTGCAAAGGATTGCAGTCGGAGGTTGTCAGCACAAGCAAGCGTCCAAACCCCGATCGCTTGACACAGCTTGCAACCGATTGCAGACTCAATCCGACCCTCCCCCGCCCCTCGCTTCGCTCGGGGCGGGGGAGGGAATGGGCGCAACCGGCCGTGGGCTGGGCTCGGGTCGGGCAGGTCTCGGCTCGGCTGGGCTCGGGCTCGGGCTCGGGCTCGGGTGGGTTTCGGTTCCTCGGATGGGGTTCGGTTGGCTCGGTGGGTGATGGAGGTGGGTGTGGCGGCGACTATTCGGGATGTGGCTCGGTTGGCGGGTGTGTCGCCTTCCACGGTGTCTCGGGCGTTGTCGTTGCCGGGCATGGTGAATGCGGCGACGAGAGCGCGGGTTGCAGCAGCCGTCGACCAGTTGGGCTACGAGCCGAACCGAGCGGCTCGGGGGCTGATCACCGGGCGGACCGGGACGATCGGCCTGGTCGTACCGGATCTGGCCAACCCGTTCTTTGCCGGCGTCACCAAGGGCGTGCAGGCACGCGCCCGCCGCCACGACGTCTCCGTCTTCGTCGCAGACACCGACGAGGACCCGGCAGCCGAGGCCGGACTCGTGCGTGCCCTGTCCAAGCAGGTCGACGGCGTCATCCTGTGCTCGCCCCGCGCGAGCAACGACGAACTCGCGGCGATCGCCCAGGACACCACCGTCGTCCTCGTCAACCGTGCCGCCGAGGGGATTCCGGGCGTCACCTACGACAACGAGGGCGGCATGCGCCAGGCCGTCGCCCACCTTGTTGCCCTCGGCCACCAGCGGATCGCCTGGGTCGGCGGCCCGGCCAAGTCCTGGTCCACCCAGCACCGCGGCCTCGGCCTCCGCAACGCCGCAGAGGAGCTGCGCGCGAAACTCGCCCCGGTGGGCAACTTCGCCCCGACGTACGAGGGTGGCATGGCAGCCGCCGACCAGGTCATCGCGACCGGCGCCACCGCCGTCGTCGCGTACAACGACCTCGTCGCGATCGGTCTGCTGGCCCGCCTGCACGCTCGCGGACTCTCGGTGCCGGGCGACCTGAGCGTGGTCGGCGTCGACGACATCGCGATGGCGTCGATGGCCCGACCGGCGCTGACCACGGTCCGCCTGCCGAAGCAGGAGGCCGGCCGGATCGCCGTGGAGCTGCTGCTCACGATGCTCGACGACCCGGAGAGCACCGCCGCCTCGGCCGGCGCCGACGGGGAACTGCGGGGGGAACTGCACGGAGAACTGCACGGGGAACTGCACGGGGAACTGATCGTCCGGGACAGCACCGGACCAGCACCACGAACCCAACCCTCAGATTGAAGGTGCCGTCGCTTGACCAGGCTCAGCTTCACCAACCTGCCCCTCGCGCCCGAGATCGATCCGCACGCGCTGTCGGTCGGCGTCGTCCACCTCGGCCTCGGCGCCTTCCACCGGGCCCACCAGGCGGTGGTGACCGAGCGAGCGGCGGTTGCGACCGGCGAGACTCGCTGGGGGATCGCGGGCGTCAGCCAGCGCTCCGCCACCGTCCGCGACCAGCTGGCCCCGCAGGACGGGCTGTACTCCGTCTTGGAGCGCGGCCTCGGTGATCCGACCGTCCAGGTCATCGGCAGCATCCGCGACGTACTGACCGCCCCTGAGGATCCGGACGCGGTGGTCGCGCGGATCGCGGACCCGACGGTCACCGTGGTGACGCTGACCGTCACCGAGAAGGGTTATCGCGCAACCGGCACCGGGCTGAACCTGGACGATCCGGAGATCCAGGCCGACCTGACCGGCCGTCCGCCGCGGACCGTCGTCGGCCAGCTGGCTGCCGGGATCGCGCGGCGCGAGGAGCCGCTGACGATCGTGTCCTGCGACAACCTGGTTGCCAACGGCCCGTTCCTGCGCAAGCTGGTGACCGACTATTTCGATGCCCTGGGCAAGGTTCCGGAGACGTTCGAGGCGACGAGGTTCCCGGCCAGCATGGTCGACCGGATCGTGCCCGCCACGACCGAGGACGACCGTGCCGAAGCGGCGAGACTGCTCGGCGTACGCGACGAGGCCGTCGTGGTCGCGGAACCCTTCCTGCAATGGGTGATCGAGAACGACTTCGCCGGCGACCGTCCGGCCTGGGAGCAGGGTGGCGCCGTCCTCACTGCGGACGTCGCGCCGTGGGAGCAGGCGAAGCTGCGGATGCTGAACGCCACCCACTCGATGCTCGCCTACCTCGGCGCACTGCGCGGCTATGAGACGATCGCCGAGGCGGTCCGCGACGAGGAGCTGTCCCGCTTGTCGCGGGCGCTGATGACCGACGACGTCGTACCGACCCTGACCCCTCCCGACGGACTCGACCTCGCGGCGTACGGCGCGAGCGTGCTGGAGCGGTTCGCGAATCCGGCGCTGAAGCACCGGACCCGCCAAGTCGCGATGGACGGCTCGGTCAAGCTGCCGGTCCGCATGCTCGGCACCGTCCGCGACCGTCTGGCCGCCGGCGCCGAGCCGCGCACGATCTCGCTCGCCGTCGCCGCCTGGATGGTCTACGTACTGCGGACGCCGGATCTCGACGACCCGCAGTCCGACAAGCTCAAGGCCGCGGTCGCGGGCGTCTCCGAGCCGGCCGAGGTGGTCGACGCACTGCTAGCCGTGGACTCCGTGTTCACGCTCGACCTACGCGACTCAGCGGTGTTCCGCGAGTTGCTGGTCGAGCACGTCAGCTCTCTGCTGGCAGGATCGTGAGCACACCGGTCGCGTCCAGGATCGCCTTGCCGATGGTGAACGCGCTCGCGGTGTCCTGACCGGTCGCGCGCCACTGCTGCGCGGTGTACCACTGACCGGTCTTCTGGAACCTTTCCGCGGCGAGGCTGTCCAGGATGTACACGTTGTCGTTCAGGCTGACCTCGCCCGCCGGGATCGCCGCGCCGGAGTTCTGCACCATGCCGGTCGCGGTGGTCCCGCCGCGCATCGTCACCTGGTTTCCGGAGACAACGATGTCGCGGAGCACGTTGGTGCCCCACGGGCCGGAGCCGCGGGTGCGGGACTGGATCGAGATGCCGTTGACGTTGTTCGCGACCACGTTGTCCCGGACCTGGACGTTCGACGAGGTGTTGATGTTGATCCCGCCGCCGTCCCACAACGACGTACCCGAACCGCGGCCGGTGCCGAAGCCGTTGCCGCTGATCGAGTTGTCCGCGATCACGCCGTTGCGGCCGATCTCGTAGCGGATCCCGTCGGCGGCGTTGTCGATGATCTGGTTGTTGCTGAACGTGCGGCTGTCGTCGTACGCGTCGCTCCACAGCCCGATGCCGCGGTTGTCCTGGATCAGGTTGCCGGTCACCGATCCGCCGTTCGACCAGGTCGTCTTCACGCCGCCGGACTCCCAGTCGGCGATCCAGAAGCCGTCGGTGTTGTTGTCGCTGATGTCGTTGGCCGAGATCGTGCCTTTCAGCGTGCTGTACTGCCCGACGCCGAGCTGCCCGTTGTCGTGGATCCAGTTCTTCTCGAGTACGGCGCTGTCCGCGTTCTGGAGCATCGCGCCGATCGCGTGGTTCCAGCGGATCTCGTTCGCGTACACGTGCCAGCCGAGGCCCAGCACGACCGCTCCGCCCTGCGGGGGAGTGGCGAAGTGCTCGACGGTCAGACCGCGCACGGTGACGTTGTTCCCGCCGGGTTCGATCGCGGTCGGCGTACTCGACATCTCCACGGCGTGCCCGACCGGGATGTCAGCGAGGTAGATCGCATTGGCGGCGTAGTCGGCGTAGAAGGTGCCGCGGGCAACCTTGTCGCGCGAGGCCACCCGGGTCAGATGTTTGCCGTCGTAGAACACCTGCTCGCCCAGGTAGCAGATATTGGCCTTGTTGTCCTCGCACTGGCCGGTCTGCGGGTACGCCGGCGGCAGTGCGCCGGTAGTCACCCAGGCGCCGTTGGACAGCGCCCACTTGGTCAGCCGCACGGATCCGGTGAGTACGGCGCCGTCGTCGCTCGCGAGCACCTGGTCGGCCTTGGGATGGATTGTCTCGGTGATCCGGTGCAGCCCGGACGCGAAGCAGAACGTCGTACCGGACGGCCAGTCGTCGACGACCTGGGCGGCATTGTCCGTGGTCTTGATGGTGACCCCGCTGCAGGCTGGCGCCAGTGACGGTCCGGTGCGGAACGTCCCGTCCGCGGGCGGTGTGGCGGGTGTCGTGGCAGCCTGCGAGGGCAGGGGGCCAGGGGCAACCAGACTGGTGCTGATCGCAACTATTGCCAGAACTGCTCTCTTCATAGCGGAGCCTCCGGTGGCACAGGTGAGCCCTGAGCGCACCCCCCATGGCGCGGCTTCGCTTTGCAGATTACCCCTACATCACGTAGTCATGGCAATACGTAGCGCACAACTATGTTGCGGTGAGCAAGCGATCAGTTCGCGAGGCCGTGCTCAATTTGCGAGGAAGGTGCCGACGGCATCGAGCCCCGCCGACTGCCAGCCGGCCGCGGTGAGCTTCGCGCCGAACCGGCTGAACCGCTGCGTGCCGAGGTCGTCCAGCACGTACTTGTTGCCGCTGAAAACGACTTCACCGGCCGGTACTGCGGCGCCGGCGTTCTGGACCATGCCGGTCGCCTGGGTGCCGGCGGTCATCTCGATCGTGTTCCCGGTGACCTGTACGTCGCGGAGCAGGTACGTCCCCCACGGGCCGCTGCCACGCGTCCGGGACTGGATCGCGATGCCGTTGACGTTGCCCGAGACCTTGTTGCCCTTGATCGTGATGCCGGACGACGTGTTGATGTTGATCCCGCCGCCGTCCCACAGCGACGTACCCGAGCCGCGGCCGGTGCCGAAGCCGTTACCGGTCACCGTGTTGCCCTCGATCGTGCCGTTGCGGCTGATCTCGTAGCGGATGCCGTCCGCGGCGTTGCCGGCGATCTGGTTGCCGCTGATCACCCGGCCGTCGTCGGCGACGTCGGCCCACATCCCGACGCCCTTGTTGGACTTGATCACGTTGCCGCTGACCGTGCCGGACGAGCGGGTGGACTTGATGCCGCCGGACTCCCAGTCGGCGATCCAGAAGCCGTCGGTGTTGTTCGAGCTGATGATGTTGCGGGTGACGGCCGCCGCGGCCGAGCTGTACTGGCCGAGGCCGAGCTGGCCGTTGTGGTGGATCAGGTTCTTGTCGACCTTGGCGCTGTTGGCCTTCACCAGCATCACGCCGACCGCGTGGTTCCAGCGGACGTCGTTGGCGGTGACCTTCCAGCCGGGACCCGAGACCAGCGCACCCGCCTGCGGCGCGCTGGCGAAGTGCTCGATGGTCAGGCCGCGGACCACGACCCCGGTCGCGTTCGACTCGATCGCGGTCGCCGTCTTCGACATCTCCACGGCGTGGCCGACCGGGTTGCTGCCGAGGTAGATCGCGTTCGCGCCGTAGTCCGCGTAGAACGTGCCGGCCTTGACCGCCGACACGCCGGCCACCCGGGTCAGGTGAACGTCGTCGAGGAACAGTTGCTCCCGCAGGTAGCAGATGTTCGCCTTGTTGTCCTCGCACTCACCACTCTTGCCGTACGCCGCCGGCAGCGCGCCCCGCACCACCCAGGCCGACCCGGACTTGGTCCACCCGGTCAGCGGGACCGATCCGGTCAGGACGGCGCGCTTGGAGCTCGCGAGCACCTGGTTCGCCTTCGGGCGGATCGTCGAGCTGATCCGGTGCAGGCCGGCCGCGAAGCAGAACGTCGTACCGGCGGGCTTGGAGTTCACGATCGACTGGGCGTCGTCGCCGGGCTCGATCACCGTGCCCACACACGGACCGGCGACGGCCGGGCCCGCCTCGTCCGAGTCAACGGTGGGGGTCGTGGGGAGCTTGGGCTCGACCGGCTCGGTCGGAGTGGTCGTCGGCTTCTTGGTCGGCGTCGTCGACGCGCCCGGCTTCTTCGAGGGCGCCGCGGTGCTGTGGGTGGCCTTCGGCTGTGGCTTGCCGGGAGTCGTGGTCGTCTTTCCCGGCCGGTTCGAGGGCAACACCCGGGACGCGGCCTGCTCCGCGGTCACGGACCTGGCCGCGGTCGTTGCCTTGTTCTCGTTGGCGATCACGGGCAGCGCGACTGTAACGACGGCCAGCGCAGCAGCGATAAGCGCTGCGAACCACAACTTCCTCAATGCACTCTCCTGGGAGCGGGAAACCAGGTGTAGCCGTCTGCGTGACGAGGCCGGGACTTAAGGTAGTGCCATGCGGGTCGCCATGTTGCACAACCGTTACCGGACCGGTCAACCCAGTGGCGAGAACACCGTTGTCGCGCAAACGGTTGATTTATTGCGTAACTCAGGACATGAGATCGACCTCTACGCCCGAAACAGCGACGACATCGCGCAGTTGAGCCGGAAAGATCGCGCACTGTTACCGTTTCGCTCCGTTTGGTCATTTTCGGCGGAACGCGATTTAACACTTCTATTGCAAGCGCAGCGGCCCGATCTGGTGCACGTTCACAACACTTTTCCGTTGTTCAGCGCCTCGGTGCTGCGGGCGGCGTACCGCTTGGACCTTCCCGTGGTCGCGACCTTGCACAACTTCCGGCTGCTCTGCGCGAACGCGGTGCTGCAGCGCGACGGGGCGCCGTGCGAGTCGTGCGTCGGCAAGCTTCCGCTGGCCGCGGTGCGGCATGGTTGCTACCGCGAATCCCGCGTGCAGACGTTGCCGCTGGCGGCGAGCATCGGCGTCCACAACACGCTGCACACCTGGCAGCGGTACGTCGACACCTTCGTCGTGCCGTCCGGGTTCGTCCGCGATCGGTACGCCGCGGCCGGCTTCGACCCCGAGCAGTTCGAGGTGAAGCCGCACGCCGTGCCGCACTCCGGTGAGGTGCGTAGCGGAGCGGGGGATGGTGTGGTGTTCCTCGGGCGGCTGAGCGAGGACAAGGGGTTCGCGGATCTGCTGCAGGCGTGGGACTCCTCGCTCGGGAAGCTGATCGTGGTCGGCGACGGTCCGCTGCGGGCCGCGGCCGACGAACGGGCCAGAAAAGACCTGTCTGTTCAGGTGCTTGGTCAACGACCGTGGGCAGAGTGCATGGAACTGCTGCGATCCGCGCGCGTCGCCGTCGTACCGGCACGTTCGTATGAGAGCTTCGGACTCGTGGTGGTAGAGGCTTTCGCGCACGGTGTTCCGGTGGTCGCTTCCCGGCTCGGGGCGCTCGCGGAGCTGGTTGACGACGGAGAAACCGGTGCATTGACCGTGCCCGGTGATTCCGAGGGATTGCGCAAGGCGATCGGGTTGGTGGCTGATCCCCGGACTTCGATAGCCTTCGGCGAACGAGCCCGGCAGGTGTACCTGGATCGCTTCACTCCGGAGCGTGACCTGGTGGCCACGGAGAGGATTTATACCGATGCGATCGCCCGGCACGCCGACAGCGGCCGGACGCGTCGAGGATCCTGGGCGCGCCGTGCCGGACAGGTATAAAGTCACGCGGGACGCAGGGGGCGGCGTCGCGCCGGAAAGATCGCAGGAATTCGTGTTGGGGGATGGCAGTTTGGGCAACGGGATCAGCCGGCCGCGGATCGGCTGTGTGGCCGGGGTCTTCGACCTGTTCCACGTCGGGCATGTCGACGTGCTCGAGCGGGCGCGCCGGCACAGCGATCGGCTGGTGGTGGCAGTGCTGTCCGACGAGTGGGCGATGGCGGCCTGGGGCGCGCAGCCGTTCGTGCCGCTGCTCGAGCGGGCGCAGATCCTCGAGCACCTGCGGTGCGTCGACGAAGTAGTTGCCGTGGACGACGTGCGGTCCGAGTGGCTGACCGGCGTACTGGGGGTACATACCGTGTTCGCTGCCACTGGCACCGACGGAGTGCTGGGCGTTGACGAGCTGGACGGGATTCCGCCCGCGCTGATCACCGTCCTGCCGGCCGGCCGGGGCTCTCGCAGCCCGATCCTGCGCGCCGCGATCGACCAGCGGCAGTCACGCAGTTCGGTCGCATGAGCGGGTTGCGGGATACGGTCGCGCAGCTGTCCCAGGCGCAGAAGCCGTCGGCCGGTACTCCGGCGTACTCGCGGTTCGTGAATCGGCGGATCGGGCGCGTGTTCGCGGCGGCCGCGTTCCTCGGGCGGCGGACGCCGAACCAGGTCAGCCTGGCTTCGGGGTTCTGCTCGCTGGTGGGAATCGTGCTGGTGGCAACGGTTCGGCCGTCGTTCCTGCTGGCGCTGGTCGTGACGCTGCTGCTCGTGCTCGGCTACGGGCTGGACTCCGCGGACGGTCAGCTGGCCCGGTTGCGCGGTGGCGGGTCGCCGCTGGGCGAGTGGCTCGACCACATGATCGACGCCGTCAAGATCGTGCTGCTGCACAGCGCCGTACTGATCTCGTTCTACCGATTCGATGCCTTTGACAACGAGTTGGTCCTGCTCGTCCCGCTCGCCTACGTCTGTCTGTCGTCGGTGCTGTTCTTCGGGCTGATCCTGATCGACCAGCTGCGGCGGCGCCACGGCGCAGCGGCGAAACCCAACCAGCGCGGCGATTCGGTGATCAAGTCGTTGCTCATCGCACCGACCGACTACGGCGTGCTGTGCCTGGTGTTCCTGGCGTTCGGCACACCGTCGCTGTTCGTCGTGCTGTACGGCGCTCTGCTCGTGCTGAACCTGCTCTTCCTCGCGGGCGCCGTCGCGAAGTGGTACCGGGAGATGGCGGCCATGGGGGTGCGGGCCTGATGGCGCTCGTCGGGTATGCCCCCGGTGTCTACGACATGTTCCACATCGGGCATCTGAACATCCTGCGTCGCGCCCGCGAGCACTGCGACCACCTGATCGCCGGTGTGGTCGAGGACGACGTCGTAGCCCGGATCAAGGGCCGTCCGCCGGTGGTTCCGCACCAGGAGCGGATGGACGTCATTCGAGCGCTCGACCTCGTCGACGAGGTGGTCAGCGACTGGTCGAGCGACAAGTTCGAGATGTGGAAACAACTGCGCTACGACGTTCTCTTCAAGGGCGATGACTGGAAGGGAACGGAAAAGGGGAAGAGACTGGAGAGGCTGCTGGGTGAGGTCGGCGCACAGGTGCACTATTTCCCGTACACCGCCTCCACCTCGAGCACCGATCTGCGCAGGCTTCTGGAGGGGATGAGCTGATGCCGGGCCGGCCGAAGGTACTGCTCAGCGCGTACGCCTGCCGGCCGACCGGCGGGTCCGAGCCGGGCGCGGGATGGGCGTGGGCGAAGGCGGCCGCGCGGGACCACGACGTGTGGTTGCTGACCCGCGGCAAGTTCCTCCACGAGATCGACGCGGAGCTCGCGGTCCGGCCGGTGCCCGGGCTGACCGTCGTACCGCTGGAGATGCCGCGGTGGATCCTGCGCCTGCGGCGCCGGCCGTCGGACGTGTACTGGTACTACCCGTTGTGGCAGGGCCTGGCCCGGCGTACGGCGCGACGCCTGCACGCCGAGCAGTCGTTCGATGTGATCCATCATCTGACCTTCGCCGTGGACTGGATGGGCGCCGGCGTGGTGGAGGAGTCGTCGGCGAAGGTGATCTGGGGACCGGTCGGCGGATCGACCACCGCGCCGCTGGCGATGGCGCACTGGCTCGGCCCGCGCGGCGTCGTGGGAGAGCTGGTACGCCGTGCGTACACCGGACTGCGCCGCCGGCTGACCGGGCGGCGGATGGCGCAGACCGCCGACCTGATGGTTGCTCAGAACAACGACGTGGCGGAGGCGTTCCGGCCGTACGCGAAGGAGATCGTCGTCCAGCCGAATGTGGCGATCCGGCGCTTCACCGCCTCCGGTCCGTACGAGCCGTTCGGTGCCGCCGGCATCAAAACCGCGCTGTTCGTCGGCCGGTTGATCCCGTGGAAGGGCGTACTGCTCGCGGTCAGTGCGCTGGCCCGTCCCGAGGCGGCCAACTGGGAGCTCCGCATCATCGGCGACGGTCCGGACTGGGGACGCGCCGAAGGGCTGGCGTGGCAGCTCGGCGTGCGCGATCGGGTGGAGTTCATGGGTGCGCTGCCGCGGGAGGACGTGCTGGCGGCGATGTTCCGCGCTGACGCACTCATCGCCCCTGCGCTCCGGGAGGCTGCCGGCTGGGCAGTCACCGAGGCGCTGGCTTCAGGCTGTCCCGTGGTCTGCGTCGATCGCGGCGGGCCGGCGGTCATCGTCGGCCCGGACGAGGGCGTGAGTGTGCCGTGGCAGGGCGACGTCGTCGGCGGGCTGGCCAAGGGCCTGGCGTCGCTCCGCGGCCGGATCACGCCGGTCGATCGCTGGGGGCCCGACCGGCTCCCCGAGATCCTCGCCGAGTGGTACGCACCGGCCCGCGTCTCGCACTGAGACTTCTCGGCGTGCCGGCGAGCCGCGGCTCGGTGCCCTCGGCTACTAGTCGCGGGCCGTCTTGCCGGGCAGGGCGAGCATCCGGTCGAGGGCCAGCTTCGCGTACTTCTCCGTCTCGGCGTCGACCTTGATCGGGTTGACCACGTGGCCGGCGACCAGGTTCTCGAGCGCCCAGACGAAGTGCGGCAGGTCGATGCGGTTCATCGTGGCGCAGTAGCAGACCGTCTTGTCGAGGAACACGATGTTCTTGTCGGTGTGCTGCTTCGCCAGTCGCTGCACGAGGTTCAGCTCGGTGCCGACGGCCCACGACGTACCGGGCTCGGCGGTCTCCAGGGTCTGGATGATGTACTCCGTCGACCCGACCAGATCGGCCTTCGTGACGACCTCGTGGCGGCACTCGGGGTGGACGATCACGTTCACGCCAGGGACGCGCGAACGGACGTCGTCGACCGACTCCGCGGTGAAGCGGCCGTGCACCGAGCAGTGCCCGCGCCACAGGATCATCTTCGCCGCGGCCAGCTGCTCGCGGGTCAGCCCGCCGCCCGGCTTGTGCGGGTCGTACACGACGCAGTCGTCGAGGCTCAGGCCCAGCTGGAGTACGGCGGTGTTGCGGCCGAGGTGCTGGTCGGGCAGGAAGAGCACCTTCTCGCCCTTGTCGAAGGCCCAGCCCAGCGCGGTTTCCGCGTTGCTCGACGTACACACGACGCCGCCGTTGCGGCCGCAGAACGCCTTGATGTCCGCGGACGAGTTCATGTAGGTGACCGGCACGGTGACGTCCGCGACGCCGGCGTCGGCGAGCGCGTCCCACGCCGCCTCCACCTGCAGGATGCGCGCCATGTCGGCCATCGAGCAACCGGCTGCCAGGTCCGGCAGGATCACGGTCTGCCGGTCGTTGGTGAGGATGTCGGCGGACTCGGCCATGAAGTGCACACCGCAGAACACGATGTACGGCGCGTCCGGCCGGTTTGCGGCGTCCCGTGCGAGCTTGAACGAGTCACCGGTGACGTCCGCGAACTGGATCACCTCGTCGCGCTGGTAGTGGTGCCCGAGCACGAACACCTGGTCGCCCAGCGCCGCCTTCGCCTTCAGCGCCCGCTCGACCAGGTCCGGGTCGGAGGCCGGCGGAAGCGCTCCCGGGCACTCGACGCCACGCTCGGAGTGCGGGTCCGTGTTCTGCCCCAGGAACAGCAACGGAAGGGCCTTCGAGCCGTCTGCGATCGTCGTCACGCCAGCCATCGTTGCACGCCGACCGCCCACGACCGCGTGGTGCGCCTCACTGCCCAGAGTGTGAAATCAGTACCCTCCCAATGTGAAGAGCGCCGATCCCCCGGACGTCCCTGTCGCCGGTCAGGTTTCGCCGGAGGTGCCGGTTGCTGGTGGGGTTTCGCCGGAGGTGCCGGTTGCTGGTGGGGTTTCGCCGGAGGTGCCGGTTGCTGGTGGGGTTTCGCCGGAGGTGCCGGTTGCTGGTGGGGTTTC
>NZ_JBFAPF010000002.1:770182-770710 GCF_040675555.1 Kribbella sp. NPDC049584
TTCGCCGGAGGTGCCGGCTGCTGGTGGGGTTTCGCCGGAGGTGCCGGTCGCGGGTGGGGATTCGCCGGAGGTGCCGGTCGCGGGTGGGGATTCGCCGGACGTGCCTGTCGCTGGTCTGGTGCTGGCCGCCGGTGCCGGCCGCCGGATGGGTAGGCCGAAGGCGCTCATCCGCGATGGGGAGGGTGTGCCGTGGGTTGTTCGTACGGCGCGGGTGCTCGCCGGGGCAGGCTGCTCACCGGTCGTGGTGGTGGTCGGAGCCTCCGCGGGCGAGGTCCGCGCCGAGCTCATCGCCGAGCCGGTCCAGGTGGTCGAAGCAAGAAACTGGACAGAAGGCATGAGCGCCTCCCTCCGAGCCGGCCTAGCGTCCCTCCGCGCCCCCGCCTCCTCGTCCGCCTCAGCCACGCCCGCCGCCTCCGCGACACCCGCCTCAACCACGCCCGCCGCCTCCGCGACACCCGCCTCAACCACGCCCGCCGCCTCCGCGACACCCGCCTCAACCACGCCCGCCGCCTCCGCGACACCCGCCAC
>NZ_JBFAPF010000002.1:770808-1050102 GCF_040675555.1 Kribbella sp. NPDC049584
TCAACCACGCCCGCCGCCTCCGCGACACCCACCTCAACCACGCCCACCGCCGCCGCCTCCTCCTCCGCCGCCGGCCGGTCGCCGGAGGTGGGGGGTGTGGTTGGGGCGGTTGTGGTTGTGCCGGTGGACCTGCCTGGGCTGACGAGTGCTGGTGTCCGGAGGGTCCTGGAGATGGCGAGCACGGATGCGCTGGTGCGGGCGACCTACGCGGGCTCGCCCGGTCATCCGGTGCTGATCGGGCGAACGCACTGGGACGGGGTCATCGCATCAGCTCACGCCGACGCAGGCGCCCGCGACTACCTCCGCAGCCACCGCGTCAACCTGGTCCCCTGCGACGACCTGTCCGACGGCACCGACGCAGACACCCCCGACGACCTCCCGAAAGGCCACGGCTGACCCCATGTCAGCCCTCAGCGCGCGCGACCCGGTTACGCGCTGGGCATGTCGAAGTACAACTCGCCCGCGAACACCGCAGGCAGGAGCGGCCGATGGCCGGCGATCACTGTCAGCTGGGCGGCTTCCTCGGCCGTGAACCACCCGGACTCGCTTACCTCCGCCGAAGTCCCGGCCTCGCCGCCGACTGGCTCGGCGCGGAACACCACGCCGACGATCTGCACGCGATTGCCGTCGGGGTAGACGACCACGACGTCCGGGTTGGAGTAGACGCCGATCAGACCGGTCACTCGCACGGACAGCCCCGTTTCCTCAAGGGTTTCGCGCTCGGCGGCCTCCGCGGGGCGTTCGCCGGGTTCGATCGCGCCGCCCGGCATGCACTATTCCCCGTTGTCGGTGCGTTTCGTCAGGAGCAGTCGCTCGCCGTCCATCACGGCTGCGGCTGCCCCGATCCGCAGTACGGCGGTCGCGCCGAGGCGATCGCCGTACTCGTGTCGCGTGTATCCGGGCACCCTTGGCGTGTCATCCATCCTGCAGTCCTTCCCGGCATGCTCGGTCCGCCGCGCGGGTTGTCTCTGGCAAGCGGTAGCGCGGTGCCAGGTGTAGGACGTGCTTGACGGCGGTCGGGAGACTCACGCGATGTCCGATCGACACGTACACCGGCTTGACTGCGGCCTGGGTTCGCAGCGCGGCCCCGACTACCTGGTCAGCGTCGATCAGCTCTGCGGTTGCGCCGCGTTCCGGGCCGGGCTGCCGGTGGGACCCGATGAAGGTGGTCTTAGCGGCACCGATGGCCGGGATGCCCGTCAGCACGCCGAGATGACAGGCGAGACCGAACCGCCGCGGGTGCGCGAGCCCGTGGCCGTCACACACCAACAGGTCCGGTGTCGTCGTGAGCCGGTCCAGCGCGGCGAGCAACGCCGGGACCTCCCGGAACGCGAACAATCCCGGCACATACGGAAACGTCGTCTCGCCACGCACGACCGCGCGGTCCACCTCGCGGAGCGTTTCCCGATCGAGTACGACGACCGCGGCCGCCAGCCGATCGCCGTCGTACGCGACATCCAGCCCCGCCACATACCGCGGTGCCGGGCCCACATCCACGACTTCCACCAGCCCGCGCATCTTCTCCTGGACAGCGATCGCCTCGGCCGCTGTGGTGGGCCACGTTGACGTCATTCGAACGTGGGCGGACCGCTGGGAGGCCACTCGACGAGTTCTATCCGGTAGCCGTCGGGGTCGAGCAGCCACGAGGTCTTCGGGCCCTCGGGACCGCCGGGCAGTTCAGGCTCGCCGGGTTGCAGGCCGGCCGCGATCAACCGTTCGAGAGTCTGTGAGAGCGACTCGACCTCGATCGCGAAGTGCTGGAATCCGCTGACCTCGACCGCGCCGTCAGCGGGGCGGTGGACCAGTTCGAGCGACACCGCCGGCTCGTCGGGAAGCCGCAGCCAGACCAGGCTCGACCCGTCGTCGAACGGAACCGTGCCCAGGTCGACGTACCCGACGGTGCGGTAGAAGGCGAGCGAGCGTTCCAGATCACTCACCCGGAGTGCGAACAGGACTGTCTTCATGCCGACCGATCCAACTGGCGGCACTCGACGACGTCAACGTCGGCGGGTGGGAGAGGATGGCGGCATGCGGATCCTGATTGCGCCGGACAAGTTCGCGGGCACGTTGACGGCTGTGGAGGCGGCTGCGGCCATCGAGGAAGGATGGCGGCGGCGCGATCCCGGAGCCGAGGTACTCGTCGCGCCAATGGCGGACGGCGGACCCGGCTTCATCGACGTACTGTCTGCGGTCGTCGACGGCAAGCTGCTCTCGGTCACGGTCCGTGGCCCGCTCGGCGAGGACACCCCGGCGACGGTCTTGATGGCCGGAGAGACGGCGTACGTCGAGACCGCTCAGGCGTGTGGACTGCATCTCGTGGAGCCGAAGGACCGTCGGCCCGAGGACGCGACAACGTACGGCGTTGGGCAGTTGATCGCCGCAGCGGTCGACGCCGGAGCGAAGCGGATCATCCTCGGCCTCGGCGGCTCGGGGACGAACGACGCCGGCGCCGGCATGCTCGCCGCGCTCGGGGCGACGGGTGAGTCTGGTCACTTGGATGGTGGAGCTGCCGGGCTCGCCGGGTTGACAGCTGTGGACCTGGAGCCGGCGCGCGACCGTGTCGCCGGAGTCGAGTTCGTCGCGGCCAGTGACGTGGAGAACCCGATGCTCGGGCTGCGCGGAGCGACCAACATCTTCGGCTCGCAGAAGGGCCTCGGGGACGATCGGAAGCCGGCGGTCGACGGTTGGCTGACGCACTTCGCGGAGCTCGCCGATCGGAAGACGGCTGACAAGAAGGGGGCGGGCGCCGCAGGCGGACTCGGGTATGCGTTGCTGCTGCTCGGCGCCGAGCGCGTCTCCGGAATCGACCTGGTGGCAGAGCTCACAGGGCTGAAGGAGAAGGCCGCGCGGGTCGACCTGGTGCTGAGCGGTGAGGGCGCGTTCGACTTCCAGTCCCGGGACGGGAAGGTGATCGCCGGCGTCGCGAAGGTCGCGAACGACGCGATGCGGCCCTGCGTCGTACTTGCCGGGAAGGTGCTGATCGGGTCGCGGGAGATGCGCACGATGGGCGTCGAGTCGGCGTACGCGCTGGTCGACGTGGTCGGCGAGGAGCAGGCGTTCGCGGACCCGCACGGCTCGCTCGCGACGGTCGCGGAGCGTGTCGCGCGCACCTGGGCACGTTGACCAGGGATCGGCCATTCGATGATGTGGTAGTTGATCCGTGAAATTGGTGTGCGACCATGGGAATGAGCGCGGACCGGGCTGTGTTGGTTCGTGTTGACAAGAGACTTCCGTGCTGACGAGCTGGCTGTCGGCACTTAGCAGATGACTGGAGTCAGGGATGACTGAAGCGCAGACCGAGCAGGCCGTCGCCACTGGTGTTCTCCTCACCGACGGGGCCGCCGCCAAGGTGAAGGCGCTGCTCGACCAGGAAGGCCGCGACGACCTCGCGCTGCGGGTCGCCGTGCAGCCGGGCGGTTGCTCCGGACTGCGGTACCAGCTGTTCTTCGACGAGCGTCAGCTCGACGGTGACGTGGTGGCCGACTTCGGTGGCGTGAGCGTTGTCACCGACCGGATGAGCGCGCCGTACCTCAAGGGTGCGTCGATCGACTTCGTGGACACGATCGAGAAGCAGGGCTTCACGATCGACAACCCGAACGCGACCGGCTCCTGCGCCTGCGGCGACTCGTTCAACTGATCTACCCCTGAAGCCCCTGGCGCCTCCTGGTGACCAGGGGCTTCGGCATGTCCGGACTCTGGTATGACCTGTCCCACCGTGTGAATCCAACGCTTGTTGGGTACGGCCTACCGCGTGTGGGACTACATCACTGAGCGTCATTCACAACTGCTCTACCAGAGCTACCAGCACCTGAGTCTGGTCGTTCAATGCGTACTGCTGGCCACCGTGATCGCGGTCGGGCTGGCAGTCGTCGTGCACCGTAATCCGCGGGTGGCGTCGCTGGCCGGCGCGGTCAGCGCGGTCGGCCTGACGATCCCCTCGTTCGCGCTGCTGGGCCTGATGATCCCGCTGGCCGGCATCGGCACCGCAACCTCCGTGATCGCGGTCACCTTCTACGCCTGCCTGCCGATCCTGCGGAACGCCGTCGTCGGCCTGTCCGGCGTCGACGCGACGCTGATCGAATCCGCGCGCGGGATGGGCATGGGCGCGGTCCGGACCCTGCTCCGGATCGAGCTGCCGCTGGCCTGGCCGGTGATCCTGGCCGGCGTCCGGGTCTCGGCCCAGATGTCGATGGGGGTCGCGGCGATCGCGGCGTACGTGCTCGGCCCCGGCCTGGGCAGCTTCATCTTTACCGGCCTGACCCAGATCGGTGGCAAGAACGCTCTGAACTCCGCGCTGGCCGGCACGATCGGCGTCGTCCTGCTCGCTCTGATCCTGGACGCCATGCTGCTGCTCGTCGGCCGCCTGACCACCTCGAGGGGTATCCGTGCCTGAAACCGAACCGGCCATCAGCGGCGTCGACATCGAGTTGACCGACGTCGTCAAGCGGTACCCGGGCCAGCGCAAACCCGCGGTCGAGGGCCTGTCCCTGCACATCCCGGCCGGCGAGATCGTGATGTTCGTCGGCCCGTCCGGCTGCGGCAAGACCACCTCGCTGAAGATGATCAACCGGCTGATCGAGCCGACGTCCGGCAGCATCCGGATCGGCGGCGAGGACATCAGCCGGCAGGACGACGACGATCTGCGCCGCCGGATCGGGTACGTGATCCAGGGCGGCAGCCTGTTCCCGCACATGACCGTCACGCAGAACATCGCGCTGGTCCCGGGGCTGCTCCGCTGGGACAAAGCCCGTACGGCCGAACGCGTCGGCGAGCTGCTCGAGCTCGTCGGCCTCGACCCCGACCGGTACCGCAACCGCTACCCGCGTGAGCTCTCCGGCGGTCAGCAGCAACGCGTCGGTGTGGCCCGCGGGCTCGCGGCCGACCCGCCGGTGATCCTGATGGACGAGCCGTTCGGCGCGGTCGACCCGATCACCCGGCAGCGGTTGCAGGACGAACTGCTCAGCATCCAGGAGGAGCTGCGCAAGACGATCGTCTGCGTCACGCACGACTTCGACGAGGCCGTGAAGCTCGGCGACCGGATCCTGATCCTGACCGATGGCGCGAAGATCGCGCAGTACGACACCCCCGAGGCGATCCTGGCGAACCCGGCCGACCGGTTCGTCGCGGACTTCGTCGGCGCGGGCGCCGCGCTCAAACAGCTCACGCTGAGCCGGGTCAGCGAGATCGAGTTGGGTCAGCCGACGGTCGCCGAGATCGGCGATCCGGCGCCCGACGTACTGCGGGCCGCGAACCAGGCCGGTGACGATTCGGTCGTCGTCCTCGATCGGCGACGGCGGCCGGTGGACTGGATGCGGACCACCGACCTGTCCGATGTCGACCGGGTGCCGGCGCCGCACGAGGACACCGACCTGGTCACGATCGACCGGCGCGCGACGCTGAACGACGCGCTCGACACGATGTTGATGTCGAGCCACGGCAGCGCCGTCGTCACGGGTCGGCGGGACGAGTACCTGGGCGTCGTCGACTTCCAGGCGGTGCTGGCCCGGATCCAGGACGGCAACGGTTCCGCGGACCCGGAGGAGGTCGCTCGGTGACAGTGACCGAGGAGCATCCGGCGAAGCAGAACCTGGCTGACACGAAGGCGGCGGCCGCCGGGCTCGCCGCTACCCGTGCGCGCCGCCCGTCGTGGGGCCTGCTGATCGGGCAGCCGCTGTTCGTCGCGATCGTCGTCGGGGTGTGGGCGATCTGGCGGTCCCAGGCCGAGCTCGACTCGATCGAGCAACGACAGCTCGAATGGAAAGTGGTCGGCCAGTTGACGCTCGAACACCTCGAGCTCACGGCTGTCGCCACGATCATCGTGCTGCTGATCGCCGTACCGCTCGGCATCGCACTCACTCGGCCCCGGTCCCGTCGCGCCGCCCCGCTGGTGGTCGCACTGGCGAACGCCGGTCAGGCCGCACCGGTGATCGGCCTGATCGTGCTGCTGGCGATCTGGCTCGGTTTCGGTTTCTGGACGGCGATCCTCGCCCTGTGCCTGTACGCGATCCTGCCGGTACTGCGGAACACGATCGTCGGCCTGCAAGGCGTCGATCCGACGCTGGTCGAGGCCGGCCGGGGGATGGGCATGTCGAGCGTCGCCGTCCTGGGACGGATCGAGCTGCCGCTCGCCGTACCGGTCATCATGGCCGGCATTCGTACTGCGCTGGTCCTGGTTGTCGGTACCGCAACGCTCGCGACGTTCATCGACGCCGGGGGATTGGGGAGTCTGATCACGACCGGCATTCGGCTGCTCAGGTATCCAGTGCTGATCAGTGGCGCCGTACTCGTTGCTGCACTGGCGTTGCTGATCGACTGGGCGGGGCGAGTGCTCGAAGAGGTCACCCGGCCGAGGGGGCTCGAATGAAGCGGCTGGTCGCGGCAGCGTCCGCGTTGCTTTTGGTCCTGTCCGGTTGCGGCCTCGGCACCAGCGGAGGTTTCGTGCCGACCGGTGCTCTTCAAGGTCAGCTGCGGTCGGTGAAGAGCCTGGACGGGCTGACGATCGCGATCGGGTCGAAGAATTTCCAGGAGCAGCTGATCCTCGGCAAGATCGCCGCGATCCTGATGCAGTCGGCGGGCGCCCATGTGCAGGACCTGACCAACATGCCGGGCAGCGACACGTCGCGGCAGGCGATGATCGGCGGCCAGATCCAGATGGCCTGGGAGTACACCGGCACTGCGTGGATCTCGTACCTCGGTCACGAGACCGGCATCCCCGACAAGCAGAAGCAGTACGACGCCGTGCGCGCGGAGGATGCGGAGAAGTACGGCCTGATCTGGCTGAAGCCGGCGCCGATGAACAACAGCTACGGCTTCGCGGTGACCCGCAAGGAGTCCGAGCGACTGCACCTGACCAAGCTGTCCCAGATCGCGTCGTTGCCGGCGAAGGAGCGGACGTTCTGCGTCGAGTCCGAGTTCGCGAACCGGAACGACGGGTTCGAGCCGATGCTCAAGCACTACGGCGTCCCGTTGGGTTCCGCCGTACCGCGGAACAACGTGCGGACCCTCGACACCGGTGCCGTGTACGCCGCGACGAGTCACGGGGACTGCTTGTTCGGCGAGATCTACACGACCGACGGGCGGATCAAGTCGCTCGACCTCGTGGTGCTGCAGGACGACAAGAAGTACTTCCCGGCGTACAACGTGGCTCCGGTGATCAGTAAGAAGGTGCTGGACAAGTACCCGCAGCTGCGGGATCTGTTGCAGCCGGTGTCGGACAAGCTGACGGACCCGGTGCTGATCGACCTCAACGCACAGGTCGACGTCGACGGACGTGAGCCCGCCGACGTCGCCATGGATTGGTTGGTGAAGGAAGGTTTCGTCAGCCGTGGCTGACCGCTGATTCGCGCGCCCGCTTCGGGAGGGCGAAGGTGACGGCGAAGCTGACCACGAAGAGCCCGATCGCGACCAGGACCGATGTCTTGGTGGCGCCGAGGAACGCGTGCGCCGGGAGCAGCTGGAAGAACACGGTGCCGATCACGGCGACGCCGATCGCTCCGCCGTACTGCTGCATGGCGGTGAGTACGCCGGACGCCGAACCGGCGGCCTGGTCGTCGATCGAGGCCAGGATGATGTCGAACAGCGGAGCGAACACCAGTCCGGCGCCGATCCCGGTCGCGAGCGTCGCCGGCACCAGGTTCCAGATCGTTGTCGCGTCGCCGTAGGTGTGCAGCGTGAACCAGACGCCGGCCATCGCCACGGTCATCACCGCCACACCGAGCTGCAGCGCCTTGCGGCCGAGCTTCGGGGCGAGCAGGCCGCCGGACAGCGGGGCGCCGATCGCGATGCCGAGTGAGAACGGCACCATCGCGAGGCCGGCCTTCAGCGGGCTGTAGTGCAGCCCGAGTTGGGTGAACAGGTTGAAGACGAGCATGAAGCCGTTCATCGCAAGGAAGAACGTGGTGATCACACCGAGGCCGGCGACGTACCCGCGGTTGCGGAACAGCGACGGGTCGATGACCGGGTTGCCGGATCGGCGCTCGCGCCAGCCGAACAGCGCAAAGACGACGATCGAGCCGGCCAACATGAGGATCGTCCACAGCGGCCAGCCGAGTTCGCGGCCCTGGACGAGCGGGTAGATCAGCAGCCCCGAGGCGAGGCTGACCAGCAGCACGCCGGCGGTGTCGAGGCGGGAGGCGCCGGGCGTCTTCACCTCAGGCATGAACTTCAGCGCGCCGACGAGGGCAGCGACACCGATCGGCACGTTGATGAAGAAGATCGTGCGCCAGCCGGCGTCGAACCAGTTCGCGTCGATCAGTACGCCGGCCAGGATCGGGCCGGCGACCGCCGACAATCCCATCACCGGTCCGAACATCGAGAACGCCTTGCCGAGCTCGTCGGACGGGAAGATCGACTTCAGGATCGCGAAGCCCTGCGGGATCATCACCGCGCCGAGCAGGCCTTGCGCGACCCGGCTGCCGATCAGCAGCTCGGGGCTGGTCGCGAGGCCGCAGACCGCGGAGGCGACGGTGAACCCGAGGGCGCCGATCACGAACAGCCGCCGGCGGCCGACCAGGTCGCCGAGCCGGCCGAAGGTGATCAGCCCGATCGCGAAGGCGAGCGTGTAGCCGGCCAGCATCCATTGCATGGCGGACTCGGAGCCGCCCAGGTCGGCGCGGATCGAGGGGGCGGCGATGTTGACGATCGTCGCGTCGACCAGGTCCATGATTTCGGCGATCAGGATCGTCGCGAGCACGATCCAGCGCCAGCGGTACGGCGTACCCCGCGCGACGCTTGTGGTTCCGGGCGGGTTGTCCAGTGCGGTGCTCATAGTTGCCCCCTCGAAGAAATTGCGAACGGTGTTCGTTGACGAACACTGTTCTACTACCGAACACTGTTCGCGTCAAGTACAGTGTTCGTATGACGCAATCCCCGTGGCAGCCGATCACCCCCGCGAAGCCCAGCCGCACGCCGAAGGAGCCGCTCAACCGGGAGCGGATCGTCGACGCCGCCATGCGGGTGCTCGTGGAGTCGGGGTACGAGGCGGTCTCGATGCGGAAGGTCGCGCAGGCGCTCGGCACCGGACCGGCCTCGCTCTACGCACACGTCGCGAACAAGCGCGAGCTGGATCAGCTCCTGGTCGAGCGGGCCGCGGCGCAGATGAAGTACGACGAGCCGGTGGATCCGGCCCGCTGGCAGGAGCAGTTGAAGGCGATGATGCGCGAGATGCTGCGCGCGATGCGGGCGAATCCCGGCGTCGCGCGGGCCGCGATCGGCGCCGTACCGCTGGGGGAGCGGGCGCTGATGAGCACGGAGCGGATGCTGACGCTGCTGAAGGCCGGCAACATCCCTGACCAGGCGGCGGCGTGGGCGGTCGACCTGATTCCGCTCTACGTGACGGCGGTCGCGTTCGAGGAGACGGTGCAGAGCGCGACGGACTGGACGCCCGACGATGTCGAGCGATTCGTCAGCGGTCTCCGGTCGTACTTCGAGTCGCTGCCGGCCGACCGCTTCCCGCTGACCGTGGCTCTGTCCGGCGCACTGACGTCCGGCGCCGCCGGTGACGAGCGGTTCGAATTCGGCATCGCGGTCATCGTTGCCGGCCTGGCATCACTCGCCGAGAAGGATCCGGCTAGCTGATCGGTTCCTGGAGTTCGGTGACCCAGTCGGCCGGGTCCTCCGGAGTGTCGAGGTAGAGCTCGCGCGCTGGTTCGACCGCGCGATGGTTGTTGTCGTCGATCCAGCGCGCCAACGCCTGCCACGCCGGCAACACCTGATCGATCGGTCCGCGGTGCACCAGCGTCGCGGCTCGCATCGCCGGCAGGTCGATCACGTCGAGTCCATTGAGGTTGCCCCCGGCCTCGACAGCGGCCGGGACGGTCGCCCGGACGAGGACCTCGTCCTCGGATTCCTGATTGCGTTCGTACAGACAGGTCAACCGGCCGGACGGACGTACGTCGGCATCGGGCAACCGTCGACCGAGCTCCGCGCAGAGCGGGCGCACCACCGGCGTGATGTCGTCGGGTGTGAAGCTCGCCGCGGTCGCCGTCAGACCAACCAGCCGCACGGCGGGGAGCTCTTTGACGACGATGTCCGCGGGCGGCACGTCGGCCTCCAGACCGCGCAGCCGCGACTCGACCTGCGCGAGTCGCGCGTAGCTCTCGGCCACGGTCGTCTGCAGTTCTGCTCGTCGCATGGTCAGCAATGCGCGCAGCTCGGCCGGACCGAGATTGTCTGCAATCAGCGCGCCGACCTGTTCGAGCGTGAAGCCGAGATCCTTCAGCGCGACGATCCGGTTCAGCTCGGCGAACTGCCCGGCGGTGTAACTGCGGTAACCGGTCGACGGGTCGACGTACGCGGGCCGGAGCAGGCCGAGGGCGTCGTAGTGCCGCAGCATGCGAATCGACACCCGTCCGTGCCGCGCGAATTCACCGATCGCGAACATGGGATGCAGTCAACCAGCCAGCAGTTCCGCGAAGGTGATCGCGGTGTCGTCTTCGTGCCACGGACCGATGACCTGAGCGCCGACAGGCAGATCGCCCTTGGTGCGACCGATCGGCATGCTGAGCGCGGGATGGCCGATCAATGAGGCGTGGGAGATCCAGAACACCTGCGCGTCGTACGGCTGCCCGTCGATTGTCGTCGAGCCGTGCGGGAAGGCGACGGTGAAACTGGTCGGACAGAGGAAGACGTCGACGTTCTCGAAGTACCGCTGCCACTTGGCCCGCGCGAGCATCCGCGCGCGTTCGGTCGCGAGCAGCTCGTCGACGGTCAGCTCCGTCGGTTCGCCTCCGTGCAGTGCGAAGAACAGACCGACCTGCCGACCGAACTCCTCAGCCTGTTCACCCGGATCCACCTCGTCCGGCCAGCCTTCGATGATCTTCGCGCCGCTCCGGGCAAGCCGGTCGACCGTGGCAGCCATCGCGTCGCCGACCTCGCCGGAGACCGGCGCTGACGGGTGATCGGTCACGACGCCGACGCGGAAGTCCTCGAGTCGTCGTTGGTGCCGCGGCGGCGTCAGTTGCCAGGAGTACGGCGCTTCGGGGCCGGCGGTCGCACGGAGAGCGATGCGCAGGTCGGCGGCGGAGCGGGCGAGTGGGCCGAGTGTCGACAGGTTCGGCAGTTCGCTCGGCAGGTACGGCGTACCGGGGACCTGGAAGCCGCGTTGCGGGACGAGACCGTTGGTCGGTTTGAGCCCGTACACCCCGCAGTACGCCGCTGGGAGCCGGATCGAGCCGACGAGGTCGGAGCCGTACTCGAGGTAGGTGAGGTCCGCGGCGAGTGCGGCCGCCCCGCCGCCGCTCGAACCGCCGGGCGTTCGACTGAGGTCGGCGGGGTTGTTCGTCCGGCCGTAGATCTCGTTCACGGTCTGCCCGAAGTCGGCGAGCATCGTGTGCACGTTGCTCTTCCCGACGATGATCGCGCCGGCGCGCTGCAATCGCTCCACCACGGTCGCGTCCTGATCGGCGACGTACTCCGCAAACGCCGGATTGCCCCAGGTCGTGTGCATGCCTGCGACGTTGAGGCAATCCTTGACCGTCATCGGCACGCCGTGCAGCGGTCCGACCGGCGATGTCGCATCCGCTCCATCCGCGGCGGCCAGGGCGTACTCGGGCCGGACCTCGACCACCGCATTGATCGTGTCGTCGTCGGCGATCCGATCTAGCAGCTGCTCAGTCACCTCACGCGACGAGACCTGCCCGCTGCGGATCCGCTCAGCAATCTCTCCAGCTGTCCTCATGCCGCCGGTCTACGACCTCACACAGTGTCAGAGTCAAACCCCACGCCGCGGTTTGCCTACGCAAGAAGCCGGAGAGCTGCCAGAGCGCACGTGCGGACCGCGGGGTGGCTACGCGAGAAGGTGGAGAGCGGCCAGAGCGTACGTGCGGACCGCGGGGTGGCTACGCGAGAAGGCGGAGAGCTGCCAGAGCGTACGTGCGGGCTGCGGTGACGAGTTCGGAGACGGGGACCGACTCGTCGGTGCGGTGGGCCTGGGTGGTGACGGAGCCGGGACCGAGGACGACCACTGGTATGCCGAGGTCGCGGGCGATATAGCCGCCGTCGCAGGCTGCGGTCCAGCCGGCCAGCGGCATCGGCTGACCGCCGCCGTCGAGGCGTGCGGCTTCGGTGACGCGAACCAGGTCGGCGTTGTCGGCGGTCTCGAAGGCGGGCATCTCCATGGGCATGGCGAGGTCGACGGTCAGGCCGCGATCCTCGAGGTGCAGGGCGGCGACGCGGCGGCCGAGGTCGGCGAGTACTTCGGCGGGAGACTCACCGGGGAGGAGGCGGCGGTCGGCGACGATCACGCATTCGGCGGGGACGATCGAGCCGCCGGTACCGCCGTTGATCTGGCCGACGCTCCAGGTCGCCGGGCCGAGCAGGGGGTGGGGTGCAGTCGCGAGCTCCGCATGCAGGCGTTCGATCTCGGCGACGACGGCAGCCGCACCGTAGATCGCGTTGGCGCCGCCATCCGGGTTGCCAGCATGCGAGGCACGACCATGCACGGAAACCTGAAGATAAGAGTCACCACGGGCGGCGATGATGGTCTGTAGATCAGTCGGTTCAGCGGTAATGCATCCGAAGTACTGCCGCTGCGAGTGAGCTATGTAGGCGCGGATGCCCTTGCCGGTTTCTTCTTCGTCTACTACTGCGGTTAGTTCGACGGGCCCGGACAGGGGTGTGTCGCGGAGGGCGGCCAGGGCGGTGAGGGCTGCGGCGAGGCCGCCCTTCATGTCGGAGGTGCCGCGGCCGTAGATGCGGCCGTCGCGGAGGAGGCCGCCGTACGGGTCGACCGTCCAGCCGTCGCCGACCGGGACGACGTCGGTGTGGCCGAGCAGCAGCAGGCCGGGATTGTTGCCTCCGGCAAGCGTGATCGTGACGTTGTCGCGGCCGGGTTCGACCGGTGACAGCTGCACGTCGAGCCCGAGCTCACGGGCCGCCGCGGCGAGGACGGCCGTGGTGGCGGCCTCCTCGCCGGGCGGGTTCTGCCCGTGGGCGCGGACCAGGTCCTGCGTGACCCGGACCAGCAGGTCCTCGTCGATCCGGTCCAGCACCTTCTGTTCGGCGGGAGTCAGGCTCATGCCCACCAACCTTAGGCTCAGCGCCCGGACAGGTACGCGCGCCAGCCTCCCGCTGAGGTGATGTCGCGGGCCGGGTCCGCAGCGTCCGCGGTGCATACGAAGCCGAAGACCTGTTGTCCGTCCGAGAGCTCCAGCGGCCCGATCGCCAGCGGCGGATCGATGGTCGCGGCGAATCCGCCCAGCTCAGTCGCCGGCATCCGCCAGACCTCAACCTCGATCCCCGGACCGTCCCCGTCCGTCAACGTCCTGGTCAACCCAGGCCGAGGCCCGTCGACCAGATACATCCGGTACGACGACGCGGTGCGCGCACCGAACGCGAGCCGAGCACCACGCCGTACCAGCTGGTCATTGAGCGGCTGTCCGGACAGATGCGCGCCCGCGACCGCCAGCAGGACGTCAGTCTCAACAGCTCGTGTCGGCACAGGTTCACCGCACCACAGCGCCGCCAGATCGATCAGCGCATCATCGTGCCCGGCCGGTGCCAGCAGTTGGATCCCGAACGGCAGGCCGTCGGCCCGATCCGGCCCCGGGAACGCGACCGCGCACAGATCCAGCAGATTGACCATGTTCGTGAACCGGCCAAGCCGGCTGTTCGCACCGATGGGATCCGCCGCGACCTCCGCCAGCGTGGGATGCCCAGGTGTGACGGGGAGCAGCAGCGCGTCGAGCTGCGTCCACAGATGCTCACTAGCCCGGGCGAGCGTCGCGAGCCGATCGAAGCCTGCGAACGCCGCGGACGCGGTTATCGCCGCGCCGCCCCGCACGATCGCCCGCACTGTGGGATCGACGGCCGGGTCATCGTCGAGCTTGTCCCCGAACGCGAGCCACCGCTCGGCCAGCCACGGCCCGGAGTACAGCAGCTCGGCCGCCTCCAACAGCGGCCGCACGTCCACCTTCACAACCTCACCAAGCCGATGAGCCTCAGCCAGCGTCTCCTGCCACGCGGCCTCGTGCAGCGGATCCAGGTCCAACCCAATATCCGGTACGCCGATCACGCGCCCGCCCCGAGGGCGAGGCAGATCCATGGCACGCCGCGACCAAGCGTCATCGGGGTCATAGGCAACCATCACGTCGTACGCCGCCCGCGCGGTCGCCACGTCCCGGGCCATCACCGTCACGCAGTCGAGCGAGCGGCACGCCGGTACGACGCCGCGCGCCGACACGAGACCTCGACTCGGCTTGATCCCGATGAGCCGGTTGAACGCCGCAGGCACCCGCCCGCTGCCGGCGGTATCCGTGCCGAGCGCGAAATCGACCTGCCCACTCGCGACGGCGACCGCACTGCCCGAGCTCGATCCGCCCGACACGTGCTGCTCGGAGAAGACCGAGTGACAAGCGCCGTACGGCGATCGCGTGCCGACCAGGCCGGTCGCGTACTGATCGAGGTTCGTCTTCCCCAGCGGTACGGCACCGGCCGCGATCAGCTGATCGACGACGAACGCGTTGCCCAAGGCAGGCTGCAAGTTGCGCGGGTCCCCGGCCGTCGTCGGCACCCCGGCGAGATCGATGTTGTCCTTGAGTGCCATCGTCAGGCCGCGCAGCGGCCCGTCCGCCGGCTCGACCGCGTCGACCCTGGTGATCCACTCGTTGTTCATGCGCCCCACCTGCCCCGCTCGGCCTCGAACGCGGCGCGGCGTCTGGCCCGCACGGTCGCAATGTCCACAGGTGCCTCCTGCTCGATCCGGCGTACGTCGGAGATCGAGAACGTCGCCGGGGTGGTCTTCAGGTCTGCCCGTCCGGCGGCGATCTCGGCCCGCTCGTGGGCGAGTTGCTCGGCGCTGACCGGCGTGAATCTGATCAGGTCGAACTGCCTCAGTAACCAAGGCTGCTCGTCGGAGGGGGACAGCCGCCAGACCGGGACGGTCCGTCCGACCAACTGGTACCCACCGGGACCCTCCATCCCGTACACGCACAGGTAGATCCCGCCGATCCCGACCGCGTTCTGCGGCGTCCACGTCCGGGCCGGGTTGTATTTCGTGGTGACGAGCCGATGCCGCGGATCGACCGGGACCGCGACCGGCGCACCGAGATAGACGTCGCCGAGGCCGACCACCAGGTACGTCGCGGCCTGGACGATCTCGAAGACCTCGTCCCGCGTGTCGAGGTCGTTGACCCGCCGGATGAACTCGACGTTGTCCGGGCACCACGGGGCGTCCGGCCGGACCGAGGTCGCGTACCGGCGCATCGCCTCGTGCGCCTCCGGATGATCGAACGCGATCGGCAGCACGACCTCGCGGGCCGGCAGCACCACGGTCTCGGGATCGTCCAGTCCGGCGGCGAGGAACGCGAGCCGTTCGGCGAGCGCGGCCAGTGACAGCCGGGACGAGTCGACCGCGACCAGCACGGACCGTACGCCCTCGACGATCTCCGCGACGCCGGCCGGCTTGTCCTCCCGCAGGGCTTGGGCCAGCAGGTGGATCCAGACCCGGACGGTGAGGTCGAGCTCGGCCGGTCCGGCCTCGACGAGCAGGTGTCGCTCACCGGCACATCTGATCGTGTACGACGGCGCCGTCGCGGACCGCTCGCCGTGGTGGAGGATCTCCGGACGACTCGGCGTACCGGTCGAAACGGCGACGGAGGTCGGCTCCTGGCGCAGATCCGTCAGCCACCGTCGGCGGTGCTCGATCGCCTCGGTCGCTGCAACTAGTGTCACCGGAACTAGTTGCACCGAGTCGCCGGCTCGCAACTGCCCGAGCATCCACCGGTCGGCCTCGATCACGACGGCGGGTACGACGAACCCGCCGAGGGACGGGCCGTCCTTCCCGACGATGACCGGGGTGTCGCCGGACAGCATGATGCCGCCGACCGGGTACGCCGAGTCGTGCACGTTCGACGGATGCAGACCGGCCTCGCCGCCGTCGGTCCGCGCCCAGCCGGGCGTCGGTCCGATCAGCCGGACGCCGGTGCGGTCGGACCGATGGTCGACGATCCAGCTGGTGGCAAAGAACTCATCGACGCCCTCGGTGGTCAGATGCTCGGGCGCTCCGTGAGGTCCGGGAATCACGCGCAGCTGCCAGGAGTCCGACATCGTCGGCAGCTCCACCGACAACGGGGACAGCAGATTCTCCTGCCGACCCAGTGGAATCTGATCGCCGGCCTCAAGCGGCTTCCCGCCGTGACCGCCGAAGCCGCCGAGGATGAACGTCGACCGGCTGCCGAGCACCCGTGGTACGTCGAGGCCGCCCTGGATCGCCACGTACCCGCGCATCCCGGGACCGTCGAGCGGGCCGATGTCCAGCACGGAGCCGGCCGGCCACCGGATGACCATCCCGGGCCTGATGCGCAGCTTGTCGACAGTCGCACTGCGGACCGCGCCGCCGACGCACACCAGCCGATCCTCGTCGCAGATGAGCACCGGTCCGGTGAGCACACACTCGAGTCCGGCCGCGGTGTCCGGATTGCCGACCGCGGCGTTGAGCAGGGCGAACGTCAGTTCGTCGGCGGCTCCGGACGGCGGTACGCCGACATCCCACAGGCCGGGCCGGCCGGCGAGATCCTGCACGGTGGTTTGGGTGCCTTGGGCAACTACTGTGATGACGGCCAACGTCACCACCAGCCCAGCAGCTGGATCGGCGTCGGGTCCCAGCCGTTACAAGGATTGTTGATCTGCGGACAGTTGCTGATCAGCGCGAACAGGTCGCGGCTCGCCGTGACCTCGACGTACTTGCCCGGCGCCGACAGCCCGTCCTCGAACGTCAGCCCGCCGCCCGACGTCACCGGTACGTTCATGAAGAAGTTGATGTTGTGGGTGAGCTGACGCTGGCCGATGCCGGCCTGCGCGCCGTACCGCAGGAACGTCTGCCGGCAGGCGTGCTGGTGACGCGTGAACTCGCCGTACCGGATGACGTTGCTCTCCTGGGAGCAGGCGCCGCCGACGGTGTCATGCCGGCCGCAGGTGTCGTCGGTGATCACAGCGAGCTCGTCGAGCCTGGTCGAGATCAGACGCGATCCGGCGGTCAGGAACACGGCGCGCTGCTCGCGGATCGTGTCGAAGGCGGAGTACCGGTTGTCGATGTCGTGGGCGTCGTAGAAGAGCGTGTCGACGGCTTGGTTCCCGCGCAAGTCGACGATCCGCAGGCGCCCACCGGCCGGCACGCTGACGAGTGCGCCGTCGCCGGCTTCGACCACGGAGTCGAGAGCGACGGTCGTCGCGGTGATGGTCATGCGATCAGCTCCCGGGTCAGACGCAGTGCGCGGACCGCTTCCTCGCGCAGGACGGGATCTTCAACGTGTGCAGGCGATTCGAGCTGTACGGCGATGCTTGCGGCTGGGCCGTCCGATAGTGCGTGGGGTGCGGTCGAGACGAAGATCAGGAGGTCCTGGTCGGCCCGGAGGGTGACGGTGTCGCCTACATGGGCGTGGTCGGGGATGTAGGCGAGTGAGGCCCGCGGGTCGTCCGCGACGGCGACCTTGCTGAAGAAGTTGATGCAGCCGTGCAGGTCCGCTTCAGCGAAGCCGTGCTTGGCGAGTTCTAGCAGGAGGACGCGGTCGGGCAGGGCGCCGGTGAGGCAGTCGTGCCAGTCGAGGGTCGAGGCGATGACGGTCGCCAGGGCGAGTCCGCGGTCCGACATCAGGACCATGCCGGGTTTGATCCGTGCGGACATCTGGGACTTCAGGGTGTCGGGGATGTTGAGGCGGTCGAGACGGTCGGCGCCGATGATCAGCACCGTCGCATTCGCGCCGTCGGCCAGAGCAGTCAGCGTGACGGTGCGTCCCGCACGAACAGGCACGGACCAGGCAGCACCGCCGGGAATCTCGTGGTTCACGCGCTGGCTCCTTCTGCCTCGACGGCCGGCGCGGCTGTGCGGAGCGGCACGCCGATGGAGGCGTAGTACGCGGTGCGCTGCGTCCGGTACGCGAGGAGCCCGCCGGCGGCGACGACGGCGAGGGTGATCAGCGGGAGGTAGTGGAGGTACCAACCGTCACCGGCCGGGTCGTAGACCTCGGCGCGCGGCCAGCCGAGGTTGATCGCCATCGCGAGCCCGTACGCGACCGCGACGGTATTGACAATCAGACCGAAGCGTCCGAGCGAGAACAGCGGCTTGCCGTTCTCGTCGACTCCGGCGGCCAGACCGCCGCCGGTCAGGCGGCGTACCAGCAAGGGCGCAGTCACCATCAGGTACGCGACGTACAGCAACATGATGCAGACGCTCGCGAGGCCCAGGAACAGGCCCGCGTTCCCTACGTTTACGACCAGGCAGACCGCGGCCAGCACGCCAGGGACGACGGTCGCGGCCACCGGCGTGCCGGTCCGCTCGGACACCTTGCGCAGTTGACGCGATCCCGGCAGGACGTTGTCGCGGGCCATCGAGAAGATCATCCGGGCCGCGGCAGTCTGGATCGCCAGCGTGCAGACACAGACCGCGAGAGCGACGTCGAGCAGCAGGAGCTTTCCGGGCGTCGTGCCGAGCCTGCTCGTCAGCACGTAGGGGAGGCCTTGCGTGGCCAGATTGCCGTCGGTCAACGAAGGCGCGGCCATCAGTGCCGCGACGATCAGGAACGCACCACCGATACCGGAGGCAACGACCGCCCGGATGATCGTCCGCGGTGTCGTCGCGCGCGGCTTGTGCGTCTCCTCGGAGAGCTCGCCCGCACTGTCGAAGCCGACAAGTACGTACGCCGCCATCAGCGCCGAGATCAGCAGCGGTACGACGTACCCGGTCGTGCTGTCCAGGTTCGTTGTGTGCAGTACGACGGACGGACCGCGCTCGGCGCGCATCGTCAGCAAAATGACGATCAGAACGACGCCGATCAGCTCACACGTCACCCCGACCGAGTTCACGACCGCGGTGATCCGCACGCTGGTCGCGTTCAGCACAGTGGTCGCGGCGAGCAGGATGCAGCCGAGCAGTACGGCGTTGGCGGCGCCGTCCTTCGACGCGAGCGCGGGGTCGCTGCCGACCAGCTGGAACCCGGGCCAGACCGCGGGCAGAACGACCTGCAGGGCGATCGCCGCGGTGGCCAGCGTGATGATCTGAGCGATCGCCATCGTCCAGCCCGCGAACCAGCCGACCACGGCCCCGCCGAGACGACGGGCCCACTGGTAGATCGCACCCGACAACGGGTACCGCGCCGCGAGCTCGGCGAAGCACAACGCCACCGTCAACTGTCCCGCGAGGACCGCGGGCCAGGTCCAGAAGAACGCCGTACCGCCGAAGCCGAAGCCCAGGCCGAAGAGCTGGAAGACCGTGGTGAGAATCGAGACGAACGAGAAGCCGGCCGCGAACGACGCGTAGCTGCCGACCCGGCGCGAGAGCTGCTGCGCGTAGCCGAACTGGCCGAGATCGCGCGCGCCGACCTGATCGATGGTCAGTGTTTCGGGGGATGCTGTGCTGGATCCTGGCATTCCGGCCTCCGCTGGTTAGGCCCGGAATGCACACAGCAACCCGGGGCCTTCAAGGCCTCCCGGGCTTTTGTCCCGCCGTGGAACGGCACTCTGCTGCGAGCACCGCCTCCCCTCTCGGACCAGTCCTGCCGTCAGCTCGACCAGCAGCGGAACCCTAGGGGCGCCCCGCCGTCCCGGCGGGTCTTGTCCAGTTCAGGACGTGCCGGTTTCAGCGGTCGTCCTCGCGTGTAACGCGAAAGTAAAGGAATCCTCTCACCGGATTCGGCAAACGGTGAGGGACCGAGATCCCCCACCGTCGGCTGCCTCACAACCCCTTGCGGAAGCCTTCCCGCCAGGACGCGTACCCGGGCTGCCAGCCGAAGGTCTGCTTCGCCAGCGTGTTGTCGGCCCCGCGGATCTCGGTGAAGGCGGCGACCCCGACATCGCCGACCGCGAGCCGCCCGATCCAGGCCGGCACGTGCCGCGGCGGCTTCGCGCCGAGAATGCGGGCGAACTCCGGCAACCAGACCGCCACCTGCGCCGGGTCGTCGTCCGCGATCTGGAACACCCCGGTCACGTCGCTCTCGACCGCCTTCACGGTCGCTGACGCCGCGTCGTCGTAGTGGATGAACGACCAGACCCCGGTGCCGTCGCCGATCAGCGGCAGGCGGCGCTTCTGGATCATCTCCACCATCGAGCCGCCCTTGCCGATGTCGCCGGTCGGGCCGTAGAAGCTGCCGTACCGCAGCGCGACGCCCTCGATCCCGTCGGCGTTCAGGACCGCCGATTCGAGGTGCTTGATCGCGGCCATCGTCTGCTGTTGCGCGGGCACCGGGTTCGGGTCGAGCGGGTCCGCCTCGGTCTTGGTGGCGGATCCACCGTGCTGCAAGTTCCAGCCGGCGTACGACTGGACGACGAACCGTCGTACGCCGGCAGCCTGGGATGCGGCGAGCAGGTTGTCGGTGCCCTCGGTCCGCAGCCGGTTCGTCATCGCGAAGCTGTCGTCGAAGTGCTTGAAGTCGATGCCGCCCTTGAGCGCGGTCATCTGGTGGACGACGACCTCCGGACGGACCTTCTCCACGGCCGCGCGGACCGCGGCGGTGTCGAGCCCGTCCGCGAGTACGGCGTCCGCCCCGAACGACCGCACGCTGCTCGCGCCGGACTCGGACCGGGTCATCCCGGTCACCTCGTGCCCGGCCGCGATCAGCTGCGGCACCAACGACCGGCCCAGTCCACCGGTCGCACCTGCTACCAAGACCTTCATGTCATCCTCCGTCGTCTGCTGTGACGACCCGGAGGACACGCGGCGACCTCAGCTTTGTGACATGACGCGGATCACACCTCGGACGTCAGCGTGAACTCGGTCGGCCCGAACGACACGTTGAGCTTGCCGTCGACGGTCATCGAATCACCGGCGACCCGACAGGTGAACGTGGCAACGAACGGCGTTTCGACCCAGCGGATCGTGGCCACGAACGCGTCGCCGTCGCCGTACGCGCTGGTCACGACCCGCATCCCGGCTTCGGGGCTTGCGTCGTTGACAGTGCCCGGAGCGGACTGCTCGCGCCAATCGCCGGGCGCGCAGACGATGTCATGCGATCCGCCCCCGCCGAACTCCTCGAAGGTGAAGACCCCGGTGCCGTCCGGGTCGAGCCTTACGGCGGTCAGCCCGGCATCGTTGGGACCGGTGAACCGGTACGTCCGCCCGTCGCCACCTGCCGGCGCTGAACCAGTCGGCGGCAACAACTCCAGCCGCGACGGGCGGGACACCGACGGGACGTCCTTGCCCTCGAGCGCGGGGAGCAGATACTCCCAGACCGTGTTCAGGATCCCCTGCATGTCGGTGGTCGCGCTGGTGACGATCAGCGCAGCGTCGTACTCCGGGAAGATCAGGCAGAACTGCCCGAACGCGCCGTCGCCGCGGTACGTGTTGTGCCGCCCGCGCCAGAACTGGAAGCCGTAGCCCTGCTTCCAGTCCGGGTTCTCCTCGGTGTCGTTGGGCACCTGCTTGGAGGTGGCCGCCTCGTACCACTCGGCGGGGACGAGTTGCTCGCCCTTCCACTCGCCGTGCTGCAGCAGGAGCTGCCCGAAGCACGCCAGCGACTCGGTGTTGATGCTGAGACCCCAGCCGCCGGTCGTGATGCCTTCCCTCGACACCTGCCAGGTCGCCTCGGTCGCGCCGAGCGGCTCGAACAGCCGCGGTCGCAGGTAGTCGAGCAGTCGCTCACCGGTCAGCCGCTGCAGGATCGCGGACAGCATGTAGGTCGCGCCGCTGTTGTAGACGAACACCGTGCCGGGCTCGTGGGCCACCTCGAGGCCGAGGAAGATCTTCACCATCCGGCGGTCGCGGCTGAGCGCCTCGACGGTGTCCTGCGAGTGCCCGGTCGTCATCGTCAGCAGGTGCCGGACCTTCATCGCGGCCAGGTTGTCGCTGACCGTCTCCGGCAGCTCGTCGGGCTCGAAGAACGAGATCACCTGGTCGTCCAGCGACAGCAGACCCGCGTCGATCGCCAGCCCGATGCCCGTCGACGTGAAGCTCTTCGACACCGAGAACAGCAGGTGCGGATCCTCCGGCCGGTACGGCGCCCAGGCCTCCTCGAGGACGACCTGCCCGTGCCGCAGCAGCATAATGGTCTGGATCTCCGGCTCGCCGGCGTCGAGCGCCCCGACAAAACTGTCGAGCGCCGCGGCGGACAACCCCTGGGCTTCTGGCGTACTCCGTGGAAGTCTGCTCACCCCGAGCACGCTATCTCTCCGAACGGACAAAAATAAGTGAGTCCTGCCAGGCGGGCAGCCGTCATCGTGAATCCCGTCAAGGTCGAAGGCGACGCGTTCCGGCGTAGCGTCGGAACCGCGCTGGCCGAGCGGGGGTATGCGGACCCGCTGTGGCTGGAGACGACCGAGGACGATGCCGGGGTCGGGATGGCCCGGCAGGCGATCGACGAACAGGTCGATCTCGTGCTCGTCGCGGGCGGCGACGGCACCGTCCGGGTGGTGTGTGCCGAGCTGGCCGGGACCGCGATCCCGGCCGCGGTGCTGCCCGGCGGGACCGGGAACCTGCTGGCCCGCAACCTCGGCATCTCGCTCGAGCTCGACGTCGCGCTGCACGAGCTGCTCGACGGTTCGGAGCAGCGGATCGACAGCGTGCTGATCGAGGGCGATCAGCTGCCGGGCGACCGGTTCGTGGTGATGGCCGGACTCGGGCTGGACGCCGCGATCATCGAGGACGCGCCCGACGACCTGAAGAAGCGGGTCGGCTGGGCGGCGTACGTCGTCTCGACGCTGAAGAACCTGAACCACCCGTTCGTCAACGTCGAGATCGTCGTCGACGACCAGCCGCCGGTACGCCGTCGCGCGCGGACCGTGGTGATCGGCAACGTCGGCACGCTGCAGGCGAACATCCCGCTCTTCCCGGACGCGACGCCCGACGACGGCCGGATCGACGTGGTCGTGCTCGCGCCGCGCCGGATCAGCCACTGGCCGCGGCTGGCGCTCGGTCTGGTGATCAAGTCCTGGCGCGAGCGCCATGTCGAGCGGTTCATCGGCAAGCGGATCCAGGTCCGCGCGGACCGGGTGGTAGGCCGCGAGCTCGACGGCGACGCGATCGCCGCGGGTACGTCGCTCGTCGCGGAGGTGGATCCGTCAGCGCTCGTCGTCCGCGTGCCCTGACGGCTGAACCGGCGCCGGCCCTGACGACTGCCCTGACGGCTGCATGTGGGTCAACTTGTCGGGGTTGACGATGCCGTGGATCGCGTTGATCCGGCCCTCGGCGACCACGAACGACCAGATCGCGACAGTGCGGTCGCTGCGGTCGTGGATCCTGAGCGCCGGTTGGCCGCCGACATGCACCGGCTCGGTGGTCAGCTCGCGGAACTTGCCGAACGCGCCGATGAGCAGGCGGGCGACATTGCCGGCGCCGTGCACCGGCCTCGGGAACCCGCCCTTGCCGCCGCCGTCGCCGGTGAACGTGACGTCCGGGGCGAGGAGTTCGACCAGGCTGTCCAGCTCGCCTTCCTGGGCGGCGGCGGTGAAGCGGCGTACCAACTCGTCTCGTTCGTGGGGCGAGGGATCGAAGCGTGGTCGGTTGTCGGCGATCCGGCGGCGGGCGCGGACGGCGAGCTGGCGGCAGTTGGCCGGAGTCTTGCCGAGGATTCCGGCGAGATCGTCGTAGGAGTAGCCGAAGACGTCGCCGAGCAGGAAGACCGCGCGCTGGTCGGGGGAGAGGCGCTCGAGGACGACGAGGAACGCGGTGGACAGCGAGTCCGAGAGCGCGGCCCGGTCGGCGAGATCGACGTACTCGTCGACGGCGGGCTCGGGCAGCCACGGGCCGAAGTACTGCTCGCGTTGGCGCCGTGCCGAGCGCAGCTGGTCGATCGCGAGCCTGGTGGTCACGGTGGTGAGGAATGCCTTGGGCGACGCAACGTCGGGCTCGCGGTGCAGGCGCAGGTACGCTTCCTGCACGACGTCCTCGGCGTCACCGAACGTGCCCAGCATCCGGTACGCGATCGAGAGCAGCAGCGGTCTGAGTTCCTCCATCACACCTTCACAGACGATCGACTGGTCTTCCCGGTGACAGTTCGTCGATTGTCACAGGAGTCGATTGTCGATCGTCTGCCATCGACATGAACACGATCACCTGGATCTTCACCGGCGTGCTCGCCGTCGTCTTCACGATCTCGGGCGTCCTGAAGGCCACAATGTCCCGCGCCCACCTGATCGCCAGCGGTCAGACCGGCATCGCACCGTTCCCGATGCCGCTCGTCCGCTTCGTCGCCGTCTGCGAACTTCTGGCGGTGGCCGGGCTCCTCGCTCCGTGGCTCACCGACAACGCGCGCGTCCTCACGCCGCTGGCCGCGGTCGGGCTGGTCATCGTGATGATCGGCGCCGCCACCTCACACTCCTCGCTCCGCGAACCACGCTCGACGGCCGCCAACGCCATCCTTCTGGCGCTGGCGGCCTTCGTAGCTGCTGCTCGGTTCGCCGGCCTCTAATGCTGAACGAGTACGGCGACTGTGCGCGGCGGGACTGTCGCCGTGCCGGTGGCGGCATTCCAGGTCGTCTGCTTGACGACGGCGTCCGACCCGCCGGCCTGTACCGGTGACAGCGAGAGGTTGGCGCCGCTCAGCCCCGGCACCTGCTGGGATACTGCCGATCCGGTGCTGTTGAACACCACGACCACGCCCTTCAGCGCTGGGTCGACATTCGGTCCCACTGTGTCGTCGATGCGCATCGTGATCACGCCAGGCGTCGTACCGCTCAGCGGGAAGCTGAGCTTCTGGTTGATGAGGTCGGCGGTGCCGAGCCGGAACAGCGGCGTCGAGAACCGCAGCTTCAGCAGCTCGGCCGCCGCCGCGGACGCCGTGGCCACATCGGCCGACGACGGCTTCAGCGCCGGGTTGGCCAGCAGCGGCTTCATGTACGGCCACTTGGCTTCGTTGTCGGCCTTCGGTGGGAGGCCGTGGCCGAAGCCGTTGTCCGCGCCGGTCCAGTCCAGGGTGTTGAACCAGTCGCCGGAGTCGTACGAGTTGCGGTCCAGCGACTTGCTCCGCAGCAGGTCCGCTCCCGCGTGCCAGAACGACGGCGTCTGCGCCAGCGCGGTCGTTGCCAGCGACAACGTGTTCATCCGGATCCGGTCCGGCATCGGCAGATCCGTCGGCAGCTTGTAGGTCAGCGTGTCCCACAACGTTTCGTTGTCATGGGCATCGACGTAGCTGATCACCTCGTCCGGCTGATCGGCGTACCCGGCCGGCGAGCCGTTGTAGTCGACGCCGTCCCCGCGCACCGTCGTACCCGATTCGACGGAACGGAAGGTGAACGAGCGCAGGTTTCCGGCCAGGCCGAGTTGGACCAGGTCGGTGTCGTGGGCCAGCCGCTTCGCGCGCTCGTCCGGCGTGCCGTTGATCGGGTCGCCGTTCGGGTCACTCGCCTCGCCGGAGCCGAAGCCCTGGATCCGCGGATTGTCGTCGAACGGCCCGCCGCCGCGCACCGCGTCGCGGAGACGGTCCGAGAACGTGCCGATCCCGGTCCCGCCGAGATTGCCCTGACGGGCCTGGACGAACAGCGCGTCGTTCGCGACCTCGCCGAAGTTCCAGCCCTCGCCGTACAGATAGATCGACTTGCCGTCGACGCCGTCCTTGGCGAGCGTCAGCTTGTCGAGCGCCGCGCGGACCTTCAGCATGTTCGCCTTGGAGTGATGGCCCATCAGGTCGTAGCGGAAGCCGTCGACGTGATAGTTCTTCGCCCAGCTCACGGTGCCGTCGACCATGATCTTCTCGGCCATCGCGTGCTCGGTGGCGATGTTGCTGCAGCAGGTCGAGTTCTCGACCTTGCCGGTGGCGTTCAGCCGCTGGTAGTACCCGGGCACGATCTGGTCGAGCACCGACGTCGGCGCCTCGCCGGCGGCCGGCGTGTGGTTGTAGACCTGGTCGAGGACGACGCGCAGCCCGGCCTTGTGCAGCCCGCCGACCATCGTGCGGAACTCCGAGACCCGCGCCAGCCCGTCCTTCTGGGTCGCGTACGAACCCTCCGGCGCGAGCCAGTGGTACGGGTCGTAACCCCAGTTGAACCCGTCCTTCGCGGCGACGGCCGTCACGCAGGCCTGCTGCTGGTCCGAGTCCGGCGGCAGCGCCTTCAGGTCACAGGCCGGAGTCTGCTGATCGGTCTCGGGGATTGACGCGATGTCGAACGTCGGCAAGAGATGCACCGTATTGAGCCCGGCCGCGGCGAGGGCCTTGAGGTGCTTGGTTCCATCACCGTCGTCGGCGAAGGCGAGGTAGGTACCGCGATGCCCGGCGGGAACCGTGTTGTCGTTGATCGAGAAGTCGCGGACATGCAGCTCGTAGATCGTCGAGTCGACACCCCGCGCAAGCTTCGGCGCGGGCGTCTTCGCCCACAACGCGGGCTGACCCGCCGGATCATTCAGGTCGGCGGCGACGGAGTACGTCGAGTCCGTCGTCAGCGCGACCGAGTAGGGATCCGTGACGACGTTCGTCTCCACCTTCCCGGTGCTCGGCGCAAAGACCGTCACCTCGAAGCGGTACGACGCGTTCTTCCACGAGCGGGATCCGCCGACTACCCACGAACCGTCGTCGTTGCGCTTCATCGGGACAGCCGCCGAGCCGACCAGCAATCGCACGTTCTGCGCGGTGGGGGCCCACAAGGTGAAGGTGGGCGCACCCGCGTGCCACGTCACGCCGTACGAACGGCCGGCCGCGCTCTTGTAAAGGTCGTCGAGGACTCCCGGTATCTGCACGCCGGTCGCATCGAGCAGTCGGCCCGTGTCGTCGTACTGCGCCAGACCGAGCTGCCCGGTGAGGATCTTGCGGGCGTCGGCGTTGTCCAGCCGGAGCGTCGTGTACCCAGGTTTCACGACCCGCGAGTCGTACCGCAGGGCTGTCGACGATCCACCGATGTCGTCCGCGTCGACCTTCAACGAGCCCGTGTCGGACCAGTGCAGCCGCCACCGGTAGCGCTCGGGGTGGGCGACGGCCGGTACGGCGAGCGTGTTGCGGTCCAGCCAGTACGCCTTGGCCTGGCTCAGGTCCGGCGTAGCACCGGGCTTGGACGTCGTCACCGTGAACTGGTGCGTCGCGAGCACGTACGAGAACGTGACCACGAGCCCGTCGCTCGGCACCGAGACCGGCACATTGTTCGCCGGATAGCTCTCGTCCCAGGACAGGTTGTGTGCGACCTTCGCCTCATAGTTGCCCGCTCCCAACTCGCTGGTGGACCAGGTATACGTCCCGTCCCCGTCCTCGTCGGTCAACCAGGGTCGCATGCAGGACGGATCCCAGTCGGCCGGACAGCCCAGCTCGGACTGGAACGAGCCGGGGACGGTGATGATCGGTCCCTGCGCACTGGACGTGACGTAGTGCCGTCCGTGCTCGTAGTAGAAGCTGACCGGTCCGTTCGGCGCTGTGTAGGAGATGTTCGCGCCGTTCGCGACACCGCCGGCGCCATAGTTCTCGTCCCAGGTCTTGTTGATCGCCGCCTTGTACGCGTGCTCACCGGCCGGGAGCGTGTACGTGCCCTTCCACACCTTGTCCTTCGGGTCGAGCGTCAACTGGGCCTGGTCGCAGTCCGGCGCCCAGTCCGCAGTACAACCCATCTCGCTGTTGTGGTCACCCGGCACCGACACGTTGGCAGGCTGGACGACCGGACCGGTGCCCCCACCGCCGCCACCGGCCGCGGGTGCGTCCCCGACGACGCCGTACGACCCGGACACCGAGTAGTTGCCCGCGGCATCCCGCAGTACGGCGCGGTACTCGAGCAGAGTGCCCTTCGCCAGACCGGACACGTCCTGGAAGACGCGGTACGGCGCGTTGTCGTCCGCACCGAGCCGCGTCCATGCCGTCGTACCCACCGGCCGGTAGCCGAAGGTCACAGTGACCGGGGTGTTCGCAGGAACCGCAGCGGCGATCTCAGCGCGCCCACCGACCGTCGCACCGAGCTCCGGCGAGCTCATGTAGACAGCAGGTGCCTTAGCAGGCTTCGGGACCTTCGTCTGGGCCTGGTACACCGTCACGGACAGCGGCGCCTGGCTGACGACCACACGGCCTTCGCGGTCGGTCTTCACAGACTTGGTGCCGCCGTAGACCGGCTTGAGCCACGTGTTCGGTCCGTACGTCGGCACTGTCGCCGACGCCGCGGTCTTCGAGTTGTTCGCGACTACCAGGTACTCGACATTGTCGCTGCCGAGTCGGCTGAACGCGTACAGGCCGTTGAGGTTGGAGGAGTAACGGTGCACCTGCCGTCCGTCCGACAGGGCCGGGTACTTCGCCCGCAGCTTCGCCAGCGCCGCGATGTGCTTGTACATCGGCGAGTTGACGTCGTACCGGTCCTTGCTGCCGATCGTCGTCGTACCGGTGCCGTCGACGACCTCGTCGTCCGCGTAGTCGGCGGTCTTGGTCGCGAACATGTCCTGGCGCGCGTCCTTGTCACCACCCGGACCTGTGAAGCCCTGCTCGTCGCCGTAGTAGACGACCGGCTGGCCGCGGGTCAGGTACATCAGCGAGTGCGCCAGCTCGTCCCGCGCGAGCAGCTCCTGACCGGCTGCGCCGCCCTGCTTGAGGAACATCCCGACGCGGCCCATGTCGTGGTTGCCGAGGAACGTCGGCAGCTCGTACGCGTTCGAATCCGTGTCGGTGTAGTAGTCGTCGTCGGCGTAGAAGTCCTGCAGCTTGGTACTCGGATCGCCCTTCGCATAGGCGACCGCGTTCTGCTGGAACCCGAAGTCGAGCGTCGCCTGCAGGTCGCCCTTGGTCGTGTACGTCGACATGAACTGCGGGTTCGCGTCGAAGACCTCGCCGAACATGAAGAAGTTCTTCGACCCCGCGCTCTTGGCCGCGGCCAGGATCTGCGGCGAGAACTTCTGCCAGAACTCGATGTTGACGTGTTTGACGGTATCGATCCGGAACCCGTCGATCCCGAACTCGGCCCAGGTCTTGTAGACGTCGATCATCCCGTCCCGCACGCGCGGCTGCTCGGTGAACAGGTCGTCCAGCCCGACGAAGTCGCCGTACTCCGCGCTCTCGCCGGCGAACGTCGAATCGCCGCGGTTGTGGTACAGCGTCGGGTCGTTCAACCAGACCGGCACCTTGACGGTCGCGTCGGCCGGGGTGCGGAACACCGGAACGTTCGGGAACGACGTGTTGGCGTCCAGCGGCGGGAAGGTGTCGCCGCCGGCGTACTGCTTGTCGTCGAAAACGTTGCCCTGAGCATCCTTGTACGGGGACGTCGACTTCGGGATGTAGCCGTAGTTGTGGGACTGGTAGTCGATCACGTCCGCGGTGTGGTTGGTGATGATGTCGAAGAAGACCTTCATCCCCTTGCGGTGCGCGAGGTCGATCAAGCGCTTCATGTCCGCGTTGGTGCCCAGGTGCGGGTCGATCTGGGTGAAGTCGGTGATCCAGTACCCGTGGTATCCGGCGCTCACGTCCGCCCCGGCCCCCTGCACCGGACGGTTCTTGAACGACGGGGTGAGCCAGATGGACGTCGTACCCAGGGACTTGATGTAGTCGAGCTTCTGCATCACACCGGCCAGGTCGCCGCCGTGGTAGAAGCCCTTGTCGGTCGGGTCGAGCCCGGTCTGCAGGCGGTCGCCGGTGAGTCCGCCGGCGTCGTTCGACGTGTCACCGTTGGCGAACCGGTCCGCCATCAGGAAGTAGAACCGTTCCTTGGTCAGGTCCGGCCGCAGGCTCGGTGATGCCAGCGTCTTGTCCGCGGCGGTGACCGTCGACCCCGCGAGATCGACCGGCTTCACCGTCACAACGTGACTAGTGTCGTCGTAACTAAATTGCAGCTTGGCCGGTCCCGCGATGGTCAGAGGGATGTTCGGCCCGTTCAGCACGCCGCCCGCGCCGTAGTTCTCGTCCCAGCCCTTGTTGATCGTGACCTTGTACTCGTACGTCCCCGCCGGCACGTCGAACACCTTCGTGTACGGCGCACCCGCCCCGAGACTGGTCGCGTCACAGCCCGGATCCCAGTCGGCCGCACACCCCAGCTCGCTCTGCAGCGACCCCGCCAAGGTGACGACCCGATCCACCGCGACCTGAGCCGGCGCCTGAGTCGCCGTACCCAGCCCGAGCACGACCACAGCGGCCGCGGTGAAACCTGCTGTCCAACGCCTGAACCCGCGCATCACGGTCCCCTCCCGCCGATTCACCTGCCGGGGACGCTAGCTGCCGCTTTTTACCCTGGGGAGGGCTCGAATGTCACGGTAAGGTCACGAGGTCCGGCAGGGTGGTCTCGATCGGGGTCCGCAGGACGGTCGCGGCCTGTTCGTCGTACGGCGTCGGCTGGGCGTTCAGGATGATCAGCGGCTTGCCGGCGTTCAGGGCGAGGTCGCAGAGACCTGCGGCCGGGTATACCTGCAGGGAGGTGCCGACGGCCAGGAACAGGTCGGCGGCTTCGGTGGCGGCGACAGCTCGATCGAGTACCTCGCGGTCCAGCGACTGGCCGAAGGACACCGTCGCCGACTTGAGGATGCCCCCGCAGACCTCACAGGCCGGGTCCTCGTCACCGGACTCGAGCCGGGGGAGCACGTCGGCCATCGGGATCCGCCGACCGCACTGCAGGCAGTCGACGTACCAGACCGTCCCGTGCAGTTCGTGGACGAGCGACGGCGACGAACCGGCCTTCTGGTGCAGGCCGTCGACGTTCTGCGTGATCAGACCGGTCAGCCGGCCCTGCCGCTCCAGCTCGACCAGTGCCAGGTGGCCGGGGTTCGGCTCGGCTGTCCACGCGGGCACGGCGAGCCGGTGCTTCCAGGTAGCCACGCGGACCTCACGGCTATCGACGTACTCGTCGATGTCGAACATCGCCTCCGCGGCCGGGTTCTTCGTCCACACGCCCTGCGGTCCCCGGAAGTCGGGGATCCCGGAAGCGGTCGAGATCCCGGCCCCGGTCAGCACGGCGATACGTTCGGCGTCGATCACGGTTCCGAACCTATGTCGAGACGCCGCGGGGGCTGTGCGCGGGGATCCATTCGGAGGCGAGGATCGACATGACGATCTCGTCGATCCATTCGCCGTCCCAGAGCAGGGCATCCCGTAGTACGCCCTCGACCTTGAAGCCGGCCTTCTCGTAGGCGCGCCGGGCTCGCGGGTTGAACGCGTAGACGCCGAGACTGATCCGGTGCAGGCCGATCTGGCCGATGCCGTAGCCGACGATCAGCCGGGTCGCTTCGGTGCCGAGTCCACGGCCCTGGCCGACGGCGCCGATCAGGATCCGGAAGTTGCAGTTCTTGTTGGGCGGATCCCAGTCGTTCAGCACGGCCTCGCCGACGACCTGGCCGGAGGCGCGGTCGACGATCGCCAGGTCGAGCCGGTCGGTCTGGTCCTTCCGGGTGCGCATCCACTCCCGGGCGCGCTCCTCGCTGATCTGCTCATGGCTCCCGGTCAGCCGGGCCACGTCCGGGTCGTCCATCGCGGCAGCGAGCGCTTCGTAGTCACCCTCGTCCAGCGGTCTCAGTACGACGAGATCGCCGGTCAGCGTCGGTTTGTGCGCGAAGTCGGTCACCATACCGAGTCTGTCAGCTGAGACGCCGTACGACGTAGCGTTTTTCGGCCGCTTCGACGAGCTCCTGGGATCGCATCCGGCACCAGGCAGGGATGTCGACGGCTGCGGCCGGGTCATCGGCCAGAACGGTGACGGTTTCGCCGACAGCCACGGTCGGTAGCGCCTTGGCCAGTTTGATCACCGGGAGTGGGCAGACCATGCCTTGGCAGTCCAGTTCGACGTTCACATCCCCACCTCCGCCCGGATCCGCTGCACTATGCCCGGCAGCACCTGGCAGAACCTGTCGACGTCCTCATAGGTGGTCTCACGGCTCAGAGACACCCGCACGTTTCCATGCGTCAGCACGCCCATCGCGGCCAGGACATGCGAAGGCTTGAGGGTGCTCGACGTACAGGCGGAGCCACTGGAGACTGCGAAGCCCTCCGCGTCCAGTGCGGTCACCAGTGCCTCGCCGTCGACGTACAGGCAGGAGAAGGTGAGGATGTGGGGCAGCCGGTCGTCCGGGTCGCCGACCACTTCCACATCCGGTACGTCGGCCGGCACACGACGCCGTACCTCGTCGATCCACGCCCGGTGCTGCTTGTTGAGCTCCTCGGCCTCACTCAGCCGGGCCTGCAGCGCTGCCGCCGCAGCCAGCGCATTCGGTACGTCGGGGAAGCCGGGGGAGAGCCCGTCCTCACGCTCGTCCATCGGCCACGAGGGCGCGATCCGCGCGCCCTTGCGCACCGCCAGCAATCCCACACCGGCCGGTCCGCCCCACTTGTGCGCACTGGCCGCCAGCAACGACCAGCCCTCGGGTATCACGTCGTGGCCGACGGACGCAGACGCATCAACAAACAGGGGTACTTCGCCACAGTTCTGTGCGATCGCGGCGATTGGTTGCCTAGTACCTACTTCGTGGTTGGCCGACTGGAGAGCAGCCACGGCGACGCCAGGCCGCCGTACTGCGTCTGCGAAAGCCTCCTGATCAACCCGGCCGCGGATGTCCACGCCGACCTCGACACCGTCGTCCCCAGCACTGTGCAGAACGGCGGAGTGCTCGACAGCGGTGTGCACCACCGTCCGGCCGACCCGCTGGCGCGCGGCCCGTACCGCGGACAGGCCGGCCTGGATCGCCGTCGTACCGGAAGTCGTCAGATAGAGCTCGTCCGGGCGTACTCCGATCGCATCCGCCAGCACCGCGCGGGCGTTGTCCAGCAGCAGCCGGGCGGTCCGTCCTTCGTGGTGCAGACGCACCGGATCGGCCCATCCGGAATCCACTGCCGACAGCAACATTTCCCGTGCTGCCGGGTGCAATGACTCCGCCGACGCCGCGTCCAGATACCCACGCTCGCTCACACGGGAAACGCTAAGCCCTACCTATGCGTCGGGACGCGAAAGGTGTCCAGTAGTGTTTGGTCGTCAGTCTCACTTGGGAAGGGAAAGGCGCCCCGTGGGTTCGAACGGCACGCCCGGAGTGGAGGAGCGACCGGCAGGTTCTGCCGGCGCCACACGACCGGCGAAGCGTCGCCTGCTGGTCGGCAGTGCAGTGGTGCTCGGCACCCTCATGCTGACCGGTTGCTCGACGGCGACCACTGAGCAGTGGAAACGACTCGGTCTCCCCGAGGGCGCGTCCGACCGGACCGAAGCGGTCCGAAGCCTGTGGATCGGCGCGTGGATCGCCGCGCTGATCGTGGGCGTGATGGTCTGGGGGCTGATCCTCTGGGTCTCCGTCCGGTACCGCAAGCGCAACGACGACGCACCCCGGCAGGTGCGGTACAACCTGCCGCTCGAGGTGCTCTACACGCTGGCGCCGTTCGCGATCATCGGCGTGCTCTTCTTCTACACGGTGGAGCACGGCAACAAGATCACCGCGATGTCGGGCACCCCGCAGCACACCGTGAACGTGGTGGGCCAGCAGTGGCAGTGGACCTTCAACTACAAGGACACCGTCGACGGGCAGCAGGGCGTCTGGGAGACCGGCACGATGGACCGGCCGGCCACCCTGTGGCTGCCGGTGAACGAGTCGGTGCACTTCGACCTGACCTCGCCGGACGTGATCCACTCGTTCTGGGTGCCGTCGTTCTACTTCAAGCTCGACGTGATCCCGGGCCGGACGAACAAGTTCGAGCTGACCCCGACCAAGATCGGCACCTTCGAGGGCAAGTGCGCGGAGCTCTGCGGGCTCTACCACAGCCGGATGGTCTTCAGCGTCAAGGTCGTCAGTCGCGACGACTACGACTCACACCTCCGTGAGCTGGCCGCCAGGGGCCAGACCGGCGCCGCCACCGGAGGCTCCGACGCCACCACCATTCCCGGCACAGGAGAGGGCGAGAAGTGACCGACTTCGCCGAGCGCACCGGCGCCATCGGTACCAGCACCGTATATCCGCGGCGACGCACCAAGGGTCAGATCCTGGTCAAGTGGATCACCACGACCGACCACAAGCTGATCGGGCACATGTACCTGATCACGTCGTTCGCGTTCTTCCTGATCGGCGGCGTGATGGCGCTGATCATTCGCGCCGAGCTGGCCAAGCCGGGCTTGCAGATCGTGAACGAAGAGACGTACAACCAGCTGTTCACGATGCACGGCACGATCATGCTGCTGCTGTTCGCAACCCCGCTGTTCGTCGGCTTCGCGAACGAGATCATGCCGATCCAGATCGGCGCACCTGATGTCGCGTTCCCCCGACTGAACATGTTCAGCTACTGGCTGTTCCTGTTCGGCGGCCTGATCACGGTGAGCGGCTTCTTCACCCCGGGCGGCGCGGCCGACTTCGGCTGGTTCGCCTACGCCCCGCTGTCCAACGCGGTCCGCTCGCCCGGTGTCGGCGGCGACCTGTGGATCATGGGTCTGTGGATGGCCGGTCTGGGCACCATCCTCGGTGCGGTCAACTTCGTGACGACGATCATCACGATGCGCGCACCCGGTATGACGATGTTCCGGATGCCGATCTTCACCTGGAACATCCTGGTGACATCGATCCTCGTCCTGATCGCGTTCCCGATCCTGGCCGGCGCGCTGCTCGTGCTCGAGGCGGACAGAGCCTTGGGAGCCCATGTGTTCGATGCCGCGAACGGGGGGCCACTGCTGTGGCAACACCTGTTCTGGTTCTTCGGACATCCAGAGGTCTACATCATCGCCCTGCCGTTCTTCGGCATCATCACCGAGATCCTGCCGGTCTTCAGCCGCAAGCCGGTCTTCGGCTACATCGGCCTGGTCAGCGCGACCCTGGGTATCGCGGTCCTCTCGGTGGCGGTCTGGGCACACCACATGTTCGTCACCGGCGCGGTGAACCTGCCGTTCTTCTCGTTCATGACGTTCCTGATCGCAGTGCCGACCGGCGTGAAGTTCTTCAACTGGATAGGCACGATCTGGGGCGGATCGGTCTCGTTCGACACCCCGATGCTCTGGTCGGTTGGCTTCCTGACGACCTTCCTCTTCGGCGGTCTGACCGGCATCATCCTGGCCTCGCCGGCCCTGGACTACCAGCTGTCCGACTCGTACTTCGTGGTCGCGCACTTCCACTACGTCGTCTTCGGCACAGTGGTGTTCGCGATGTTCGCCGGGTTCTACTACTGGTGGCCGAAGTTCACCGGCCGGATGCTGAACGAGCGACTGGGCAAGCTGCACTTCTGGCTGCTGTTCATCGGCTTCCACACGACGTTCCTGGTGCAGCACTGGCTGGGTGTCGAGGGCATGCCTCGCCGGTACGCCGACTACAAGGCCTCCGAGGGCTTCACCACGCTGAACGAGGTCTCCAGCGTCGGCGCCTTCATCCTGGGCCTGTCGATGCTGCCGTTCTTCTACAACGTGTACAAGTCGCGCAAGTCGCCGAAGGTCGGCGTCGACGACCCGTGGGGCTGGGGCCGGTCGCTGGAGTGGGCGACCAGCTCGCCGCCGCCGCGGCACAACTTCGAGAAGCTGCCGCGGATCCGTTCCGAGTCCCCGGCGTTCGACCTGCACCACGCGGAACTCGCCCTGGCGGAGTACCCGGACAACCGGGCCGGCACCGACAACCTGCTCGACGCGGGTGAGGACCAGGGACGCGTGGAGCATCTCGAGGAGATTGCCGATAGCGGGACCGAGGGGAAGGACAAGGCGTGAAGGTCGAAGCCTGGGTCTTCGGGATCCTGAGCGTTTTCGTGGTGGTCGTCACGCCGATCTACTGGCTGATGTCCAACGACCCCACCGGCACCACCGCGCTGGTGATGACGTTCTTCCTGTCGCTGCTGGTGGCGTTCTACCTGAGCGTCACGGCGCGCCGGATGGACGCCCGGCCGGAGGACCGCAAGGAAGCGGAGATCGCCGAAGGAGCCGGAGAGCTCGGCTTCTTCCCGCCGTACTCCTGGTGGCCGCTGTGGTGCGCGATGACGCTGGCGGTCGTCGTGCTCGGCATCGTCTTCGGCTGGTGGCTGTTCATCGCCGGAGTCGGGATCGGCATCGTCACGCTGAGCGGGTTCATCTTCGAGTACTACCGCGGTGACCACGCTCACTGAGTGTGCTGACGCTGCTCGCTAGTTGAGCATCGTACGAAAAACGCCGTCCGGGAACGAACCGGGCGGCGTCTTCGTGCGTCTTTAGGAATGCCACCGGTACGGACCGTTGTGGTCCGTACCAGTTCGGTGGCGGTGCGGTGCGAAGAAATGTCGCTGCGGCAGGTTACCCTTACCGCGGTTTGACTAAACAGGGGAGAGCTGGGGAATGGTGAGCGGTTCGGTGAGGAAGCATGGGCTTGCCGTGGCGGGGATCTGCGTGCTGCTGCTGGCCGGCACGGCCTGCAGTGACACGAAGGCCGACGGAGGTAACGGCAGCGGCGGTCAGTCGACCCCGTCCACGTCGCAGAGCAACTCACCCGGTGCATCGACCACCCCGGGCGACTCGACCACCCCGTCGGAGTCGCCCGCGGCCAACATCGCCATCGTGCCCGCCAAGGGTGCGTCCTCGGTGCAGCCGGACAAGCCGGTGACGGTGACCACGACGGCCGGCAAGCTGGCCGAGGTCACGCTGAAGGACGACGACGGTGACAAGGTCGCCGGCAGCTTCAACACCGACAAGACCCAGTGGACCTCGACGGACCACCTCAAGCCCGGCGCGTCGTACACCCTGAGCGGCTCCGCCGAGGGCAGCGACGGCGGCACCGTGCCGATCAGCTCGACGTTCAAGACGCTGAAGGCGTCCAAGAGCCTGAAAGCGTCGGTCGTCCCGCTGAACGGCGAGACCGTCGGCGTCGCCCTGCCGATCCAGATCTACTGGAACAACCCGGTCAAGGACCGCGCCGCGGTCGAGAAGCGGCTGAAGGTCACCACCTCGGTCCCGGTCACCGGCACCTGGCACTGGGTGAACAGCAAGCAGGTGAACTACCGCCCGATGAACTACTGGCCGGCCGGCACCAAGGTCTCGGTGAACATCGACACCCAGGGTGTCAACGCCGGCAACAACACCTGGGGTACCTCCAGCCGGAAGATCTCCTTCAGCATCGGCAAGTCGGTCGTCAGCTACGTCAACGTCAAGAAGCACTCGATGACCGTGATGATCAACGGCAAGCTGGCCCGCACGATCCCGATCACCGCCGGCAAGGACGGGTTCACCACCCGGAGCGGCGTCAAGGTGATCATGGAGAAGTTCACCACCAAGCGGATGGACGCGGCGACGATCGGCATCAAGCCGGGCGACCCGAACTACTACAACATCAGCGACGTGAAGTGGGCCCAGCGCGTCACCAGCTCCGGCGAGTTCATCCACGGCGCCCCGTGGTCGGCCGGCAGCCAGGGCAGCGCCAACGTCAGCCACGGCTGCGTCGGCATGAGCCTCGCGGACGCCCAGTGGTTCTTCAACCAGACCCTCCGCGGCGACCCCGTCACCGTCACCGGCACCTCCCGCCACATGGAGCCCGGCAACGGCTGGACCGACTGGAACACCACCTGGGCCGCCTACAAGAAGGGCTCCGCGCTCTCCTAAGCAGAGAGGGCGAGACGGCCGCCGGCAGAACAAGACAATTGAAGTCGCAGTTGGCTGGGCCGGACACCTCAAGGTGCCCGGCCCAGCCCATTCGACCGAGGAAGCTTCTTGTCGCCCCGGTCCCCACGCCTTGACGGCGAACAGTGCTGGTCGGGTCCATTTCCTCCATCGCGGTGGTGAGGATCTTGACCACGGTCTTCGCCTGCGCGAGGTCGACGAAGCACTGACACTGGCGGAGGTCGTCGCCGTTCAGCACGCACCCCAGGATGCCGGTGACCTGCAGGCGCCGCGAGCCGCCGCGATGAGTCGGCCGTCGCCGGGCAGCGGAATCTTGGTCACAAGCTCTCGAACAAGCCGCCACTCGAGCCGTTCGGTGCTTCGCAAGGCCCTGACGTTGTCTGCAAGCCCGCCGACCAGGTTGGGGTACTTCGCCCCGAGCTCGTCCGGGGTTGCCGGACGGGGCGGTCGGGTTGATCGGGCCGTTCCGGTGAGGATCGCCTTCGCGATGTCCAGCGAGAAACCGGCGACGCGGGTATTGCGTACGAGCCGCCCGAGGCTGTTGGACCCGACGTACTCGCTGGCTTTGCCCAACGACCTCGCGCCAGCCGTCCACAACGACGCTCGCGCAGACCGCCGGCCGCCGAATCGACCGTCTGTTGCCGCCGAATGCGCAGTTTCCAACTGCGTGCATTCGCCATCCGTGTTCCTCGACGCGCGGCGCAACCTTGCATGCCCGCCCCGAAACCTCCGAGACCTCCGAGACCTCCGAGACCTCCGAGACCTCCGAGACCCACGACACCCCCGAGACCTCCAAGACCCACGACACCCCCCGAGACCTCCGAGACCCACGACATCCCCGAGACCCACGACACCCCCGGACACCCCCGACATCCCCGACACCCACGGACACCCCGGACACCCCGGACACCCCGGACACCCCGGACACCCCCGAGTCTGCCCCGGTCTTGTTCGGCGGGGGGCAGCGGACCGGGCTGTGTTTGGCGGCGGTTCTCTTGCGGCGCGTTGACTCGGAGGGACCGCGGGTTGACCCTGGTGCGCCCTGAGGTGACAACGCAGCCGTCTGCCTTGACCGGTTCCTGCCCGGGCTGCCGTCCTCGGCTGCGGCCCTGCATCTCGGCTTAGGCGTAAGCGGCTCGGTCGCGCTCGGTGGACGGACGCACGGAGGCGAGGCCACGAGCGAGCTGCCGTTGGGTCGACGAGCGCCGGGCGATCGACGCCCTCCGGGTGGGTGCCGGGGTGGGTGAGTGTGCTTCGGGTGGGTGCCGGGATGGGTGAGTGTGCTTCGGGTGGGTGCCGGGGTGGGTGAGTGCGCTCCGAGTGGGTGACTGGCGTAGGGCAGGGTGATCTGGGTGGGTGACGGCGTGGGGCGGGGTGATCCGGGTGCCGTACGAGTGGCCGCGGATGGCCGTTCGGTCAATGGCGAGGCTGTTGTTCTGTCAGCCTGTCGCCAGGCCTGCCGAGGCGAAGGCAGCTGCTTCCTGGAGGATCGCGGCGTTGGCTCTCCACCGGGATCGGAGAGCTGCTGGCGCGACCGATCCGGCGGGATCACTGATGGGGTGATTGGTGGGGACACTCGTGGGGTCGCCGGCAGGATCGCCCGCCGGATCGCCCGCCGGATCGTCGGCGGGATCGCTGGCGGGATGGCTGGCGGTGGGGCTGCTGGTTGGCCGGTGGGTTGCGGGGGCCGGTTCGAGCTGGGGATGCGCTCGCCGGAGGTATTTTCGCTGCGAGCCGGGTGGTGGATCGGCCCACGTGGGGCGCGTGACCTTCACAATGCCGTTGGTAGTCGAGACAGTCCAGACGCCCTGGTGCAGATCGATGTGGTGGCGGCGGCAGAGGAGGGCGAGGTTGGACAGCTTGGTCTCGCCGCCGTCGATCCAGGAGACCAGATGATGGGCGTCGCACATGATCGGTGGCGCGCCGCAGATCACGCAGCCTCGGTCGCGGGCGTTGAGGGCGCGGCGGATGGCGCGGGTGACGAGTCGCTCGGAGCGGCCGACGTCCAGCGGTTCCGAATTTGACCCGAGCACCAGCGGGATGATCTTTGCGTCGCAGGCGAGGCGCCGGACGGTGGCAGCCGAGAGCCCGTCGCCGTACACCAGCTGCCCACTCGCCTCTGCCGTAGCCGCCTTCAGGTCCTCGAAGTCGATGGTCACCGTCAACGTCGCCTTGGCCCCCAGCCCCGGCACTGTGCCGACGGCGGGCCCACCCACCGAGCCGGCGCCGGCCGAGAAGCGGTCCGCCGACTGCCCTGTCGCGGGTGTCGGGCAGTCGGCCGGCGTTCCAGCCGTGAACGACCAGCGCTCCGCCGGCTGGCCGGCCCCGGATGACGGACGGTCTGCCGTGTGCCCGGCCCCGGATGACGGGCGCTCCGCCGACTGCGCTGCCGCGGGTGTCGAGCAGTCCGCTGGCGTTCCAGCCGTGAACGACCAGCGCTCCGCCGGCTGGCCGGCCCCGGACGACGAACGGTCTGCCGCGTGCCCGGCCCCGGACGACGGGCGCTCCGCCGACTGGCTGGCCGGGGGTGTCGCGCGGTCTGGCGACTGGCTGGCGGGGGGTGTCGGGCGGTCTGGCGACTGGCTGGCCGACCTCGAGCGGGCCGCCGACTGCCCGGCCCCGGACGACGGACGGTCTGACGTCTGGCCGGACTCGAGGGCGGCGGCTGCGATGCCGAGGGTGGTGGTTAGGGCGTCGGCCTGGCGCTTGTCGCGGGGGCGTGGGTCGGGGTCGCCGTCGACGGTCTTGTGGGGGCGGGCGCCGGCGTGGATCAGGGCGCGGAACAGCTCGGCGTTCTCGTTGGCGAGGTAGCCGCGGAACTTCACTCCGCGATCCGCGGGCGTCAAGGTCAGCGACTCGCGGTCGTACGCCTTGAGCTCCTCCGGCTCGGGGCCGTCGATATCGAGGATGTCCCGCATCTGGTTGCCCGCCTGACGCAGCTCTCGCGGTGACATGTGCGCGGCCCAGCTTCACCAGCTCCCGTTCGGCCGCGTCGCGATGGTCGATCGGCACGTGGGCCGGAACGCGCTCCAGCGCGGACACGATCGCATCTGCCTGCGCGGGCCGAAGCAACCATGCGTCAGCGTTGACAGCGTCTTCCTCGTCGGCAGCGTCTGCCTCGTCCACAGCATCCACATCGTCGGCGCGTCCAAGCGCATCTGGTGACGCGCCAGTCCGGTCGAGGGCGGCAGACACGGCCGGGTACTTCGACAACGCCCGCGCGAGTCGGAGCGTACGGCGGGCTGTCGGCGCGTCCTGGCGGTAGCGGAAGCGCAGGAGCTCCGCGGTGTCCCGAGCGCCGAGCTCAGCGGCGTACCCGGTGCTCTCGATGGTGGCGACCACACCCAGCCGGTAGGACTCCAGACGGGCGATCTCAGCGTCCACTGTGTCGAGAGTCGACAGCAGTTCGCCGCCGCTCATCGACCACACCGGCCGCTCGCCCAGGAGTTCCATACCTCGACCCTAGGCGCCCCCGCCGAGGATCAACGAACCAGAATCCCCTTATTCTGTGGGCAATTCGTGGGCCCACACAGTAAACAGACTGTCGAACACCACCTCCCAGTGACTGAGGTCGTAGATGGGCGGAGCCAGCACCTCGGGGTGTCCGGCCCGGCCCATTCGACTGAGAAGGCCCCTTCCCAGTCCTTACGCCTCGGCAGCGAACGATGCCAGTTGGGTCCAGTCCTCCATCGCGGTCGTCAGGAGTTTCTGACAGCAGTCTTCGCCTGCTCGAGAGCGAGATCGACGAAGCATTGGCAGCGACTGAGGTCGTCGTCATACATCAGGCAGAGCAGGATCCCGGTCACTTGCACACCGCGGGCCGCAGCGACGGCTTTGCCATCGAATGGAAGTGGAATGTGCTCGATCAGCTCCCGCGCGAACCGCTTCGCCAGCCCCTCCAAACCGAAGAGAGCAAGAATGCCGCCGCCGACCCAGCCGGCTAACTCATGTGCCTTGTCCTTGGCGGCGAGGATGAACTTTGCGACGTTCGCGAGCGCGGTGCAGTGACGTCGGCGCCTCGAGCGAACAAGCTTTGTGAACGTGTCCGATGACGCGTAGGAGGCGGCGCGCTCGGCCACAGCCTCTCGCCATCCGTCCGTGACGACATCTGCGCACATCTCGATGGCGCTGTCGGCCTTCTTCGTCTTGCCGTCGACAGACTGTTGTACGAGCGCTCCTCCGTCCGGCGTGCCTTCTGTCGAGTGCGTGAGCGTCCAGTGCTGCGCTTCGAGGTACGACGTGGTCGGCTTCCGGCGCTGCGGCGGCTGGCTGTCGATCGAGCCCGCGTCGACGCCGTACGCCCTCCTCGCTGACCGGGTTCTTGCAGCGTCGGCCATTCGGCTTGATCCACCTGGACCGCATCGAAAGCGGTGTGTCACTGGGCGTGATCGAGGAACTTCCCGAGCTCAGGTAGTAGCTCCTGGGCGTGGAGGGACGGTAGGGAGTGGTGGGAGGCGGTGTCGAGTTGTACGACGGTTGCGCCCGGCGACAGTGTGGTGACGCGGCGAGCCAGTCGGGCGGGGTCCTGGCTCTTGCTGTGGCCGGCGACGAAGACCAGGGGAGTGATGGTTCGTAGTTGGTCGTCGGTGGGGCGTTTGGGGCGGACGAAAGGCGTCGAGGGTTGTTCGGCGGCCAGGCCGGCCAGTTCGAGGACCTGAGGGTCGACGGGGAGGCCCTGCGTCTCCCAGCGGAGGAACGCGATGGTGCGCTTCCGGGAGGGGCGTACGAGGCTCGGGAGCGCTCGGAGGATGTAGGGGAGGCGTAGGCCGACGTAGCAGTCCGTCGGGTCGACCAAAGCCAAGCGGTCGACCCGTTCCGGATGGGCGAGGGCGTAGGTCAGCGCGATCCAGGCGCCGTACGAATGACCGCAGAAGGCTGACCGGTCGACGCCGAGGCCGTCGAGGACGTTGGTGAGCCACAGGTGCAGGTCGGCAGGCGTCTTCGGCGTACGGCCGGTGTTGGTACTGCGGCCGGCGTCGACGATCAGGTCGATCGCGTACACACGGTACTGCGAGGCGAGCCGCGGTGCGACGCCGAACCAGACGGGTGACGTCGCGCCGTGCCCTGGAAGCAGTACGACGGGCGGGCCGTCCGCGGGTCCGCAGGCGTTGACGTGCGTCGTACCGAACTCGTCGGTCAGCTCCAGCTGCTCGACCGGCACGTCCCAGCGGGTGAGGAGAGCGTCGTACGCGTGCTGGAAGGTCATGTCGCCGAGAATAGCTCACTGAGTGAGGTAATCTAGCGGGCATGCGTGAAGGAGTGATGCCGGCCGATCCCGAGCAGGCGGCCGCGCTGGAGTTGGTGCACCGGCTGCGGGACATCGTGCTCAGGTGGGAGTTCGCGATCGGGGAGTTCGCCAGGACAACCGGACTGCACGCCACCGACGTACGGGCCCTCGTGAGCCTCCTGGACGCCGAACGGGCTGACGTCGAGGCCACGCCCAGCTGGCTCGCTCAGCAGCTCGGAATGACGTCTCAGGCGACGACAGCCGTCATCCACCGCCTCGAGGCCGCCGGGCACGTCGAACGCCTCAGAAGCCGCACAGACGGCCGCAGTACCCGCCTCCAGGTCTCCGACAGTGCTGTCGACCTCGGCTGGCAGTTCTTCGGCCCGCTCCTCGACCGCATGATCGCCACTACCCGGACCCTGGACCCGGACCAGCAGAAGCTCGTGAAGGGCTATCTGACCGCGGTCTCCGAAGCACTGACATAACGAAAGGGCCCCGCCGTGGCGGGGCCCTTTGCGTTCGGTACTTCGTCAGCTGCGGTCGCTGGTGACCTCGCGGTAGGTCTCCGTGTCTTCCGTCAGCTCGTGGATCTCGTCGGGGTCGTGCGCGTGCTCGTGCGCCTCTTCGAGCTCCTGAGCGGTCGGCTTCTGCACCGCGTCGGCGAAGTAGAACCGGGACAACGCGGCGCGGGCCTTGTGCAGTGCCCGGCGCGGTGCGCGTACGCCGTTGTCGTCGGTCTCCGGACCGACCTCGTGGGGCACGACGCGGTCCCGTGCGGTGAGCGAGTACGCCTCGTACGTCGAGATCGGCTGGTGCTTCTCGGTGTACTTGCCCTCGGGCGAGCGCACGATCACACCGGTCTCGAGGCCGTGGGTCAGGCGGTCGTAGTCGGCCCGCTGCAGCGAGATCGCCCAGCGGCGCGCCACCCAGAAGGCCAGGATCGGCCCCAGGATCACCGCGAACCGCAGGAACCAGGTCACGTTGTTCAGCGAGATCCCGAAGTGGGTCGCGATCAGGTCGTTACCGCCGCCGATCCACAGCAGGGCGTAGAAGGTGATGAACGCGACGCCGATACCGGTCCGGGTCGGGACGTCCCGCGGCCGGTCCAGCAGGTGGTGCTCGCGCTTGTCACCGGTGATCCAGCCCTCGATGAACGGATACAGCGCGACCAGCGTGACGAACGCCGGTGGCACGATCAGCGCCGGGATCAGCAGGTTCCAGCTCAGGGTGATGCCCCAGAAGTGCGACTCGAAGCCGGGGAATATTCGCACCGAGCCTTCCAGCCAGCCCATGTACCAGTCGGGCTGCGAACCTGCCGTCACCTCGGCCGGGTTGTACGGCCCGTACAGCCAGACCGGGTTGATCTGCATCAGCGCGCCCATCAGCGCGGTGATGCCGAACACCACGAAGAAGAAGCCGCCGGCCTTGGCCGTGTACACCGGGAACAGCGGGTAGCCGACCACGTTCTTCTGCGTCCGGCCGGGTCCGGCGTACTGCGTGTGCTTGTGGTACACGACCAGGAACAGGTGGGCCGTGACGAGGGCCAGGATGATGCCAGGTATCAGCAGCACGTGGACGATGAAGAATCTCGAGACGAAGTCGTCGCCCGGGAACTCACCGCCGAAGATGAAGAAGTTCATGTACGTGCCGACCACCGGTGAGGCCTGGATCATGCCGTTGGTGATCCGCAGACCGGTGCCGGACAGCAGGTCGTCGGGGAGGCCGTAGCCGATGAAGCCCTCGACGATGCCGAGGAACAGCATCCCGAAGCCGATCAGCCAGTTCAGCTCACGCGGCTTGCGGAACGCGCCGGTGAAGAACATCCGGAGCAGGTGCACCATCATCGCGGCGATGAACAGCACCGCCGCCCAGTGGTGGATCTGGCGGACCAGCAGACCGCCGCGGACGTCAAAGGTGATGTCCAGCGTGGAGGCGTAGGCCTCCGACATGTGCAGACCCTTGAGCAGGCTGTACGAGCCGTTGTACTGGACCTCGGCCATCGACGGCTTGAACCAGAAGGTCAGGAACGTGCCGGTCAGGATCAGGATGATGAAGCTGTAGAGCGCGATCTCGCCCAGCATGAACGACCAGTGGTCGGGGAAGACCTTCCGCAGGTTCTTCTTCCCGATCTTCGCGATGCCGAGCCGATCGTCGACCCACTTGACCGGGCCGGGGAACTCTGTGTTTGTCGACACTGTTGTCACCCTCGTTCGAAGAAGCTCGGGCCGACCGGCTCGGTGAAGCCGCTCTGCGCAACCAGATAACCCTCGCTGTCCACTGCCAACGGTAGCTGAGGCAGTGGCCGGGCCGCAGGGCCGAAGACGACCTTGGCGCTGTCAGACAGGTCGAAGGTCGACTGGTGACAGGGGCAGAGCACGTGGTGGGTGGTCTGCTCGTACAGCGAGATCGGGCAGCCGACGTGGGTGCAGATCTTCGAGTAGCACAGGATGCCGTCGACGCCCCAGTTCTCCCGGCCGGGCTTGGTGCGGATCTCGCTCGGCTTGATCCGGACCACGATCACCGCGGCCTTGGCCTTGGCGTTCTGGTACTCGGTCGGGTTCTCCTCCTGCAGCGGGGCCAGGTTGGCCGGCGCCGCGTTGACCAGCTGGCCGACGATCAGGTCGGACGGCTTGATCGGGCGATCGGTGACGTCGTTGACGACCCGGATGCCCTTCGCCCAGATCGTGTTGTACAGCGACCGGCCCGGCAGCGGACCGAGGTCGCGCAGGAAGATGATGGCCGGCAGCCCGAGCACGCCCAGGGCGCCGATCAGCGAGTTGCGGATCATCTTGCGCCGGCCGAAGCCGGACTCGGCGGTGCCCTGCTTGAACGCCTCGGTGATCTCGGCGATCTGCTCCGGCGACGAGTGCGCCGGGTGCCGGTCCTCGGAGATCTCCTCGTCGACCATCAGCTTCTTGGCCCACTGGATCGCGCCGGCGCCGATCAGGAACAGCGCCAGCCCGATGCACAGGCCCATGACCATGTTGTTCGCGTTGCCGGACAGCGGACCGAACTGGAGGATCGAGTCCCGCGAGATCGCGAAGTACGCCACGCAGGCCCCGAGCACCAGCAGAGTGGCCAGGCCGAACATGGCCGAGACCTGCCGCTCGACGCGGTCGGCGGCCTTCGGGTCGATGTCGGTGATCCGCGGTTCGTGCGGCTCCAGACCCGGGTCCGGAATCGGCTCGGCCAGCTCGACGGCGCCGTGCTGCTCGCCGTCGTCCTTCACCGCCGGAAGGTTCTTGTCGTCACTCATGAGCCTTCGCTCCCTTGGCCTTGACGCCCTTGGCGCCGATCCAGACCGCTACGCACACCAGCAGACCGATGCCGACGAGCCAGCCCCACAGACCCTCGGAGACCGGGCCGAGCCGGCCGAGGCCGAAGCCGCCCGGGTCCTTCTGGGTCTGCAATGCCTTCAGGTAGGCGATGATGTCCGCCTTGTCCTGCGGCTGCATGACCTGGTCGGAGAAGACCGGCATCTGCTGCGGGCCGGTCAGCATGGCCTCGTAGATGTGCTTCTCACTGACGCCCATCAACGACGGCGCGTACTTGCCGTTCGGCAGCGCGCCACCGCGACCGGCGAAGTTGTGGCAGGCCGTGCAGTTGGTGCGGAACAGCTCGCCGCCACGGGTGATCTGCTCGTCGGTGGCCTTGCTCACGTCGTACGAGTCCTGGGCCGGGACCGCCGGGCCGGGGGCCAGCGAGGCGATGTAGGCGGCCAGGGCCTCGATCTCCTCCTGCGAGTACGCCGGGGTCTTGCGCGGGATCTGTGCGCCCGGCTGCATCGCGGGCATCCGGCCGGTGCCGACCTGGAAGTCGACCGCGGCCGCGCCGACGCCGATCAGCGACGGGCCGGCCATCTTGCCCGCGCCGTTCCCGCCGCCCTCGGCGTTCAGACCGTGGCAGCTGGAGCAGCCGACCGCGAAGAGCTTCTTGCCCTCTTCGATCTGCTGGGACTGGGCCGTGTTGTCCGCCACCGCGTCGTCAGGGGCGAAGGCGGCGTACGCCGAACCCACTGCCAGGAGGCCGAACAGGAGCACGACGAGGCCGGCGGACCGGTGCCGTCGTCGCGCGGAGAGAAAGCGCGCCGGTGACAAGGAAGATCTCTTCTCACTCATTTGAGCAGGTAGATGGTCGCGAACAGGGCGATCCAGACAACGTCGACGAAGTGCCAGTAGTACGACACGACGATCGCCGAGACGGCCTGTTCGTGGGTGAACTTTCGAGCCATGTACGTCCTGGCCAGGACGAACACGAAGGCGATGAGGCCGCCGGTCACGTGCAGCGCGTGGAATCCGGTGGCCAAGTAGAAGACCGATCCGTACGCGTTGGACGAGATCGTCAGGCCCTCCTGCACCAGCCCGGTGTACTCCGTCACCTGGCCGGCGACGAAGACCGCGCCCATCACGTACGTGAGGATGAACCACTCACGCATGCCCCAGTTGCGCGGGTTCGCCAGCGAGCCGATCCGGCCCACCTTGCCGTGCTCGGCGGCGAACACGCCGGCCTGGCAGGTGAACGACGACGCGACCAGGATGAACGTGTTCACCGAGGCGAACGGCACGTCCAGGTGCTCGGTCATCGCCTGCCACAGGGTCTGTGTCCCCGGAGCGGCGGCAGCGGTCGTCACCGACCGGATCGTGAAGTACGCCGCGAAGAGTGCGGCGAAGAACATCAGTTCGCTCGAGAGCCAGACGATCGTGCCGACACTGACCATGCTGGGACGGTCGTGGTGTCCGTGTTCACGAGACGCTGGGAGCGCGGTTGCAGTGGCCACGCGGTCATTATGTCGGTCCTCGCGTTCGGCGCTACGACCACCCCCGTGCATGTCGTGAACCGGGTGTTCCTACTGTGGAAGCGTGCTTCCCCTCCACGCCACGCCCGGCGACCAGATCGAGCCGCTGACACCGGTCCGGTTGCTGACGGCATGGACCTTCGAGCCGGTGTTACTCGGCGTGATCATCGTCCTCGGCGGCCTGTATCTGTACGGCGTCCACAAGCTGCGGAAACGCGGTGACAAGTGGTCCCGCGCACGGACGTTCGCGTTCGTCGGACTCGGGCTGGGGAGTGCCCTGATCGCCACCCAGTCGGCGCTCGGCACCTATGACACGGTCCTGATCAGCGTGCACATGGTGCAGCACATGATCCTGTCGATGCTGACGCCGCTGATGATGGCGCTCGGCGCGCCGATCACGCTGGCCCTCCGGACGCTGCCGCAGCGGCCTCGCAAATGGTTGCTCTCCGTGTTGCATTCGCGGATCGCCAAGGTGCTGTGCTTCCCGTTGATCGGCTTCACGCTGTTCGTTCTGAGCCCGTGGGCGCTGTACTTCAGCGGCTGGTACGACGCGACGCTGCACTCCGCCGTACTGCACGACTTGTTGCATCTGCACTTCATCCTGGTCGGCTCGCTGTTCTTCTGGCCGCTGCTCGGGCTGGACCCGGTGCCGGGCCGGGTGATCTATCCGTTCCGGCTGATGCTGACGTTCCTCACGCTGCCGTTCCATGCGTTCCTCGGGATCACGATCATGTCGGCCAACAAGCTGATCGCCGAGGACTGGTACACCAGCTTCGGTCGGTCCTGGCCCCCGTCGCCGCTGCGTGACCAGTACATCGCCGGCGGTCTGTTGTGGGGTTCGGGCGACCTCGTCGGCGTGGTGTTCTTCGCCGTGCTGTTCGTCCAGTGGGTGCGGGAGTCGCAGCGTGAGGCACGCCGCGAGGACCGGCGCCTGGACCGGTTGGAGGAACAGGCTCGCAGGGCCGAACAGTCGCCCCGGTAGCATTCCGGGTGTCCAGTCTTCTTTGAACAAGCTTGGGATGGATCGATGAGTTCAGAGCGTCCGCTGAAGGTGCTGCTCTACAGCGACGACCGTACGACGCGGGAGTCCGTCCGGCTGGCCCTCGGCAAGCGTCCGGCAGCCGATCTGCCCGAGCTCGAGTACGTCGAGTGCGCGACCGAGCCGGCCGTGATCAAGGCCATGGACAAGGGCGGGATCGACCTCGCCATCCTGGACGGCGAAGCGGTGCCGGCCGGCGGTCTGGGCATCGCCCGGCAGCTGAAGGACGAGATCTACCAGTGCCCGCCGATCCTGGTCCTCACCGGCCGTCCGCAGGACGCGTGGCTGGCCACCTGGTCGCGCGCCGAGGGCGCGGTCTCGCACCCGATCGACCCGATCCGGATGGCCCAGGTCACCGCGGACCTGCTCCGCCAGCGCCTGTCCAAGCTGCCCGCCACCACCGCCTGACCCATGGCCGCCTACACCTGGCCTCAGGTGCTCGGGCCGCTGCTGCGGCGCGAAGATCTGGAGGCCTCCGCCACTGCGTGGGCGATGGAACAGATCCTGTCGGGCGCGGCGACGCCGGCGCAGCTGGCCGGATTCGTGATCGCGCTGCGGTCCAAGGGCGAGACGGTCACCGAGGTCGAGGGCCTGGTCGCGACCATGCGCGATTTCGCCACCCCGATCACCGTGCCGGGGCGGACGCTCGACGTCGTCGGCACCGGCGGTGATCAAGCCCACACGGTGAACATCAGCACGATGTCGGCGATCGTTGCGGCCGGCGCCGGGGCGAAGGTCGTGAAACATGGCAACCGCGCGGCCTCGTCCGCGTGCGGCGCCGCCGACGTACTCGAGGAGCTGGGAATCCCGCTCGACCTCACCGGGCCGCAGGTGGCCGAGGTGGGGGAGCGGGTCGGGATCACGTTCTGCTTCGCGGCCGCGTTCCACCCGGCCCTGCGCAACGCAGCGGTGCCGCGGCGGGAACTCGGCGTACCGACGACGTTCAACCTGCTCGGTCCGCTGGCCAACCCGGGCGATCCGTCCGCGCAGGCGGTCGGGGTCGCGGACGGTCGGGTGGCCGGGCTGATGGCCGGCGTACTCGCGCGGCGTGGGATCGACGCGCTGGTGTTCCACGGCGACGACGGGCTCGACGAGCTGACCACGCGTACGACGTCGCAGGTGTGGGTCGTCGGCGGCGGGAAGGTCGAGGGTCCGGTCACGCTCGATCCGCGCGAGCTGGGGATCGAGCCGGTGTCGGCGGATGCGTTGAAGGGCGCGGACGCGGCGTACAACGCGAAGGTCGTCAGGGCGTTGGTCGATGGCGAGCCGGGGGCGGTGCGGGACGTCGTACTGCTTAATGCCGGGGCCGCGCTGGCGGCGTACACGCCGGAAGAGGGCTCTGTGACGGCGCGGATCCGGTCCGGGATGGACCGGGCGGCCGAGGCGATCGACTCCGGCGCGGCGAAGGACGTGCTGGACCGGTGGATCGCTGCTTGCGCTTCTGTGCGCTGACTGTTGGGAAGGGCCGGCGATCCGCCGGCCCTTTCGTTATTTGTTGCCTTGCTTACTTGTTGATGGCGATCTGGCTGACCTTGTAGCGCCAGACGTTCTGCCAGGCGGGGGTCGAGCCGGCGATGTCGGCGATCGCGACGTCCGCCGTACCGTCGCCGCGGTCGATCACCGCGATCATCACGGTGGAGTAGGTCTCGGCCAGCATCGGCACCTTGACGACGACCTTGGCGACGAGCTCGTGGCCGGGATGGCCGTTGACCGTGATCGCCTTGTGCGTCGTGCCCTTCATCACCTGTGCGTCCTTGTCGTACAGGTTGATGATCGCGCGCGAGCCGATCTGCACGGCGGCCTCCTTCAGGCCGGCCGCGGTGTTCTTGTACGGGATGTCCGGCGGTAGCTGGCCGAACGCGGTGTAGTTGCCCCAGGACGCGCCCTTGCCGTTGTAGTTCTTGTGCACGGTGAGCCAGATCGCGGCACCGCCCCACAGGCCGGTGGTCTCGCCGTAATTGCCCCACGCCGAGCTCATGATCGGCATCGTGTCGTTGTTCGAAGCAACCATCGCGGTCCCGAGCACCTTGCCGTACGGCGTCGGCGTCTCCGAAGGCTTCACCGACGGGCTGACAGTCTCGATCGACTTCACACCCGACGGCAGCGCAACCGGACTGACCGCGTCAGCCTTCGACCAGATCCACCCCACGCTCAAACCTGTAGTCGCCAGCGCCGCCACAACCAGCACAATCGCCCCGACCATCCGAGCCCGCCCACTAATCCCAGGCAGCGCCCCGCTCCCACCCTCCCCACCAGGCAACCGCCCCCCAACCCGATCCCCACCCGCCCCGCCAGCCTGCGAACCAGCTGCTCCGGCAGCATGTCCTCCAGCAACGTGAGAGCCTGCTGCGCCGACTGCGTGCCCACCGCCAGCTCCAGCTGCCTGCACACCGGCACCCACGCCAGCGTGTCCACCGCCAGCCGCGCCAGCGTGCGCACCGCCAGCCGCGCCTGCTCCTTCCCCGGCTGCCCGCGAGCTCGTCTGTCCGAATGACGGTTGCCCGGCTCCGCCAGCCTGCTGCGGCTGCCCAGCGTGGTGCCCGTGCTGAGGCCCAACAGCTTGCGTCTGCCACCCAACCTGCCGCGGCCCGCGCGACGCCGCACCTTGCGGCGGCCCCCACATCTGCCCACCCTGCGGCTGCCCGCTGTACGGCCGCCCACCTTGCGGCTGGCCCAGCTGCGGTTGCCCGCTTTGCGGGTGCCCGACGGGTGGCTGTTGCGGAGCGGCATGACCTGGCTGGCCTTGCACACCTGGTGGCTGACCAACAGATGGTTGCTGCGGACCTGGTTGGACCGGTTGACGCTGGCCTGGTTGTGGTTGCGCGGCATGGGCCGGACGAGCGTGCCCCGGACCCGATTCGCCTGAGCGCGGCTGCCCGCTGCTCGGCGTACCTGCCTGGGCCTGGTTCGCCTGTGGGCCGGCCGCGAACGGCTGCCCCGACTGCGGCTGCCCCGACTGCGGCTGCCCCGACTGCGGCTGCCCCGACTGCGGCTGACCCGACTGGGGCTGCCCGCCCTGACCGGTGACTACCTGACCTGCACCGGGCCGGCCTTCGCCCGGCTGGCCTTCGTGCGGTTGTCCGGCGTTGGTTGCAGCGGCCCGGGTGTCTGCTTGTGCACCTGGTTGGGTCTGGTTCGGCTGTGAGCCGCCGTCGACCGGCTGACCTGGCCCCGGCTGTCCGGCCTGACCCGCGCCCAGGGGACCTGCGCCAAGGGGACCTGCGCCAAGGGGACCTGCGCCAAGGGGACCTGCGCCAAGGGGACCTGCGCCAAGAGGACCTGTGCTCGGCTGTGACGGGCGTACCTGACCGGCGCCCAGAGGACCTGTGCTCGGCTGTCCCGGGCCTACCGGACCTGCGCTCAGAGGACCTGCGCTCGGCTGTCCCGGGCCTACCGGACCTGCACTCAGAGGACCTGCGCTCGGCTGTCCCGGGCCTACCGGTCCCGCGCTTAGAGGACCTGCGCTCGGCTGTCCCTGGCCTGCTTGACCCGTGGCTAGAAGACCTGTGCTCGGATGTTCCGGGCCCACCGGACCTGCGCTCAGAGGACCTGCGCTCAGAGGACCTGCGCCTGGCTGGCCTTGGCCTAGCTGACCTGCGCCAGGTTGACCTGCGGCTGGTTGCTGCGAGGGGTCGCCTGGGCGTGGCTGCGGGGTGTACTGCGCGGCGCGTGGTGGGGCTGCGTGGTGTGGGCCTGCGTGTTGGGGGTTCGACTGCTGGGCAGGTGGCTGTGCGCCCCACATCTGACTGCCCGCCTGCTGACTGCCCGCCTGGTGACTGTCCGCCTGGTGACCGGCCGGCTGCTGGCCGGATGACTGTTGTGGGGCTGCTGGTGGCGGCGGAGGCAGTTGCCAGCCTGGGTTTTGGGGGGAGGCGTGTTGGGGGCGGGTGGGAGGTGGTGGGGGTGGCGCGGGGGCGGGGGATTGGCCGAAGAGGGCGTCTGAGGGGTCGGACGGGGTTTGGGGCGTGTTCTGCGCAGGCTGGACCCACGGGTTGGCGACTGGGTCGCCGGGGGTGGGTACTGCGGGGGGACCGCCGTCGCCGGAGGTGGGCGGGGTCTGGTGTTCGTTCTCAGCCAACGTTGATTCCCTTGTAGGCCTGGCTTTCGGCCGCCTTGAGGTCTGGGCGGTTGTTGGGGATGCCGCTGATGTAGGCGACCGCCGTACCGTCGCCGAGGTCGAAAACGGCCACCGTCAGCGTAAGCACTCGATCGGTCACTGCCGCCGACTTCGCGGTCACGGTTTGCTGGTAGAACCAGCCCGACTTGTTCGTCCGTTTCACGGCGCCGTTCGCGACCGTCCGGTACGTCGCCGGGATCGACCCGTACATGCTCGTCCGCAGCTGCCCGGACAGCGTCGCCGCGGTCGCCTTCGGGTCGCCGTTGAAGCCCGACCCGGTGCCGAGCCCGCCGACGAAGATGTCCGCGGTCCAGTCGTCGGCGCCGTTCACGTTCTCCTGCAGGACGATGTGCTGCCCGCTGGAGTCGAGCAGTTGCTGGACCAGACGCTTGCGGTCCGACCACGGCGGGTTCCGGCGCGGGAACGAGATCGCGTCCGAGGAGATCCGGCCGATTCCCTCGTGCAGCTTGGGGTTCTTCGACTGGCCGGGCTTGGTGCTGCTCTGGTTCGTCGGCGTGCCGCTCGATTGCGTCGGCGTACCGGTCGGGGTCGGATCGGCCTTCTTGTCGTCGCCCCCGCCGGTGATCAGCACGACAGCCAGGACGATCAGCAACACCAACGCGATCCCGCCACCGACGAACAACGGCAGCTTGGCACCGGAACGCCCGCCGCCACCGCCACCAGAGCTCTTCGACTTCTTGGTCCCGACGCCAGTGCTCAGGTCGGTCTGCCCGCCCCACGCCTCGTTCTCGTCCTCACCCCAAGCCCGCGGCGCCTGCTGCTCCCCCCAAGCCTGCTGTACGCCGCCTTGCTGGCCGCCGTTCTGCTCTCCCCAAGCCTGCTGTACCTCGGCTTGCTGGTCGCCGTTCTGCTCTCCCCAAGCCTGCTGTGCGCTGGCCTGTTGGGCGCCGTCCTGCTGTTGTCCCCACGGCTGCTGCTCGCCCTGTCCGTTACCCCAGGACTGCGCGCCGTGCTGCTCAGGTGGCTGGTTCTGGTGGCTCTGATCCCAGCTCGGCTGTGGTGCCCAGCCGTTGCCGCTCTGCTGGTCACCGTTCTGCTCAGCACCCCACGGCTGCTGCTCGGCCTGCCCAGTACCCCACGACTGCGCGCTGTTCTGCGGCACAGGTGGCTGGTTCTGGTGGTTCTGGTCCCAGCTCGGCTCCGGCGCCCAGCCGTTGCCGGACTGCTGGTCGCCGTTCTGCTGTACGGGCCAGCTCTGGCCGCCCCATTGCTGGTCGCCGGCCTGCTGACTGTTCTGCGTCTCGCCAGTCGCCTGCGGACCCCACGGCCCCGACTGCATCGCGTGCTGGTCACCAGCTGCCCACCCGTTGTCCGCCGGCGGCGCGTCATTCCCCGCGTCCCCCTGCTGCGAACCCCAAGCCTGCTCAGCCCCCCAGCCCTGGCCCTGCTCAGCCTGCCCAGCGCCCCAGCTCTGGGCCTGGTCAGCCTGTCCGGCGCTCGACCCTTGCTTGTCCTGGCCGGTGCCCCAGCTCTGGCCTTGCTCGGCCTGCCAGGCACCCTGGCTCTGGCTCTGCGCGGTCTGCCCGGCGCCCCAACCCTGCTCGGCCGGGCCGGTGCCCCAGCTCTGGCCTTGCTCGGGCTGGTGCTGTTCAGGCTGCTGGGACTCCTGCGTGGGGTGTTGCTGGGTCGGCTGGTCGGCCCAGAGCTGGACCGGTACGGGCTGTTCCTGCGTCGCGTCGTCGGCGTTGGGCACGGTCCACAGCGGCGTGCGCGGATGGTCCGGCGTCTGCAGGTCCTCTTCGTCGCTGGCCTCGACACCCCACGACGGCTGGTCACTGGACTGCTGTTCCTGCTGGTCGCCTGCCTGGCTGCCCCAGTCCGGCTGCAGCTGCGCGGCAACCTCAGCCGCGTCCGCCGCCTGAACCTCCGCGTCCTGCTCAGTCACGTCCGCAGCAGACGCAGCGTCGTCGGTGGCTGGTCGAGTCGCGTCCGCAGCTGTGCCAGCGTTGTCGGTGGCTAGACGAGTCACGTTCCCAGCCGGGCCAGTCACATCTCCAACCGGCCCAGCGTCGTCCGCACCCGGCCTAGCAGCGTCCGCGGTCAGCCCGGCATCGTGGGCAGCTGGCCCGGCATCGGCAGCTGACCCGGCATCGTCGGCAGCTGACTGAGTACGGTCTGCGGCTGGCCCAGCATCGTGGGCAGCTGGCCCGGCGTCGGCGGGCGGCGCGGCATCGTGGGCGGGCTGGGCGTTCTCCTTTGGTGTCGGGGCGAATCTCGGCTGCTCTGTGAAGCTGACGTCCGACCAGCCGGTCTGAGGCGCAGGGTCACTCGGAGAAGGAGCGAGTTTGAGCGTCCAACTGGAAGCCGCTTCGGTCTGCGCAGTTGGTACGTCGGCAGTCGTCGTACCCAGCTCTGCCTCGAGCTCCTCCTGCGTGACCTCGCGCTGGGTCCAGTGCTCCGGGGGAGCGGGCGCGATCTCCGGGGCACCCCACGTCGCCTGAGCACGTTCGGCCGCCGTTGGTACCGACTCCTGAGCAGGCTCCTCGGGAGTCGCCGCACGCTCGGCCGCAGTTGGCCTCGCCTCCTGGGCACGCTCCTCGGGAGTCGCCGCACGCTCGGCCGCAGTTGGCCCCGCGTCGTGGGCAGGCTGTCCCGCGTCCTGGGCAGGGTCTTCAGGAGTCACCGCGCGCAGACGTGGGCCGCCGTTCGCCTGCGTACCGTCGTCGGTGGGCTCGAGGTCCCAGAGTTGCGGAGTGGCAGTCGGCTGCCACCAACCACCGGACTCCGCCTGGCCGTTGTCCGACTCCTGCACGGATCGCAACCCAGGACCGGAAGCCTCAGCCGCAACCGACTCCTGCCGCGCCGATTCCCGCGCCGATTCCCGCGCCGACTCACGAGCCGACTCACGAGCCGACTGAGGAGCCGATTCCCGAGCCGACTGAGGAGCCGATTGAGGAGGCGACTCACGAACCGATTCCGGCGCTGGCTCCCGTGCCGATTCCCGCGCCGACTCCCGTGCCGATTCACGGACCGATTCCGGCGCTGATTCCCGTGCCGACTCCCGCACCGGCTTCCGCGTCGACTCCCGAGGTGATTCCTGGGCCGAGTCAGGGTGTTCGGCAGCGTGCTCGGTGTCGGTTTGGTTGGTCCACTTCTGGCCGTTCCAGAAGCGGATGGTGTTGGGCTGGCCGGTGGGGTCGGGGTACCAGCCGGCGGGGGGATTGCTCATCCGCGTCCTCGCTCGGCTGCCGGCGCGAATGCATGCCGGGCAAACGCAACAGGCACGCCGTTGTCGGCACGGAACTGGCCCCGGACGTTCATGTGTTCACCGTAACTTCAGCTCGTGTCAGTCGGACCGATCAGACCGGTCGTCAGACACCGTTCTCTTCGCCGAGGCTGAAGGCCGCCTCCAGGTCGTGGCTGGAGTACGCGCGGAACGCGATATGCGTCTCGGTGCTGAGTACGCCGGGCACCCGGTTGACGTGCTCGGGGATGACCGTGGCCAGGTCGTCGTGCCGCGCGACCCGGACGAGCGCGATCAGGTCGAGTCCGCCGGTGACGGAGTACACCTCGCTGACGCCGTCGATCGCCGCCACCTGCTCGGCGACCTCCGGGATCCGTGCGACGTCGGCCTTGATGAACACGATCGCGGTGACCATGCCGTCCTCTCCTCGGAGCTCACACTTCAACCGGCTGAAGCATAGTGCGGTCGAGGCCCCGCAACGCCCTCGCCGTCGGTTCGTCCGCGGGCAGGAATGCCTCCATCCGCAGTTCCGACACCGTCACGTCGATCGCCGTACCGAACCTGGTCAGCGTGGTGATGAGGTGCAGGTCACCGTGGGGGGAGCGGAGGTGAAGCGGTACGGCGAGACCCAGGTGGTCCGGCGCCGGCCGCGGTGGGACGAGGGCGGTGAGCTCGTGGATGAGGGCGTCGGCCCCGGGCGACGGGTTCTGCGCGGCCTCACGGGCCAGCGCGTCGATGACGTGCCAGGACCATTGGGCGAAGTTGACGATTCGGGGAGCGAGGCCGCCGGGATCCAGCAGCAGGCGCGGGATGTTGATCGGCGCCGTCAACAGGCGATCCTCCACGTCGGCGGTGAGGATGTCGAAGGCGCGGTTGGCGAGGACCAGATTGCCGTTGCGGTCGACGACGACCGCCGGATATGGGCGGTGGCCTTCGAGGATCGCCTCTAGCGCGGTGCGGATCGCGCCGAGACCAGGTGCGCCGTACGGCGTCTCGTCGTACGCCGGCGCGTAGCCACCGGCCACGAGCAACTGGTTGCGCTCGCGCAGCGGCACCTGGAGCGACTCGGCGAGCCGGATGATCATGTCCCGGCCCGGCGCCGATCGACCGCTCTCGATGAAGCTGACATGCCGCTGCGTCGTCCCGGCACGGATGGCCAGCTCGAGCTGACTCACTCGTCGTCGGGTCCGCCACGTCCGCAGGCCCGCGGACAGCTCTGATGCCATACCGCAGTTCTAACGCACGCCGCCGACAATCCATACCCAGCAGGGAATTGTCCCCCCACGAACCCGCCCGGCAAGGTCGTACCCATGAACAGCAAAGACCTCGCAAACCGCTATGTAGCAGTTTGGAACGAGCCCGACGCCGACACCCGCCGCAAGGCGATCGAGGAGCTGTGGACGGAGGACGGCGTGCACCTCCTCGATCCGCCCGAGGAGATCGTCAAGCGCGCGACCGAGATCGGCGTCACCGCACACCTGGAAGCCCGCGGCCACGACGAGCTCGTACGTCGGGTCACCCGCGCGTACGACGAGTTCGTCGCACCCGGCCAGTACGAATTCGTCCCGCACGGCGAGCCGGCCGCCCTCCGCGACCTGGTGAAGCTGCGCTGGGCGATGGTCCCGGCCGGCGGCGGAGAGGCCCTTGCCATCGGCATCGACCTCCTGCTGCTGGCCCCCGACGGCCGGATCCTCACCGACTACCAGTTCGTCGAGGTCTAACCCACCCGAGCAGGACCCAGCGGGCGGAGGTGGCGGCGGCGTTCGGTGGGGTGGTGGTGGGCGTCGGAGTGGGAGTTGTCGAGGCGGGTGAGGTGACGTCCGGCGCCGCTGACCGGGCAGGTCCAGGTGCCGTCCATCTCGACCAGACGGATGCCGGGGAGCTCGAGCCAGCGCAGGATCAGCTCGATCTCTTCCGGTGACGCGGCCGCCACCGGGCCGATACCCGGCAGCACGGTCTCGGCGGAAGCCCGGAGCATCTCGAGATGTGGGCGCGGGTCCGTGCCGCGCGGCGCGAACCCGGCCGCCGCGAGCCGACCACGCCGGATGACATGCAGCTCCCAGCCGCCGTCCTCGGTCCGCCGGGCCGCACAGATCTCGGCACATCCGGTCACCGACGCCATCCGCTGCATCCGCGCCGAGCTCCGCACGAACGCGCTCAACCGATCCCGGTGTACGGCGGCGTCCTCGAACCGCTCGTCCGCCGACAGGAGGTCGATCCGCCGGTCCAGCGCCTCGACCACGGGCGTCGGATCCACGGTCAGCGCAGTCCGCAGCGCCGCCACGAATTCGCCGTACGAATCCATCGAGATCCGCCCGTCGCACGGCGCCACGCAGCGGCCCATCTCGGCCAGCACGCACGGCGACAAGGACGGGTGCTTGGACATCCGCGCGGTGCACTGCCGGATCGGGAACGCCTCGTGCAGCGCGGCCATCGCCCGCTCGGCCGTCTTCCGTGAGCTGAACGGGCCGAGATACCCGGCGTCGTCGTCACGCACCTGTTTGACCAGCGACAGCCGCGGAAACGGCTCGACCGTGACCTTCAGCCAATGCTGCCGCTCGGGGAACTTCGACCGCCGGTTGTACCGCGGCTTGTGCTCCGCGATCAGCCGCAGCTCGCGTACTTCGGCCTCCAGCGGCGTGCCGCACTCGATCCCGCGGACGCCGGTCGCGATGCCGACCATCTCGCCGATCCGGTTGCGGGTCTCGGAGGCGGTGAAGTACGACCGGACACGGGTGCGCAGGTCCTTCGACTTCCCGACGTACAGCACCTCGCCGCGGTCGTCGGTGAACAGGTACACACCCGGTGCGTGCGGCAACGACTCGGCCAGGTGGCGCTTGGCCCGCACCGCCGGCGCGACCCGCGACGAGTACGTCTGCAGGTCCTCCAACGTTTGCACGCCCAACGACCCGACACGCTCGAACAGCCCGTGCAGCACATCGACCGTCGCCCGCGCGTCCGACAGCGCCCGGTGGTTCGGCGTGACTGTGGTGCGGAACAGTTTGGCCAGCGTCCCCAGCTTGCAGTTCGGCGCCTCGTCCGGAGTGATCACACGCCGCGCCAGCAGCGCGGTGTCGACGACGGCGAAGTCCGGCCAGTCGTATCCGTGCACGAGGCTCTCGTGCTTCAGGAAGCCCATGTCGAACGGCGCGTTGTGCGCGACCATCACGCACCCATGGGCGAACTCCAGGAACGCCGGCAGCACCGACTCGATCCGCGGTGAGGTGGCAACCATCGAGTTCGTGATGCCGGTCAGCACGGCGATGAACGGCGGGATCGCCTCCGATGGGTTGACCAACGTCTGGAACTCGCCGATCACCTCACCGGCCCGCACCTTCACCGCACCGATCTCGGTGATGCCGCCCTCGCCGGGCGGATTGCCCGTCGTCTCGAGGTCGACGACGCAGAACGTAATGGCGTGCAGCGGCGTCCCCAGGTCGTCGAAGCTGTGCTGCACACCGCGGATCGGCATCGCTGAATCCGTGGCCTGTGCACGCCCTGGGCTGGTCATGGTCACGACGCTAAGAGCCGCCACCGACAATTCCGCAGGTGACACGCCTGCGAGTCGACTAGGCTCTCTGTATGCGTACACAGGCGATCACTGCGAATCCGGGCCGCATGCCCGTTCGCTGTGGTCTGCGTCACTGGTCAAGCAACAGCTGCCAGATCGTCGTTCCGGCCGGACTGCGGACCGGTGACTGAGGCCGGCACCGCCGCGAGCTCCGCCGCTACGACTTTGCCTGAACCGGTCCGGCAACGCGTCCTGACCCTCGCCGCGCACGCACTCGGCCAGCTCCCGGCCACCGACATCCCGGCACCGCTGCGCCGGTTCGCCAGCTTCGCGCCGGCGAAACGGGCCAAGCTGTCCGCCTCGGTCCTCGGCCCGATCCTCGAGACCGACGAGCACTTCCGCAAGCTGACCGCCTTCGAGGTACGACGGGAGCACCCGGAGCTCGGCGACGCCGTTGCCGAGGGCGTGCCCGTGCCCGCCGCCGATCCGGTCGAGGTGGCCGCACTCGCGTACCTTCTTCGCCCGGACGACTGGGAGCAGCGCATCGCAGCCGCCGCCCAGATCCCGGTGGAAAACCCGCGCGCCGACGACGAGGCCGTCCACCGGCTGGCCGACCAGCTCGATCAAGCCCGCACCGAGACCCGTCAGGTCCGCGAACGTCTTCGTGAACAGGTCAACGAGCTGAAGACCGAGAACGTCACGCTCCGCCGCAAGCTCAACGAAGCGCGGCAGAAGATCACCGGTCTGCAAACCGATCTCGAGCAACGCACCAAGGAGGCCGAGACCGCCGACGAACGCGTCGATGCGGCCCGCGCCGAGGTCGAGCGGGAGCTGCGCAAGCTGCGCACCCGGATCACCGAGCTGGAAGCGATCGAGCACGCGGCACGCCGTACCGCGGGACAGGAGCGGGAGCTCGCGTCGACGCGCACCCGGCTGCTGCTCGACACGTTGCTGGAGGCAGCGAGTGGACTGCGTCGCGAGCTGGCCCTGCCACCCGGGGGAGAGCTCCGCCCTGCCGACACAGTGGCCGGCTCTGAGCCCGAAGCGGCTCCGGTCGGACGTACGGCGCCTGAGGACGACCCGGCCTTGTTCGACGAACTGCTGGCGTTGCCGCAGGTGCATCTGATCATCGACGGCTACAACGTGACGAAGACCGCATGGCCGAACTCACCGCTGCATTCGCAACGTCAGCGCCTCGTCACGGCGCTGGGTGCGTTGGTCGCGCAACGTCGCGTCGAGGTCACTGTGGTCTTCGACGGCGCCGAACTATCGGGCCCTGTGCAACTGAATCCGCCGCGCGGGGTGCGGGTGCGGTTCAGCCCGGCCGGTGTGATCGCCGATGACGTGATCCGGCAACTTGTCCGCGCCGAGCCGCCGGGCCGCCCGGTGGTCGTCGTCTCCACCGACCGCGAAGTTGCCGACAGCATCATCAAACTCGGCGCCCGCGCACTCTCCGCGACCAGCCTCATCTCACGCATCGCTCGCAGCTAGCGACAAAAACTGTCGGCGGGGTTCTCTAGCGTCCTTCGTAGCCGGATGCAAGTCCGGGTGCTTCCCCACTTGGAGGATGTTGTGCTGATCGACTGCGACGCCTGTGCGATGAAGGGTCCCGGCTGTCAGGACTGCGTGGTGACGGTCGTCCTCGGATTCGCTGCCGAACGCTCCGGAAGTCTGCGGATCGACGACGACGAGATGGCCGCGCTGAACACGCTGGCCGATTCGGGCCTGGTGCCCCCGTTACGCCTCGTGCACGCCGTCAGCAGTGTCGAGCTCGATGCTGCTGCCCAAACCCCTTCCGACGAAGGCGAAACGATCGTTGGGTCGGGATGACTCTTCGTTAATTTTCGATCAAACCCGAGGGGCGAATTGCACTGGTCACGAAACGGTCACTACTGTTACGTCTCGTTGCCTCAGGGTGTCGGCTGTTCCGGCCGACCGGGCAACGGTAAGCCGAGGGAGTGATCCGGCGAAGCCGACGGACTGATCGTCCGTGGCGGGCCTGGTCAACGGGGACGGCGCGAGCAGAGGAAGGGACCGACCGGGCTGTGTCCATCGGACGCATCAACCGCACCAAGGGAATCGCCCTCGCCGCCATCACCAGCACCGCTGTCGCTGCGGGAGTGATCCTGATCCAGGGAGCGGCCAGTGCCGACCCCGCGCCCACGCTGGACGAGGCGAAGAAGCAGGTCGCCGAGCTGCAGCACCAGGCCGAGGTGTCCGGCGAGTCGGCGAACGACCTCCGTGGGCAGATCAGCGCCTCCGCCGCCAGGGTCAAGGCGCTGCAGACCGCGATCGACAAGCAGCAGGGCCAGGTCGACGGCGTGAAGCGGCAGATCGGATCCCTCGCGGTCGCCGGCTACCAGACCTCGGGCATCTCCACGACGGCGCAGCTGCTGCTGTCGACGAACCCGGACCAGTTCCTCAGCCAGGCCTCCACCGCCCAGGCCTTCGCCGGCCAGCAGAACTCCGCACTGCGTCGCTACCAGGTCGCCCAGGGCAAGCTCACCGACCTGCAGGCCAGCGAGCAGACCGAGCTGGCCGCGCTGCAGGCCGTGCAGGCGAAGCAGGACGCGTTCAAGAAGCAGCTCCAGACCAACCTCGACAACGCGGAGAAGGTGCTCGACAAGCTCAGCGCCGCCGACCGCAAGCGGATCGAGGAAGAGAACGCCAAGGAGGCGGAGAAGGCGCGCAGCGAGCGTCCGACCCGCGGCGGCGACCGGGAATCGACGGATCTGCCGAACGTGCCGGCCAGCGGCCGCGCAGCGATCGCGGTGAACGCCGCTCTGTCCCAGCTCGGCGACCCCTACGTCTGGGGCGCCGACGGACCCAACTCCTACGACTGCTCCGGCCTGATGATGTACGCCTGGGGCAAGGCCGGCGTCTCGCTGTCGCACTCGTCGAAGGCGCAGACCGGTGAGGGCCGCCCGGTCAGCAAGTCCGACCTGATGCCCGGCGACCTGATCTTCTACTACTCCCCGGTCAGCCACGTCGCGATGTACCTCGGCAACGGCCGGATCGTGCACGCTCCGCGTCCGGGCAAGAGCGTCGAGATCGCGCCGATGGACGAGATGCCGTTCAACTCTGCCGTCCGCCCGGGCTGACCTGCGCCCTTGACATACTCTGCGGCTCCGGGGGATCCCTCCTCCGGAGCCGATTCATGTGATGACGTAATGTCGGAGGAGGCCGGGTGTCCCGCCTGACTGGGGCAGGTGAGCAGCGAAGGGCCGAGGTGATCGACGATCAGGGCGATACGGTGCCGCTGCCAGTGACCCCGTCAGCCGGTGACCGACGGGAGCGGAGTGGCAACCGGCAGGCGCCGATCCTGAAGAAGGTCGCTCTCGGCGTCGCGGTCTGCCTCGTCGCCGGAGCCGGGTACGCCGGTCTGCGGCAGGTCGCCAACGCGCCCGCCGACCCGAACGGTTCGCCGGCGCACTCGCATCCGGCCACCTCCGCCACCCCGGACCAGGCCGAAGCCGGAGTACGGCGGGCCGTCGCGGGTGAGGCCGTCCTGCAGAAGATGACCGACGCGGTCGAGAACGACAACCGCACGGAGTTCCTGGACACCATCGATCCGAAGGCCACGGATTTCCGGGGCAGCGCGCGGACGATCTTCTCGAACCTGACCACGCTCCCGATCAGCACCTTCCAGTTGCGCTACGTGAGCGACGACGCCGGCGCCCTGACACCGGACCGGCAGACCCAGCTCGGTGGGACCCAGTCCTGGCTGGCCCAGGTCGAGGTGTCCTGGCAGCTCTCCGGGTACGACGTGAAGCCGGCCCGCGAGACCCTCCCGGTGACATTCGTCACCCGCGACGGGACGACGTACGCCGCCTCGTTCTCGGAGCGGTTTGCGGCTGGGCAGCGGCGACCGGTGTGGGCGCTCGGCCAGGTCGAGGTGGCCAAGGGCAAGCACAGCCTGGTGGTCAGCCTCGATTCGGAGGCGGAAGCGAAGAGCTACGTGTCGGTGGCCGACAAGGCGGTCGAGTCGGTCAGCAAGGTCTGGGGCAAGAACTGGCGGCAGAAGGTGATCGTCTACCTGCCCGCCAAACAGTCCCAGATGGAAGGCATCCTCGGCGCCCAGCCGAACACCTACACCCAGATCGCCGCGGTCACGTTCGCCGAGCTGGACACGCCGGCTATCGGCGCGCCGGTGCGGATCGTGGCCAACCCGAAGCTGTTCGAGGAGCTCGGCAAGCAGGGGCGCCGGATCGTCCTGACGCACGAGACCACCCATGTCGCGTCGACCGCGACCGCCTCGCCGGTGCCGTTGTGGCTGGCTGAAGGTTTCGCGGACTACGTCGCGTTCACCGCCGTACCCGTGCAGGACGAGTCGGCGGCGAAGGAGCTGTTCAAGGCGGTCCGCGCCGGGAAGGTGCCGACCACGTTGCCGACGCCCGAGGCGTTCGCCGCGTCAGCGACCGAGCTGCCGCAGGCCTATGAGTCGGCGTGGCTGGCATGCCGGCTGATCGCCGAACACGAAGGACAGGCCAAGCTGGTGAAGTTCTACAGGGCTGTGCACGCGTCGAAGAGCTCGACCGGTCTCGCGGACGCGTTCAAGTCGGTGCTGGGGATGACCGAGGCCGAGTTCGTCGCCGAGTGGCAGAAGTACCTCGAGAGGCTCGCCGGTGCCTGAACCGGCCGGCCGGTCGGCTCCCTGGATCGCCGCCGGCGTCCTCGCCGTCGCGCTCGTCTTCACGATCGCCGTCACCACCCCGTGGCACTTGATCGACCTGCCGAAACCGGACGCCACGCTCGACTTCACAACCGCCGAGATCGCCCGCCAGAACGCGTTCCGCCACGAGATCCTGCCGTGGTCGACGGCGTCCTGGATCATCTCGCTCGTGGTCCCGCTGGTCATCGGCTTCACCCCGCTCGGCCGCCGGCTGTACGACGCTCTGCACGTCCGGCTGTGGTTCATCGCCGTTCCGATCACGGTTGCCGGCGTCGTCCTGATCACGAGCCTGCTCACCGTCCCGACCGACGTGCTCGCGGAGCGGGTCAGCCTGAAGTACGGCCTGTCGGTGGAGAACTGGCGGCTGTGGGTCTGGGACCGCGGCGTCAACTGGGCCATCACCTCGGTCGGGCTCGCGGTGGTCGCGGTCGTCCTGATGGTGTTCGCGAAGATCTGGCGCCGGAGCTGGTGGTTGCCTGGGGCTATCGTCGCGGCACTGCTCGTGCTCGGCGTCTCATTCGCGTACCCGGTGCTGATCGAGCCGCGGTTCAACCACTTCACGTCGATGCCGGCCGGTGCCCAGCGCAACGAGTTCCTGGACCTCGCGAAGCAGGACGGCGTACCGGTCAAGGACGTCCTCGTAGCCGATGCGTCGAAGCGGACGACAGCCGTGAACGCGTACGTCTCCGGCTTCGGCTCGACCCGTCGGCTCGTCGTGTACGACACGCTCCTCAAGGACACCCCACCCGCGCAGGTACGGCTCGTCGTCGCGCATGAGCTCGGTCACGCGGCCGAGAACGACGTACTGCACGGCACGCTGATCGGCGTTCTCGGTACGGCGTTCGGCATCACGCTGCTGTATCTGCTGCTCGGGAACCGGATGGCCGATCCGCGGCGGTCGGCGCTGCTGGTCGCGCTGATCGCCGCCGCGACGACGCTGGCGAGCCCGGTGCAGAACCTGGTCAGCCGGAAGATCGAAGCCCGCGCCGATTACCACTCGCTCCGGCTGACGAACGATCCGCAGAACTTCGTCGCGCTGCAGCACGACCTGGCCGTGCAGAACATCTCCGGTCTCGACCCGAGCAGCTGGCGGTACTGGATGTTCGCCGACCACCCCACCCCGCCGGAGCGGATCGCGATGGGCCGGGCCTGGGGGACCGAGAACGGCGACCCGGTCCCGCCCCTGGTCAAGAGATGACCGTCCTGATCGTCACCAACGATTTCCCACCACGGCAAGGCGGGATCGAGACGTTCGTCCGCTCGTTGTGCGACGAGCTTCCGGACCCCGTCGTCTACACGTCGCGCGAGCCCGGCGACACCGCGTATGACGCCACGCTCCCGTTCCCGGTGATCCGGGACCGTTCGTCGATGTTGTTGCCCACAGCACGTACTACGCAGCGGGCGGTCGAGCTGATGCGCGAGTACGCCGCGGACCGGGTGCTGTTCGGGGCGGCGGCACCGCTCGGGTTGATGGGCCCCGCGCTGCGTCGGGCGGGGGCTCGGCGGATCGTCGCGATGACGCATGGGCATGAGACCTGGTGGGCCGGCGTACCAGGAGCTCGGCAGGCGCTGCGACGGATCGGGGACGCGGCGGACACGCTCACGACGGTGTCCTCGTGGTGTGAGGAACAGATCGTCCCGGCCCTGTCCCCGGCAGCCGCTCAACGCGTCCGAAGGCTGACGCCGGGGGTGGACACGCATCGCTTCGCCCCGGGCTGCGGTGGAGAGCAGGTGCGCAAAGGGCTCGGTTTGGAAGGCGTTCCGGTGGTCGTGTGTGTTTCGCGGCTGGCTCGGCGTAAGGGACAGGACACCTTGATCCAGGCGTGGCCGCGCGTCCGCAGGTCCGTGCCGGGCGCCACGCTGCTGCTCGTCGGTGGCGGGCCCGATCGGGAGTACCTCGAGGAGCTGGCCTCAGCGGTCGGGGTCGCGGAGGCGGTGGTGTTCACGGGGGCGGTGCCGTGGGCAGACATTCCGCCGTACATCGATGCCGGCGATGTGTTCGCTATGCCTTGCCGGACGAGGCGGTTCGGGCTGGAGCCGGAGGCGTTGGGGATCGTCACGCTGGAGGCTTCGGCGACCGGGAAGCCGGTGATCGTCGGGGACTCCGGGGGAGCGGCCGACACGGTGAAGCATGGCGAGACGGGGTACTTGGTGGATCCGCACAACCCGGTCGCAGTCGGCGTGCGCATCGTGGAACTGCTGACGAACGCGCAGCACCGTGATGCTTTGGGCGCGGCGGGGCGCAGCTGGGTCGCCGAGGAGTGGGGCTGGGAGAGGTCAGGGGCGGTGCTGCGGGAATTATTGGACAGCTGATGCGTTGAATCGTGTACTGTGAACGACATGCACCGGATGTTCCGACTTGCCGCAGCCGTACGAGCTTTCCGCTCCCCGGCTGCCGCTGCCTGACATCTGAGAAACTCCCACCGGCGACCGGAAACGGTTCGCCGGTGTTGTTGTTCCTGAGCCCGGTGGTCTGCTTTCCGGTCCGATCTTGACCAAGGACCCGAAATGACCATCAGCAGGACTTTCATCGACTTCTTCATCGACCGCGACCACGTCCCGACCACCGGTTCCACGCTCATCCCGCGGCTGGGTGATCCGGTCCTCTTCACGACCTCCGGCATGCATCCGCTCACGCCGTACCTGGAAGGTGAGCCTCATCCGCTGGGGCGCAGACTCGTGGGCATCCAGCGATGCCTGCGAACCACGGATCTCGACGAGGTGGGGGATCCGACCCACCTGACCGTGTTCGAGATGCTGGGCTCGTGGTCGCTGGGCGACTACGGGAGCAGCGAGACGCTCAAGTGGGGCTACGAGCTGCTCACCACCCGCTTCGGCCTCGATCCGCGGCGGATCTACGTGACCGTGTTCGGCGGTGACGAGCAGGTGCCGCTGGACCAGGAATCGCTGCGGACCTGGCAGGAGCTCGGCCTGCCGATCGAGCTGACCACCGAGGACAACTGGTGGTCGAACGGCCCGACCGGTCCCTGCGGCCCGGACTCGGAGATCTTCGTCTGGACCGGCGACGGCGAGCCGGAAGGTACGCCGACCACGGACGACCGCTGGGTCGAGGTGTGGAACCACGTGATGATGCGCTACCGCCGCCTCGACGACGGCTCGCTCGAGCCGCTCAAGCAGCAGACCGACTGGGGTGGTGGGGCGGGGAAGGAATGCAATATCGACACCGGCCTCGGTCTCGAGCGGCTCACCATGCTGCTCGAGGGCAAGCCGTCGGTGTACGAGACCTCGCTGTTCGAGCCGTGGATGCGGACGATCCCGAAGCTGTGGAAGCTCGACGAGCGGTCGCAGCGGATCGTGATCGACCACCTGCGGTCCAGCATCGTGATCGTCGGCGACGGCGTGCACCCGTCGAACACCGGTCGCGGCTACGTGCTGCGCCGGCTGATCCGCCGGATGCTGACCACGCTGTGGCGCGACGACGACTCGCGTTCGCTGTCCGACGTGCCGATCGAACTGTTCGAGCACACGCTGAACCACTTCCACCAGGGCGAGACGGTGACGCTGATCCGGCGGATCCTGATCGACGAGGAGATCCGGTTCAGCAATCTGCTCGACCGTGGCCGGAAGGTGCTCAGCCACGAGCGGTTCCACAAGTCGCTCGACGACACCGATTACGAGTACCTGCACGAGACCCACGGCCTACCGCGGGAGTTGGTGGATTCGCTCAGATGACGGGATCCAGTACGTCGGTGCGGGGAGTGTCGGAACCAGGATCCGCGTCGGGAATTTCCGGTGACGCGACCTTCCCCACCGACGACTGGGCCACGAACGCGCCGACCAGCACGATCACCCCGCCGATGATCTGGTTGGTCCGCAGCGTCTCGCCGAGCAGGATCAACGCGAAGATGCACGCCGCCACGACCTCGACGTACGCGACCGCTCCGGCGATCGCGGCGGACAGTCGTTGTACCGCGGCCGCGCCGGCCAGGTAGGCGACGACCGTACTCACCAGGATCAGCCAGGCGGCCATCAGCCAGCCGGGTGCGTGCCGGTGGCCGATCGCGATCGTGTCGACAAGCACGTGCCACGGCGTACCCCACGGTGCGGCGATCAAGGTGAGTACGACGGCACCAACCACGCTGCCGGCCGCGGTCATCACGAGCGGATCCGCGGCGCCGGTGAGCTTGTCGATCAGGATGAAGTACGTCGCCTGGCACGCGGCTGCACCGAGCCCGGCGAGCAGGCCGATCGGGTCGATCTGCAGCCCGGTCCAGATCTCGGCCACCGTCGCGAGGCCGACGACCGCGATGCTGACGCCGATCGCGGCCGACCGCGGTACGGCGACCTTCTGCCCGAACTTCAGCCACGCGACCACCAGGATCGGGCCGGAGAACTCGAGCATCAGCGCGACCCCGACCGGCAGCCGGCTCGCAGCGAGGAAGAACAGCGTCTGGCAGCCGGCGATCCCGGTCAGACCGTAGAGAACCAGCGCCTTCCAGGACGCCCGGGCCGCGCGGAGACCGGCGCGGCCGCGGAACGCCAGCACGAGCGGGACGAGCACGACGGCGGCGCCGAGGATGCGCAGCCAGGCCGCCTGCTCCGGCGTGAACCCGGCCGCGATCAGCGCCTTGGCGAACGGTCCCGACCCGCCGAACGTGATCGCGGAGAAGATCGCGAACCCCAACCCCACCGACTTCGTGCTGTACATGCGCATAACGCTCTCATGCTCATTACAGAACTGTCGAGAGAGATCTCAGAGGACGTTCACCGCCCGGGCCGCCACCACCGCGATCGTGAGCAGCGAGATCAGTGACTGGGCGCCCATCAGCGTCTTGGTGCGTGCGGTCAGCGGCATGGTGTCGGTCGGGCTGAACGCGGTCGCCGCGGTGAGCGAGACGAACAGGTAGTCGGTGAATCCGGGCAGCCAGCGCTCCCAGCCGGGCAGGTCGACGGTCAGTTGAGGGAACAGCAGGTCGACGCGTTCCACCTTGCGCTCGTGCTCGGGTGCCCGCGCGAACGGGCCGCCGCGGTCGATCTCCCAGTACCAGATCGCGAACGCGACGACGTTGGTCACCCAGATCACGACGGCGCCCTTCACCAGCACGTCGCCGTTGTTGGCGGCCCCGTGGTTCAGGAAGTAGATCAGACCGCCTAGGTACACCGCGTTGGCGAGGACCAGCACACCGACGAGCACGAGGGCGACCCAGCGCAGCCAGGGCTCGTCCCGGGACAGGTGGAACGGGTTCATCCCCACCAGCGGCAGCAGGAGCAGCAGCCCCAGGCTCGGCAGCAACCATTGCGGCAGCACGTTGATCTGCGTCGGCACGATCACTTGCAGGATCAGAGCCGCGCACACCGCCAGGGACGCCGGCCATCGCCGGATGTGACGCATCGTCGGTGCTGGGGCTTTCTGAACCTTGTCCACCCCCGCATTCTGTCCCCGAAGCCGTGCTAACCGACGGAGGCGTCGACGACGGCCTGTCCAACCTCGGTACGTCGGTAGTGGACCTGATGGCCGGTACGGCGACGTGTGGCGAGACCCGCGTCGTACAGGGCAGACAGGTGTTCGGCAACCGTTGCCAGCGCGAGGCCGTACTGGCTGGCGAGGGCGCTGGTGGTCGCCGGCGGGTCGAGCGCGACGAGGAGGGTGGCGCGGGTGCGACCGAGGAGACGGGCCAGTGGGTCCGGGGGAGCGGGTGCGTCGGACCAGAGCCGGGCGGCGCCGCGGGCCGGGTAGACGAGAGTCGGGTGGTACGCCGGGTCCGCGACGATGACGAGGTACGGCCAGGCGAAGACTCCGGGCACGAGCAGCAGGCCCTGACCGGTGAGGTCGCGGTCCTCGGAGCGGTACCGGGTCGCGATCAGGCGGTCGTCTTCCCAGGCGAGCGTGGGGTGCAGGTCGTCGAACAGGCCGGCGAGGCCGCCGTCGGTCAACTGCTGACCGCGGTACGCGATGTCGTCCTCGAGGACGCGGCTGATCAGCGGCCAATCGGGCTTGATCAGGGTCTCCCAGGCACTCTCGATCTCGTCCGCGAGGCGTTCACGCGTGCCGGCGAGGTCCTCGAGCATCTTGTCGATCTCAGGCCCGGCGGGATTCTTCAGTTCGTCCCGCGAGCGGATCAGTTCGGTCCGCACCGTCTCGAGCGGGGTGCTGCGGACGCGGGCGATCTCGGTCGCGAACTTCGCGCGGGACGCCTTGGGCGGCGGCGTCAGGAAGTCAGGCGTGAACCCGACTCGAGGCTGCACCGCCTTCAGCCCGCTCAGCTCGAGCGAGCTCGCCGCTTCGCGGTTCGCGTCGATCCAGTCGCCGTACAGCGGCCGGTGCTTCGACCCGTTCAGCACGCGTACCGCGGACATCGTCTCCCACAGTGGCGACGCCCCGAACCGGCAGCGCAGGGCATCCGCCTGTGTGAAGCGCAGTACGGTCATGAGCGCGAACTTTCGGCCACAACCAAAACTCTACGCCGCGCGGGCGCCGGTCGTGCACTCTCTCGGCGTGAGGTCCTACGGAGCCGTTCTGAGCGTTCCCGGCATGCGGGCGGTGTTCGGCGCGCATGCAGTGTCGATGCTCGGCACGGTGGGCGCGCAGGTCGCGTTGTCGATCCTGGTCTTCGAGCGGACCGGTTCGCCGTTGCTGTCGGCGCTCGTGCTGGTGTGTTCGTTCCTGCCGTACGCCGTGGGCGGCGTGCTGTTCTCGTCCGTGGCGGACCGCTTCCCGGCCCGGCGGGTGCTGGTCGTGTGCGACTTGCTCAGTGCGGTGTGCGTCGGCGGCATGCTGGTGCCGGGGATGCCCGTCGCGGGATTGCTCGCCCTGTTGCTCGGGACCGGGCTGATCGCACCGATCTTCGCCGGAGCGCGAGCGGCCAGTCTGGCGCACCTGTTGCCGGCGGACCTGTTCCCGATCGGGAGGTCGTTGCTGCGGGCAATCAGTCAGGTGACCGTGCTGACCGGCTTCGCGCTGGGCGGCATCGCGATGGCGGCGATCGGCGCGAACTGGCTCCTTGCCCTCGACGTCGTCACGTTCGTCGCATCTGCGGTGCTCATCGGCCTCGGTACGCCGTACAGCCCGCCGGGCGATCGTCAACGCAACACGGTCCGTGACTCGTGGACCGGCCTGCAGTACCTCTTCGCGAACCGCAAGCTACGCAGGTTGATCCTGCTGACCTGGATGGCGCCCGCCTTCTCGTCCGTGCCGGACGGACTCGCGGTTGCCTACACCGCCCAGGTCGGCACCGTCGCCGCGGCGGCCGGTGCACTCTTCACCGGATACGCCGTCGGCACTGTTCTCGGCGAGCTCGTCGTCGCGCGGTTTCCCCCTTCCGCGCGGCGACGGCTCGTCGTCCCGCTCCTGCTCACCAGCCAACTGCCCGCGATCGCCTTCCTGGCCGAGCCGTCGGTCCCGGTCGCGGCCGTCCTGCTCGCGATCGCCGGCGCCGGCTACGCGTTCAACCAGGGCGTCGATCCGCTGATCCTGCAGGCGGTCGAGCCGTCGTACCGCGGCCGCCTGTTCACCGTCCAGACCAGCGGCCTGATGGCGATCCAGGGCGTCAGTATCGCCCTGGCCGGCGTGGTCGGCTCATTCCTGGCGCCGAACCTCACGATCGCCGCAGCGGGTCTCCTCGGTACGACGACCATCCTGCTCATCGCCCGTCAGGCACTCACCACGGAGCAACCTCGTCCAGTGAGCCAGGTCCTCTGAACACTCCGGTCGGTCCGTCGGCGGGGAGCATCGCCAGGGCAACCGGGACAGCGGCTCCGTCGGTCACGGTGCGCTCGCCGCGCGGGACCGAGGCCTGCGTGTTGAGGTCGGTCGGGACGAGACCCGGGGTTGCGGCGTTCACCTTGATGCCGTCGGCGCGCAGAGCGCTGGCGTAGACGAGGGTGAGCGCATTGAGCGCTGCTTTCGAGGAGCTGTACGCGAGCAGGCCTTGGGTAGCGAGGCGGCCGTCCAGTTCGGAGAGCAGGTTGACGGAGCCGAGACCACTCGACATGTTCACGATCCGTGCGTTCGGCGACTGTCGTAGCAGCGGTACGAACGCGTGGATCGCGGACACCACGCCGAACACATTCACGTCGTACGCCGTGCGCACCTGCTCCGCCGTGATGTCCGCGACCGACGTACCCCACTCGGCGACGATGCCGGCGTTGTTCACCAGCACGTCCAGCCGGCCCGAGTCCGCCTCGACCTGCTTCGCGGCAGCGTCGACCGACTCCACGTCCGTCACGTCCAGCTGCACGAACCGTACGTCGAGACCCTCGTCCTTGAGCTCCGCCGCAGCGGCCGTGCCCAGCTCCGGGTTGCGTGCCGCCAGATAGACCGTGAGCCCGCGCAGTCCGAGTTGCCGGACGATCTCGCGGCCGATGCCTTTGTTTCCGCCCGTCACCAGGGCGACCTCGTTCTGATTCATGTCCCCAGTCCAGCGCGGAACCCCCGGCCCGGACCAACACCGATCGGGTGGTCCGCCATACCCTGGAGGTATGCCGGAACCTGAGATCCGCGAACTGCGGTACTTCCGCGCGGTCGCCGAGGACCTGAACATCACCCGCGCGGCCGAGCGGCTGGGGATCGCCCAGCCGCCGCTGTCGCGGGCGATGCGCCAGCTCGAACACCGGCTGGGTGTCGAGCTGTTCGACCGGTCGGGGACGCGACTCGAGCTGACGCCGGCCGGGGAGACCTTGCTCAAGGAGTCCGGGCCGGTGCTCGACGCGCTGGATTCCGCGGTACGCCGGACGCAGCGGGCCGGTGTTTCGTCCGAGGCGCTCGTGGTGACGGCGAAGCCTGGTGTCGCCACCGAGCTGCTGCATCGCATAGTCGCCGAGTTGCGCGAGGGTGGCGAGTTGCCCGGCATCCAGATCGTGGTGAGCGGGTTCGGGGAGCAGGCGGACATGGTGCGGGACGCGCGGGCGGATGTGGCGCTGGTCAGTCGGCCGTTCGACGACACCGGCCTGGAGCTGGAGGAGCTCTATACGGAGCCTCGGGTGGCTGCGTTGCCTGCAGGACATGAGCTGGCCGCGCGTGAGGTGCTGGTGGCGGATGATCTGGCCGGGATTCCGGCGCCGCGGTGGAGCCGATCCAATGTTGCCGAGCGCAACTACTGGTCGGCGCGGCCGGAGGATCCGGTCGAGGGACCGATCGTGCAGGACTCGTCGCAGTTGCTCGAGGTGGTCGCGTTCGGGCAGGCGGTCGCGCTGGTGCCCCGGTCGATGGCCGAGCGCAACATCCGCCCGGACGTCGTCTACCGACCCGTGACCGACGTCGAGGCCTACCGGATGTTCGTGGTGTGGCCGGCCGGCAGCCGCTCGAAGGAGCTGGCGCGGTTCGTCGAGGCAGCCATCAGGCACTCGAGCGGACGACCACCGGCGCCGTAACGAGACGTCCGGGTCTGCTGATCTTCTTCGTCGCCCAGAAGCAGATCACCAACGGCATCAGGTTCAGCGGTGGTAAGTAGCTCCGACTGCGGCCGGTCGGTAGGACGGGAGAGCCTCGGCCAGGGTTGCGTAGTGGTCGAGGGGGCGGCCGCTGCGGGTGGCCCGGATCAGATCGGCGAACCATTGGCCGGCTCCGGATGCGCGGAGCCAACCGCCGTTCTCGACGGCGAGGTCGTGGGCGTCGCTGAAGATGTCGAGGGCCGCCGCTTCCATCCGGGTGACCCGGCGCAGATCGACCACGAGGCGCGGGAGCTTGGTGGTGATCACGTGGTGGAGTTCGCCGGCCAACGTCGGTAGCGCGACGACGTCGATCGCGCCGGCGACGCGGACGACCGCGCACTCGCCGACGGCACTCCAACTGCAGACGAAGGGTCCGCTCACATCAGCCGGCTGGCGGCGGGAGCGGACCACCTGAGGTTTTGGGACTGGCTTCATGCGGTTCAGGTACCCCCGCACTAATCGCATTACTCAGGACATTCCCCGGCGGCGACCGCCGGGACCAGCTCGTGGCGGACAGAGCCCTTCCGCTAACGTCCGAGGATGCCCTGTTCGTAGCCTTTGGCGACGGCCGCGGCCCGGTCGGTGACGCCGAGCTTGGTGAAGATGTGGCTGAGGTGCGTCTTCACCGTCGCCTCGCTGATGAACAGCTCGCGGGCGATGTCGCGGTTCGGCGTACCCTTCGCGACCAGCTCCAGAACCTGCCGTTCGCGCGCGGCGAGCGGACTCGGTGCCGGCGTACGGACAGCCGTCACGAGCCGGGAGGCGACAGCGGGGGAGAGCACCGTGCGACCCTCGGCCGCTTGGCGGACGGCGTTGAACAGGTCGTCCTGCGGTGCGTCCTTCAGCAGGTAACCGGTCGCCCCGGCCTCGATCGCCGGCAGCGTGTCGGTGTCGGTGTCCCAGGTGGTGAGGACAAGCACCTTCGAGCGAATGCCGCGACGGGTCAGCTCGGTGATCGCGTCGAGCCCGCCACCGCCGGGCATCCGCAGATCCATCAGGATCACGTCCGGGTCGAGGTCCGCGGCCAGCTCGACCGCCTCCACACCGTTCGAGGCCTCGCCGAGCACGGTGAAACCCGGCACTGCCTCGAACATGCCCCGCAGGCCGTTGCGGACCACCGGGTGGTCGTCGACGAGGATCAGCGAGATCCCCGGACTGGCGTCAGGCAGGTTGTCAGGCATGGGGCACCAACGGTACGCGAGCCGACACCGCCGTACCGAAGCCTGGTTCGGCTTCGACGGTGAGGGATCCGGCGATGCGTTCGGCACGGGCCCGCATGCCGTCGAGGCCGAAGCCGCCGGTGTGGGTGCGGGCGGGGAGCGACAGCGGGTCGAAGCCCTTGCCGTCGTCGCGGACGTCCAACGTGACCTCGCTGTCCATGAAGCTGAGCGTGACGCCGGCCCGGGTGGCCGCCGCATGCTTCGCGACGTTCGCCAGCGCCTCCTGGGTGATGCGGAGGATCGTCGCCGAGATCTCACCGTGCAGGTGCTGCGGTGTCCCGGTGACGGTGAACTCCGCCCGTACGTCGGTGCGCTCGGACCACTGCGCGACGATCTTCCGCAGGGCTTCGGGGAGACCGTCGTTCGACAGGCCGACCGGGGCGAGGTTGTGGACCGAACGTCGCGCCTCGCCGAGGCTGTGCCGGGCCAGGTCGGTCGCGAGGCCCACGTGGTCCTTGACCGTCGCCGGGTCGGAGGTGTTCGCGACGACCTGGAGCTGGGCGATGATGCCGGTCAGACCCTGCGCGATCGTGTCGTGGATCTCCGCGGCCAGCCGGCGACGTTCGTCCGCGATACCGGCCTCGCGGGCCTGGACCAGAAGCTGTGCCTGCAACGCGGCGTTCTCGTCGTGTGCCTGCTGGAGCTCGGCGATGGTGGCGGCGCGCGCTCGGGACCGCTGCTCCTCCTGGTCGGCGAAGTGTTTCGCGACCGTCAGCAGCGCGTTGTTCGCGATCAACAGCCCCGCGAACACCAGCCAGCGTGCGGTGTCGTGCACCGGGATGCCACTGGCCTGGGCCGCGGAGATGGGGACGGAGCAGGCGAACAGCGCGAACCGCCTGGCCCGTCGCCCGGGGATCCTCTCGTCGGCGTCGTAGTAACCCGCCGCGGCGTAGAACGCGAAGAAGCCGTTCAGCAGGGTGAGCGCGAAGCCGATCGCCCAGCGCAGTACGTAGTACGTGATCGACAACCGGCTCGGAACCGTTTGGCGCCAGCCGATCCGGCTCCAGCACAGCTCCACCACCAGAGCAGCCGCCACCAGGATCGCGGCCATGGTGCGTTGGTCGTTGAACGGCGTGATCAAGCCGGCTGTCACCAAGGCGAGGAAGGTGCTCAGGCCGAGCAGGAAGTACGGCGCCCAGCGGCGGAAGACTTCCTGCCGCCGCTCGAGAACGTCCCCAGCCGCCGTGGTCACCGGTCCAGTTTGCATGACGTGGCGATCATTCCCACCGGAACCACTTGGCGGCGGCCGCGGACAGGAGCACAGCCCAGACCGCCAGCACTCCGAGGTGGGACCAGGACGGCCAGTCGCCGGTCGCTGCCTGACCGAGTGCGCGAGCCGCGGCACCGAAGGGAGTCAGCTCGACGATCTGACGCAGTACGTGCGGCATGGACTGCACCGGCAGCCAGACGCCCGCGCAGAACATACTCGGGAAGAACACGGCGGAGCCGATCGCGGTGGCGATCTTCGCGGTGCGGGCGAGCGCGGACACCAGTGCTCCGGCCGCCAGCGCAGCGGCTGCCGCGAGGAGCAACGCCAGCGCATAGCCGGCCGCCTGCTTCGGCAGCCGGACGTCGAACGCGAGGCGGCCCACCGTCAGGCAGACCAGCGCCGACACGACCGCGGCCGCACCGTTCAGTCCCATCTGCGCGGTCAGCAACGCGGACGGCTTGACCGGGGTCGCCGACATCCGGCGCAGGATGCCGCGCTCGCGGTACCCGGTGATGATCGGCGGCATCGTCTGCAGACCGGTCACGATCAGCGCGACCAGGACGAGGATCGGCACGTAGAGGTCGATGATTCGCAGCCCGCCGAGGCCCGGGTCGACCTTGCGGAACGACGGGATGCTCCCCAGGATCACCAGCAGCAGCGGCGGGAATCCGAGGATCCAGAACAAGGTCCCTGGCTCCCGACGGAACAGCCGGGCCTCGGCCCGCAGTACGGCGGCCCGAGGTGACGTGCGGCGTATCGGCGCGGTGGTGGCGATGGCGCTCATCGGGTGGCTCCTGTGAGATCGAGGAACGCGTCGTCGAGGGTGGCATCGGTGACGCGGAGCTGGTGGGCGGTGATGCGGTGGCGGGCGAGCAGCGACAGGACGGCGGTCACGGTCTCGTCGGTGCCGCCGAGCGTGATCCGGCCGTCCTTCTCCTCGATCGACCCGAGTGCGGGCAATGCGGCCAGCTCCGCGTCGTCCAGCGGAGCCGAAGGGGTGAAGGAGATGATGGTCGATTCCGCCGTACGGCTGATCAGACCTTGCGGTGTGTCGAGCGCGGTGATCTTGCCCTTGTCGATGACCGCGATCCGGTCACACAGCCGCTGGGCTTCCTCCATGAAGTGCGTGACCAGGAGGACGGTGACGCCGCGGGCGCGGACATCCTCGACGACCTCCCAGGTGTCGCGACGAGCGCGCGGGTCGAGGCCGGTGGTCAACTCGTCGAGTACGACGACCCGCGGGTTGCCGATCAGCGCGAGCGCGATGAACAGCCGTTGCTTCTGGCCACCGCTGAGTACGCCGAACCGCGACGTCAGCTGATCCGTCAGGCCGAGCCGCTCGGCCAGCGGCCGCCAGTCAGCCGGGTGCGGGTACAGGGCGGCGTACAGCTCGAGGGCCTCGCGCACGGTGAGCTTGGCCTGCAGCTCGCTCTCCTGGAGCTGCGCGCCGAGCACCTGGGTGACGGCCGCGTGGTCTGCGACCGGGTCGAGCCCGGCGACGCGGACCAGGCCGCTGTCGGGGACGCGCAGTCCCTCGACGCATTCGACCGTGGTGGTCTTGCCGGCGCCGTTCGGGCCGAGGATCCCGAAGATCTCGCCCTCGTCGACGGTGAAGGACAGGTCGTCGACGACGGCGCGGCCGCCGTACGACTTCCGCAGGTTGCCGACTTCGACGATCGGCCCGTTCGTGGTCATACCCCGAGCTTCGCCGAGCCACCATCCCGCGAGCATCGCCCAACAAGCTCGAGCCGTGATCAGCCAAATGGCTGATCCCGCCGTACGACTACACCTGTCAGCTAGTTGACGGACCGGTCCGGATCTTCGTCAGGAGATGATCTGCCAGCTCTGCGAGACGCAGCTCAGCACAACGGCGAAGCTCGCACGCCCCTGCGGTCTGGGTGAAACTGGTGGCGTGTCGTTCGGGAGTCGTCTGCGTGAGTACCGGGATCACCGTGGTTGGTCCTTGGCCGACCTCTGCAAAGCCACGAACTACAGCCGGTCCTACCTGAGCAACATCGAGAACGGCCGCAAGGCCCCGACCGACGATCTGGCCCGGCTGTGTGACGAGGCGCTGAGGGCGAAGGGCGAGCTGATCGCCGCCGCCCGCGAGGATGTAGCGGCGAAGCTCGACCGCACCCCGTGGCAGACCGCCGAACTGGTGCAGCGGATTCAGGCCAGCGACACGACCGCACAGACGTTGGAGACGCTTCAATCCACCATCGAGGAGCTGTGCTGCCAGTACAGCTACCGCGATGCGCTTGACCTGCGCCGAGAGGCTCATGAGTGGCTGCAGCACGTCGGCGGGATGCTCCGGCGGCCGGTCGGTCTCAGGGCACATCAAGAACTACTCGTGGCCGGTGGGTGGCTCGCGCTGCTGGCCGGGTGTGTGGAGTACGACCTGGGCATGCGGTCGGCAGCCGAGGCAACGCGTACGGCGGCATTGCAACTCGGGCGAGAGGCCGGGCACCCGGAGATCGCCGGATGGGGGCACGAGATGACCGCCTGGTTCGCGCTCACACAGGGCCGGTACCAGCAGGCCATAGACGCCGCCCAACGCGGTCAGGCGATCGCGCAGTCTTCCAGCGTCCACGTGCAACTCATGGCACAGGAAGCCAAAGCCAAAGCACGACTCGGTGAAGCCGGCCTGAGTTCGCTACTTGCCTCAGGCAAAGAACTGCTCGACCGGCTGCCGTACCCGGATCGCCCCGACAATCATTTCAAGGTCGACCCGGCGAAGTGGGACTACTACGCGATGGATGTGCATCGGATCGCCGGCGACGACGATCTCGCCATCGAGTACGCCACCACTGTGATCACCGACAACACCTCTCCGGACGGAATCGAACTCAGCCCGATGCGGGTAGCCGAATCCCGGATCACGCTCGGCATCATGGCGGGCCGTGCGGGCGACCTGGAACAGGCCGTGGACCTCGGCAGGACAGGGCTCAAGAGCGGCCGCCAGTCCAAGGTCCATCTGTTGATGGTCGCCGGAGAACTCGACCGCGAACTCAGGGACCGCTTCCCCGGCGAAGGGCTCGTGACGGAGTTCGAGGAGACGCTGCGGGCGGTCTGACGAGACTCGACGCGGCAGCGAGTCCCGGGCCGATGGAAGGACGTCTCAAACGCCCTCGAGGCTTGGCCGATCGGGCGTTCCGACACGATAACGGCATGCAGGAAACTCTCGTCGACCGCTGAAGCCAGCTACCACTCTATATTCTCTTTTATCTTCTTCTTTTTATGTTTTCTTTTCTTCAGTTTTTCTTGCCTCGCCCTGCCTACTTTGCGTACAGGGCCTCGACGTCGGATTCGTGGTTCTTCATGACGATGTGGCGGCGGAGCGAGAGTTTCAGTGACAGCTCGCCGCTCTCCTGGGTCCAGTCGATCGGCAGGATCGAGAACTTCTTGATCGCCTCGGCGTGCGAGACCGAGGCGTTGGCCTCGTCGATCGCGCTCTGGAACTCGGCGATCAGGTCCGCGTCCTGGGTCAGCTCGGCCGGGTCGGTCGGCTTACCACGCTCGGTCGCCCACGGGACGATCGTCTCGGGGTCGATCGTGATCAGCGCCGCGATGAACGGCTTGCCGTCGCCGACGACCATGCACTGGGAGACCAGCGGGTGCAGGCGGATCTGGTCCTCGAGCTGCGTCGGCGAGACGTTCTTCCCGCCCGCGGTGACCAGGATCTCCTTTTTCCGGCCGGTGATCTTGATGAACCCGTCGACGTCGAACTCGCCCAGGTCGCCGGTGTGGAACCAGCCGTCGGCGTCGATCGCGGCCGCGGTCGCCTCGTCGTTCTTCCAGTAGCCCTGCATCACCTGGCCGCCCTTGAACAGCAGCTCACCGTCGTCCGCGACGGCGACCGTTACGCCGGGAAGCGGCCGGCCGACGGTGCCGATCCGGATGTCGTCGGGCAGGTTCACCGCGACGGCCGCGGTGGTTTCGGTCAGGCCGTAGCCCTCCAGGACCGGTACGCCGATCCCGCGGAAGAAGTGCCCGAGCCGGTCACCCAGCGGCGCGCCACCGGAGACGGCGTACTGCACCTGGCCGCCGAGGACCGCCCGCAGCTTGGTGTAGACGAGCCGGTCGAACAGCATGTGCTTGGCCTTCAGCCCGAACGACGCGCCGCCCTTGTCCTGCGCCTGCGAGTACGCGATCGCGGTGTCCGCGGCGGCGTCGAAGATCTTGCCCTTGCCGTCGGAGTGCGCCTTCTGGCTGGCCGAGTTGAACACCTTCTCGAACACCCGCGGCACGCTCAGGATGAACGTCGGCTTGAACGCGCCGAGGTCCTCGACCAGGTTCTTCACGTCGGCGCTGTGGCCGACCTTGACCCGCTTCATCACGCAGCCGACCTGGATGATCCGGGCGAACACGTGCGCCAGCGGCAGGAACAGCAGCGTGCTCGCGCCGGTGGTGTCGAAGAGGCCGTCGAGGATCTTCACCGCGGGGCCGAGCTCGTCGAGGAAGTTCGAGTGGCTGATCTTGCAACCCTTCGGGCGTCCCGTCGTACCGGAGGTGTAGATCAGGGTGGCCAGGTCGTCGGCGGTGACCGCGGAGCGGCGCTTGTCGAACTCGGCGTCGCTGACGTCCTGGCCGAGCGCGGTGAGCTGGTCGACAGCACCGGCCTCGATCTGCCAGACCTCCTGCAACGCCGGGGCCTCGGCCCGGGCGGACTCGACGACCGCGCCGTGGGTCGCGTTCTCGACGACCGCGACGACCGCCTCGGAGTCGGAGAGGATCCACTGGATCTGCGAGGGGGAGGAGGTTTCGTAGATCGGCACGGTGACCGAGCCGATGCTCCAGATCGCGTAGTCGATCAGGGTCCACTCGTACCGCGTCGGGCTGAGCAGGGCGACCCGCTCGCCGGGCTTCACGCCGGCCGCCATCAGGCCCTTCGCGACGCCGGTGACCTGCTGGGCGAACTCGGCGGCGGTCACGTCCTGCCAGCCGCCGCCTGCCACCCGCCGGCTGAAGACCGCGGTGTCAGGATGGGAGGACGCGTTCGCCCACACCGGATCGCTCAGGCTCCCGCTGGCGGGCTCGGTCACAGCAGGAACGGTGTACTCACGCATCCGTGTCGTCTCCTAGTCGGTCACGAATTGTCGACTTCCGGCGCACGCTACAGTCACCTACCCACAAGTAGCCACCTTTATGTGACCCAAGGAACTAGGTTCGAAGCCATGCCCACGCTCGACATCAGTTGCGACGACCTGGTCGTTGCTGATCCAGCCTACGTCGCCGAGCGACTCGGTTCGGACACCCTCTGGCGCGAATGGTGGCCGGACCTGACCCTGACACCGTCCGAGCGCCGCGGCGCCGAGGGGGTCCGCTGGGCCGTCACCGGAGCAGCCATCGGTACGGCGGAGTGGTGGCTGGAACCGGTCCGCGACGGCGTCGTCGTGCACTGGTACCTGCGTGTCGACCCAATCCGGCCGGTCCGCGGCCGCGCCCTCGAACGGCTCAAGGAGCGGTACGTCGCGACGTACCGGGAGCACCTGTGGCGGTTCAAGGACGAAGCCGAAGCGGGCCGCGCGGCGGGCGAACGACGTACCTCGTCCGATCCCGCGATAGTCTCCGTTGAGGACACTGAGACCCGACCGGCGAAGAGGTGAATCGATGGCGGAACAGACCACCTCGACCATCCAGGTGAACGCGAGCCCCAAAGAAATCATGGCGGTGATCGCGGACTTCGCGGCATACCCGGAATGGGCCGACTCGATGCGGGAGACCGAGGTGCTGTCCACCGACGAGGCCGGTCGGCCGAACAAGGTCCGTTTCAAGGTCGACGCCGGCGCGATCTCCGACGAGTACACGCTGGCCTACGTCTGGTCCCGCAACGAGGTGACCTGGACGCTGGTCGAGGCCAAGATGGTGAAGGGGATGGACGGCGCCTATATACTGCGCGATCTCGGCGCGGAAGGCACTGAGGTGACCTACCGGCTGGCTGTCGACGTGGCGATCCCGATGATCGGCATGCTCAAGCGGAAGGCCGAGAAGGTCATCATCGACACCGCCCTGAAGGGCCTCAAGAAGCGCGTCGAGTCCTGATCCAGTGACTCGGGTTCTGCTGTATACGGGTAAGGGCGGCGTGGGCAAGACCACGTCCGCCGCGGGAACCGCCACGCTCGCCGCACTGCGCGGGCTGCGGACGCTGGTGCTGTCGACGGATGCCGCGCACTCGCTGTCGGACGCGTTCGACTCCGAGGTCGGCCCGGAGCCGACGGAGATCGACGATCTGCTGTTCGTCCAGCAGATCGACGCGCAGCGCAAGTTCGAGCGGTCCTGGGGTGACATCCAGGCCTATCTGCGCTCGGTGCTGCACATGGTCGGCGTCGACCCGATCGAGGCCGAGGAGCTGACCGTGCTGCCGGGCGCCGAGGAGGTGCTCGCGCTGCTCGAGGTGCGCGACCACGTCCGGTCCGGCCGCTGGGACGTGATCGTCGTCGACTGTGCGCCGACCGCGGAGACGCTGCGCCTGCTCGCGCTGCCCGAGGCGCTGAACTGGTACATGGACCGGATCTTCAACGCCGAGCGCAAGATGATGCGGACGTTCCGACCGTTCCTGAGCCGCGGGTCGGGCCTGCCGGTGCCGGACGACAACGTCTTCGATGCGTTGCGCCGGTTGCAGAGCGACCTGTCGGACATCCGCACGCTGCTGGCCGGTCCGGATGCCTCGGTGCGGCTGGTGCTGACGCCGGAGGCGGTCGTGGTCGCCGAGGCGCGGCGGTCCCTGACGAGGCTCTCGCTGTACGGGTACCGCGTGGACGGGGTCGTGGCCAACCGCGTCTTCCCGGCCGCCGGCGCGGACACCTGGCGGCGGCAGTGGGTCGCTGCGCAGCGGGGGATCCTGGAGGAGGTCGCCGACTCGTTCCGGCCGCTGCCGATCTGGGAGTCGCCGTACCGGGTGTGTGAGCCGGTGGGCGTCGAGGAGCTGGCCGCGTTCGCGGTGGAGATGTACGGCGGGGACGACCCGTTCGCCCGGGCCACCGACGAGACATCGTTGTGGGTGGATCGGCATATCGACACCGACGGACGCACCTACACGCTGACGATGCCGTTGCCCTTGGCATCGGCCAGCGAGCTGGAGCTGGCCCGGCACGGTGACGAGCTGATCATCACTGTGGGGTCGTACCGTCGGGTCCTGCCGTTGCCGGCGGCGCTGGCGCGTGGAGTGGTCGCTGGTGCCCGCCTCGACGAGGGGCGGCTGCAGGTGCGGTTCGCGCCGCGGGAGAGTGCGCGGCCGGTCGCCCCGGCCGAGGTCCCCAGCGGATCGGGCCCGTTGGAGTCGGCGCAGGAGCTGGCCCAGGGGCTGACAGCGGAGTACCACGAGCAGCTGGCTCGACGTACGGCTGCGATCGGGGAGGGCTTGTGAGTAAGGAGCCGGTCGGCTCGGTCGCGGAGGAGGCGGCCAAGCTCTTCGCCGTACTGCAGGACGCCGCCGGCACTCATCCGGTCGAGGAAGACAAACACGAGCACAAGCTCGGGCCTGACTGCGTGTGGTGTCCGGTGTGTCAGCTGATCCACCGGGTGCGCAACACCAGCCCGGAGACGATCGAGCAGCTGTCGACGGCGGCCGCGCATGTGCTGGGCTCGTTGAGATCTCTGCTGGAGGCCGCCGCGGACGCGGCCCGGCAGGCGCGGGAGGACGCAGCGTCGCGGCCGAAGAGCTCCGCGCAGCCCGAGGAGGAACCGGCCCCGCCCAAGGTGGACCGGATCGACGTGAGCGAGGACCCCGAACCATGGGATTGACGATCGGCATCGATGTCGGCGGTACGAAGATCGCGGCCGGCGTGGTCGACGAGTACGGCACGATCGGGGCCCGCACGCATCGCGAGACCCCGGCGGACTCCGTCGACGGGACCGAGGCGGCGATCTGCGACGCGGCCGCCGAGCTGATCGCCGGGCACGAGATCGAGGGGGTCGGGATCGGCGCCGCCGGGTTCGTCTCGTCGGACCGGTCGACCGTGCTGTTCGCGCCGAACCTGGCCTGGCGGGACGAGCCGCTCGGTGCGCGGGTGTCGGAGACGCTGAAGATCCCGGTGGTCGTCGAGAACGACGCGAACGCCGCCGCCTGGGGCGAGTTCGCGTTCGGCGCGGCGAAGGACGTCGAGCACATGCTCTGCATCACGGTCGGCACCGGCATCGGCGGCGCTGTGGTGAGCGATGGCGAGATGCTCCGCGGCGCTCACGGCGTCGCGGCCGAGCTCGGCCACATGCGCGTCGTACCCGGTGGGCATCGGTGCGGGTGCGGCTCGCGCGGATGCCTGGAGCAGTACGCGTCCGGGCGGGCACTGGTGCGTGAGGGGCGGGCGCAGGCCGAGTCGGGGTCGATCGCGGCGGCGCAGATGCTGAGCGTGTGCGGGATCACCGACCCGGCGGAGCTGACCGGGCCGATGATTACCGAGGCGGCGATGGCCGGCGACCCGTGTGCGGTGGAGCTGCTCGAGGACCTGGGCCGCTGGCTCGGCGAGGGCCTGGCGAGCCTCGCGACGATGTTCGACCCGACGCTGATCGTGATCGGCGGCGGCGTGAGCGCGGCGCGGGACCTGCTGATGAAGTCCGCCGAGGTCGCGTTCGAGAAGGTCCTCCCGGCCAAGTCGAACCGCCCCCATCCCACCTTCACCCTGGCCCAACTGGGCAACGACGCCGGCCTGATCGGCGCCGCCGACCTGGCCCGCCGGCCGGCTCCTGTCCAGGCTGCTGCTCGGTGATCTGGGATACTGGAAGCGGACCGGCGGGGGTCGGGGGTACCGCGAGGAAGGTCGAACCTTGGCTCTGACGCAGGCTTTGACGATCGGGATCGATATCGGCGGGACGAAGGTCGCCGCCGGGGTGGTCGACCCGGAGGCCAACATCCTGGACCGGGTGCGGCGGGACACGCCGACCACCGACCCGAAGGAGACCGAGAACGCGATCGCCGAGATCGTGCACGACCTGGAGTCGCGGCACGACGTGATCGCGGTCGGGATCGGCGCGGCCGGGTTCGTCGACGTGACCCGGTCCTCGGTGTTGTTCGCGCCGCACCTCGCCTGGCGGCACGAGCCGCTGCGGGACGCGGTCGAGCGCCGGCTCGGCCTGCCGGTCGTGGTGGAGAACGACGCCAACGCGGCCGCCTGGTCCGAGTGGCGCTTCGGCGGCGGGCAGGGCGAGAGCCACCTGGTCTGCGTCACGCTCGGCACCGGCATCGGCGGCGCGATCCTCAACGACGGCTCCCTGCAGCGCGGGAAGTTCGGCATCGCCGGCGAGTTCGGCCACATGCAGGTCGTCCCCGGCGGCCACCGCTGCGAGTGCGGCAACCGCGGGTGCTGGGAGCAGTACGCGTCCGGCAACGCGCTCACCCGTGAGGCCCGCGAGCTGGCGAGGTCCGGCTCGCCGGTCGCGCACAACCTGCTGCGTGCGGCCGGCGGCGACCCGGGCAAGATCAACGGCCCGATGGTGACCGAGCTGGCCAAGGACGGCGACCCGGTCGCGGTCGAGCTGCTCGAGGACGTCGGCCGCTGGCTCGGCATCGGCCTGGCCAACCTGGCCGCCGCGCTCGACCCCGGCACGTTCGTGATCGGCGGCGGCGTGTCCGACGCGGGCGAGCTGCTGCTTGCGCCGGCCCGCGAGGCGTTCAAGCGCACGCTGACCGGCCGCGGCTTCCGCCCGGAGGCCAGGATCGTCCGCGCGGTGCTCGGCCCGGAGGCCGGGCTGGTCGGTGCGGCCGACCTGGCTCGCGAAGAGGCGACCTGGTTGCGACGGGTCCGCGTCAAGACGACCGCGGTCACCGCGAAGACGGCCGCCGCACGCGGACGCTCGACCCGGTTGGAGCGGGCCGCCCGCAAGTCGGCGGCCCGGCGTACCGGAATGCGCGCCGCGGCTACCGAGACCGAGCTGCACCCGGCTGACATGAACGGCGACAACGAGGCATGAGCGACAGGCCGCCTGCAGAGGCGGTACTGCGAGTGCTGTCGTACAACGTGCACCGCTGGGGCGACGACCGTACGGCGCTCGCCAGGGTGGTGAAGGCGTGCGCGCCGGACGTGATGCTGGTGCAGGAGGCGCCGACCTGGTTCGGCACCCGGCGCAAGCGACGCGAGATGGCCGCGACCTTCGGCCTGCGGTACGTCGCGGCGTCGGCCCGCAACGCGATCCTGGTTGCCGACGGCATCCACCTGACCGGCATCCGCGGCCGGCGGATCCGGCGCCCGTTCGTCCGCCGCCGCCTGAACCTCGTCGCCACCCAGCTCCCCGGCGGCGCGGTCGGCGGCGTACTCCTCCTGGGCTCGACCCGCCTCGCGGTCGTCGTCTGCCACCTCGGCCTGCATCCCCGTGGCCGGGTCCACGAGATAGCTCAGGTCCTGGCCTTGTGCCGGTCCTTCGGCACCCCCTACCTCCTCGCCGGCGACATCAACGAAGAACCCGACGGCCCGGTGTGGAAACACCTCGCCGAAGAAGGCCTCCTCGACCTGAACGCCGGCCCCACCTTCGACTCGACCACACCCCACAAACGCATCGACGCCGCCGAACTCTCACCCCAACTCAACGGCCGCCTCCGCCACATCCCCGCCACCCGCGAAGACCTGTCCGCAGCCTCCGACCACTTACCACTCCTGGTGGAGCTCAAGCCCTAGCTCTTGCGCCGGTTGAGGAAGGCGCGCATGGCGTCCTGGGCTGCGGGGGAGCCGAAGAGGCTGGCTGACAGCTCGGCGAGGTCCTTGCCGTGGGCATCGATGTTGGCGAGGAGGTCGCGGTTGAGGAGCTTCTTCGTCTCCCGTAGACCCTGTGGGACGCCCTTCAGCAGGGCGTCGAGCACCGTGTCGACGGCCGCGTCCAGGTCGGCGTCCGGCACCGTCAGCGTGAGCAGCCCGAGCCGAGCCGCCTCCAGCGCGTCGAACCCGTTGCCAGTCAGGAAGGTGTACGCCGCCGCGCGGTCCGTCAGCCGGGGGATGACCGTGAGCGAGATCGTCGCCGCCGCGAGCCCCAGGCGTACTTCGGTCAACGCGAACGTCGCGCTCTCCCCGGCGATGCTGATGTCGGCCGCCGCGACGATGCCGGTCCCACCCGCCCGCACCGGCCCGGCCACCCGCGCGACCACCGGCTTCGGGTTCGCCACGATCGCGCGCTGTACGTCGACCATCCGCTGCGCCCCGACGCCCATGCCCACGGTCGTCGCCTCGGACATGTCGGCCCCGGAACAGAACACGTCCAACGCCGACCGGATCACGATCGCCCGCACCAGCTCGTCCGCCCCCGCCGCCTCCAGCTGCTCGAGCAACTCGCCCGTCAACTGCTGCGACAACGCGTTCTTGTTCTGCGGCGAGTCCAGCGTGATCGTCGCAACGCCGTCAGCCACGTCCAGGTGCACGAGTTCGGTCATGGCGCCATCCAACACCGTCACGGGCCGGAGGGGGAGGCCTTCGGGTTGAGGGGGTCGGCGTGGCGGTGGGTGATTTTCCACTCATCGTTCTCGGCGCGGAACACCATCGTGGCCCGGAGCACGTGCGGAACCGGCTCGGGCTGAGTGATGTGGTGCACCGTGCACCGCTCGATCGCGACCGTGTACGCCGTGTCCGCGCCGACGTGTTTCTCGAGGTACTCGAACTCGACCTTCGCGCCGGTGTCGCGGAACTGTGCCGACGCCCACTCGTACCGCGGCCCGATCTGCGTCCAGCCGACCTCGTGGCCGCCGAAGCCGCCGAAGATCGAGCTCTGCTCGCTGTGGGACACCAGCGGCATCCACAACGACGGGTCCCCGTTGACGAAGGCGGTGTTGGCCTCCTCGAACCGGCGCAGGAACGATTCGAAGTCTTCAATCACCGCCCCAGTCTCGCCCCTGGACAGGGTCACTTGCTGTCGGCGTACTCCGGGGACAGCTCGCGGGCCAGGTGCTCGATGAACAGGCCGACGTCGGTGACGATGCCGCGCGCCTGCGACGAACCGCGGTCGGCGAGCTTGGTCACCGTCGCCGGGTTGATGTCCACGCAGGTCAGCGGGATCGACGCGGGCAAGATGTTGCCGGTGGCAACCGAGTGCAGCATGGTTGCCGCCATCAGGCAGTACCCGACGCCGTCCAGCTCGGCCCGCATCGCGCGCTGTCCCTCGAGTACGTCGGTGTAGACGTCCGGCAGCGGCCCGTCGTCGCGCACCGACCCGACCAGCACGAACTTCCCGCCCGTCTTCACCAGGGCGTGCATCACGCCCGAGGTGAGGACGCCCTGCTCGACCGCGGCCTTGATCGAACCCGCCTTGCGGATCGTGTTGATCGCGCGGATGTGGTGCTCGTGCCCGTGCTCGACCCCCCGTCCGCGGGCGAGGTCGACGCCGAGCGACGTCCCGTAGAGCGAGGACTCGATGTCGTGCGTCGCGAGCGCGTTGCCGGCGAACAGCACGTCGACGTACCCGGCCTCGACGATCGCGACCATCGCCGGCGCGGCGCCGGTGTGCACGATGCCGGGGCCGCCGACCCACAGCACCTTCTGCCCGTTGGCCTTCGCCTCGCGCATACCGTCCGCGACCTGCTTGACCAGGACCCGCTGCGGCTTCTCCGACGACACGTCCGACTCCATGAAGCCGAACCCCTCCTCGGTGTTCACCACGATCGGGGGAGTGACCCGCACGCCCTGCGCGCTGGTGATGATCTTCATCCCCGCGCGTACGTCGGACATCGGGATCGTCCGTACTGCGTCGCCCTCGACGAGCAGACCGCAGTCCATCTCGGGGTTCTGCACCGGGACCCAGTGCCCGCCGAGCCGCACGCTCGTGGGGAGGTTCGTGGTCGAGTAGAACCCGTCCGGGAACACGCCGTCCTGCGAGACCTCGGTGATCTCCGGCGTACCGGGGTCGACCAGGTTCGCGCCCTTGGTCTGGATCCGCATCAGCAGCCGCTGCAGCGACTCCTCGTCCTCCGCGCCGACCGTCATCCGGACCGTGGACGGGTCGTCCTTGTCGTAGCCGAGGTCGAACTTGTCCAGCGTGTACTCACCGCCGTACCCGCGGATGTCGTCGAGGACGCGGGACAGCAACCCGGAGTCCATCAGGTGGCCGGTGATCTCGACCGTCTCGGTGACCTGCACGGGTGTGCCCTCCCTCGCGATTCGTCGGATTGTCCGACGATCCGCATGCTAGCTCAGACGACCGCCCCGTCGTCGCCCCCGTCACCTGGTGGAAGGCGGTCCTTCATCCGGAGCACCAGTGTCAGGAAGCCGCCGATGAAGCCCGCGACCGCGAGCGTGGTGATCCGGCCGGTGCCGAAGTCGAGGACGGCGGCCGCGATCAGCAGCAACGGACCGCCGAGCAGCCCGAGCCAGGCGAGCCGGGTGATCCAATCCAGTCGCGGGCCGCGCGGCGGCTCCGGCGGGACGAAGTGGTCGTGCGGATCGTCGTCCTTGCGCTTCGGCTTGGTGTCCTCGTCGTCATTGGCGGCAGGGGTGTCCTCGACGGTCAGCCCGGTCGGCACGTCGATCAGCGGCTCGTACTTGTCGTCGACGTCCTCGCTCGCCGGCCACCGCGGCACCGGATCCTCGCCGCCGTCGTGCCCCGGCGCGGACGGCTGGCTGAATTGCTGGACCAGCGACTCCCACTCCGCGTCCTCGGTACTGCGGTCGATCACCGGGCGGGCCTCGTCCACCGCCGCGGCGTCGACGAAGATCTCGTCGTACCCGACCGGAATGCGGACCGATTCCTCGGCCTCCTCCGGCGTCCGGGCCTCACTCTGGTTCTCGCAGTACGCCGCGATCCCGGCCGCGGCGAGCGCGTCCAGCACCGGCTCGGCGACCAACGGGTCGATCCCCCCGAGCGACGTGTACGACGCCGCGCTCAGTCCGTTGTCACGCATCGCTGTTACCGCTCAGCCGCTTGATGAAGGCTGATGAGTCCGCGAAGATCCGCGGGGCGTCGTTGTCCAGGGTTGCCACGTGATAGCTGTTCTCGAGCAGGGTTTCGGTCACGTCGCGGGACGAGATCGAGGACAGCACCGTCCGCCCCGAGCTCGGTTCCACCACATGATCGACAGTACTGCGGAACAACAGCACCGGCTGCGTGACTTCGGCCAAATCATCGCGGGTGAGCTTCCAGAGCTGCGACAGCGAACGCAGCGCGCGCAGCGGCATCCGGTCGTACGCGCCCTCGTCGACGTCCGGTTTCTTGATGTCGTTCGAGATGCCGGGGAACGCCGGCACCAGCTTGGCCAGCACCGGCAGCAGCGCCAGCCGCTTGTCGTCGGTGCGCACCGACGGGTTGATCAGGATCAGACCGGATACGTCCGTCCCGTGCTGCTCGGCCAGCCGCAGGACGAGACAGCCGCCCATCGACAGTCCGACCAGGAAGACCTGGTCGTGCTCCTTACGCAGGCGCTCCAGCTCGTTGTCGAGTACGGCGTACCAGTCGGGCCAGCCGGTCTTGTTCATCTCCTGCCAGCTGGTCCCGTGGCCGGGCAGGCGCGGCACGGCCACGCCGTACCCCTCGGTAGCGAGGTGCTCGGCGAAGGGCAGCATCGACTTCGGTGAGCCGGTGAACCCGTGGCTGAGCAGGACTCCGACGGCCGCGTTCGCCCCGCTTCCGGGACTGCGAAACTCCTCCGCGTGGGCTTGCACTGGCACGCTCGACTCCTCGCCGTTCCGTTCCTCACAGACGCCCGGACCGGAGACCGGCCAAGGCGCCACCCAATCGTCGCATCTGGGCTGCGTCCAGTCTGCATCCAGGTGACAACACGGTGAGCAACACCCACATTCCTGGCGGTGACATTGCCTGAGGGGGAAGCTGGAACGTAGTGTCCGCACCGGGACGGTCTGTGCGCCGAGAATGTCGCCTGGCCGCCACCGGCGGGCACTGGTGCCGGAAGAGGGTACGGCCGACGATGGGTTCGGTGAGCGTTGTCGGGTGATGCGAGTCGGTGTGTCGGGCGAGTGACGGAGGTCGAGGCGGATGCTGTACCTGTTCCTGAGACGGTTCCTGGTCGCACCACTGGTCAAGCTGCTCTTCCGGCCGAAGGTGACCGGCGTGGAGCACGTGCCGACCACCGGACCGGCGCTGCTGGTCAGTAATCACCTGGCGTTCTGCGACTCGATCTTCCTTCCGGTGTCGGTGCCGCGGCAGATCGTCTTCCCGGCCAAATCGGAGTACTTCACCGGTCCAGGCCTGAAAGGCAAACTGGTCGCCACGTTCTTCCGGTCGGTAGGCCAGATCCCGATCGACCGGTCCGGCGGGCGCGCCTCGCTGGCCGCGCTGAACACCGGGCTGCGCATCCTCGAGGAGGGCGGCCTGTTCGGGATCTACCCCGAGGGCACCCGCTCGCCCGACGGCAGGCTGTACAAGGGCAAGACCGGCGTCGCGCGGATGGCGATCGTGGCCGGTGTCCCGGTGATCCCGGTCGCGATGATCGACACCGAGAAGCTGCAGCCGCCGGGCAAGATCCGGCCGAACTTCTTCTACCGCGAGAAGGGCCGGCTGCTGCCGCGCCTGGTCCGCCCGGGCGTCGCGTTCGGCAAGCCGCTGGACTTCTCCCGGTACGAGGGCATGGAGCGCGACCGCTTCGTCCTGCGCTCGGTCACCGACGAGATCATGTACGCGCTGATGGAGCTGTCCGGCCAGGAGTACGTCGACATGTACGCCGACAAGGCCAAGGAGCTGATCAAAGCCGGCGAATCGGTCGACGAGCACCTGCGACTCGGCGACACCAAGGCGAGCTGACCCGGTTAGAGGCCGGTCCGGGCGAGGATGTCGCCATGGACAGCGACCTGAACGTCTTGGGCGGACCGCTGGAGGAGTGCGGGACCGACCCGGTCACCGGCTTCTACCGCGACGGCTGCTGCACGAGCGGCCCCGAAGATCTCGGCAGTCACACCGTCTGCGCGGTGATGACCGCGGACTTCCTCGCCCACCAGTCCTCGGTCGGGAACGACCTGATCACACCCCGCCCCGAGTACAACTTCCCCGGCCTCGAGCCGGGCGACCGCTGGTGTGTGGTCGCTGCCCGCTGGCTCCAGGCGTACCACGCCGGCGCTGCGGCTCCCGTCGTACTGGCCTCGACGCACGCCCGCACCCTCGACACGATCCCGCTCACCGTCCTGCGCGAGCACGCCGTCGACGTACCCTCCGATCCGGGCTCCCTGACCTGAGACGGTCACCTTCGGTTCCAGGCCCTGGCCTAGAGTTGGCCCCATGCAATTTGCGACGTTGACGGCTGGCGAAGTGCCGGGGGTTCCGAGTCTGGACGACCTGCGCGGGCTGAAGCCGCTGCAGCAGCCGGAATGGCCGGACGGGGCCGTGCTGGACCAGGTGATCGCCGAGCTCCGGACGCTGCCGCCGCTGGTGTTCGCCGGTGAGTGCGACGACCTGACCACGAAGATCGGCGCGGTCGCGCGCGGCGAGGCGTTCATCCTGCAGGGTGGCGACTGCGCGGAGACGTTCGCGGGCGTGACCGCGGAGAACATCCGGGCCAAGCTCCGGGTGCTCCTGCAGATGTCGGTCGTCCTGCAGTACGCCGCGAGCGTGCCCGTGGTGAAGATCGGCCGGATCGCCGGGCAGTACGCGAAGCCGCGGAGCTCCGGCGAGGAGACGCGGGACGGCGTCACGCTCCCGTCGTACCGCGGTGACGCCGTCAACGGCTTCGACTTCACGCCCGAGTCGCGGATCCCGGATCCGAACCGGCTCCGGGGTGTCTACAACGCGGCGGCCGCGACGCTGAACCTGACTCGCGCGTTCACGACGGGTGGGTACGCCGACCTGCACCAGGTGCACGCCTGGAACACGGACTTCGTGAAGTCGTCGCCGGTCGGTCGCCGCTACGAGCAGCTCGCGTCGGAGATCGAGCGCGCGCTCGCGTTCATGCGGGCCTGCGGCGCGACGTCGGACGAGTTCAGGACCGTCGACTTCTACGCGTCGCACGAGGCGCTCATCCTCGAGTACGAACACGCCCTGACGCGGATCGACTCGCGGACCGATCAGCCGTACGACGTGTCCGGCCACCTGCTCTGGGTGGGGGAGCGGACCCGTCAGCTGGACGGCGCGCACGTCGAGTTCCTGGCTTCGCTGTCGAACCCGCTCGGCGTCAAGATCGGGCCGACCACGACTCCGGAGTACATCCGGGCTCTGATCGACAAGCTGAACCCGAAGGGGATCGAGGGGCGGCTGACGTTCATCACGCGGATGGGGGCGGGCAAGATCCGTTCCGCGTTGCCGCCGTTGCTGGAGGCGGTCCGTGACCACGGTTCGCCGATCGCGTGGGTGTCCGACCCGATGCACGGCAACACGTACGAGACCCCGAACGGGTACAAGACCCGCAACTTCGACGACGTGATGGACGAGGTGCAGGGCTTCTTCGACGCGCACGAGCAGGTCGGGACGTGGCCGGGCGGCGTACACATGGAGCTGACCGGGGACGACGTCACCGAGTGCCTCGGCGGCGGTGAGGAGCTGGTCGCGGAGGATCTCGTGAACCGGTACGAGACGGCCTGCGACCCGCGGCTGAACCGGCACCAGTCGCTCGAGCTCGCCTTCCTGGTCGCCGAGCGTCTTCGGGGTGCCCAGGCGTGATCGACCTGCGTTCGGACACCGTCACGCGGCCGTCGGCGTCGATGCTCGCCGCGATGACGGCCGCGCCTGTCGGCGACGATGTGTACGGCGAGGATCCGACCGTCAACGCCTTGGAGGAGCACGTCGCGGGGCTCCTCGGGCACGAGGCCGGGCTGTTCACGGTGACGGGCTCGCTCGCGAACATGCTCGGCGTACGGGCGTTGGTCCCGCCGGGCGGCGAGGTGCTGTGCGAGTCGAGCGCGCACATCGTCCGGGCCGAGCTCGGGTCGCACGCGGCCGTGAGCGGGGTGACGTCCCGGACGTGGACGGCGCCCGCCGGTCAGATCGACCTGGAGCAGATCCGCGCACTGATCGCGGCCGACCTGGGTCCGTACTTCGTGCGGACGTCCGCGGTCTCGGTCGAGAACACGCACAACTTCGGCGGCGGCGCGATCCAGCATGGGTACGACGCGCTCGCCGACGAGCTCGATGCTCGCGGCATCCCGCTGCACCTGGACGGCGCCCGGCTGTGGAACGCCTCCGTGGCGTCGGGCGTGCCGATGGCCGCCTACGCTTCGCGGGCTGCGGCAGCCAGCGTGTGCCTGTCGAAGGGCCTGGGCGCACCTGTCGGCTCGGTGCTGGTCGGCTCCACGGAGCTGATCCGCGAGGCGCGGGTCTGGCGGAAGCGTCTCGGTGGTGGTTGGCGGCAGGCGGGTGTGCTCGCCGCGGCCGGGTTGTACGCCGTTGAGCACAACGTCGAGCGGCTGGCTTCAGACCACGCGAACGCTCGCGCGATCGCGGAGGTACTCGCGGACGCCGCACCGGGCTCGGTCAAGCCGGATCAGGTCGAGACGAACATCGTGGTCGCCGACCTTGCTGCCACCGGTCGCACGGTCGCCGAGGTCGTGGCGGCCGCGAAGGAGGCCGGCGTACTGGTCGGTGGTGTCGGTGCAACCCAGCTCCGGATCGTGACGCATCTCGACGCCTCGGCCGAGGACTGCCGAACGGCCGCGACGGTCCTCGCCCGTCTGGTCAGCTGAATCGGTCGGCGAAGTGTTGAGCTTTCCGCTCGATGCTGTCGCTGCCCGATGCCCTCGGCGTTCCCGGAGCGGCTGCGCCAGGTAGGCTGCCTGCGTCGGGGTCGCAGCGTTCGGGGAGAGCCGTGCGAGAGATCGTCGTGTTCAGCGGAAGTGCCCACACCGAGTTGGCGGAGCAGATCTGTACTGATCTCGGCGTACCGCTTTCACCGGTCGAGATCCACCGTTTCAGCAACGACTGCCTGCAGGTTCAACTCCAGGCGAACTGTCGGCAACGAGACGTGTACATTGTGCAACCGCTGGTGCCGCCGACCCAGGAGCATCTGATGGAGCTCCTGCTGATGATCGACGCCGCTCGCGGTGCGTCGGCCCAGCAGATCACCGCGGTCATCCCGCACTACGCGTACGCACGCTCCGACAAGAAGGACTCGTCCCGCATCTCGATCGGTGGCCGCCTCGTCGCGGACATGCTGACCACGGCAGGCGCTCATCGAGTCCTGACGATGGCGCTGCATGCGCCGCAGGTGCACGGGTTCTTCTCCGTTCCGGTCGATCACCTGACCGCGATCGGCGTACTCGCCGACCACTTCCGCGGCCGCGACCTCAGCGACACCGTCGTCGTCAGCCCCGACCTCGGCAACGCGAAAACCGCGACCCAGTTCGCCCGGTTGTTAGGCACGCCGGTCGCCGCCGGCAGCAAGCAGCGCCTGGCCGACGACCGGGTCGTGATCGACGCGATCGTCGGCGACGTCGCCGGCAAACGCGCGATCATCCTCGACGACGAGATCGCCACCGGCGGCTCCATCATCGAACTCCTCGACCGCCTGAAGGACCGAGGCTGTACGTCGGCCGCCGTAGCCTGCACCCACGGCCTGTTCGCCGGCCCGGCCGTCGAGCGCCTCCGCTCCCACCCGTCCATCACCGAGGTCATCAGCACCGACACCGTCCCCCGCCCCGACGGCTTCCCCGAACTCCAGGTCACCTCAGTAGCCGGCCTCTTCGCCGAAGCCATCAAACGAATCCACGACGGCGAATCAGTCAGCAGCCTCTTCGACGGCGTAGACCCCACCCACGCCCCACCCCAACCCAAACTCCCCTTCTAGCCGGGGGAGTCAGCCCCGCGTCCCGGGGGAGGGTGGCCGGGACGTTCGACGATGCGGTGTACTTCCGTTGGGTCTCGATCGCTCCTTATGACGTCGCCAACGGCGGCTAAGCCCCTCGAGAGGACAACACAAATGCTCCGCAAGACGATCGCCGTGGCGAGTGCGGCCGGTCTGGCGCTGACCCTCGGGCCGGTACTCGAACCGGCCCAGGCCGTCCCGACCGTGCGAACCGCGCACACCGCCGCCGCCGAGGTGGCCGCGGCCTGCGCGCTCGTGGTCGGCTCCTTCAACCAGACCTGGGGCCAGAACCGCGAGGTCGTCACCGCGACCGCACCACCGACCGAAGGCGTGGTGCTCAGCACGCCGAACATCTACCAGGCGCCTTTCGGTATCGGCAGCACGCCGACCACGTTCTCGGAGACTCCGATGACGGGCGGCCGGACGGCCCGGGTCGGGAAGCTGGTGATCAGCGGGTACCTGTACGACAGTTCGGCCATCGTCCGTTCCGACGGTTCGCTGGTGCGGGGATCGAACGTGCTGAAGAAGTACGGCGGTGGCTGGAGTGGCAAGCGTTTCGTCGTCCAGGCCCGCTACAAAGCCTCGGCAGCGAGCAAGCCGTCGCGTACGACGCTGTACGCGCAGGACACGTCCGGCCGGTTCGGGCGCTGGACCGATCTCGGCACGGGGTTCCGCAACACCGGGTACGTCGGCGGACTCAGCACGATGAAGGCGTTCGCACTGATCGCGACGACGGCGACGTACGACCTGTTCCTGGTGAACAACCGGGCCGGCGGCCTGTACACGCTGAAGATCCCGGCCACCAGCCCGCTCAAGCCGGTGGCAACGCCGGTCCGCACGACGAGCTGGCAGAGATTCGAGAAGATGACCGCGGCCCCGTGCGGAACCGGCTCGACCGTCCTCGCACAGGACCAGGACAACGGCAGCTACTACGTGTACGCCGTCGGCCACGCGAACGGCACCAGCACCGCGATCAGGAACCTCGGCAAGGTCACCCTCAACTGGGGCGACTTCGACCGCTTCCGCTTCGCCCCCGCCTACGACCCCCTCAACGGCGGCTAATTCCCCGACCGCCCGTCGTTGCGCAACTCCCGCTCTGGTTCAAGGATCGAGGTAGGAGGGGGATCGACGCCGGCCGACTGAGGGGAGCGGGAGATGTGGCGACAAGCAGCGAGTGTGGGAGCTGGGGTCGTCCTGACCCTGGCCGTGCTCACGCCGACTGCAGAGGCGGTCCGCACGGACGCGGGAGCTGCGACAGCGGCGTGCAACATCCAACTGGGGTCGGTCACGGCGGACGGCGGCCATACCCAGACCACCGTGGTGGCAACCACGCCGCCGGTCGTGCTGAAGACGCTCACGACGCCTGCGGTGTACGGCGCCGGGAAGGTGCGGCTGTCGGACAGCTTCGCCAATGAGCAGACGGTCAACGTCAACCGGCACCGCTACGGCCTCGTCGTGATTGACCAAGTGCTGTACAGCTCGTCGTATTACATCAACGGCGCCGGTCAGATCGACACCACGAAGCCGCGGGCCCTCGTTCGGATCGGGTCCGGCTGGTCGCCGTACGGGACGTTGGAGACGGCGCCGTACGCCCGGCCCGGTGGTGGTGGGGTCGAGCGGACGACGCACTACGCGATGCGGACCGATGGGACGCTGTTCCGCTGGAACGCCCGCTGGCAGCTCAGCGGGACGTTCTTCGGGTTCGCGTCGGTCAAGGCTCTGGCGCTGATCAGCAAGACGCCGACCTACGACACCTTCCTCGCCACCACGCGGGGTGGCCGGCTCTACACGATCCGGATCCCGCTGACGGCTCCGGCCCGGCCGGTCGTCACCGTGGTGCGGACGGCCACCTGGCAGCGGTTCGACGCGTTGGTCGCGAGCAGGTGCGGGCAGTACGGCACTCTGCTGCTGGCCATCGACCGGGACACGACGTCGGCGTTCATATACGCGGTCGGGCACACGAACGGTACGGCGACCGTGATCAAGGGGCTCGGTCAGGCGCCGGCGAAGTTCGTCGATCCGATCTACTTCCGATGGACACCCGGGCCCAGCTCCGATCCACTGAACGGCGACTAGGTCGGACTAGAAGGCCCAGCTGCGCGCGGGATCGCCGTCGTTTCGGGGTGGTAGGTCAGTAGTCGTGATGCTCGTGGCGTTCTGCTTCGTCGACGGTCAGGTCCGCGGCCGGATCCACCTCCAAGCGCTCGTCCGGAATGGGTAGACCGCTTTCGATCGACGTCCAGTACGTGCCGTCCGCCAACCGCTCGTCGGCTCGTGACAGGGCCTCGAGGCGGATCTGCAGACTGCGCACGACCGCGCTGTCGATCTCCCTGTGCTCCAACGGCTGCGCGCCGTCGGCGTCGTCGTCCCCTGCGTCCTTCTCGGCGACGTTGTCATCCAGGCGCGCGCCCACAGCGTTCCTCAACAACTCGGTGACCCGCTCGCGCTCCGCCGCGATCCGTTCCTTCGCCCGTTCGGGGTCCATGCAGTTCTCCTGTTTCTTGTCTATGTCCAGCAGGTCACTTCGATGCTCGCGACACGTACCCGTCACCGGCCCGCGAAGTATCCGTTCACTCGCGCCTGCACGTGACGACGCCCACGAGCCAGATCCCGCTGGAGCACGGAGGTTTCTCGGCCGAGCAGTCCACCGGCTGTCTGCAGCGAATGGCCTTCGATGTCCACCAGATACACCGCATCGCCCACATCCTGGGGCAGTTCGTCGAGGGCGGCATCGACGACGGAGTACAACTCGGACGTCTCGATCTCCGCGTCCGGACCCAGGAACCTGGTGACCGTCGGCCAAGCACTCGGTGGGCTGGTCCAGCCCTCTTTGCCGGGCCCGTCGCTGTAGAGGTCCGGGAACAGGAGCTCCGCCCGGTCGGCATCAGTGTCGAGCGCATCGAGATCAGCCAACTCCTCGAGGGAGCCGTACCCACCCGGATCAGGGGGCAGGTCGGACTCCGCGAGATCGGCCGCGTTGTGCGCGTGATGCGCCAGCAGGCTGTCTGCCCATTCGCCGGCACTGAGATCCTCGTGCTGGTGATCGTCACCGATGCGCTGCATCAGGTAACCGACGAGCTCGTCCCGCGCAGGGACCTCGCCCGGTTTCGCGCTGAGAAAGTGATCCCAGGTCTCTTGCACCAGGTCGTCTGCGTGCTCGGGGTCGGCCGCGCGCGCCAGCGCGGCAAGAACCCGCTGGCTCTGGTCGACCGTCTGCGAAGGGGTCTCGTGCGGGGCGCCCTGACCCTCGGCTGCTGCCGCCGCCGATCCGATCTTCCGTGTTCTGGGCCGGGCGCCGAGCACGGCAGCGGTCGTGGCCAGCTGGCCGACGTGTGCCGCACAACCACCGCAGTCCTGGATGTGCTGCGCGACATCGAGTATGTCCTTGCCGGGCAGATAACCGTCCAAGGCGAGGCTTCCATGGCGCGTAACGTCTCTGCAGTCAGCCATTCCTCATGGCATCGGAGACCCGATCACCGGTTCCGATGCCGCCTCCCTCCGGGTACGTGTTCGTCGTCGGAAGGTTCGTGTCCGCGCACAGCACCGGTCTTTCCGATCTGCCGCCGATCACCGATGTCGTCCAGAATGGGGCGATGCCGCTAGCCGGCGCCGTCCTGGACTTTGCGGGCGCTTCCAGGGGTGCGGTGATTTCATGGTGGTGTGGAGCATGATCAGGAAGAGCTTCTCGAGGTGGGGAGCGCTTCGAGACGTGGGCACCGGATCGCCGGGTGGGGCCTGATCCTGCTCGCGGTGCTGACCCTGATCGTTCTTCGCGCCTCGACGGGTCCGGCGCCGACGCCGCCGAATACCACCCCGTCCGAGCTGAACAGCGTCATCCCCGACGGACGGGCGGCGAACCCGTGGCCGACAACTCCGGGCGCGTGTGGAGCCGACGTCCCGCTGCCTATCGTGTCGAGTACGCCGCCGGCCGAGCGCACCGGGATCCAGGTGCTGCTCGGTGGAGACCAGCTACGGCTGGTCGACTTCGACAGCGGCCGGACAACGACGTTGCCTGACGAAGTCGTGCGGCCCGGCGAGTACGCCGCTGTGCTGGCCGGCGATCCGATCACGGCGTACGCGACCACCGGCTCCTGCGACGAGGCGGCTCCGTATGCGATGGTGCGCGTCGGGGTGGATGACCAGGTGAGTGTCATCCGGCCACTCCGTCCTACCGAGTCTCCCTTGACCGATGGCAATCGCGTGTGGATCGCGTCCTTTGCCAGCGACATCGACAACCCCTACGGAACGATTGCTCCGCTCGCCGGCGGGCAGCGGGTGCGGCTGCCGCTCGGTTTCTACGCGTCGGCCATCGTGGGCGACACCGTCGTCGGTCTGATGCAGCCCGATCCAGGAATCTCACCGACGTGGCTCGCGCTCGTCGATGCGCGCACCGGTCGGTTGCAGGCCAAGCTGGATCAGCATGTGGCACCGCTCGCGACGGGTGCAGGCCAGGTCTTCTGGACCAGTGGCTGCCACGACGACCCTGCAGCGTGCACGCTGCACCGCCGAGCCATCGCCGGCGGCAAGACCACCGCATCCCCGCTTCCGCGCGCCGCCTGCTGCGGCGTCATCAGCCCCGACGGCAAGACGCTCGCCTTCCTCCTCGACCGCCCCACGCCCGGGACCGAAGTCGAAGGCCACCCACTCCCGCCCCTCGACATCGCGACGCTGCATCTCGACACCGGCCGCCTGGAGATCGTCCCCGGCATCGAACTCCCCGCCAAATCCCAACCGGCCCTAGCCTTCACCAAAGCAGGCTGGCTGGTAATAGCCCTGGACGCAGGCTCCCGCACCCGCCTCCTGGCCTGGCACCCAGGCCTACGCCACCCCTACGAAACCACCGCCCTCCCAGGCATCGTCCACCCCCCACCAACCCTCGTCATCACCAGCCACTGACGCACGCGACTCACACTCCCACCGGCTCGAAGGGACTCGTCGCCGACGGAACACGCTCACCCACCTCACTCGTCACCTACCGGCGCGACCTCAAAACCATCTCCGTCCCGCCATCGGCGAACTCCACATCGCGGCCGCCCCCACCCAGCGCCTCGACACCGTCCTCACCAACATCAAGACCACGCCACCGCCAGAACATGCCGCGCCGTCATGTCCGGCGCCATGAAACTCGCCGTCCGCTGCGGCGCCATGTCTGTCAACCCGTCCGCGAGGTCGACACCATTGGAGCCAAACTCAAGAACCCGCCCCCAGCACTCACGGCTGAGGAAGTCACTCTCCTGAACGACGGCGATTCGGAGACGCCGTCCGCCGAAGTGACTAAGGTCAAACGTTCTTGAGAACCGTGGCGATACAGGTGTGCATCTCGTTCAGCAGCGAGTCCGCGCCAAGCTTGTGCGGCATTGCCCCGGCCTCGTGCATGTACTTGTTGCGCACGTTGACCAGGTTTCCCTGATAGCCCTTCTGCTCCACGGGCGTCAGAGCGCCGTACTTCGCCAGCGTGATCAGAGAGGCACCCAATGAACTCTTCGTCACGATCCACCCCTTGTGCGCGATGATCTCTGCGAGCATCGTGTCGAGGCTGCGCGTGGTATGGAGGACAGCCAACAGCCAGCCGTTGTGGGTGGACAATCGCCCGGCAGTGGTGATCCTGTTGAGCTCGCCAACGATCGCGTTCAGTTTCGGACTGCCTTTCAGCGCCCCGTGGTTAGCGGCGATCAAGCGGATGGTATCGACTCGCTTCTTGTACGGCATCAGGCCCCCATCACATGCGTGACATATCCGGCGAAAGCAGCAGCGCGCAGCGGCCGAAGCTCGTCGAATGCTCGTGTCTGCGGAACTTCCGAGAGGAAGTAGTGATGCAGCGCGAGGTGCGCGTCTTGGCTGGACAGCAGACTGCCGTAACGTCTGACGCCTTCCAATCCTCGCGACAAACCGTAATCGAGGTGCACCGCGTTCTCGATGGCGGTGGACATCCGTTGACCAAGGCGTGTTCGGCTCGGGGCCGGCGGTCCGTCGACCACCAGGCGGTCCGAGACCATGTGCCGTCGAACGAACAGACGCGGGTTCGATTCGTCCTCGAGCGACAAGGCAGCGGTCGACCTTCCCCGGCGCCCCCGCGTGCTCTCGACCGTCTGGCCGACTCCCTGGGTTGCTGCCCACGCTTCGGCAAACCGCTCGTGATGCTCCCAGCGGACGCTGTCAATCAGTTCCGCCGAGTCCGACCGCCGGAAAGGACCACTGGGCACTCGCAGAGACTCACGATCAGATGCGAGCTCGACCAGTTCGTCTGAAAGATAGGAATCGTTGTCGACCGCGCTACCGAACTCTTCGGACGCGACGACGATCCGAGTCCCTGCAGGCAATGCCAGGCGCGCAAGCATGATCCGGTCGTCCGCGGTGGACACTGAGTTGCGACCGACAAAGAAGTATGCCGTCAAGAAGCCCCGTACCGACGCCAGGATCGCCGGATTTCGCAGCAGCAGGGGATGATCCGGCGAGGTCACGTAATCAGCTCCTCGCGGCAAGGATTCGACGATCCTTCGCACCTGCGCACCTCGATTCATCGCCTGCGGTCCTTCCTCGGCATCGCACCCTTGTCCACGAGCACTGGAGCGCTTATGGCCCCCGAAAATACATCCCCCAGCTCAGATCGTTCCAGCCCAGCGCATCGACTACGTCATCGCGGGTATCTGACGGCAGGCGCCACGTACCCGCTAAGACCTGCCGGCTCGGCCGACCACCTATCGATCCCGCTGCAGGGGCCTCGACCGAGCGCATCCCGGTCCACGACCACCGATTTGTCGGCGGCTGACCGTACGGTTCATCCAGCGGCATGTCTTCGCCGTTCCGGCCTGCAAGGGCCGTCTGGGTGAATCGGAGAACTGGATGCTGAACTGGGCCGACCCGATCCGATGAAGGTCGAGCGGGCGATCAAAGCCCTGCTGCGTGACCTGCATCCTGGCCTTCGCAGCCTCGAAGGGTCAGGAGGTGACGGTGGCCGTGATGCCTTCCTAGTCGAACAAGACGGCACCATGTGCGTGTTCGAGATCAAGTCCTACGCCCGGCCCTTGAACAATGGGCAGAAGAAGAAGATCGAACATTCGCTGCGCAACGCCTTGACGCACGACCGCATCGGAGCGTGGGTACTGGTCTTGCCTCACGACCATACACCGACCGAAGAAACCTGGTTCGACCAGAAGATCGCCACGATCGCCGCCCCGGTCACCGTGCAATGGCTGGGTCGCGACTGGCTCGACAAGCAGTTCGCCCCGCGCGGCGACCTGCAGCGCTACGTCGAGGGGCCGGACAGCCAGCTTCTCAAACGCGCCCAGCAGCACTCAATGGAACAGGCAGTCCTGGCCGGTGGCCTGCCTGACCTGGCCCAGCGCCAGACCGCGCTGGGCCAACTGGCCGATGAGCTGTCCCCCTTCTGGCGGATCGAACCCGCAACGGTGGACGGGCAGACCACCATCCAGATCCGCCCCAAGCGGCCCGACTTCCCTGACGACGATCCGGTCGCCGTCGACGTCCGGTTCGGGGCAGCGAGCCCCGCCGACCGCTCGGCAGCACAGCAGGCACAGACCGCCTACGAGCAGGTCGTCGCCTTCGGCGGGCAGATCGCGATCGACCGGCGCTACCTCGACGGGATCGACATCACCGCTTCTACCGAGACCGCCTCGCTGTTCGGGAATCTTCTGTCCCGCCCAATCCAGTCAGTCGAGCTCAGCACTCCCTCAGAGCCCACCGCGCCTCTAACCGGCCAACTTGAGGCGATCTCATCGGCAAACCGCATCACAGCCAGCGCCCGGATCATCGCCGACCAGCGCCGCCGCGGCATCCGGGGTACTACTCTCTACGCCCGCGACGAGTCCGGTGGTGTCAGCCTCGCCATTCCCGTCCCCGATCAGGTCGACCCGGGCCACCCTGCCGCCTCGATGCGGCTAACCGTGGGGCCGTTCACCGGCTGCCAGCCCGACACCGCCCAGCACGTCCTCGCGGTCTTGCTGGCCGCCGGCAACGGAGACCGTTTACAAGTACGGTTCGGCCGCTCTCTCAAAGGACTCACGCAACTCGGCACGACCGTGGCTTCGCTTCCCGATCTGCACCACCTAGCCGAACTCGTCGCCGACCTCATCACCGTCCAGGATCACACCGGGCGCGACATCGCGATCCCAGGAGATTGCCCTGTGCGCGAACTCGAGGCGCTCAACACTATCGCCCGCGCGATCCGCGGTGAACGGGTCCGGCTCTCCATAGAAAGCTTGTCCTTCGAGCTCCACGCCGACCGCGTCGACGAGTTTCTCGCCGTCCACGCGGGCCGGCCAGAATCCGGGATGGTCATCAATCTCGACGGCCAACTCGACCTCACCAACACAACCTACCCGCTCGGACCGATCTCCTACCATGCACCCAACGTCGTGCTCGCCAACCATGCCGAACTCCTCGCCGGCAACTGGGACGGACAACCGGTTGCCAGATACACGACCAGCGGAGGCGAAGGTATCTACCTCCTCCCGATCCCCACACCCTGACCGAACCCGGTTCGCAGCGTCAAAGGGCTGCAGCTACCGACCCAGGAGTCATCGGCCTGCGAACCTGGAAGCCTAACGTCACTGCACAGACTGTGCGACGCCGTCTCAGCCACGGACAACGAAGACTCGTAGCGCCGGAGAGGTGATCGCGTCCCGACCCGGCCGGTGAAGTGGCCCCGGGACAGGTTCTGGTCACTTCGGTGATCTGTTTTGTCGATGACGCGATCGAACCACAAGTACGACGCACCGGCGGCGGTCAGGCCGGCAATGACACCTTCGGCGACAAGCCGTGCGCGCCGGTATCACCAGCGCCCGCAGTGTAGGCATCTTGCTGCTCGCCGCCCTGTACGGATTCGTCGTACTGGGCAGCGTGATGACCCGAGTCCGGAAGGTGTCTCGTCCCAACGTCTACGCCCGCATCAGTCGGCAGTACTGGCGGCGCTCGCTCAGCAGACGATTAGCCCTAATCTCATAGGATGCTCGGGCGGCACAACGGGCCGCGGAGCGTCTAGAGGGTAATGGAGTGGCAGGTGTGGCTGGCGCCAACGTTCGTGGGCGTAATCCTCGGGCTCGTTGTTTCGCTGCTCACCGCGAGCCAGACGCGGAAGCACGCGGAGAGGATGTTCCTGCTCGGACGTAAGGCAAAGCTGGCTGACGATGTCCGGGCGGCAGGTGTCCCGTTGGCAGGGCGTCTTGTGGACCAACTTGAGATCCTGCGGGAGAACCTGCCGTTTGTCATCTGGGTCGTTCGAGCAGGGCCACCATGAGCTGTGCGAGGCCGCTCTTCGCGACCACGAACTGCGGATGGTCGGGTGGGTCTAAGCCCGGCGGGTTATGCCCTCGGCCGCTCGGATGGACTCGTCCCGAAGTACCCGGCTCGCGCGGGGTACTTCGATTCAAAGGACTCGTCCCTCGGCATCGAAATCGACCGTCATCGATGCGCCGTCCATGTGGATATCAGCGCCGCGACTGTAGGCCACCTCCCCTCGGTTGATCTGCGCGCCCAAGTAGATGTAGGCGGCGTTCGCGTCAGAGTCGTAGGTCATTCGCACACCACGCATCGTGGGACGGCTCGTTCTCATCTGCCGTGCTGCAGCGTGCTGCGGCGAAGAGAGCGGATCCTCGCCATCAAACGCTCGACACGTTGTTATTGACCGATTTGAGGGAATGGTCGGCTACTCGTCTCGCTCAATGACCCGAGTTCCCTGGCTGGCCGTAGGCTCACGCATCGGCCCGCTAGCAATCATGGAGTTATAGGGTCCGGCCGGCACGTCTCGAGGGCACGTCGCTTCGGTCCTGAGGACGCTCGAGCTTGGCGCGCACCGGTCCGGAGGGCGGCAACTGATTGGGGGAGGCGCAGGGCTGCGCGTGCTTGATACGTACCTGTCGCTCGTATGCCCGTGCTCAGCAGGCGGCAACGCTCATGGCTACGATCCGAGCTCGGACTTGGTACCGAGAACCGTCATGCTCTCGAGGAACCGGAAATGCTGAATCTCCTCGTGGATGGCGGTGAGTTTCTGGACCGCCTCGATGTCAGGGTATTCCTCGACTCCGAACGCCTGCCATTGCTCTGATGACCAGGCGGAGTCGCAGAAGATCACCATCTTGCCGCCGACCTGCTCGAGGGCTTGCTCCAACTTCGCGAAGTGTTGATCACGCTCGGCTTCCGACAGCTGAAAGTACGCCTCTGTCGCCCGCTTCATCAGCCATAGCTTGTAGATTGGCTGTGTCACCGTAAGTCTCCCTCCCGTAACGGACACGACGATTCATGTCACCGTGGGACGAAATGGATGAACTCGTTGAAACCCGTCCGGGTCCATCCCGCTTCCTAGCTCGAGGTCGTCGGCCCTCATCTCGTCGAGCGGCTTGTCTCCGTCCCCCTTTGCACCGACGTCGCAAACGACCCACGCTCGCGACGTTGCGGTACCTGATTCGACGTTACGCGGAGGCGAGGACATGCGCCATGGCGGAAGCGGGCGGCATTCACCCGACGCCCCTGCAAAACAAGGCCATTCGTGGTGGCGTTGCAATCGCCTTGGCAACCTTGGTGCAATCGCGGCGACAGTTCTCAGCCAAGCCGGATCCGGTGGCTCCCGGTGGCTGGCGTGGTGATCAGCATCGCGATCACCAGGTGGTTCCTGTCGCGGCTGTCACGTGATGCCCATCCTGCGACACTGTGGGCATGGTCAGGTGGCGGCGGAGGAGGGTGCGGGACGTATCGCGGAACCCTGCAGCCGTTCGGCGGCAGAGAGCTGAGATCGTTGGCGTGACCATTGATCCTCGGCATGATCTCGCCAGTGGTGGGACAGGGCTGTATGAGTTCTGGACTGATCAGAGCGTCCCCGTGCGATTGCATGACATGGGGCTGGTTGGCGTTGAACTGCGGCCGATCGATCGGGTCCTGGTCCTTCAGTTTGAGTACACCGAGGCGCGGTGGACGCCCGCGGCAGCTGTTCCAACGCCCGTTGTTGTGATGCGGTTCGAGGGGGTCGCGATTCGGGAGTGGGAACACGACGGTGCAAGGTACGGCGGTGACGAGCCGCCGGCCGAGGCGTACGGCCAGGTCGAGGACTTCGAGTACGACGATGGGGAGACCTTCAAGCTGACCACCTATGCGTTCCACATCGCGTTCACTGCGTCACGCCTGACCATCACACCTGTACCTCGCCGATGATCATCCGCAGGTAGGGAACTCCGAGGCTGGTTTGCCGCGTTCAAGGTACGAATGTTGGGTCGGTGTAGCCCATGGCGCGCATCTTGGTGGCCGAGAAGACGATCATGACCTCGTCGCCCGGAATGGCGACTCGCTCCATCGACGGGTATTGCGGGATCGCGGCCACGAACCAGACAGGGCCGGTGCTGAAGTCCAGGCGCAGTGACGTAGGAACTTCGACTACATGCGCGGGCTCGACGATCTCGCCGGCTGACCGGATGGCTGGGCCGAGTTCGAGCCGCTCCCACGATGTCGTCGTACGCAGTACTGGGATGTTGAGGAAGCCTGTCCAACGAGATTCGCCGTCGGGGCCGTTCCGTTCCGCGCCGTCCTCTCCCAGACGGAGGTGGCGTTCGATGGGTTCAGGGAAGACCTCGACGCCGTAGGGGAAGAAGGTGTTGGTCCAGATGACGGTCACGGGGCCGGCGTCCGTGGATAGTTGTAAACCCATGACAGCGTGATGCCAGTCGCCGTAATCCCACCGGGCGGGCCCCGGCCCGGAGTTGCGAATGTCCCAATAGTCCACCGCGTGGATGCGAAGCCCTTCAAGCGCCTGCACCTTCCGGTCAAAGGTGGCTCGCGCGTCGGGGTCATCGACTGTCACCAGGTCATAATGCCCGAGCCGGGGCCCCGAGCATCGTCACGCCGAAGTGGCCGAGCGCTGCGAACATGCCCGACGCACATAATCCAACACTGATGAAGGTCTTGTGGGAGGGCGCGTCAGAGAGGCTCATCAGGAGGGTGGCCGCCGTGTTCGGGAGCTTTCCATCGGCAGTTTGATCGACGACAGTTGAGCCTGTGCCCAAGTCTTTGACCAACCGCCTGCTCCTTATCGTGATGGTTCTGGTAGCGATCCTCATCACGGTAGACGCCCTGATCGACGGCGGAGGTCGACAGCTCGTCCTGGGGCTGCTGTGCCTAGTTATTGCAGCGGTCTCTGCTCCGTCGCTTCGGCGGATCGAGCAGAAGCGAAGCCAGGGCTGACGCTGGTTGCCGACAGCCCTGGCCTTGGCAGGTCAGGAGGATGAAAAAGCTGTACGGGTGGGGACGGTGTCGGTCAGCGGCGGCGGCCCCAGCGGCGTCCTGCGCCGATGCCGGCCAGGTGGAGGGCGATGCACAGTAGGCCGGCCATCAGCAAGGTCTGCGGGGTGAAGGCGTCACTGACGCTGGCGTTGGCCCAGTCGAGAATGAGGGCCAACCCGAAGATGACAGCGGCGATGATCGCGAACATTGGGTGCTCCTTCGAAGGATCGGGCGGAAGTATCCTTCAAGTACCCATCTGCTATCGCAGACAGACCGGGCCCGGGGACGAAGAGGGCCTACTCGTTGCTTCGGTGAGGAGCGCGATGATGAGCTGCTGTTCGGCCTTTGCATCCTCCGAGCCGGTTCCGCCGCGGCCTGTTGTGAGGCGGGCGAGGTCGGAGGGCGTCGAGCCGTGGGCGTTAGTCAGGCGTGGGTCGGCGCCCGCGCGGAGGAGTTGATCCACGGCAGCTGAGCAGCGGTTGCGGACAGCTCGATGGAGGGGAGTGACGCCGCCGGCGGCGGTCGCGTCCGGGTTGGCGCCTGCTTCGATCAGCAACTCGATGACAGCTCGCTGAGCTGTTGGGTTCCAGTTCGTTGAGCCGGGTACGCCGATGACCGCGGCGTGCAAGGGTTCCGAGCCGCGGCGGTTTCGAGCGCCGATGTCGGCACCGCGCGCGATCAGTTCACGAGCGAGCTCGACGTCGTACGCGAATGCCGCTGCGTGCAGCGCTGTGTCGCCTTCGTACAGCTGGGCATGACACCGATCGATGAAGAACTCGTCGAGGCGCGCCAAGCGTGCCGTGACCAGCGACGGTACGGCGTCCAGCGCTGCCGTCACGGCCCGTCGGTCGCCTGTTGCGATGGCTCTCAGCAGGCTTGGCAGGTCTTCGATGTCAGCCATAAAGCACGTTACCTCGCCGGCGACTACTGCGCCCACCGCGAAGATCGCCTGAGGGTCACTCCATTTGTCCACGTCCAGCACGGTTTTCGGCAGGTTGCTGATGCCCGCCACGATCAGTGCGGTGGGAACCAGAGCGATGTACATGCTCAGCAGAAGCCACAAGATCTCGCTGAACTTGCACGATTCAGCCACAGAGATTGCCTCGGGCCCATGAATTGCAACCGCTCGCCGATTCGGCGCGACTTTCACTAACTAGGCTGTCGGTATGAGCCTCGACATTCCCGATCAGGTCCGCAAGACGGTCATTGCCGACGGGAACGAATCCTGGCTCGACGAGCTGCCGGGCGTGGTCGACTCGCTGGCTCAGGAGTGGTCTCTGGTCATCGGGTCCAGCTTCGCGGGCGGTCACGCCGCGCTGGTCGTCGAGGTGACGCTTGCTGACGGAACTCCGGCAGTCCTCAAGATCGGTGTGCCAGGTCGCGACGTCGGTCACGAGGCCACAGTGATGCGCCTGGCGAACGGAGACGGCTGCGCCAGGCTGCTCGGCGAAGACCTGGGTCGACAAGCCCTTCTGCTGGAGCGCCTCGGGGCACCGATGTACGACATGGTCGCCGACCCTGCAATCCGCCTCACCTTGTTGTGCGATGTGGCGCTTCGCCTGTGGCGTCCGATCGGTCCCGACATTGACCTCCCGACCGGCGCGAAGTTGGCCGAGCAGTACGCCGATCGGCTGCCAACGCTATGGGAACAGGCGGGGCGGCCGTGTTCACCAGCCACCGTGGCGGATGCGCTGGAGTGCATGAATCGTCGTCGCGTTGCCCACGACGATCGCTCCGCGGTTCTGGTCCACGGCGATATCCACGAGATGAACGCCCTGCAAGCCAGTGACGGCAGCTACAAGCTGATCGATCCAGCAGGCCTGCGGGCCGAACCCGCCTGCGATCTCGGCACCATTGTGCGCTCGAATCCGGGCCTCGGTGACGACCTCCGGGTGCGGACCGAGCAACTGGCTTCTCGTACGGGCGTGGATGCCACCGCCATCTGGGAATGGGGAACCATCCACCGAGTCTTCAGCGGCGTCTACGCCTGCAGCATCGGTTTTCAGCCCTTCGGCGATCTGCTGCTGGCCGAAGCCGACCGCCTCACGGCATAGCCATCGGATAGGCGCGTTGCGGATGCACAGCGCCTACAGGACGACCGCCAGTCTCGGTATCGTCGCGCTATGGCGGGTTGGGAGAGTCTGCGCGCGGACCTTCTGCGGTTGCGCGAGGAGTCACCCGACGCACTCGTGATGTGGCAGAGCCCCGAGAAGGAATGGCGACCCGAGCGGCAGTTTCTGATCGAGCTGGCGGCCTGGGCAACCGAGATCGCGGGCACGCTGAAAGCGACGTACGGCGACCTCGTGGATCTGCGGGTGGGGGCGATGCTCTTCCCGGCCAGAGAGCTGTGGGCGGGTGAGGCCGCGCGCCAGGTACCTGCACCTCGCGCCGAAGCCTTCGGGCTCGACGTAGAGATCGTGTCTCCGCTGTCGGTGCAGACTGGGCGATTCGCGCACAGGGAGGTACTGGTCACCAACAGGACCGACCGCGAGCAAGTGCTGTTCACCACGGGCGAGCTGGATTCGGTGGTGACCGACAGCTCCGGCATCGTGGTTGGGCGGTACGTCGGGCCGCGCTACGCGAAGCGGGTGGGATTCCCGGTCGAAGCGCGTCAGAGCCGTGCGGTGCCGGTGCTGATCGGCACCGCCTCGCTGGTTCCCGACCTGGGGTACGCGGTACCGCCGGGGCGATGGGGGCTGGTCATCGCAGTACACACCGACGAGGGCCACATGCGGTCGTCGCCGTTGGAGATCACCGTTACGCCGTAGACGTTGGGAGTTGGCCTTGAGCGAGCAGGGGTGGCAGCGGTTTCTGGCTGCGGAGGGTGGGGGCGACTGGGTGGTGCTGCACGGCGGCGCGGTGGCGGTCTTCCCGGTGGCGTCGCTGGTTGAGGCGGCGCGGTTGGCTGAGGCGGTGGCTCAGGTTGCCGAGGCGGACGTGATTCTGACCTTGACCGATCGCCAGCTCACTGTGCGGTTGACGCGTGGTGTCTTTCGGCTGGAGGAACGGCACGCCGAGGTGGCTCGGGCGGTTTCGGCGGTAGCTCGAGCGCACGGCGCGCAGGCTGATCGGAGTCTGGCGCAGGAGGTTTCGTTTGCTGTGGCGGCTCAGCCGGATGCGATCGACGTCGGGTTCTGGCGGGCGGTGCTTGGGTACGACGAACTGGACTACGACAACGCCGTTGACCCACTCGGCCACGGATCGACCGTCTGGATGCAGGACCTGGACCCGAACAAGTCGCTCCGGCACGCGATGCATGTCGACGTGTCAGTCGCCCGCGAAGAAGCCGAGAACCGTTTGGCCGCGGCCCTGGCTGCCGGCGGCCGAATCGTCGACGATTCCACCGCACCCGGCGCCTGGATCCTCGCCGACCGCGCCGGAAACAAAGTCTGCATAGCCGCCTGGCCAGACGGCGCTCCCGGCCTGGGCTAGGGGTGGGAGAGTTCCGAGGCCACGAAGACGCTGTCTTGGCCGGTGCAGGAGGACGTGACGTCGGCGTCGGTTGTGGCGACGGAGCCTCCTCCGAGAATTATCTCGTCACCTAGATGTGCGGCGGTTTGGCCGGTTGCGTCGATCAGGGCGGTCCTGTTGTCGTGAACTGCGACGGTCCAGCCGAACGGCCAGGCGACATCGATCAGGGTGTCGATGAAGGTGATGCCGCCCAGTTCGTCTATGTGGCCGAACGGGGTGCGGAGTACGAGACAGTTCGTCGCAGGGTCGACGTCGAGGGTTCCCGTCAGTTGGGCCTGCATATGCCAGTACGAAACCGTGCGCTGGACCGTCAACCCAGGCAGTCGAGCGTCGTCCTGCGACTCAGTCATCAGCGCGCCTCCGAAGGTCTAAATGCGTCGTGGGTGGTGGCCCACCCAGACGTGGTCTTGGCCTGTGCAAGAGGTGACGCCTGCGGTGGTTGTGGATATCCAGCCCCCGCCGACGGATACCTCGTCGCCCACATGGGCGACCGTTTGGCCGGTTGCGTCGATGAGGGCGGGTATGCCGTCGCGGATCGCAATGGTTGAGCCGAGGGGCCAGGCGACGTCGAACGGTCGTTCGGCGGAGGGGGTGCGGACCACGAGGCAGTTCGTTGAGGAGTCGATGTCGAGCGTTCCGATCAGCAGAGCCAACAGCTCCTCGAACAGGAAGGTGTGCTGGACCGTCAAGCTGGGCAGGCGGGTGTCGTCTGGATCGGTCATTGGAGCGCCTCCGAAGGTCGTGGGATCAGTATGGCTTGGTGGATAGGCTCGGTGGGGTGAGATGGCTGGAGGATGGGTCGGCGGAGGCGGTTGCGGAGGCGTTGGGGGAGGTTGGGCTCGGCGGGCACGCGGTGGTGGTCCGGGAGTCGTTGGAGGACGACCCGATGTGGTGGTCGGCCAGTGCGGTGGTCGGCGAGCAGTACGTCGTGAAGTTTGCGTGGTCGCAGCCCGCGGCGTTGAGGCTGGCGCATGAGATCGCTGTTCTGGCAGCGTTGAGGCCAGCGGTTCCGTTTCTGCCGGAAGTAGTTGCTAGTAGCACCGATCCGGTGTTGCTGGTGACGAGACTGGTGCCGGGTGAGGCGTTGTTCGACGTCGTGGACTCGCTTGACCGGGACCAGGTTGGACGCCAGCTCGCTGAGTTCCTCCGCGAGTTGCACAACCAACCAGGACATGACTATCCGGCTGCGTCGTTGCAGCCGGCCACGACCGACGTACTGCGGGAGCAGTTCCCTAGGTGGGCTCGTCCGGACCAGCGCGCCGATGTCATCAGCTGGTGCGACTGGGCGGACGACGTACTGCGGACGCCGGGGCCGCAGGTGCTGGTGCATGGCGACCTGCATGGCGGGAATCAGGTGTGGGACCAAGGAAAGCTCCGTGTGGTCGTGGATTTCGAGACGGCGGGTCTCGCTGATGCGGAGTACGACCTGCGGGCGTTTCCCGGAACCGGTCCGGGCGTCGAGTTGCTGACGGCCACCATCCGCCACTACGCGCAGCTCACCGGCCGGGAGTTGTCGGTCGAGCGGGCGATGGCGTGGCATCTCCGTACGGCGCTCGCGGACGCGTTGTGGCGGAGCGAGGGCGGCGTACCGCTGCCGGATGGCCGCACCCCGCAGGCCTGGGTCGTTGACCTCGCGGCCCGATTCGAAGCGCTGGGTATCAACCTCCGAGCCTGAAGTCCTTGTCCACGACCGCCGAAGAGTGGCCTACTGGAACGCATAGGGGGAGGGGAGATGCGATGAAGCCCTTTGCGGTGCACGCAAGCGACGCGGTGAGGCTCACGACTCCGACCAAGGGGTCGGTTGTGATCATGGCGGACACGCTGCAGACCAATGGTTCGCTGACGGTGCTGGAGCTGGAGATACCGGCGTACGACGGGCCTGCGGCACATACGCACCTGCGTGAGGACGAGGTGTGGTACGTCCTCGACGGTGACTTCCGGTTCAAGGCCGGCGACCAGATGCTGCGAGCCACGACCGGCGGCATGGCCTTCGGCCCACGTGGCGTGCCGCATGCTTTCCAGAACATCGGCGACACGGTGGGACGGCTGCTGATCATCACCACGCCGTCAGGGGTCGAGCGGTTCTTCGAGCAGGCCGGCAAGATGTCACACCCGATTGACCCCGAAGAGCTCGCCGAAATCGGCCGAGCCAACTGGGTCGAGTTCGGCGGCCCACCACTCGCCGTCTCCGACCCGCTCTAGCCCTGGCTCGACGAGGTCAGCTTGTTGGTCTCGAGCCAGTCGTCGATGTGGGTCATCGTGGTGTGGAGGATCTCGCCGAACAGGATCATGTGATCGGCGTCGAGGAGTTCCTGGTAGGTGGCGTTCCGGTACTTCGCGGCCGTGGCGCGGCACACTGCGGATACGACGGTGCGGTCCTGGGCGCCGCCGAAGATCAGGACCGGGCCGTCGATCGCGGAGTAGTCGACGCGGGACGCCTTGCGACGGTCGAGTTGGGGGAAGGCCATCTCGCAGTACGCGCGGCCCGATTCGCAGACGAGGTCGGCGAAGAGCGCGCGGGAGTCCTCCTCCGTCTGGGTGATCCGGCCGCCGACGTGGAACTTCTCCCAGGTCGGACGGAGCGGCTTGGTCCATGGGCGTGCCTGGAGGTAATGGCTCAGGAACAGGCGGCTCATCGACGGGTACATAGCGAAGATCCCGGCCGCCGGAGCTGGGCAGACGCCGATCAGGCCGGCGTGCTTGGTCCGGGCCGCGACGAGTTGCGCCAGCAACCCACCCAACGAATGCCCGAGGATCAGCGGAGGCGAGTCGAGCGACTCACACACCTCGACCAGATCGTCGACGTAGTCGGTCAGGCTCAGCCCCGCGATCTGCGCCGCGCCTTCCTCGAGGGGCAGTTCGTGGTGGCGCAGTGTCGGCGTATGAACCACGAACCCACGCTCTTCGAACGCGGCGCGGGCCTCATGGAAGTGACTCCCACGACCCCAGGTCCCGTGGATGAGAACAACATGCTCGACATCGCTCATGTCGCCGAAACCTATCCGACCGGAGTGTGCAGGCGCTCAAGCCGCTCCGGTCGCTGAGTGCCGGACTCACCGGGCCGGCGCACAGCGCGGCATTCGTTCATAGGATTGCTCGTATGGCGGACTCGGTGCGGATGGGTGTGGTCGGGGCGGGCAGCATCTCGGTGCGGGGGATCCTGCCGCATTTGTCCCAACCCGATCTGGCGGGACGGGTGACGCTCGCGGCCGTGTGCGATCCCGTGCCCGGGCGGGCGGAGGCCGCGGCGCAGAAGTTCGGAGTGGAGCAGGGGTTCACGGAGTACGAGGAGCTGTTGGCTCGGGGTGATGTGGACGCGGTCACGATTGCTTCGCCGATCGGGTTGCACTACGAGCAGGGGAAGCTCGCGCTGCTGGCCGGCAAGCACGTGCACTTCAACAAGACCATGACGCTGACCGTTGCCGAGGCCACCGAGTTGATCGAGCTCGCGGCCGCCAACGACCTGCGGATCGTTGCCTCGCCGGGGGAGATGCTGCGCCCGCACCACGTCCGGACGCGTGAGCTCATCGCCGAGGGTGCGATCGGCACGTTGTCGTGGGTGAGCTGCGGGGCGTCGTTCGGCACGTACCACGAGAACGAGTCCGTCCGCGGCGGCAACGACGTACTGAGCAATATCGACCCCTCGTGGTACTTCCGCAAACCCGGCGGCGGGCCGATGTATGACATGACCGTCTACGCGCTGCACACCGTCACCGGCATCCTCGGTACGGCGAAGCGCGTGACCGCAATGTCCGGCGTACGGATCCCTGTTCGCAACAGCGGAGGCGTCGACGTACAGACCGATGCCGACGACAACACCATCGTGCTGATCGACTTCGGCGACAACGTGTACTGCGTCGCGACGGGCACCGCCGCGGGCCCGATCCGCGGCGGTTTCGGCGGCGCGTACTACGGCACAGCAGGAACAATCGACGGCCTGCTGCTCAACGGCGAACCGTTCGACTTCCCCAACCGCGACCCCGCCGAGCTCGCGCCGCGCGGACCGGGCAACCAGGCGCTCCTCCCGCACGTCACCGGCGCCCACCGCGACATCGAGGAGCAGCACGTGTACGAGGACGTCATGCAGCTCGTCGACTGGGTCCGCGACGGCACGCCCTCCATCGTCACCGCCGAACACGCCCGCCACGTCATCGACATCATCGAGTCCGCGTACCGCGCCGCCGCCACCGGTCAGACCCAGGAGCTCACCACCGCGTTCTAGCCTTCACAACAGGCGCGATGAAGCCACTCGGGCTCGTGCCACCAGTAGGTGTCGTCGTGGGCGTGCGCCTGCTCGCGGGTCAAAGGTTGCGGGGCGTTGACTACCCGGACCGCAGGCTCGATCCGGTTGCCGACCTGGTAAGGCGCCAGCAACTCGTCAACCGTGTAGAGGTTGCCAGCGACAACGACCTGTGAAACGGCGGCCGCGGCGCGGATGTCCGCGAGCGGATCCCCGACCACGAACGACAGATCGGCCTGGGCTCCCGGTTTCACGACGCCGAGTTTGTCCTCCAGACGAAGCCAGCGCGCCGGATTGCGCGTCGCCGTGGTCAGAGCTTCGTACGGCGTGAACCCGCCGGCCACCATCGATCGCAGATTGGCGTGCAGCGAGACCGCCATGTTGTCCAACGGCGTATCCGTCCCGGAGATCACCAGCCCGCCGCCGCGATGGATCCGCAGCACCATGTCGACGTTGCCCCGCAGCAGCTCGCGAGTCGTGACGCCGGCAGGTCCACGAGCAGTGTTCACCTCGGCCATCAACGCGTCGTACTCCCACGACGGATACAGGGTCGTCGTACGCCGATCCGTCAGGAGCGACGGATCGTCGACATGGGCCATCGTCGAGTTGAACAACGTCGGCGTGACGGACAGCCCGGCCCGTGTGAACAGCGTGACCACATCGGCGTACGCGCGCCCGAGCCGACTGACCGTGTGCGAGTACCCGAGGCGGTTGGTCGCCCCGGTGTGCTCCATCCCGTCCATCCCGAGGTGCTCGGCCGGGTAGAGGTAGTGCGACGACAACTGCAACCCGAGCCGATGCACGAGCGCGATCGCCCGCCGCTGGTACTCGATCGGCAACCGCACATAGGTCTTCACCAAGTCGTACGCGAGCCCCTCGACCCGGTCGAGCTCCAGCCCGAGCTGCCGCAGCGACAAGGTCGGCCGCATGAAGTTGTAGTACACCCGCGACCCGTCGATCGCCTCGCCTGTCGCGAAGTACCGCGGCCCGCGCAACGCCCCACTCACGAGTGCCTCGCGCGTCTCCTGCATCTGGTACGCCGGGTCGCCCGGCGATCGCGTCGACGTGATGCCGTACGCGAGCCACAGGTTCCCCTGCCGCGCACCCCACGCCCGCCCGCGCAGATGCCAATGGTTGTGCGCATCAACGAGTCCCGGCATCACGGTGAGCTTCGACGCATCGACGTCGGCCCGGCCGTGATGCGGACGTAGGGCGGCGATCCGCGACCCGTCCAGTACGACGTCGACGTCGCGCCGCAGCGAGGTCGACCGGCCGTCCCAGAGCGCCCCGGCGTGGATCGTGACGTGCTGGTTGATCGTCGCCCGACGGTAGGACAGATCGATCCGGATCGTCTCCGGCCGGCCACCGTCGATCGTTGTCCTGCGCAACTTCCCGTTCGACAGGTACAGCAGCGTTTGAGCGTCCTGCCAGACCGGCGAGTCCGTGACCTCGCTCGTGATCGCACGTGGCGAGCCGGTGAACCGGCCGCGGGCGTCGATCGGTACGACGTACAGCAGGCTCTCGACGACGAAGACGAGGTGCTTGCCGTCGGGGGAGAAGACCGGGCCGTCGTCGCCGCGGGTGGCGAGCGAGCGGAAGGGCATCGGTTCGACGTACTCGAGCGCGCCGGTCTCGACATCGACGTACAGAAGTTGGCTCGTGCCCTCGCGGAATCGTTTGGAGAACGGCTTCACCGCAGCCAGGACGAGGGTACGACCGTCGCGCGACCAGCTGACCCGGCCGGGCTGGAAGAGCGTCGGCGTGACCTGACGAACCTCACCGGACGCGAGGGAGAGCACCCAGGCGATCCCGTCCTGGTCCTGGTAGGCGATCCGCTGTCCATCGGGAGAGAAGCGTGGGGCCGTCTGGGCGCCCGGCAGGCCGGACAGTTTGGTGTCCACGCCGGAAGCCAGCTCATGCAGCCAGAGATCAGCGGTACCGTCGCGATCGCTTGCATACAGCAACTTCTTGCCATCCGGCGAGAAGTCCGGATCCGAGTTGAAGTAGCCGTCAGCAACCAGTTTGCGCGGCGGTTCACCAGACCCCGTCAACCAGAGCGCGTTCAACGCGCGGAACGCGATCCAGTTCCCGTCCGGCGACACGGTCGGACTCGCAATCCCACGGACCGCGTGCTTGGCGGAAGACTCGAGATCGGGTGCCTTCGGCCGCGGCCGCTTCGAGGTCACCGGGACCGTCGCCTCGAACGGTACGACACCACGCTGGTAGCGATGGACCGTGCCGTCCCCGGTGTAGAAGAGGCCCGCGGACGTCCAGGACGGTGGCAGCGCGAACACATCCTCACCGGTCGTCACTTGTTTGCCATCCACAACGAGATCGCACGTCGGACCGGTCAGCCGCACGTACGCGAGCTTCCCGTCCGGCGAGTACGAAGGCCCGAACAAACTGATCCCGGTCTGCGCGGCGACAAGTGTCGTACGAGCGCCTGTCCTGAGGTCGAGTTCGACGATCGAGCTGGTGTCGACGGTGAAGGCGACCTTCGTACCATCCGGGGACACCGCCGGCTCGGCTTCCTCGCTTGCCTCGTCGGTGAGCGCCACGATCGTGCCGGTGGCGAGATCCAGGCGATGAATCCCGTAGCTGCCGCCGCGGTCCGACGAGAACACGATCGATCGGCCGTCAGGCGTGACGTGCGGCTCGCGGTCGTCGTACCGTCCGCTCGTCAACTGCCGCAGTCCGCTGCCGTCCGGCCGGATCGTCCACAGGTGGAAGTTCCCGTCCCGATAGGACTGGAACACGATGGACTTCCCGTCCGGCGACCAGCGCGGCCGGGTCGCGTCCTGCAGGTCATCGGTGAGCCGGCGCGAGGTTCCGCCCGTGGCCGGCGTCACCCAGATCGCCGTCACCAGGTCGAACGCCAGCCACTTCCCATCCGGCGACACCGACACCATGAAGTTGGTGCCTTCCCGGAGTACTGCCTGATTCCCGGCGGCTCGAGCAGGCGCGCTCGGCAGTTGTACGGCGCCGGCTGCGGCGACTCCGCCGCTGAGCTGCAGCGCGCGACGCCGCGAGATGCTCCACGATCCAGGGTTCTCGGTCATGATCCGGATCCAATCCCTAGGGGGCGGTGGGACCTCTCCGAATCTGCCAGGACCGTCAGCGCGGCACGATCCTGACCGGCGCGCCTCGCGCCCAACGGCCGCTAGCGTGCGACGAACGGTGAACGTCTATCGTCTCCGGCATGCAATCTCTGTCTCCACGGGCCCGGGCGCTCGGTGCGGCCGTGCTCTGCCTGGTGATCGCCGTCGGGGCCGGGCTAGCGGTGGACAGCCGGCTCGACCGGCACTGGATCCTGCGCGGGCTGACGGTCTCCCTCGCGATCTGCTGCGCGGCGCTGCTGCTGACCGATCAGACCCGGCGGCTGCGGCAGATCATCACGGCGATCGGGCTGGCGATGTTCGGCCTGATCATTCCGGTGTCGCAGACGACCTGGTCGAAGCCGCCGGAGATCAAGTTCGCGCTGCAGGTCGCGACCGACGCCAAGAACGCGGCCGAGAAGGCATCCAGCCGCAGCGTCACGGTCGCGAACGTGAAGACCGCGGCCGAGGCGCGCGGCGGCGCCATCGGCTCCTTCCCCACCGAGAAGAGCCCGCAGGTGCACGGCGCGGACGCCTTCCCGGTCATCGTCCGCGCCAAGCGCGACCAAGGCCGCCCGTGGGCCTGTGTGTCCTTCACGGGCACCACCGCCAAAGTCCGCCCCTGCTGACCTACTCGTAGGCGGCGACCAGTTCCTCGGCCCGGTCCAGCGGATCCCAGGTCACACTCCGGTCGTCGAGCTGAGCCTCGACAACCTCCAGCCCTGCTTCCCAGCCGGCAGCCGCAGGACGGGCGCCCGACGCGTCGGACAGCACGTTGGTGAAGACCAGGCGGCTGCCGTCCGCCGTACCGGTGATCTCCCAGGTCAGGATCTCACCGGCCCATTCGTACTCGAGCACCGACGGCGGCTCGTTCCGCAGCATCCGGCCGCTCGAGCCTTCGCTCATCCCGTACCGCCGACGCTGCTCATCGGTCACCCCGAAGAACAGCGCACCCCCAGCCGGCACGTCCAGGTCCACGACGGCCGGGAACCAGGCGGACAACTGACCAGGATTCGTGATCGCCCGCCACACCTTCTCCGGCGGATGCGGCAGCAACCGCACGAACCTGATCGCCACCCGCCCGGCCTCGGTCCCGAACACCGTCCCACGCCGACTGTCCATGCCCTTAATATAACCCACCAGGCATATACTGTGTCACGGAAGAGCGGTCGCCGCGTCGAACCAGGCGTCGGGGTTCTTCGGGCTCCTCGTCAGGTCCACGGACTCGGCAACCCGTCGAAGCACCTCCATCGACGGCTTCGCGGAGTAGCTGGTGATCACGAGTGCCACGCCCTTCGCTTCGAGGCGAAGCGTGTTCACGGGTCCCGACAGGCTGACCTTCGACGGATCTCTCTTCGAGTACACGATGTTCGCCGGGGTGTAGTAGGCCTTCATCCCGTGGATGACGACGTCCGCCCTGCCGCCCCGGATCGTGGTCATCTGGTTCCAGAACCTACTCGTGTCGTACCGGATCGACAGGTCGTCACCATTCACCGGGTCCCAGGCGTTGCCCGACACGAGCCCGGTCGGCTTGCGCGCCGGCGCCACGTAACCGGTGGCCGGGTTGCCGTCGCTCATCAGGAGGGCGAACTCCTCGCCGGCTCCCGCGACCCCGGGCACGGCTGGGCTGTCCTTGACCTGGCGTGCCGACAGGCCTCCCGGCAGGTCGCCGAGCTTGATCGGTGAGCCGAGCCGACTGGTCCGCGGGGAGAACGACTTGGCCAGCCTGGTGGCCAGGCCGAGGTCGGCCGCCAGTGGGGCATCGGTCGTGTCGTGGCGTTGCGACTCGCAGGTGAAGAGCGCCCACAGGCCGGCGACCGGCTGCCAGGCCAAGGTCTTGTCCGGCCTTGCCGCCAAGGAGAAGCGGTACGCCGGCGGACCTGGCATGAACGGTTTCCCGGCGGTCGACGTGACCACTCGTGCCTGGTGGCCGCCGATGTCGATCGTCGGACTGCCCGACGGGATCGTCGCGGGATTGAAGTCGCCGTTCCGGTGCAGCTGGAGCCAGCAGTACGACACCCAGGTCGTCTGGGTGACGTCGAACATTTCGTAGTCCTGGCGGTTCGCGGAGAAGTTCTGACCCACCACTTCGATGTTCTTCGGCAGGTTCAGATCGAGCCAGTGCGACCAGGCGCTGTTGCGCTCGTCCTGGGTCGCGAGGTCCGACCCGTTGTGCGGGATGACCTGCGGTACGACGACTGCCGCGACCGCCGCGCAGGCGGTGGCGACCGCAGTACCGATGATCGGTGCGGTACGACGCGATCGGCGCGCGCTGCGCGGTTGCAGGGCCGCGCGAATGTCGGTGGGGTCCGGTGCCTGGTCGGCCAGGTGGTCGAAGGCGTCCCGGAGGTCTGCTTCAGTACGCATGGTGGTGGTCCTCCGTCACCCGATTGCTGGTGAATTCGATCCGCAGCGTCGCCAGGGCCCGGGATGCGTGGGCGCGCACGGTGCCCGGCGTACAGCCGATGGTCTCGGCGATCTCGTTGTCGGTGAGGCCGCCGAAGTACCGCAGTACCAGGACGGCTCGTTGCCGCCGGGGGAGCTTGGCCAGTTCGCCGAGCAGTTGGTCATGGTCGGCGGTCTGCTCGGCGTGGTCCGGGCTGGTGCCGGACTCGACCTCGGCGATCGGCACGTACCGGGACCACTTGCGGCGCCAGGACAGGTACTCGTTGACGGTCATCCGCCGCAGGTACGCGTCCGGACTGTCGGCGGCCCCGATGCGTGCCCAGTTGCGCTGCGCCTTGATCGCGACGTCCTGGACCACGTCCTCGGCCAGGTGGGGAGAGCCGCACAGCACCGTGGCGAACCGGAGCAGCGGCACCAGCCCGGACCTGGTCCACTCGTCGAAGGTCACGTCGTCTCCACTCCCGGCCGGTGCAGCACCGGCCTACACCAGTACAGACGACGCCAGGTCCGGATCTGCTGAGTCGGGGTGAGTCCACGGCGTGGGCAATCGATTTCTCCTCGGCCCGATGACCGCTAGGGTCGCGGGCATGACTCTTGGGAATCTCACCGGTATCAGTGCGCTCGCCGATGTCGAGTCGCGGTCCATCAGTGCGGAGAACCCGACCGGCGAGCCCGGTCAGGGCGGGCGGCGGACCGAGGGGACCGGGGCGTATGCGGCCCGGGATCTCGGTCAGGGGTGGAAGGTCTCGCCGTCGATCGAGATCGGGCCGGGGGAGACCGCGACGCTCGCGGATATCGCCGGCTCCGGCTGCGTCACCCACATCTGGCTCACCACGCACGTCGACCACTGGCGCCGCCTGGTGCTGCGCGGGTACTGGGACGGCGACACCGCCCCGGCGATCGAGACGCCGGTCGGCGACTTCTTCTGCTCCGGCTGGGGCAAGTTCGCGCAGGTCAGCTCGCTGCCAGTCGCGGTGAACCCGAACGGCGGTTTCAACTGCTACTGGGAGATGCCGTTCAAGGAGCACGCCACCTTCACTCTGGAGAACACCCACGACGAGAACGTGGTCGTGTACTTCCAGGTGGACTACTGGCTCGGCGCAGTACCCGACAAATCGGCGTACCTGCACGCGCAGTGGCGGCGGAGCAATCCGCTCGAGTCGAAGACGGTCCACACTCTGCTGGACGACGTGGAGGGGCCGGGGCACTACGTCGGCACCTACCTGGCCTGGGGTGTCAACAGCACCGGGTGGTGGGGTGAGGGCGAGGTGAAGTTCTACCTGGACGCTGACGACGAGTTTCCGACCATCTGCGGCACAGGAACCGAGGACTACTTCGGCGGCGCGTGGAACTTCGACGTACCTCACCTGGGCGGCTACACCGAGTTCAGTACGCCGTACCTCGGCATGCCGCAGGTGATCCGCCCGGACGGGCAGTACCAGAGCCAGCAACGCTTCGGCATGTACCGCTTCCACCTGCCAGACCCGATCCGGTTCAAGGAGAAGCTGCGCGTCGATGTCCAGGCCCTCGGCTGGCGCTCCGGCGGCCGCTACCTGCCGCTCCAGGACGACATCTCCTCGACCGCGTTCTTCTACTCGGGCAAGACGAGTACGACGCGGCCGGACGCCCCGACTCACGACGTGATGGAGATCTGCTAGGTGGCGCCCTCGAAGCCGCTCAAGGCGTAGGCAAAGGGTTCTGGAGAGCTGTGTCGGCGAGGACGACGAGGGCTGCGGTCCACGCGAGTGGTGCCTCGCCGGCCGGCTCCAGATCCCGGTTCACCTTTTCCGGCAACGCGCCGGTGCGGGTCCGGTGCTGATCGAGCCAGGACAGCAGAGCGTTCGCCGTGGCCTGATCCCCGCGCGCCGCAGCGCTCAGCGCGAACAATGCGGTCTGCGGCGTCCACGACACCCCGTCCGCACGCCAATCCTCGCCGGGCGTCACGCCGCCGTTGGGCTGCGTGAGTACGGCGTGGGCTCGGTCGATCGCGGTCGAGACGATCGCACGCGCCGGAGCGAACGGCGGACCGAGTACTGTCACGATCGCGTCCGCGCCGCCGCCGATCCCGACCGGTTCGACACCCGGCTCGACGAAGCTGGTCGACGCAGCGGGAGTCCGCGGATAGTTCGGTCCGAAGACCCGATCGGTTGCCGCCGACAACGTTTCGAGCGCGGCCCGCCAGCGGGTCGCCTCGGCCGGGTGGTGCTGGTCGGTGGCGATCCGGACCGCGGAGCGAAGCCCGGTCAGCAGCGGGGCGACCGTGCCGAGCGTCAACGTCTTCTCGCGCCGCTCCCAGTAGTCCGACGACGGTGCGGGCAATCCGTCCGGCGCGAGCTCGGTGACGATCTGGTCGGCCGACTCCCGGACCATCTCCCAGTACCTGTCACCCGCCCGGCAGAACCACGTCGCCCACAACACCCACCCGGACCCGTCCAGCTGTGACGCACGGCCGTCGTCGACCCGCCCGCCGGTCTCGGTGTACCGCGCTTCCCATCGTCCCGTCGACGGCCGCACGCGATCCAGAAACGCCAGTACGTCGAGCGCTTGGTCGTACTGGCCGATCGCGCACCGGGCAACAGCGACGAACGACGCGTCGCGCGGCCAGACGTACCGCCACGGGCCGTTCCAGCCGGCCAGGGTCGCGCCGTTGGGGAGCGTGAGACCGTCCAGATCGGCCAGTGCGTGCCGAACCAGGTCGTCGTACTTCCCGCTGCCGAGGGCCGAGTCGGCGTGCGTCGCCGTACGGCCGGGGATGCCGTCGGCGACCAGGCGAGGCTGCGGGTTCCGGATCAGGTTGCTCGTCGTCCCGGCGGCCAGGATCGCGAGCAGAAGGGCAATGACGGCGTACGGGAACCAGCTGTGCCGGCCGCCGTCGCGCATTGTGCCCTCCTATTGAGCCAGGTGCTGCACTTCCGCCTCGAACTTACGCCGCGGCGCCAGCTCGACCAGGTACATCGCCGACACCACCAACGCTCCACCGACCAGCATCCGCCACGTGAGGCTGTCGGAGCCGAACAGTACTGCGAACGTCGAGGCGAACACTGGCTCCATTGTCATCGCAATCGCTGCCCGCGTGGGAGTCAGGTGTGCCTGCGCCCACGTCTGCACGATCAGCGCGAGCGCTCCGGCCACCAGCGCCATGTAGATCACTGCGACCCAGTCCCGGCCGGAACTCGGCACCGAGAACCCGCCTGGCAGCGCGCCGATCCCGCAGACGCACGTGATGACGATCATCTGCAGAGTCGACAGGCCGAACGCGTTCTTCGGTGTCGACCACGCACCCAGCCCGATGATGTGTAGTGCATAGAGCCCGGCAGAGGCCAGCGTCAGCAGCTCGCCGGTGCCCAGCGTGAAGCCGCGCAGCGACAGTACGCCGAGGCCGACCGTGGCGAGGATCACGGCGAACCAGGCCCAGCGACCGATCTTGTGGCGGAGGATGACCGCGCCGAGCAGCGGGGTGAAGACGACGTACATGCCGGTGACGAAGCCGGAGACGCTCGCCGAGGTGTGCCGCAGGCCCTCGGTCTGGACGAGCTGGGCGATGCCGTACGTGATGCCGAGGGCAACGGCCCGGCCGCGGTCAAGGCGGCTCAGCTTCGAGATCGCGGGCGGATGGATCAGCACCAGCGCGACCGAGGCGATCAGGAATCGCAACGCCAGGTAGTCGGCGACGTCCATCCTGGTGAGCAGGTCCTTGGTCAGGAAGAACGTCGACCCCCAGGCCGCCGCGACCGCGAGCAGGGCGAGGACAGCGATCCGGGGGTGGTTCACGCCGCACATCACATCAGACGCCTTCAGCAGAAGGCAAAACGGCCTAGAGCACTGTGATGATGACCGTGCTGCCCGGTTGCGCCTTCTTGCCGGCGCCCGGGCTCTGTGCGGCGACGATGTTCAGCCCGAGGTTGAACGGCGCCTTCTGCACCGTCACCTTGAAGCCGGCATCGGTGAGGATCTTCTGCGCGTCCGCGGTGGTCTTCCGCTTGACGTCCGGTACGTCGACCAGCGGCGGCCCGAGCGAGACCACCATCGTGACCTTGTCCTTGGCGAACAACGTGCCGCTGTTCGGGGTCTGGCTGATCACGTTGCCCTCGGCGACCTTCTCGTCGTACTGCGTGGTGCGGCCGACGGTGAAGCCGAGCTTGCGGAGCGCCTTGCTCGCGTCGTGGTAGGACTTGCCGGTCCAGTCGGGCACGGTGATCGGCCGTTTGCCCTTGCTGACCGCGAAGTTGACCGCGGTGCCCGGCTTCACGACCGTGTTGAACCGCGGGCTGATCGCTATCACCCGGCCCTGCGGCACGGTCTCGCTGTACTGCTCCTTGATCTGCCCGGTGATCAGTTTGATCGGGGACAGGGCCTGCTGGGCGGCGTCCAGTTGCAGACCGACGAGTTGTGGCACTCGGTAGCGTTCCGGACCCTTCGACACGGTGAGACCGATATCACCGTTCTTGCGGATCCGATCGCCCGCCGCGGGGTCGGTCCGCATCACGGCTCCGTTGGGCACGTCCTCGGAGTAGTCCTGATTGCTCAGACTCGTATGCAGGCCTGACTTCGCCGCTTCCGCTTCGGCGACAGCGGGCATCATGCTCACCAGGTTGGGCGTGGTGGTGTAACGGTGGATGCCGTAGTACCAGGCTGCGGTGCCGATAGCGATCGCCGCGGCCAGGATGACGATCAAAGCGATCGGGCCGCGACTGCGGCGCCGCTGCTCCGGGGGTGCGGCTGGTGACTTGGCCGGAGCGCCGGTCGGGCGACCACGATCCACCGGTACGACGATGGTGTCGTGGCGGAGCGGTTCGACCTCCAGCAGTGCGTCTCCGCGCGTGTAGCCGTCGTCGTACCCGCTGTCCTGCCGGATCTGCTGGATCGGCACTGTCAGGTCACCGGTCAGCTCCGGGTCGTCCGGAAGCCCTTCCTCGAGCGCACTGCGCACGCGGTGCACCTGCCGGCTGAACACCCGCGCGTCGGTCGGCCGCAGGTCCCGGTCCCTCGCAGTCGCCCGCTGCACGAGCGCATCGACGTACGGCGGGATGCTCGGCACCTCGAGCGACGGAGCAGGTACGTCCGCGTGGACGTGCGCGTACGCGACCTGGATCGGGGTGTCGCCGGAGTGGGGCTTGTTGCCGGTGAGCAACTCGTACAAGAGGATGCCGGCGGAGTACACGTCCGAGCGGGCGTCCGCACTGCCGTCGGTGACCAGTTCTGGCGCCAGATACGACACTGTGCCCATCAGGAGGCCTTGCGTCGCGGTGTTCCCGCTGGCGCTGACCGCACGGGCCAGACCGAAGTCGGCGACCTTCACAACGCCCTTGTCGGATATCAGCACGTTCTCGGGCTTGATGTCGCGGTGCACGATGCCGGCGTCGTGAGCGGCCGACAGTGCGGACAGGACCGGGGTGAGCAGGTCGAGCGCGCGGGCGGGGGGCAGCGGCGCCTGCTCGCGGATGACGTCACGCAGCGTGCGGCCCGGCACATACTCCATCGCCAGGAACAGCGTGCCGTTGTCGTCACCCTGGTCGAAGACCGCGACCACGTTCTGGTTCGAGAGGCGGGCGGCGGCCCGGGCCTCGGCCACGAACCGGCGGGCGAACTGGGCGTCGTCACCGAGTCCGTCGTGCATCACCTTGAGCGCGACGGTGCGGTCCAGGCGGGTGTCGAGGGCCCGGTAGACGGTCGCCATACCGCCCTTCGCGACACGCGCGTCCACGCGGTACCGGCCGTCGAGCAGTCGCCCGACGAGGCGATCGCTGACCTGCGTGTCCACGTCGTCCGTCACTTGCGGTGAGCCGCCTCTCCAAACGTTCTGCTCAGAGAGTGTAGATAACGGCTCAGCGTGACTGGGCCAGGCTGAGGGGGTGTCTTGGAACTGTCCGCCTACTGCGCGCCGCTCGGCGGGCACATCGCCGCGTTGGAGGACGAGGCACGGAGAACCCCACTCCGTGCCTCGTCCTCCGCCTTGCGCTGCACTCCGCCGAGCACCTGCTCGCGACGGCGGACAGTTCCAAGACACCCCCTTACCGCAGCGGGTCCCACCCGCGTTCGAGCTGAGCCTTGATCCGGAGCACATTCTGGACGTACAGCTTGGTGTCCGGATACACCCCGTTCTTCTTCACGCCGCCCAGGCCCTGGTAGTACCCGGCGACCGCGAGGTCGAGGCGGGCCGCTCCGGTCAGCCGGCTCAGGAGCACGACTCCGGCGGTGACGTTGTCCTGCGGCTTGAGCAGGTCGAGCCTGCGGCCGACGATGCTCGAGGCGAACGTGCCGGTCGACGGGATCACCTGCATCGCGCCGACGGCGTTGGCGGGGGAGACGACGCGCTGCTTCCAGCCGGACTCCTGCCAGCTCACCGCGAGCGCGAGTTGCGGGTCCACGCCGTATCGCTTCGAGGTCGTCACGATCAGTGACCGCATCTGCGTCCGGGTCGGCAGCTTGCGCTTCTTCAGGATGGCCCGGTTGCGGTTGGCCTGCGCGACGATGTGGTCGGCGTACGTGCGGCCGGCGAACGTGTTGTCGGTGCGCGCCTTCTTCGGCGGCTTCTTGGGGTGGAGCTTGACCGGGATCTGCAGCGGCTTGCCGGCGTAGATGTGGTCGCTGGCGCGCAGCCCGTTCGCGGCGAGCAGGTTGGCCTGGGAGCACTTGAACCGCTTCGCGATCTTCGAGACGGTGTCGCCGCGCTTGACGACGTACGTCACCCGCCCGAGCTGGGAGCGCCTCGCCGGCTCAGCTGTCCGCGTGGTCGAGCCTTTGGCAGGGACCTTCAGGACCTCGCCCGCGTAGATCGCGTTGCCGTTACCGGGCAGCTTGTTCAGGGCGACCAGCGTCTTGACCGACGTGCCGTAGCGGCCGGCGATGTGGCTCAGGGTGTCACCCTGTTTCACCTTGTACGCGCCGAAGCCGGGTGAGCCGGCGGTGATCACCGCCGCGGTCAGGACCGGTACGGCGAGCCCGCTCAGCACCCGTAAGACCTTGTGCATGGCAACCATCTCCCCGTGTGACGTCCTGTTGACCGTAAGCGCTGGTACAGATGTGACAACAGGGGGCCATGGGGTACGTGTTACGCCTGTAATGCAATGTTTACAATTCAAGGCTGAACTACATTGTTGTGGTTCACAAGCATCCGGTTGCTGCAGGCAACTGTGAGTCAGTGCCCGAACCGGCCGGCGAGGAAGGGTTTCGCGAGATCCGGCAGCGTTCCGGTGCGGACCGTCTCGGCCAGCACCTGCGCGGTGACCGGCGTCAGCAGCACGCCGTTGCGGTAGTGGCCCGTTGCCCAAAGCAACCGATCCAGGCCGGACGGTCCGAGGATCGGTGCGTTGTCGGGAGTCGCCGGACGGAGACCGGCGATCGCCTCGACCAGTTCGAGCTCGTCGATGATCGGCAGAACGGTTCGGGCGTCGCGCAGCAGTGCGAACACGCCACCCGCCAAGACGCGGGTGTCGTAGCCGAGCTCGGTGGTGGTCGCGCCGACGACGAGCTCGCCACCGGGCCGCGGCACCAGGTAGACCGAGAAGCCACGCGCGGTCGCCCGGACGGTGTGCCGCAGCGCAGGACGGTAGGCCTCGGGCACTCGCAGCCGCAGTACCTCACCCTTCACCGGTCGCACCGGTGGACGGAGCTCGTCGGGTACGCCGTCCAGCTGCGACGACCACGGTCCGGTCGCAGCGATCACGTGACCGGCGTGCACGGTGTCGCCGTTCTCCAGCAGTACGCCGACGGCCGTCGTACCGGACGTGATGACGCGAGCGACGCGTTGGCGGATGAGTTGAACGCCGGAGAGGTCGACGGCGCGCAGGAGAGTGGCGACGGCCTGCCTGTTGTCGACGGAGTGGTCACCGGGGACCCATACGCCGCCGGAGACGCCTGTAGCGAGTAGTGGTTCGCGACGGCGGGCGTCGCGGCCGGACAGCTCTTCTACCTCGAGTCCGAGCCGACGCTGGTAGTCGGCGAGCCTGCGGAGCACTGCTGCGTCGTCGACGTCATACGCGACCGACAGTGTGCCGGTCCGGTGCAGGCCGGCGGGCTGTCCGGTCAGTTCTTCCAGTTCCTCGGCGAATGCGGGCCAGGCGTTCACGGATGCCAGGTTGAGCGCGAGCAGATCGTCCTCGCCGAACTCGACCTCGGTGACCGGTGCGAGCATGCCGGCCGCGACGTTGGAGGTCTGAGCGCCCGGTGTCGGGTCGCAAACAACCACCTGAATACCGTCGGCGGCCAGCCGCCAAGCGGTCGCCAGGCCGATCAGCCCGGCGCCGATCACCACGACATCCGACGTCAGCTCAGGCATGCCCCAGAGCCTACGACCGAACAGACATGGCAGGCTTTGGGGTGTGACTGACCACACCGAACGACTCGACGACGCCCGCCTTTACCTGTGTACGGATGCCCGCGAGAAGCAAGGTGACCTCGAGCAGTTCCTCGACGCGGCCCTGGCCGGTGGCGTGGACATCGTGCAGCTCCGGCAGAAGGAGATGGAGGCTGCCGACGAGTTGGCTGCGCTGGAGGTGTTCGCCGACGCGTGCAAGCGGCACGGCAAGCTGCTGGCAGTCAACGACCGCGCTGATATCGCCTTCGCGGCGGGAGCCGACGTACTGCACCTCGGGCAGCGGGATCTGCCGGTGCACGCCGCTCGGGCGATCACGGGACCCGGGCCGATCATCGGGCGCTCGACGCACACGTTCAGCCAGGTGAACGCTGCGGTGGCCGAGGAGGGGTCGGACTACTTCTGTGTCGGGCCGACGTGGGCGACGCCGACCAAGCCGGGACGGCAGGCCGCCGGGCTGGAGTTGGTGTCGTACGCCGCTGGTCGCCGTCAGTCGAAGCCGTGGTTCGCGATCGGCGGGATCGACCTCGAGCGGCTGGACGACGTACTGGAAGCGGGCGCGACGCGAGTGGTCGTCGTCCGTGCGATCACCGACGCGGACGACCCGGGGGAGGCGGCCGCCGAGTTCAGTCGGAGGCTGCGGTGATCAACAACCCGAAGGCCGCGCGGATCGTCGCGGCCGTGGTGGTCGCCATGCTGGTGATCACCCTGGCGGCATCGCTGTTCGGGTGTGCGGCAGACACGAAGGCCTCCAACGGCGTCGACCTGGAGAGCGGTCTCAAGATCGTCGCGGTGGCCGACCTGCCGAAGGAGGCACAGGACACGCTGAAGCTGATCGACCAGGGCGGACCCTACCCGTACAGCCGCGACGGCGTGGTGTTCGGGAATCTGGAGAAGATCCTCCCGAAGCACGACCGCGGCTACTACCACGAGTACACCGTGAAGACGCCAGGCGAGAAGGACCGCGGTGCGCGCCGGATCGTGACCGGTAACGCTCAGGAGCGTTACTACACGGACGACCACTACAAGTCCTTCCGCCGCATCGCGGAAGACGGGGGAACCTCATGACCGATCTACGCGAGCTGCTGTCGGCCGGACTCCGTCCAGGCGTCTACCGCTGGCCGTCAAGAGCAATCGCCGACCAGGTACGCCGTGATGCCGCCACCGCCGGGTTCGGATTCGTTCTGCTCGACACCGGCGAGATCCACGACAAGACAGGGTTCCTGGACCTGTGTGCGACTGCCTTCGACCTGCCGCGCTGGTTCGGTCGCAACTGGGACGCGCTGGCCGATTCGCTCAGCGACCGGTCGACCGGAGAGCCCGAAGTCGTGCTGTGGCGCGGTCTACGGCACCTGCTCGAGCACGACCACGACACCGTCGACGTAGCTCTGCAGATCTTCGTCGAGGACACCACGAACTCCGGTCAGCTCCGGGTCATCATCCAGGACGAGCCCGGCGCCGAACCGCCGGACCTGTTGAGCTCACTGCCGGTCCTGTAGGCGCTCGGTGAGTTCGTCGACATCCTCGGCGAACAAGAGATTGCGGCCGCGGTTGCTCTCCCGGACCCAGTCGGCCAGCGGTTTGCTCGCCGCGATCCGCGACGAGATGTCGCCGACCACCGCAAGTCCCATCCGGTACGAGACGAACTTCTGCGTGATCGCACCGGCCCGCCCGGTCCGCAGTTCGAAGAACTGGTCACCGAGCTGCTCCGGCGTGAACGCGATCCACTCGGCCTGGTGCGCGTAGTACGCGTCGACGATGAGCTGCACGGCGTCGCTCTCGGTGGCGACGGCCGTGTCACTGACGAACACCTTCACGCCGGCTAGCTCAACCATGGGCTTCAAAATACCCTATCTGTCCCTACCTAGCCATTTATAGGGAATTCTAAGGAACTTGCCATAGTCTAAGGAGATGGCGCAGGAGCTGTACTCGGTCGAGCAGGTGGCGAATCGGCTGGGGCTGCACGTTCGCACGATCCGGAACTACGTCCGCGACGGCCGGCTCAAGGCCGTGCGGATCGGCAAGCAGTACCGCATCAGCCGCGAGGACCTCGAGAAGTTCACCGGCGCACCGACCGCGGTGGTCGACGTCGACCGGTCCGCCCGGCACGTCGAGGCGTCCAGCATCGTCCACATCGACGCCGTCGATCGCGCGACCGCGGACCGCATCACCACGCACATCCTCGGCGCCCTCAACCAGCCCGAGGCGGTCAACCTCAAGGCCGAGACCATCTACGACGAGGACCGGGCCGTCCTCAAGGTCATCGTCCTCGGCAACCTTCCGGCGACCGCCGACCTGCTGCGGCTGATCAACCTGATGGCCGACCAGTAACGGCTACACCGAGCGCGAGGTCGCCGCGATCGCCAAGTCTGTCAGGGCTTTCCGGGTCGCGTCATCGGCGAGCGGCGCCTCGTCCAGAGCGTAGAGGGCATCTTCGGTGCGGTTGGTGATCAGGTCCTCGCAAGCCTGTACGGCGCGGGAGTCCTGCAGGATCTCGCGCAGCAGCTGGATCTCGTCGTCGTCCAGATCCGGCCGCCCGAACAGCCGGTCGAACTCGGACAGCTGAACCTCGGACGCGTGATCGATCGCATAGGCGATCAGGACCGTGCGCTTGCCCTCGCGCAGATCGTCCCCGGCCGGCTTGCCGGTGACCGCCGGATCACCGAAGACTCCGAGCAGATCGTCCCGCAACTGGAACGCCTCACCCAGCGGCAACCCGTAGCCCGACAACGCCGAGATCAACCGCGAGTCGGCGCCGGCCAGCGCAGCGCCCACATGGAGCGGCCGCTCGACCGTGTACGTCGCGGACTTGTACCGCAGTACTCGCAAGGCCAGATCCATGTCGGACTCGCCGCTCGCCTGCGCGAGCAGATCGAGGTACTGCCCGGCGGTCACCTCGACCCGTACGGCGTCGAAGTACTGCTCCGCGCGGGCCAGCGCCGCTGCATCGAACCCGGAGGTGTGCAGCAGCTCGTCGGCCCAGATCAGGCACAGATCCCCGAGCAGGATCGCCGCGCCGATCCCGAAACCGACCGGGTCGCCGCCGTGGCCGCTCTTCTCGGCCCGCTCCCGCTGCAGCGCCTCGAACCGGCGATGAGCGGCCGGCGCACCCCGGCGTACGTCGGAGGAATCCATCACGTCGTCGTGGACGAGCGCGCTGACGTGGAGCATCTCCAGGCTGGCCGCGGCGGTCAGGATCGGCTGTGCCGGATCACCTCCGGCAGCCCGGAAACCCCAGTAACAGAAGGACGGACGCAGCCGCTTGCCGCCGCTGGTCGCGTCCCGCGCGGCCTGCACCTGCTCGGTCAGCTCCGGCCCGAGCGCCGCCAGCCGCTCCTCCTGCCGGTCCAGGAACCCGCTCAGCGCCTGCTGGATCCCACCCGGAATATCCACATCACCATCCACATCTCGGAGCGTAGTCGTTGGGCAGACACCGGCGAGCACCGCGGGTAACCTGTGCGGCATGGCGAACGGGCTTCCTTCGACGCGTCCCGGCGGGGCGCCGACGATCCGTGAACTGCTTGCGTCCGGAGACCGGTCCTTCTCGTTCGAGTTCTTCCCACCGAAGACGCCCGAGGCCGAGGAAGTCCTGTGGCGGTCGATCCGTGAGATCGAGCAACTGCGCCCGACCTTCGTGTCGATCACGTACGGCGCCGGCGGGACCACGCGGGACGGCACGATCCGGGTCACCGAGCGGGTCGCCCAGGACACGTCGCTGACCCCGCTCGGACACCTGACCTGCGTCTCGCACTCGCGGGACGAGCTGCGTTCGGTGATCGGCGCGTACGCCGGAGCCGGCGTACGGAACATGCTCGCGCTGCGCGGCGACCCGCCCGGCGGACCGAACCAGCCGTGGGTCGCGCACCCCGAGGGCCTCAACCACGCGGTCGAGCTGGTCGAGCTGATCCGCTCGCTCGGCGACTTCAGCGTCGGTGTCGCCGCGTTCCCGGACAAGCACCCGGAAGCGACCTCGCTGGAGGCCGACGCCCAGGTGCTCGCCGCCAAGGCGCAGGCCGGTGCCGACTACGCGATCACCCAGATGTTCTTCGGCGCCGACGACTACTTCCGATTGGTCGACCGCGCCGCCACGCTCGGCTGCGACATGCCGGTGCTGCCGGGCATCATGCCGGTCACGAACATCAAGCAGATCCAGCGGATGGCCGAGCTCACCGGGATGGCCTTGCCCGAGGCAGTGACCTCCCGGCTGCTCGCGGTCGAGGACGAGCCGGCGGCGGTTCGCGAGGTCGGCATCGAGATCGCGACCGAGCTCTGCGAACGTCTGCTGGCCGGCGGAGCACCGGGTATTCACTTCATCACTCTGAACAGGTCGACAGCGACCCGGCAGGTGTTCCGCAACCTCAGCTCCCAGCCCACAAGTCAGCCTTTTTCTTCTCTGACCACCAACGGCTGAGGCTGCTCGGTCGTATCCTTGCGCAATGGCTGACCCGTCGGACCTGTTGATCGACCGCACGCTCGTCCTGCTTCGGCACGCGAAGGCGGTGCCGCCCGAGTCGAGGCCGGATCTGCCCGACTTCGACCGCCCGCTCGCGGACCGCGGTCGCGCCGACGCCGCAGCGGCCGGCCGGTATCTCGTTGCCCAGGGCATCGAAGCGGACCTGGTCCTGTGCTCACCGTCGAAGCGCACCCGCGAGACCTGGAAGTACGTCGCCGAGGCCGGCGTCACCGCGGCCGACGTCTGGTACGACAAGCGGATCTACAGCGCCGATGCCGACGGACTCCTCGACGTCATCCACGAGACCCCGACCGAGGCCCGCACCGTGATCGTGGTCGGGCACGCGCCCGGGATCCCGTGGCTCGCCGACGAGCTGGCCCTGGACGGCACCAGCCCGGAGCGTGTCGAGCTCACCCAGAAGTACCCGACGTCAGGTCTCGCGATCCTGCACCTGACCTGCCGCTGGTCGGACCTCGCCCCCAACGAGGCCGACCTCGTGCAGTACGTCGTGCCGCGCGGCTAACTCGCCGCAGGCAACCAACGGGTCGTGCTGTTGATGGTGATCAGGCGTTGGGTCGCCCGGGTCAGCACGACGTACAGCGCGCGCACTCCGCCCAGGGTGTCGCTGACGATGCGGTCCGGCTCGACGACCACGACCGCGTCGTACTCGAGGCCCTTGGACTCCAGTGGGCTGAGTGCGACGACGCGTGGATCGCCCAGCTCGGCGAGCACCTGGTCGACGGCAGGGCGCAGCTTCGGCGGCACAATGACGCCGACTGTGCCCTCGACCAGCTGGAGCAGCTCGGCGGCCGCATCGGCGGCGGCCTCCGAGACCTTGCCCTCGTCGAAGATCCGGTGCTCCGGCTCCACCCCGGTACTGCGGACCGCGTTGGGCAGGTCCGCGTCCGGGATGGACTGCCTGATCACTTCGCCGGCGAAGGAGTAGATCTCGGCCGAGTTCCGGTAGTTGGTGGACAGCCGGAACGAGTGCCGCTGCAGGTGCGAGAGCATCGAGTCCATCGCGGCGCGTGCCTCGTCCGGGTCCGGCCAGGAGCTCTGCGCCGGGTCGCCGACGATCGTCCAGCTGGCCTGCGGTCCACGCCGGGTGACCATCCGCCACTGCATCGGGGAGAGGTCCTGCGCCTCGTCCACCAGTACGTGCGCGTACTCCTCCGGCTCCTCCGCCTCCCGGGCGGCAGCGGCCCGGGCGCGGCGCTCGGAGCTGGTCAGCACCTCGTTCACGCCGTCGCTCAGCCCCTCCAGCCAGTCGAACTCCTCATCGGTGTTCTCCTGCACCGGTGGGCGACCCAGGAACGTGCTCAGCTCGTCCAGCAACGCCACGTCGGCGATGGTGAACTCATCCGTCGTACGGATCCCTCTGGCGAGCGCGTCGATCTCCGCCGGGGTCAGGTCGTTCCGTGCCCAGCGCTGCAGCCGGCGTGGGTCACCCAGCCAGCGCAGCACGGACTCCGGTGTCACCACCGGCCACCACTGGCTGAAGAACGTCCGGAACGCCGGAGTGTCGGCCACACGATCGCCGAACGCCTCACGGTCGCCCAGTGACCCGCTGCGCAGGTCCTCCGGGAACCGCTGCCACAGCGCGGCGATCAACCCCTTGCGGGCCTCACTGGCTGCCTTGTTGCGAGCAGTCCGGCGCAGCGCGTTCCGGCGTACGTTGTCGAGCTGGTTGGCGTCCAGCTCGACCGTGGCACCACCGAGGAACACGCGAAGGTTGGTCGGTGCGTTCGGCACCCGGTCACGGGCAGCACGCGCCAGGATGGCGCGCATCCGCAGAGAGCCCTTGATCGCGGCTACGTCGGCCTCGTCGACCGCAGTGGCCTTCACACCGTCGACCAGCTCACCAACAGCACGCAGCGAGACGGTGTTCTCACCGAGGCTCGGCAGCACGCGCTCGATGTACGCCATGAACGCAGCAGACGGCCCGACAACAAGTACGCCGCCGCGCTCGAAGCGTCTGCGGTCGCTGTAGAGCAGGTACGCCGCCCTGTGTAGAGCGACCACGGTTTTACCCGTGCCCGGTCCACCACCGATGACGGTGACGCCACGGGCTGGTGCGCGGATCGCCTCGTCCTGCTCGGCCTGGATGGTGGCGACGATGTCGCGCATCGTGTGGCCGCGGGCCCGGGACAGCGAGGCCATCAGCGCGCCCTCACCCATCACCGGCAGGTCCTCGGGCGCGCGCTCCGGCGCCAGCAGGTCGTCCTCGAGCCCGACGATCCGCGGGCCCTTGTTCCGCAGTACGCGACGCCGGACGACCTTCTGCCGGTCCGTCGCCGTGGCCCGGTAGAACGGCTCGGCCGCGGGGGCACGCCAGTCGATCACCAGCGGCTCGTACTCCGCGTCGCGGACGCCGATCCGGCCGACGTACAGCTTGTCCAGGTCGGCCGCCGTCCCGGCAGGGGGCTCGTCGTCCCCGTGGTCGGAGTCGAGCCGGCCGAAGACCAGGCCCTCGTGCTCGGCGTCGAGCTCGGCGATCCGGCGGGCAGCGGCGAACACCAGCACGTCCCGCTCGTACAGGCCGGTCTGCTCCTCTTCGCGGACCCGGCCGACGTTCTGCGCCTGGCCACGCTGGTGACCCTCGACCGCGATCCGGGACGCGGACCGCGCGGCCTCCTCGACCCGGCCGTACACCCGGTCGATGTGTTGCTGCTCAGCCGCCAGCTCCGCCCGCTCCACGCTGTCAAGGTTGTCGTGATCGGCCGATGTGGGGGTTTGATCCACCGAGGTCCTCTCTACCGCCGGGCACCACCCCGACACAGAACACAGGAACAACCAATCTTAGGTTGTTCCCCTGTCCAACCCCACCGCGGCCTCAGGCCTTCCCGATGGCGTCGGCCACAATCGCGGCGCCGAGCGTGGTCGCGGGCACGCCGGAGCCCGGGTGCGCGCCCGCGCCGACGCAGTACAGGCCCTTCACCGGTGACACGTTCGAGGCGCGTCGGCGGGCGGTCCGGTAGCCCTCCCAGGCGACGCCGGCCCACCAGGACGGCGAGGTCTGCCGCGACACCACGTTGTCCCGGACGGGCAGCCCGCGGGCGACCAGCAGGTCCAGTACGTCGTCCGTGGGATAGCCATGGACGAGCACTGACCAGGCCTGGTGACCGGCGGGCGCCGTACTGCCGGTGCGCACGACGACCGTCGGTGTCCCATGCAGCACGGTCTCGAACGGCAACTCCGGCACCGGATCCTTCAGGCCGAGGTGGACGACGTACGCCGCCTGGGCCTGGTGGGTCGCGAGGATCCGCTTGCGGACCTTCTTGGCCGCCGAATCGGTCACGAAGCTCTCGTAGAGCACCCGCGGGTCGATGTCACTCACGACGACGTCGGCTGGGAGCTCTGTGCCGTCAGCGAGGCGTACACCGGTCACTGCGCCGCCGGTCGTCGTCACCGCGACCACCTCTGCGCTGGTGTGAACCGTGATCTTCCGCTCGCTCGCCCGCTGCACCAGGGCATCCGCCAGCGCACCGAAGCCACCTGCGATCGTCCAGCGGCCGAACGTGCGCTCCAAGTAGGACCACACGCCGACATACCCGGGCGTCAGAGTGGCGTCCGAACCGCCTTGGGCTGCGAAGTGCCGCAGGACCGCACGGGCTCGCTCGTCGCTCAGCTCGCGCTGGGCGACCTTCTCCAGCGACTGCCACGGCTTGAGGGCCCGGATCGTCTTGATCGGCAGTTTGTCTTCGAGCGGTGGCTCGAGTGAGGTCTTCCGCAGGATCTGCCACGTGTCGCCGTACGAGTCGACCAGTGCGGTCCACTGCTCGGCCACGGCCGCACCCGCGAGGTCGGTCCAGGCCTCCTCCTGCAAGCCGCGGTCGCTGATCGGCAGGTCGAGCACGGAGCCGTCGGTGAACATGTGCCTGCGTGGCTCGGTCACCGGTTCGAGCTGGACCAGACTCTCGATCGGACGGCCGCTTTTGCGGAACAAATCGCGCAGCGCGGCCGGCAGCGTCGTACTGGCTGCTCCGGCGTCCCAGGTGAAGCCGTCTGCTTCGACCCGGCCGAGCACTCCGCCGAGATGCTCGTTCTGCTCACAGATGGTGACCTGGTGGCCCAGTTTCGCCAGCCGCACCGCACTGGCCAGACCGGCCAGACCGGCCCCGACAACAATTACATTCGCCATCAGGCAGCAGTGCTCCCGGTCGCAGGGGCAGTTCGTCTCTCGCGCCACGCTTTGAACCTGCGATATCCGCGCCGGATGAACCGGAACGCGAAGTACACCCCGATCAGTCCGAGGATCAGCAGGACACCGGCGATGATCAGCGCGGCCTCGGGATGGAAGGCGGCCAGCGACACCACACCGGCGACCGCGACGTCCTCACCGGAGGACGCGGCGATGTTGGTGACCGGCTCGGGGGAGGTGTTGATCGCCAGCCGCAGACTGGCCTTCACCGTGTGCGAGAGGAGCGCCACCAGTCCACCGGTGGTCGCGATGATCGCCTGGTGCAGCGTGCTCGCCTGGCCGGACAACATCGCGGCCAGGATCGCGCCGATCGTCGGCCGGATCACCGTCGAGATCGCGTCCCACGCGGAGTCGACGTACGGGATCTTGTCGGCGACGAACTCGAACGCGAACAGAACACCCGCTGCGATCAGCACCGGTGTCGTGGTCAGTGCGTGCGGTACGTCGTCGGCGCCGGCGAACCGGCCCAGCAGACCGAGAATCAGCACGCAGACATAGGCATTCACGCCACTGGCCCAGCCAGTCGTGACTGCCAACGGCAGCGCTTCCAATGTCCTGCTCCGTAACCCTCAGTGGCCGTACATCGCGCCACACGTTTTCGTCAGTATCGAACCCTCGGTTGTGAGTTTTGGTTAACCGTTGACATCCGCGTCGCCTCGACTCACAGTGACTAGGCTGCCAGTCTGTGTGACCGGCACCCGCCCGAGGGGTTCAGGAGAACATCATGCTGCGTCGTCCGAAGATTCTTGCCGCACTCGCTGCGGTAGCGCTGCCGGCCGCCCTGGTCGGCGTGTCGATGGGAGGTCCACCCGCCGAGGCGTCACCACTGTCGGCCTCATCCGCGCCCGCGCCGTCCGCCGTCGCCGCCACGGCGTACAGCGCGGCCGCTGCGAAGTACGGCGTACCGGAGTCCGTGCTGCTGGCGGTCTCGTACGCCGAGTCGCGCTGGGACGACCACGCCGGCGCGCCGAGCACGTCAGGTGGCTACGGCCCGATGCACCTCACCTCGCTGGGTGCGTCCGAGGTGGCCGACCTGTCCGGCAAGCAGAAGGTCGCCACCGCCGAGTCGCTGCAGACGCTGAAGAAGGCGTCCGAGCTGACCGGGCTGGACGCGTCCTCGCTGCGCAACGACGTCACCGCGAACATCTACGGCGGCGCCGCGGTGCTGGCGTCGTACCAGAAGTCGCTCGGTCTGCCGGTCGGCGCGACCACCTCACCGGCCGAGTGGTACGGCGCGGTGGCGTCGTACGCCGAGGCCGGCGACAAGGTCGGTGCTGCCGGGTTCGCCGACGACGTCTACTCGATCATGGCCAAGGGTGCCGCGCGTACGACGAACACCGGCCAGCAGATCGTGATGCCGGCCGTCGCGGTCAAGCCGGACAAGGCGCAGGTCGCCAAGCTGTCGCTGCCGGCCGGCGTACAGCCGTCGAAGTCGGACGTGGAGTGCCCGCCGACGCTGGGCTGTGAGTGGCTGCCGGCGCCGTACTCCGAGTTCGGCACCGCCGGTGACTACGGCAACCACGACCTCGCCAACCGGCCGAAGACCGGCAAGATCGACTACATCGTCATCCACGACACCGAGGGCACCTGGCAGGGCGTGCTGAACCTGGTGCAGGACCCGACGTATGTGAGCTGGAACTACACCATGCGGTCGTCCGACGGGCACACCTGGCAGCACGTGAAGGCCAAGGACGTCGCCTGGCACGCCGGCAACTGGTACGTGAACATGCACAGCATCGGTATCGAGCACGAGGGCTTCGCGCCGCAGGGCGCCACCTGGTTCACCGAGTCGCTGTACCGCAACTCGGCCAAGCTGGTGAAGTACCTGGCCGCGAAGAACAACATCCCGCTCGACCGCGCGCACATCATCGGCCACGACCAGGTGCCGGGCACGGTCCCGTCGACGGTCGCCGGCATGCACTGGGACCCGGGACCGTACTGGGACTGGGAGCACTACTTCGACCTGCTCGGCGCCCCGATCTTCGGGCACAAGGGTGTCCCGGTCCGCGCCGGTTCGATCGTGACGATCAAGCCGGGCTTCGCGAACAACATCCAGGTCGTCTCCAACTGCGACGCTCCGAACACCACGTGCACGCCGCAGGGGACCAACTTCGTGTACCTGCGCCAGGCGCCGGACGACAACGCCCCGCTGGTCAAGGACATCGGCCTGCACCCGAGCGGGATCGACGGCACCACTGACGTCTCGGACATGGGCTCGCGGGCCGCGGCGGGTTCGCAGTACGTCGTGGCACAGCGTCAGGGTGACTGGGTGGCCGTCTGGTACCTCGGTGCACTGGGCTGGTTCAAGAGCCCGGTCAACGCACCGGATGCCTTCGCCAAGCCCGGTCTGGTCGTGAAGCCGAAGGCCGGTAGGACGTCGGTGCCGGTGTACGGACGTGCGTACCCGGAGCAGTCGGCGTACCCGGCCGGTATCCCGTACCAGACGGTCACGCCGCTGCAGTACACGATCGGTGCGGGTCAGTCGTACCCGGTCGGGGACCTGAACATCGAGACCGACTACTACCGGGCCGTGACGTTCGACGGGCAGCCGCCGACCGACCACGTCCAGGTGCTCGGCACGGACAAGTACTACCAGATCTGGTTCGGCCACCGGATGGCCTACGTACGGGCTGCCGACGTAGACGTCCGACCGGCGATCTAGTCTGTCGCACGTGGTCGACGAAGCCGTCCAGCAAGTGCTGGACGGCTTCGTCACGTCCGTACGCGAAGTCGCCGCCGTGGAGGCGGTCTGGTTGCACGGCTCACTGGCACTGGGGGACTACCAGTTGGGCCGCAGCGACCTGGACGTGATCGTGGTGACGTCGTCACCGCCGCCGGCTGCTGTGGCCGATGTGCACCGGCAACTGATGCGCGACTCGCCACTCGCGAAAAAGCTGCATTGCTCCTATATGACAGACCTGGCCGACGTGTCGGTGCGGCATCCGACGTTCGCCCAGGAGCGGTACTTCGACCGCCCGGTGACGCCGGTGACCCGCCGAGAGCTTGCCATCGGCAACCGCACGCTGTTCGGTCCGGCGCCCGCGGAGCTGTTGCCGGCGACAACCGACGAGGAGTTGTTCGCGTTCGTCCGCCGCGACCTGCGGGACTTCTGGCTCCCGGCGACGCGCAAGCGGACCAACTGGTACGCCGACATCTGGGTCGACCTCAGCCTGGTCACGCTCGCCCGCGCCCACGTCACGCTGGCGACCGGCGACCTGATCACCAAGCGCGCCGCGCTCGACGTACTGCCCGGCCTCGGGGCGCCCACGTCGGTGGTCGACGACATCAGGGCACGCCGCTACGGCCCAGTGCCTCGGACGTGGCCGTGGTGGCGGCACCGCCGGGGCGTGCTGGCCCGGCGGTTCACGAGTACGGCGATTCCCGCCGTACTCAGTTGACCGTGACGGGGGTCCCCTCGGTGAGCTTGAGCAGCTCGCCGTACGTCGTCGGGAAGACCGAGTGCGGGATCCCGGCCGCGGCCCAGATCACGTCGTACTGCTCCAGAGCGGTGTCCACGTACGTCGGGACGCGGCCCGGATGGCCGACCGGGGCGACGCCGCCGATCGACTGACCTGTGTGCTCCTTCACGAACTCCGGGGTGGCCCGCTTCAGCTTGGCGATACCGAGCTCGGCGGCGACCTTCGCGGTGTCCACGCGGTGGGCCCCCGAGGTGAGGATGAGAACCGGTGCGCCGTCGCCGTTGAAAATCAGGCTGTTCGCGATCGCGCCGACCTCGCAGCCGAGCTCGGCCGCCGCGGCGGCCGCCGTCGGCACTGCCTCGTCCAGGATCACGATCTCGCCGGTGGCGCCTGCCGCCGCGAGCGCGTCGGCAACCTTCTGCACATTGGGATGACTGCTCACCTCAGTGAGCTTATGCGAGCGGGGCCGCGCCGAACGACACGTTAAAGCGGTCGCACCAGATCACCACGCTGCGGAAGTCGCCGAGCTTCACGTCGGCCGGGATCGGATAGTTCTGGTTGCCATGGTTGCCCTTGAGGCTGCCCAGGCTCCGATAGTTACCGTCGTCGAAGACATGCCAGCGCGCGCGGCCCGCGACCACCTCGGCATCGCTCAGCCACACCTTCAGGTCGGGTCCGTCGGAGGTGTCGAGGTTCTCGATCCGCAGCACCCGGCTGCCGTCCGGCAGCGCGAGGACGGCGACCGTGCCGGACGTCCGGTGTTCGTGAGCGATCAGCTTCCCGGTCAGGAGAACCTTCGGCCGGGGCTTGACAACCGGCGTCGGTTTTGCCGCGCGCGGAGAAACTGTCGGTGGCGTGGTCGACGATGAAGTCGTGGAGATCGGAACAGTGCCGGGCAGCGACTCGTCGACGACCTTGTCGGTGAGCAGCCGCCACGGCTGGAAGAGCGGCAGCGCGACCGCTGCGACCACGACGGCAACCGCCGCCGCGGTGATTCCCGCTGCCCGTCTCCGCATCGTTCGTCCTTCCGTCCCGGGCTTCCCAGTCTGGCGTCCGGAGGCGTCGCGTGGCGGCGCGCCGGAATTACGGGCCGTTGACGATTGTCGGCGGGCGACGATACGCTTCCAGTGTTCGAACAGATGTTCGATTACCTCGGCCCCGGTTTCGTCGGGAGGCCGGACCGGGGTGAGCCGGACAGCTGGACGGCTCCGGTGCGGAGTTGCGGCCGCATCGGAATCCGGTGGTCCCGGCGGGCCGGGCACCGGGGTGGACCTCGACCCCCACCCCGGGCTCACCCGCCGGGCCTCGGACCCGGCAGTGAAACAGGGACTGCCATCGATTACAGGCGGCGTACAGAGGAGGCGATGGGCCATGTGGGAGTTCGACGACGCTGTCGAGGTGCACTCGGTGTTCGTGGACGGCATCGAGACCCCGGACCAGTTCCTCTGGCGCGGTCGCCTCTGGCGGGTCACCGCCCTCAAGTCCCAGTGGACCGAGACCGCCGTCTGGTGGGAGCGCGGCATCATCGGCCCCGGGACCATCCACGACCCACGCGCCCCGCGCCCGGCGCAGTCCGAAGCGTTGCCGGCCCGGATCGACGCGGCCATGGTCGCCGAAGCCTGCTCGGCGGCACGCAGCACCCGTCCGACCCGGGTCCACCCGGCCGGCGTGGCGGCGGCAGCGACCCCCCGCTCGCACGCCGCCGCCACGCTCTCCTCCGGGCAGCCGGCAGAGGGCGCGAGCCCGGCGGCCGTCGGAGTGCTGGATGCGGACTGGGGACCGGAGCGCACGGTGTTCCGGGTGGAAGCGGGCTCCGGTCGGTATGGCCGACGTGAGCTGTTCGATCTCGCCCACGACCCGGACTCGGGTCGTTGGCAACTGGAGAGGGTGACCGACCGATGACTGTTTCACCGGTATCGCCGGCAGCTGCCGGTGCGGCCAGCCGAGAGCTGTCCCGTGCCCGCGCCGCACTGGCCGAGGCCACGGAGACCACCGACCACCTGATCCGCTACTCGAGCGCCCACGTCGCGGCGCTCCGGGTCGCGGCCGCGGTGCTCGCCGTCCGCGCTCGCCCGGTCCGCTCGGGCAGCCGCCGCCGGGTCCAGCGCAACGCCTGGGTGCTGCTGGCCGAGGTCGCGCCGGAGTTCGGCGAGTGGGCGACGTTCTTCGCCGCCGGCGCCTCCCAGCGTGCCGCCGCCGAGGCGGGCCTGGAGCGTGCCGTCACCACCCGCGAGGCCGACGACCTGGTCCGCGCGGTCGACACCTTCTACGGCCAGGTGGAGGCCAGCCTGCGACTGTCCACCACTCCGGTGCTCACGGCCACCACCGACCCGCAGTCCGTTCTGACCCAACCCTGGATGCAAGCCAGCTGACCAGTCTGGCGCTGAGGCACTGAGGAGATCCCGACCGTGAACGAACAGCCGAGAGGCCTGGGCAAGGACCTGTGCGGTCGTGTGCACGCCCACACCGGCGCCGAGTGCTACCTGCCTGACACCCACTACCCGCGCCCCCACCACTCGCTGACCGATCAGACCTGGCATGACGGCCTCTGCACCCAGTGCGCCGGTTCCGGCATCCAGGCGGATGCCCTCTGCTCAGCCTGCAACGGCACCGCCTTCGAGCCATTGACGCTTCCCGAGACCTACCAACCCGGCTGATCACCCCGCCCGTTGTTCCTTGCTGGCACCTGGAGGGAACTAAGGTCAGCCACGTGAGTGACCTTCCTGTTCTGGATGCTGAGGACCAGCGGGTGCTGGGGAGCTTGCTGGAGAAGCAGGCGACCGTGCCGGCGTCGTACCCGCTCACCGCTAACGCGCTGCGGACGGCGTGCAATCAGACCAGCAATCGGGATCCGGTCGTCGACTACGACCAAGCGACGGTGGAGCGGGTCGCGCGGTCGCTGCGGGATCGCGAGCTGCTGCGGATCGTTTGGGTCGACACCGGTCGGCGGACGCTGAAGTACCACCAGACCCTCGACGAGAGGCTCGGGCTCGAGCCGGACGAGCGCGCGCTGATCACCGTGCTGTTGCTGCGCGGCGCGCAGGCGCCGGGTGAGTTGCGGACGCGGACCGAGCGGCTGCACAAGTTCGACGACCGCACCGATGTCGAAGCGTGTCTGCGGCGGATGGCCGCACGCCCCGAGCCGCTGGTGCGCGAGCTCGAGCGCCGCGCCGGTCAGCACGACCGCCGGTGGATTCACCTCCTCGGTCCGGTGCCCGAAGAGGAGGCTGTCGCCGCGGTCGAGTCCGTGGACCGCGACACGGTCCTCGCCGATGGCACCGAAGCGCGTGACGCCCGGGTGCGTTCGTCGTACGACGCAGTGGCCACGGCGTACGCGGATGAGCTGCTCGACGAGCTCGACGGGTTGCCGTTCGAGCGATGGCTGCTCGACCGGGTCGTTGCCCAGGCCAACGGTCTCCCGGTGGTCGAGGTCGGCTCGGGTCCCGGGCACATCACGGCGTACCTCGCGGAGTACGGCGTGGACGCCGTCGGTGTAGACATCTCGCCGGAGATGGTGGCCGAGGCACGGCGGCGCTTCCCGGATCGCACGTTCGAGGTCGGCGATCTCCGCCGTCTAGGTCGTCCACCGACCAGCTCAGGTTGGGCAGCGGTCCTTGCGTGGTACTCGCTCATCCACCTCGCCGCCTCAGAGCTCCCCGACGCGATCGCCGCACTCACTCGTCCACTCGACCCAGGCGGCTGGCTGGTCCTCGCCCTCCACGCCGGCGCAGAGGTCCGCCACGTAGACGAGTTCCTAGGCCACCAGGTCGATCTCGACTACGTCCTCCACGACCCGACCCAAATCGTGAACATCCTCGAGTCTGCAGGCCTCGTCAACATCGAGTGGTACCTACGCGGCCCCCTAACCACCCGCTCCGAATCCACCCGCCGCCTATACCTCATCGCCCGCACCCCGTCCTAACAAGCCCACGCCCGGAACCACCCCGTCGCCCGTCGCAGGGCCGGCAAGCAGCACATCATCCAGCCCGCCGCCTGCCGCTCGTACTTCATCGCCGTACACCGTCCTGACAAGTCCTCGCCCGGAACCACGTCGTCGCCCTCGCAGGGCCGGCGTGCAGCGCATCGCTCAGTCCACCACCCTCCACCCCGCGGCCTGCCGCCCCCCTGCCCTCCGCCCTGGCCTGCGCCGCTTATACACCTGCACGCCATCGCCCGCACGCCGTCCCGACACGACCCCCCGTGCCCGGATCCAGCCCGTCGTCCGTTTTGGGGGCGGCGGGCATCGCATCGTTCACTCCGCCCCTGCCGCCTGCCGCCTGCCACCTGCCGCCTGCCGCCTGCCACCTGCCGCCTGCCACCGGCTGCCTGCGGCTTGTAGGTCATCGCCGTACGTCGTCCTGGCGCGACGCCTCCGTACCCGGCCCCACTCCGCCGACCGTCGTGTGGCGGCGGGCAGCGCATCGCCGTCGCCGTCTGCCGTCGCCGTCCGCCGCGGGTACGTCGTCACCCGTACGCCGTCCTGACACGACGCCCCCGTGCCCAGATCCATTTCGTCGGCCGTCGTGGGGGGCGGGCGGGCAGCACATCGTTCAGTCCGCCGCCCGTCGTACGCTCCACGTCGGCCGCCGCCCGTCGCTCGTAGGTCATCGCAGTACGCCGTCCAGACACGACGTCTCCATGTCCGGATCCGCTCCGTCGGCCCTCGTGGGGCGGTGAGTAGCGCATCGTTCAGCCCGCCGCGCGCGGCTTGTAGGTCATCGCCCGTACGCCGTCCTGACACGACCCCATGCTCGGAACCACTCCGCCGACCGTCGCGGGGGCGGCGGGCAGCGCATCGTTCAGCCTGCCGCCTGCCGCCTGCCGCCTGCCGCCTGCCGCCTGCCGCGGCCGCGACCTGCCACCTGGACCCGCCTAACAGCCGCCCGCCTGCCCCTGCCAGCCGCCCGCCTGCCGGGGCCTGCGACCTGCCGCTTGCCTGCCTGCTGCGTGCCGCGCTCCGGCAGTCGCCTCGGCAGGTTTCAGCCGCAGACCGCTGTGTGCCCTGTCAGGCCTTCGCGTACGTCTCGGCCGCGAGGGACTCGAACTCCAGGCTGATGGCTGGATCGTTGCCTACGACCCACGCGTCGTGTCCGGGTTCGATGACGTACGCGCTGCCTGGTAGCAGTTGTGCCTTGGTGCCGTCGTTGTGGACGATCTCCATCTCGCCGGAGAGCAGCGTCCCCACATGGCGGACCTGGCAGGAGTCGCCGCCGATGACGGGCTGGATGCACTCGGACCAGCGCCAGCCCGGCTGGAAGGTGAGCCGGGCGACGCTGGCGCCCGGCAGCTTGACGACGTCGACTCTCGTCTTGTCCGGTGAACGTTGCTCGTCCGGCTCGTCGAACGACTTGCTGAAGATGGCCATGATCCCTCCCTGGTGATCGGCTCTCCCCTTCCGTTCACCATTACTCCGCTGCCTGGCGGGCGGTAGGTGTCAGGACTTATGGACTGCTTACGACCGGCGGCACAGCCAGCCGGACGGGATCCGTCTGCCGGACCGGGGGTGAGGTGGAAGTAGGGTGTGGCGCGGCGGTGCTGATGGGGGACTGGCTGGAGGGTTGATGGTGGATCGGCGACGGCGGAGCGTGCGTACGGCGTTGGTGGGCGAGGCGTTGCGCGTTGCGTTGGCGGGCCGGAGCCGGACCGATCCGGGCGGCGGGCTGGACATCGTCGACCTCGGCGGCGGCACCGGCGGGTTCGCGGTTCCGTTGGCGGTCGAAGGACATCGCGTGACGGTCGTCGATCCGAGCCCCGACGCCCTGGCCTCGCTGGAGCGACGCGCCAGCGACGAAGGCGTGAGCAAGCTTGTTCGTGGCGTCCAGGGCGACGCGGCCGAGCTTCCCGGGCTGGCGGGGGAGTCGAGCGCGGACGCCGTACTGTGCCATGGCGTCCTCGAGGTCGTCGACGACCCGGTGCAGGCTCTGCAGGCGATGGCGTCGGTACTGCGGGAGGGCGGCGTACTGAGTCTGCTTGTTGCCCAGCGCAACGCCGTCGTACTGGCACGAGCGCTGGCCGGTCATCTGGCCGAGGCGCGGATCGCGCTGCAGGATCCGGACGGGCGCTGGGGTGCGACCGATCCGATGCCGCGGCGGTTCGACGAGGCCGGGATCACCGCGCAGCTGGCCGATGCCGGATTCATGGTGCACACGGTGCACGGGGTGCGGACGTTCGCCGACCTGGTGCCGGCCGCGTTCGTCGACTCCGAGCCCGGCGCCGCGGACTCGCTGGCCGAGCTCGAGCGCGCCGCGAGCCAGCACCCGGCGTTCCGCGCGCTGGCCACTCAGCTGCACATTCTCGCCACGCGCTGAGCCGTACGCCGGAAGTCCGGCGGCGCGGCGATCGCGACGGAGGGTGACGGGCGGGCTACCTGAGGCACGGTCAGGGGGTCGTCGCTGTGAACCGGCTGTGAGCGACACGCCGGAATACATGGGTTTTGGGACCTGTTCTGCCGGGGCAGTTGCCGGACCGTGACGCGCTGGACAGGCGGTCAGGGTTTCGTGTCAGCCACCTGCGGCCTAGACTGAAGGCGGCCTATCGAGATCGCGCTCATCATGGAGGGATCGACGGTGCCCCTCTCGGAAGAAGAGCAGCGCCAGTTCGAGCAGCTCGAACGCGCCCTCGCTGCGGAAGACCCGAAGTTCGTTTCCGCCATGCGGGGAACCAATGTGCGCTTGTACTACAAGCGGCGGGCAGTACTTGCCGGCGTTGGATTTGTGCTGGGCATCGTGGTGCTGATGACCGGTGCGATCATCCCCAACACCATCATCGGCGTCATCGGCTTCGTGATGATGGTCGCGTGCCTGTACATCGCGGCGCTGAGCATGAAGCGGATCAGCAACGCGGGGGAGTCCGACGACATCCCACCGCCGTCGACCAAACGCCACCGGACCAAGCACGACTCCTCCGGCAGCTTCATGGAACGCATGGAAGACCGCTGGCGCCGCCGCCGCGACGAGGACCTCTAACACCACAACCTTCCCACCACACCCGTGCCCCCGCGGCACGGGTGTGGTGGTTTCTCTACCCCAGGTTGGCTGAGACGACCCAGCCGACCGGATGACACCGGCCCGCTGCATTCACCGTGAGCTCAAGCCAGCCCCGGGCCGGCGCAGGCCGACGTGCCCGACCTTCGGTCAACCCACGTCCAGCATGCTCAGCTGCACCTCCTGCTCGACCCTGAGCCGAGCCCGCTCAGCTGCACCTCTTGCTCTGAAGCCGCGGAGGGCAGGCTTGGGCGACCAGTCGCCGTCAACTTGCGGCGAGCAGGCTCAGCTGCACGTCCTGCAGTGAACCTGCGCCGAGCGCGCTCAGTTGCGTGTCCTGCAGTTGACCCGCGCCGAGCGCGCTTAGCCGCACCTCCTGCCCTGGACCCGCGCCGAGCGCGCTTAGCCGTAGCTCCTGCCCTGGACCCGCGCCGAGCAGGCTCAGCCGTGCCTTCTGCTGTGGACCCCGCGGAAGGCGGCCGCGGGTGGGTTAGTTGGTGTGGGGGCGGCGGTTGGGGAGGATCAGGGAGCGTAGGCGGGCTAGGAGGAGGTCGAATTCGTCGAGGAGGTCGGAGGCTTCTGTGCTGCCTCGGCTCAGGTACCAGCGCCAGGACGGCGGGAGGAAGCGTGCGCGCCAGCGGCGGCGGCGTGGGGCTCGGGTCCACAGTGCCTTGCGGATGGCGGATGCCTCGGGGCGGAGGTCCAGTTCGGGATCCGCGTCCCCGGCGTAGCGGAGTGCTTCGATGCCGCGGGCCAGCTTCCGGGCAGCTGGATGGGTCTCGTCGGGGAGCTTGGTGAGCAGCCACTGGCCGGTCTGGCGTGGTGTGGAGATCTCGGACCAGTCCAGCCCCAGATCTCGTGCCGTGTCGCGGATCTCCGCCCACAGCCCCTCGGCTCCTGCCCGGCCCGGCGGTCGCAGGAAGCGCCGTCGTCGGGTGGCCGCGCGGATCATCCACGGGATGCACAGCAGCAGGCCGACACCGAGTACGCCGGCGATGACCTGCCCGCCGCCGTTGGTGAACCAGTTGCCGGAGTCAACGATCGGGATGCCGCTCTGGTCCGGCAGGTTCGGGTCGTGCCGCGGCTTGTCGATTCCAGGGGTCTCGCCGGCGCCGGGAGTGGTCGGCACGGTGGTCGGCGCGGTCGTCGGGCTGGTCGAGTCACCGGTCGCGGGGACGGTCCAGTTCGGCGTGGCCGAGACGCGGGCGGACGGCGTCGGCTCGAACCGGACCCAGCCGATGCCCTGGAAGAACAGCTCCGGCCACGCGTGCATGTCGTGCATCCGGACGGTGAACTCGCCGTCCTTGCCGGCCTGCCCGGGCAGGAAGCCGATCCCGACCCGGGACGGGATCCCGATGATCCGCGCCATCAGCGCCATCCCGGTCGCGAACTGCTCGCAGTACCCGGTCTTGTTCTTCAGCAGGAAGTCCTCGAGCGCCGACATCCCGCTGCCCTTGGCGTTCGCGGTGCTGTAGGTGAAGTCGCCGCTGCGGAACCAGTTCTGGATCAGCACCGCGGCCTCGAACTTGTTGTCCCCGGCCGGAGCGGTGACCTCGAGCGTCTTCTGCTTGATGTCGTTCGGCGTTCGCTGCGGCACGTTCGACGTGTACTGGTCCGGGGCGCTCGTTGTGATCGAGTCGTGCAGCTGCTGCGGCGTCGGCTGCAGGTCGTACGACGTCAGCTTGTACTTCTTGCCCGCGACGATCGACCCGTCCGACGAGACCACGTCCAACGCGTCGGCGTCGTACTGCCAGTCGCGTTTCAGCGAGATCGAGTGCAACGGGTAGGGGACCGGCGCGAACTGCGAGCGGAACGTCCGGGTGACGTCGATCTCCATGCTGGTCTGCGGGACCTTGGACAGGTCACCGCTGTACCCGGGCGGGGCGGTCAGGTCACCGGTGATCTTGTGTGGCGAGTCGCGCTGCGAGATCCGCCAGGTGTTGCCGTCGAAGAGGTCGAGCGCGGTCAGCCGCAGGTACGTGCCGCCGGGCGAGCCGCCCTTGTAGGTAAGGGCGACGACGTTGTCGCCGCGCTTGAGGTTCTTGCCCATGTCGAGCATCGGGTCGGTCGACGAGATCGACGCCCCGAGCCCGTTGCCGGTGCCGCCACCGGCCAGACCGTTGCCGATGACACCTTCCGGCAGAGCGGGCAGCAACGCCGGCAGCAGTGCTGCGATCGCGACCACGGTCAGCCCGATCCGACGACCTGCCTGGCCGAGCGCCGACGCTTCGACCGGCTCTGCGGCGTCGAGGTGCGAGACGCCCGAGATCCGGCGGCCCCAGCGGCTGAGCCGACTGCGACCTTCCGCGGACAGCAGGACGATGTAGCCGATCGCGGGCGGGATGAACAGCAATGCGGGCAGTCCGCCGTGCACGGTTGCGGCCGGCACCGTGTACATGATCAGCAGCAGCAAGCCCGACCACGCGGCCTGTCGCAGCTGTACGGCGATGATGTGGATCAGGAGCCCGGTCGCTGTGATCACCGAGACCGCGAACAGCGTCAGATGCGGATCCTGCGGCAGCGGCGCGCTGAATCGGTTGATCGAGTCCATCGCGTCGACCATCTGCGAGTTGAACTCGAGCGCGGTCGCCTTCCACGGGATCAGCCCGAACTTCATCGTCCCGTGCAGGAAGAACAGCGACAGCAGCTCGACTAGCACGAACAGCTGGACGATCGGTACGACGATCCGCGGTGTCCGCAGGTTCTGCAGCAGGACCCCGATGCCCGTCACCAACGCGCACAGGAACGCGCTGATGAACAGGAACGGCCCGGAGAACACCGGAGTCAGGACGAGCGACCCGAGAACGGTCGCTCCCCAAGCAGCGATAGAGATCCTTGCGTGACCGGTCATGAGGCCTCCCGGCCTGGACTGAGGAGCGGAGGGAGCGAAGCGACCGGAGCGACGAGGGAAGGCCGGGAGTCACAGCCTCGTGACCCGCCGCGCCGGAGGCGTGGCATCAATACAGTCATGCGATCCGTCCGCTCCGTAGTCCTAGGCCGGACCACACGGTGGGGAGGTGGTCGCCGCGGCGGACTCTGGCTACTCGCCAGCCGTTACGGCGTAGTTCGTTCTCAGTAGCGTCAGTGGCGGCGGTGAGCCGGGCCGACTTCTCGGTCGCCTCGGCGCCGACCGCCCAGCTCGCGGCGTCGAGCAGCAGGGCGACTCCGGTGGCCTGGCTGGTCCGCCAGCGGTTCAGGGCGATGACGTCGTCGGTGCTGCAGGCGCCGAGGATCGCGATCACCAGGCTCGGTTCCTGCGCGTGCCGGTCGACGGTCAGCAGTGGTGCGAGCTCGGCGTACTTGTGCTCTTCGACGGTCGCGCACTCGGTCAGCAACTCCTGCTGGTTGAGTGGCTGGTGCACCGACGCGGAAGTCCGGTGAGTGATGGCGGACAGCGTGGTCGGGCCGCCGAGCATCGTGGTCACGTACCCGCGCCTGATCCGGTCGATGCCGGCCGATGCGGCCGCGCTGACGGCCCACTCCAGGCTGGACGACGGCCCGTGCCCGTGGTGCGAGATCGTCCGCGCGTCCAGAAACAGCGCGCATCGGCTCTGCCAGGGCTGCTCCTCGCGGCGGACCATCAGCTCACCGCGGCGAGCCGTGGACCGCCAATGCACCCGGCGCAGGTCGTCACCGTCGCGATACTCGCGAACCGTCGCGTCCTCTTCACCGGCAGAGGCGATCGCCCGCGGCCGGTTCTCGCCCGAGCCGGCGCGATCCGCACCCAGCCGGATCTCGGGGAGCCGGTAGACCCGCGGCGTGACCAGCAGGTGCTGGCTGCGCGTGAACGTCCGACTGGTCTCCACCAGCCCGAACGGGTCGGCCACCGTCAGCATCAGCGGCCCGACCTGGAACAGTCCGCGTACGTCGGACTTGACCGGGTAGGTGACCGTGCGACGCCAGTTCGGGCTGACGCGGTCCACGACGAACCGCGGCCGGTGACCCAGTACATAAGGTATGCGGTCCTCGAGTAGCAGCAGGCCCGCGGGCATCCGGCCCTGGTTGCTCAGGGTCAGCTCCACGGTGGCCTGGGTCCCGACCGGAACCTGGTCCGGCGCGAGGCTCCGCCGTACCTGCAGCCGCAGCCGCGTCCGGCCGACGACGAGAGCCGCGACGACCGGCAACGCCGCCAGCAGGATGCCGACGCGCAGCAGGTCCTTCTGGCCGAGCAACAGCGCGCACAGCGATGCGGTGAGACCGGCTGCGACGAACGCCCGCCCTCTGGTGGTCAGTCCGCGCAGTGCCTGCCGCATGTCTCAGTCCCGGCGGGTGCGGGGGAGGGCCACGCTGGACACCAACCCGGAGATGATGTCGGCTGCACCGCGCCCACCGAGATGCGCTTCAGCCGCTGGGAGCACCCGGTGCGCGAGGACCGGCACCGCGAGCTCCTGGATGTCGTCCGGCAGGACGAACTCGCGTGCGTCGAGCGCGGCCGCCGCACGCGCCGCCCGGATCAGGTGCAGCGTCGACCGCGGGCTGGCGCCGAGCCGGAGCTCCTGCGACCGCCGGGTCGCGCCGACCAGGGCGACGGCGTACTCCTTCACGGACTCGGACACGTGCACGGACTGCACCGTCTTCACCAGCCGCAGGATCTGCTGGCCGTCGGTGACCGGCTGCAGACTCAGCAGTGGGTCGTCGGCGGCGTGCCCGTCGAGCATCCGCAGCTCGGCGGCAGGCTCCGGATAGCCCATCGAGACGCGGGCCATGAACCGGTCGCGCTGCGCCTCAGGCAGCGGGTAGGTGCCTTCCATCTCGATCGGGTTCTGCGTCGCGATGACCATGAACGGGGAGTCCAGGTGGTACGTCGTGGTGTCGACGGTGACCTGCCGCTCCTCCATCGACTCCAGCAACGCGGCCTGGGTCTTCGGCGAGGCGCGGTTGATCTCGTCGCCGACGACGATGTTCGCGAACACCGCACCGGGCTTGAACTCGAAGTCGCGGATCTCCTGGTTGAAGACGGAGACGCCGGTGATGTCCGACGGCAGCAGGTCCGGCGTGAACTGGATCCGGCGCACGGTGCAGTCGATCGACTTCGCCAGCGCCTTCGCCAGCATCGTCTTGCCGACGCCCGGCACGTCCTCGATCAGCAGATGTCCCTCGGCCAGCAGCACGGTGATGGCGACCTCGACAACGTCGGGTTTGCCCTCGATCACCTGCTCCATGGCCCGGCGGACGCGGCCCGCCACCTCGGACAGCTCGTCGAAGTCCCCGGCTCCTGCCAGCGGCGAGCTGGTCGCGGTGGTGCTGCTCACTCTGTGTCCTCCCCATTCGTTGACTGCCGACACATTCTCACCCGCTGTAGGGGTCGGGCCTAGAGCGGCGGGGGTTTCGTTACCTGGCGTTTCGGAGTTCATCGGCGCACGCCCTCACGGGGTCGGAGTCGTCCCTCCAAGCGTACGGGCGGCAAAAGGATGCGTGCGCCGTACGACGTTCCGGGCCCGCACAAGGTTCACGATCAACCGCGCCGAATGGTTCATCAGTTCCCCGGTGGCGCTATGTGGAGGAGAGGGAGTGGAGCGAAGTGGAGGAACGGACGTGGGGCGATGTGGAGGACTCAACGGCTGAGCTGGCAGCGACACGCGGGAAAGCAGGCGCGGATTCACGCGGCACGGGGGCGGAATGGGGCGGAAGTTGGTTGACGGTGGTGGAAAGTGGAGTAAGGTGGAGCGCAGTGGAACTGAAGTGGTGGAAACACTCGCCTGAGTCGGAGAGTCCGCAACGGGGAGGTGGAGCGTGTTCCTCGGAACTCACTTCCCCAAGCTCGACGACAAGGGCCGGCTGTTCCTGCCGGCGAAGTTCCGCGACGAGCTGGCCGACGGTCTGGTGATCACGCGTGGGCAGGAGCGATCGCTGTCCGTGTGGCCGGAGCGTGAGTTCGTCCAGCTGACCGAGCAGTTGAAGCAGGCTCCGATCACCAACAAGGGTGCGCGGGACTACCTACGGATGTTGTTCGCCGGCGCCTCCAACGAGATGCCGGACAAGCAAGGCCGGGTCACCATCCCACCGATGCTGCGCGATTACGCGTCACTGGATCGCGACTGCGTCGTCATCGGGGCGATGAACCGGGTGGAGATCTGGAACACGGAGAACTGGAACCGGTACTCCGCGGAGCAGGAGCAGGCGTTCGCCGACCTCTCCGAGGAAGTGCTGCCAGGCATCTTCTAGCTGGACAGATGAACGATGGACAGCTGAACAGAGTGCGAGGACACACCGACCGTCCGGTGAGATCACGGGTCCGACTTCCGACCTGCCGTGTTGGCGCCACTTCCCCGGCGCCAAGACCATCAGGTACTTCCCCGGGAGGCGTACCCGCGATCTGACCGGACGGTGCTGTCTACGTACCACACAAGACCTGCGGGGGCAGGGGTCGCTCCCGCGGCGACGGGAAGGGTCGAGATGAACGCTGCGGAGCGGCATGTGCCGGTGATGCTGGAGCGCGTGGTCGCGCTGCTGGCGCCGGCACTCGCGCATCCGGGCGCTGTCGTCGTCGACGCGACCCTCGGTCTCGGCGGTCATTCCGAGGCGTTCCTGCGGGAGTTCCCCGACGTTCGGCTGATCGGCTTCGACCGGGATCCGGCCGCGCTGCGGCTGGCGGGCGAGCGACTGGCGCCGTACGAAGACCGGATCACGCTCGTGCATGCCGTGTACGACGAGCTTCCGCGCGCACTGGCGGATCTCGGGGTGCCGGCGATCGACGGGATCCTGTTCGATCTCGGCGTCTCGTCGATGCAGCTGGACGAGGCCGATCGCGGATTCGCGTACGCGCAGGACGCGCCGCTGGACATGCGGATGGACCCGACCGGCCCGACCACGGCGGCCGACATCGTCAACACCTACAGCGCGGCCGACCTGGCCCGGATCCTGTTCCAGTACGGCGAGGAGAAGTTCGCCCGCCGGATCGCGGACCGGATCGTGCGCGAGCGGGAGACCGAGCCGTTCACCAACAGCGCGCGGCTGTCCGAGCTGGTGCGCAACGCGATCCCGCAGGCGGCGCGGCGGACCGGGGGACACCCCGCGAAGCGGACATTCCAGGCGCTGCGGATCGAGGTGAACGGCGAGCTCGACGTACTGCGTCGTGCGCTGCCCGCGGCCCTGCAGGCACTGGCGTTGCACGGGCGGATCGTGGTGATGAGCTACCACTCGCTCGAGGACCGGATCACCAAGCAGGTGTTCGCGGCCGCCACGAAGTCCGACGTACCGGACGACCTGCCGGTGATCCCGGCCGGACATGAGCCCTATCTGAAACTGCTGACCCGCGGCGCCGAGCGCCCGACCGAGGAAGAGGTCGCGGCGAACCCGCGCGCCGCGTCCGCTCGGGTGCGGGCGGCGACACGAATCCGGGAGAAGGGACTGGTGGCCTGATGAGTACTGTCTTCAGTCCGCAGAAGGCGCGGGTGACGCCGGTCGCCAGTGGTACCGCGAAGAAGCGTTCGGAGCCGCGGCTGCGCGTGGTGTACGGCGCGCCCTTCCGGCCGCCGCGGATGCCGTTCGTCATCTTCGTGGTCTCGCTGCTGGCCGCCGGACTGGTCGGTCTGCTGCTGCTGAACACACAGCTGCAGAGCGGGACGTTCCAGGTGACCAAGCTGAGCAGCCAGGCGGATCAGCTCCGCGACCAGCAGGAGCAACTGGAGAAGCAGGTCCGCACGCTGGAGTCACCGCAGAACCTGGCCGACCGGGCGCTGCGGATGGGCATGGTGCCGAACCCGAACCCGGTGTTCCTGCGGCTGTCCGACGGGCGGGTGCTCGGTGTGCCGGCCGAGGGCAAGGCCGGGACCGGTACGGCAATGTTCGGCCCGGGTACTCCGACCGGCACCGCCACCAAGCCTCCGGTGGTCAAGCCAACCACGCAGACGCCGGTGAAGCCGACCACCACGACACCGGTGAAGCCCCCGGCCGCCACCACCAAGCCGCCGGCAGGCACCACCAAGCCTCCGACAGGTACGACGAAGCCGCCGACCGGGACGACGAAGCCGCCGGTCACGACGAAGAAGCCTGCTACGACCACACGGGGATGATCGGATGACGGATCGACGGGGAAACGAGCCGCCACGCAAGCGTGGAGCGACACCGGGCCGGGAGAACCGACTCCGCACGGCTCAACCCCGTCGTCCATCCACTACGGACAGTGCCCGTACGACGCCACCCCGCCCCGAGTCCACCCGCGACCGCCTCCTCCGCAAAGCTCGCGAAGAGGAGCAGGCGGCGGCGCGCCGTCCGGTGAAGAAGGCGGCGGCAGCGAATCCGCGGCCGGTGAAGAAGGCCGCTGCGAAGCGGCCTGCTCCCGGCGGTGCGGCGCCGCGCAAGCAGGTTCCCACCAACGGCGCGGCCAAGAAGACGGCCAAGCGTCCGGTGAAGAAGACCTCCGGCAGGAAACGGCCGCCGCAGAATCGGCCTCAGCCGCGGCCCAGGAAGCCGAAGGTACGCAAGGCGCCGCGGACGTTGCGGTTGGGGCGGCCGGCGGTTCGGTTGCGGGTGACGTTCGGCGTCATGGCGTTCGTACTGTCGCTGTTCGCCGGGCGGCTGGTGTTGCTGCAGGGCGTGGACCCGGACAGCTACGCGCAGGCGGCGACCCGGGAGAACACCAAACCGTTCATCCTGCACGCGACCCGCGGTGCCATCACCGATCGCAACGGCGTCGAGCTGGCCGTGTCCGAGGACGCGGTCGCGATCACCGCCGACCCGACGCAGACCAAGCCGGTGGCGCAGCAGCTCGCCTCGATCATCGCGCCGAAGGTGACCGGTACGACGTACGGCAAGCTGGTCGCGGCGATGACCGGCAAGGGCCGCTTCACGTATCTCGCGCATCAGGTGCCGCCGACGACGTGGAGCGCGATCCAGGCCGAGATCAAGACCGCGAACGCGACCATCGCCCAGCAGAACAAGGGCAAACCGCAGGACCAGGCCGCCCCGCTGCTGGCCGGGCTGTACACCGAGGACGACCCGATCCGCAGCCATCCGAACGGCAGCGTCGCCGCGACCGTGGTCGGCGTGACGGGTGCCGACGGCCAGGGGTTGTCGGGGCTCGAGTACGGGCTGAACGACAAGCTGTCCGGTCACGACGGCAAGGCGATGTACGAGGTCGACACCAAGGGCAACAAGATCCCGAACGCGAACCATACGGTCGAGGAGCCGAAGCCCGGCGTCGGCGTGCAGCTGACCCTGGACCGGGATCTGCAGTACTTCGCGGAGAAGCGGATCGAGGAGGCGGTCAAGCAGTACAAGGCCAGCTCCGGCACCGTCATCGTCGAGGACGTGAAGTCCGGAGAACTGCTCGCGATGGCGAACTACCCGACGTTCGACCCGAACAAGCCGTACAAGCCCAGCGACCTGAACAACCCCGCGCTGGAGCGCACATACGAGCCGGGCAGCGTGCAGAAAGTCGCGACCATGGCCGCGCTCGCCGACGCGGGCCTGATCGACCTGAACACCAAGCTGACGGTGCCGGGCAGCATCGAGGTGCAGCGGCGCAAGATCAAGGACCACTGGGACCACGGCCCGATGAACCTGACCATCGCCGGTGTGGTCGCGAAGTCGTCGAACGTCGGCACGATCATGGCCGCGCAGCAGATGCGGATCCCGCAGTTCGTGAAGTACCTGCACGACTTCGGGTTCGGCCAGCCGACCGGCCTGAACTTCCCCGGCGAGAGCAACGGCAAGCTGATGGACGGCGACGAGTGGCCGGAGATCACCCGGTCGAACGTCGCCTTCGGCCAGGGCCTGTCGGTGAACGCCGTGCAGATGACGGCCGCGGTGAACACGGTCGCCAACGGCGGCGTCTACGTGCCGCCGAAGCTGGTCCGCAACTACGTCGACGCGAACGGCACCGTGATCCCGAACCAGACCGCCGCGCCGCACCGGGTGGTGAGCGAGACGGCCGCCAAGGAGGTCGCCACGATGATGGAGGCGGTGACCGCGAAGAAGGGCACCGCGCCGCAGGCCGCGATCGACGGTTACCTGGTGGCCGGCAAGACCGGTACGGCGCAGGAGGTCGACTCGGCCTGCAGCTGCTACCGCAAGTGGGCCACTTCTTTTGCCGGATTTGCTCCGGCCGACAACCCACGCTTCGTTACCTACGTCGTACTGCACGACCCGAGTGACGGAGTTCGGGGTGGTGGCCTGCAAGGAGGACCGGTGTTCCGAGACGTGATGAGCTACGCGCTGCAGAAGTACGTTGTCCCGCCGACCGGAGCAAAGCAGCCCAACGTCCCGATCACCTGGTGATGGTGACGCAGGGTCAGGTAGGAGTCACAGGGTCCGGAGCGGTAGCCTCAGGGCCCGTGTCCACCCCTACCGCCGCAGGCGGCGCGGTCGCAGCGATCAGGCCACGGCACGTCGTGCCGGTCAGCCTCGCCGACCTCGCGAGCGTCGCCGGCGCCCATTCGATGGCAACGGTCCCGGCAGCGCCGCCGGTGTCCGTCACCGGCGTCACCCTCGACTCGCGCTCTGTCCTCCCCGGCGACCTGTACGCCGCTCTGCCCGGTGCCGTCACGCATGGTGCGGAGTACGTCGCGAAAGCCCAGCAGGCGGGCGCCGTCGCCGTACTGACCGATCCCGCCGGCGCTGACCGGGCCGCTGCGAGCGGTCTGCCGGTGCTGGTCGTCGACAACCCGCGCAGCGTGCTCGGTGCGGTCGCGTCCCGCGTGTACGGCGAGCCGACCAGCGAACTTCGGCTGCTCGGGGTCACCGGGACCAACGGCAAGACCACGACCAGCTTCCTGCTCGACGCAGTACTGCGGAGGCTCGGTCCGGCAGCGTTGATCGGGACGATTCAAACGCGTGTTGGCGACGAGGTCGTGAAGAGCGTCCGGACCACTCCGGAGGCCACCGACCTGCAGGCGCTGTTTGCGGTGATGCGGGAGCAGGCGGTCGCGTGGTGCGCGATGGAGGTGTCGAGCCACGCGCTCGCGCTGGGGCGCGTCGACGGCGCCCGGTTCGCGGTCGCGGGGTTCACCAACCTCTCGCAGGACCATCTGGACTTCCACAAGACGTTCGAGGACTACTTCCAGGCGAAGGCCTCGTTGTTCACCCCGGAGCGGTGTGACGTCGCGGTGGTGACCATCGACGACGAGTACGGGCGCAGGCTCGCGGCGCAGACCGTCGTACCGCTCGTGACCGTGTCGACCAAGGGGGACGCGGACTGGACGGTCGCCAATCTGCATCAGTCCGAGCACGGCACGACGGTGTTCGACGTCCGCGGGCCGGACGAGAGGCTGACGGTCGAGATCGCCCTGCCGGGAGAGTTCAACGTCTCCAATTCGCTGCTCGCGACCGTGATGTTGCGACAGGCTGGCGTACCCGCTGATGCGATCGCGGCAGGTCTGCGGACGGCGACCGTGCCCGGGCGGATGGAGCTGTTCACCCGCGAGGACGGCCTGGCCGTGATCGTCGACTACGCGCACACGCCGGACGCTGTCGAGCTGGCGCTGCAGGCGGCGCGTGGTGCGACCAAGGGCCGGCTGTTCGCCGTCGTCGGCTGCGGCGGCGACCGCGACCCGTGGAAGCGGCCGGCGATGGGCGCCGCCGCTGCCCGGACCGCGGATGTGGTGATCGTGACCGACGACAACCCGCGCAGCGAGGACCCGGCGGCGATCCGTGCTGCCGCCGTGCAGGGTGCGCGGGAGGCGGTCCCGGGCGTCGACCTGCACGAGATCGGCGACCGCCGGCAGGCCATCGCGTCCGCGATCGAGCTGGCCGGCCCCGGCGACACCGTCGTCGTACTCGGAAAGGGCCATGAGACCGGCCAGGACGTCGGCGGTGTGATCCACCCGTTCGACGACCGCGAAACCGTGCGTGACCTGTTGGAGGCAGACCGGTGATCCCTGTCAGTTGCGGCGAGATCGCCGACGCCGTCCGGGGCGAGCTCGTGGGTGTCGAACCCACGGCCGTCGTCGACGGCTCGGTGGTGATCGATTCGCGAGCCGCGGAACCGCGCGGGCTGTTCGTCGCCCTGCCCGGTGAGCGTGTCGACGGGCACGACTACGTCGGTACGGCGACCGCGGCCGGCGTCACCGCCGCGCTGACCAGCCGGCCGATCGAGGGGAGTCCGTGCATCGTCGTCGACGACACGCAGCAGGCCCTCGGCGACCTGGCCCGGCTCGTGGTCGGCAGACTCCCGGATCTCACCGTCATCGCGCTCACCGGCTCGTCCGGCAAGACCAGCACCAAGGACCTGATCGCCCAGGTCATCCGCCCGTACGGCGAGACCGTGTCGCCGGAAGGCTCGTTCAACAACGAGATCGGCCACCCGCTCACCGCGCTGCAGGCGACCGAAACCACGAAGTACCTGGTCGCCGAGATGGGGACCCGGCACCAGGGCGACATCGCCTATCTGACCGGGATCACGCCGCCGGGCATCGGCCTGGTGCTGAACATCGGCACCTCGCACATCGGCGAGTTCGGCTCCCAGGACAACATCGCGATCGCCAAGGGCGAGCTGATCGAGGCGGTGCCGGCGGGCGGCATCGCGATCCTGAACGCCGACGACCACCGGGTCGCCGCGATGCGGAGCCGGACGCAGGCCCGCATCCTGACCTTCGGCGAGGCGGCCGAGGCCGACATCCGCGCGGAGGGCGTCAAGCTCGACGCGGAGGGACGTCCGGCGTTCGCCTTGCACATCGGGGACTTCAGCGGCGACGTACAACTGCAGTTCATCGGCGAGCACTACGTGTCGAACGCCCTCGCTGCCGCGGCGGTCGGTACGGCGATCGGCCTGACGCCCGGGCAGATCACCGACGGCCTGAACGCGGCCACCCGGGTGTCTGCCGCGCGGATGGAGCTGACCGAGCGGGCCGACGGTGTGACGATCATCAACGACGCGTTCAACGCCAACCCAGACTCGACGCGCGCGGCGCTGAAGTCGCTCGTCGCCATCGGCCGGTCGCGCGGTGCACGGACCTGGGCGGTGCTCGGCGAGATGCTCGAGCTCGGCGACACCTCCGCCGACGAGCACGATGCGATCGGGCGCCTCGTCGTCCGGCTCGACGTGAACCGGCTGCTCGTGGTCGGTGAGGGAGCGAAACCGATCCACCTCGGCGCCTCGCTGGAAGGTTCGTGGGGCAACGAGTCCGCGTTCGTCGACACGATCCCGGAAGCACTCGAGCTGCTCAGGTCCGGGCTGCGCGCGGGCGACGTCGTACTGGTGAAGTCTTCGAAGGGCTCGAAACTGCGCAGCCTCGCTGACGCATTGCTGGAGGACGTGCAGTGATCTCGATCCTGTTCGGTGGCGCCGTCGCGATGGTGCTGACGCTGATCGGCACGCGCTGGGCGATCCGATGGCTGGCCAAGCGCGGCTACGGCCAGGAGATCCGCGCGGACGGCCCGACCTCGCACCACATCAAGCGCGGTACGCCGACCATGGGCGGCGCGGTGTTCATCGTCGCGACGATCGTCGGGTACTTCGCGGCGAAGCTGTTCACGATGACGCCGCCGAGCGCCTCGGCGATCCTGGTGCTGTTCCTGTTCGCGGGGATGGGCGCGGTCGGCTTCCTGGACGACTTCATCAAGATCTTCCGGCAGCGCAGCCTCGGCCTGCGCAGCAAGGCGAAACTGGCCGGCCAGACCTTCGTCGCGGTGGTGTTCGCGGTGCTCGCGCTGCAGTTCCCGGACGAGCGCGGACAGCGGCCGGCCTCGCCGTTCATCTCGTTCATCCGTGACATCGGCTGGCTGGAGCTGCCGGCCATCCTGGTGATCATCTGGATCCTGCTGCTGATCGCCGGTATGTCGAACGGCGTCAACCTGGTCGACGGTCTGGACGGTCTGGCGACCGGCGCGTCGATGATGGTGTTCGGCGCGTACACGCTGATCTGCATCTGGCAGTTCAACCAGAGCTGCGCGACCGCGAACGGTGTCGGCGCCAAGTGTTACGAGGTCCGCGATCCGCATGACCTTGCCGTGGTCGCCGCCTGTCTGACCGGCGCGCTGTTCGGCTTCCTGTGGTGGAACGCCTCGCCGGCGAAGATCTTCATGGGTGACACCGGTTCGCTGTCGCTCGGTGGCGCACTGGCCGGTATGGCGGTGATGACCCGGACCGAGCTGCTGGTGCTGCTGCTCGGCGGCCTGTTCGTGATCGTCACCGCTTCGGTGATCCTGCAGGTCGGCTACTTCAAGGCCACCAAGGGCAAACGCCTGTTCCGGATGGCGCCGCTGCATCACCATTTCGAGATGCTCGGCTGGGAACAGGTCAACATCGTGATCCGGTTCTGGATCATCCAAGGACTGTGTGTGGTGATCGGACTCGGGGTCTTCTACGCGGAATGGGTGACCGGATGACGCTCGAGACACGCACCGACGACGGCTGGGCGACCACACGATTCGTCGTGCTGGGCTTCGGTACCGCGGGCTATGCCTGCGCGGACTCGCTGATCCAGGCCGGGGCCGAGCACCTCGTCGTACTCGATGATCGCGACAACGAGGCGCTGCGCGAGAAGGCGGTGATCCTGGAGACGCTCGGCGCCACGATCACCCTCGGCCCGGGCAGTACGGCGGAGTTGCCGAAGGACGTCGACGTGGTCGTCACGTCTCCCGGCGTACCGCCGCATGCGCCGTTGCTCGCGCAGGCGGCCGAGCGCGAAGTCCCGATCTGGAGCGAGATCGAGCTGGCGTGGCGACTGCGCGACCCGGCGAGCGCCGCACCGTGGTTGTGCATCACCGGCACCAACGGCAAGACGACGACGGTGCAGATGCTGACCGCGATGCTGCAGGCCGCCGGTCTCCGAACTGTTGCCGCAGGCAACGTCGGGCTGCCGTTGCTCGAGGCCGTGATGGACCCCGAGCCGTACGACGTGATCGCGGTCGAGCTGTCCAGCTACCAGCTGCACTACACCCACTCGATGTCGGCGCACTCGGCCGCCGTGCTGAACATCGCGCCGGACCACGTCGACTGGCACGGCTCGCTGGACGCGTACGCCAAGGACAAGGGCCGCATCTTCGAGAACTGCCAGATCGCGTGCGTGTACAACGTCGCCGACCAGGCGACCGAGCAGCTCGTGATGGACGCGGACGTGATCGAGGGCTGTCGCGCGATCGGCTTCACCCTCGGTACGCCGGGACTGTCGATGCTCGGGATCGTCGACGACCTGCTGGTGGATCGGGCGTTCGTCGAGCAGCGCGCCACGTCGGCGCTCGAGCTGGCGATGATCTCCGATGTCACGCCGGCTGCTCCGCACAACATCGCGAACGCGCTGGCCGCGGCGGCGTTGGCGCGCTCGTTCGGCGTACCGGCGACCGCGATCCGCGACGGACTGCGGGGATTCCGGCCGGACAAGCACCGGATCGCGCACGTCGCGGAGGTTGCCGGGGTCAACTATGTCGACGATTCGAAGGCAACCAACCCGCACGCCGCGCAGGCTTCGCTGCTCGCGTACGAGCATGTGGTGTGGATCGCCGGCGGCCAGGCCAAGGGTGCGACGTTCGACGAGCTGGTGATCGCGGCTCGCGAACGGTTGCGTGCCGTCGTGCTGATGGGCCAGGACAAGCAGGTGATCGCCGAAGCTCTCGAGCGACACGCACCGGATGTCCCGAGGATCGTCGTCGAGGCAACAGACACTGGAGCTATGCAGATCGTGGTGGGGGAGGCGGCGAAGCTCGCACAGGTGGGTGACACCGTGCTGCTCGCGCCTGGCTGCGCATCCTGGGACATGTTCGCCAACTACGGAGCCCGTGGGGACGCCTTCACCGAAGCCGTACACGCGCTCGGCAACTGACTCGGAGGTGATCGCGTGACGTCGATCGCGGATCAGCCCGAGGGCAGGAAGACCGGCGAGCGGGCCTGGGTCGCGGCGATCCGGGACGTGCTCGACCGGCCGCTGACGTCGTACCACATCGTGCTCGGCGCGACCGGGCTGCTGCTCGTGCTCGGGCTGATGATGGTGCTGTCGGCATCGAGTGTGCTGTCGCTGCGCGTCAACGGGAACAGCTACACGATCTTCGTCCGGCAGCTGATCTGGGTCGTGGTCGGCCTGCCGATGGCCTACGTCGCCTCGCGGATGACGCCCCGGCACTTCCGTATGCTCGCGTACGTCGCGCTGCTCGGATCGATGTTCCTGCTGGTGCTGACCTACATCCCGGGCCTCGGCGTCGGCGTGAACGGCAACACCAACTGGCTGAACCTCGGCGGACCGCTGCAGATCCAGCCGAGTGAGTTCGCCAAGCTCGCGATGGTGATGTGGTGCGCGGATCTGTATGCCCGCAAGGAGAAACTGCTCACCCAGTGGAAACATCTGCTGGTCCCGATGGTGCCGGTCTGCGGTCTGGTGATCGCTCTGGTCGTCGGCCAGCACGACCTCGGGACCGCGCTGGTGCTGATGGCCGTGATGATCGGCATGATCTGGATCGTCGGCGCACCGACGCGGCTGTTCGTCGCGACGATCGTCGTGGTCGGCGCGGTGGCGACGTACTTCGTCAACGCGGAGAAGTACCGGATGCAGCGGGTCACGTCGTTCCTCGACCCGTTCTCGGACCCGATGGGCGTCGGCTGGCAGGCGTACCACTCGTTCTACGCACTCTCGACCGGCGGCTGGTGGGGCGTCGGGATCGGCAACAGCCGGCAGAAGTGGAGCAACCTGCCGGAAGCGCACACCGACTTCATCTTCTCGGTGATCGGTGAGGAGCTCGGCCTGGTCGGGTCGCTCACCGTGCTTGCTCTGTTCCTCACCCTGGCGTACGCCGGGGTCAGGATCGCGACGCGGAACACCGAGCCGTTCGTCCGCTATGCGGCGGCGGGGATCACGATCTGGATCATGGCCCAGACCCTCGTCAACCTCGGCGCCGTGATCGGACTGCTACCCATCGTGGGTATCCCGCTCCCGCTTTTGTCGTACGGTGGTTCCGCACTGCTGCCGACCCTCATCGCGATCGGCATGCTGCTGTCCTTCGCGAAGGCCGAGCCCGGCGCGCAGGCTGCCCTGAAAGAGACCAGGCGGCCCCGGTTCGGGTGGCTGCCTTCGCGGCGTACGCCGCAACACAAGTGAACCCGCGGGAGCGTTGAAAGCTGTGCCCAGCATCGTTCTGGCCGGCGGCGGTAGCGCCGGCCACACCTCACCCCTGATCGCCACCGCCGACGCCCTGCGCCGGATCGACCCGACCGTCGAGATCCTCGCGCTCGGCACCGAGCGCGGCCTCGAGACCCGCGTCGTACCCGAGGCCGGCTACCGGCTGGAGCTGATCCCGCCGGTGCCGCTGCCGCGCAAACCCACGCCGGCGCTGCTCGCCGTACCGGGGAAGATGCTGGCCTCGGTCAGCGCCGCCCGCCGGGTGCTCGACGAGGCCAAGGCCGACGTCCTGGTCGGGTTCGGCGGCTACGTCTCCACCCCGGCGTACGTCGCCGCCTGGCGGCGGAAGACGCCGATCGTCGTCCACGAGGGCAACGCGGTGCCAGGGATCGCGAACAAGTTCGCCGCGCGCTACTGCACGCAGTACGTGAAGACGTCGTTCCCGGGCAGCGAGCTGCCGCACGCCGAGTACGTCGGGCTGCCGATCCGGCGCGCGATCTCCACGCTCGACCGGGCCGCGCTGCGGGCCGAGGCGCGGCAGTTCTTCGGCCTGGACCCCGATGCGCCGACGCTGTTCGTGACCGGCGGGTCACAGGGCGCACGGCAGATCAACGAGGCCGTCTCCGGCGCTGCCACGGACCTGCAGGCGGCCGGCATCCAGGTCCTGCACGCGATCGGCCCGAAGAACACCCTCGAAGTGCCGCTGACCGGCCGCTACCCGTACGTCGTCCTGAACTACGTCGACCGGATGGACCTGGCGTACGCCGCGGCCGACCTGGTGGTCTGCCGCTCGGGAGCGAACACGGTCACCGAGGTGTCCGGTGTCGGACTGCCCGCGATCTACGTACCGCTGCCGATCGGTAACGGTGAGCAGCGACTGAACGCGAAACCGGTCGTCGACGTCGGCGGCGGACTGCTGATCGACAACGCCGAGATGACCGCGGACTGGATCCGGGCGAATGTGCCGCAACTTCTGCACGACCGCGAGCGTCTGACAGCCATGTCCACAGCTGCGACCGGTGTGATCCGGACGGATGCCGACGAGCGATTGGCGCGGATCATCCTGGATGTGGTGAGGTCTGCCTCGTGATCGTCACCGCACCTGACACGCTGCTGCCTGCCGAAAAGCTGGGCAGAGTGCACTTCGTAGGAATCGGCGGAGCCGGTATGTCCGGGATCGCCCGGATCATGGCCTCCCGCGGGATCGAGGTGTCCGGGTCCGACGCCAAGGACGGCAAGGTGCTCGCCGCGCTCCGTGCGCTCGGCGCGACCTGCTGGGTCGGTCACGCCGCCGAGCACGTCAAGGACGTCGACACCGTGGTGGTGTCGACCGCGATCCGCGAGACCAACCCCGAGGTGGTCGCCGCCCGCGAGGCCGGGATCCCGATCCTGCCCCGGGCCGCCGCGCTGGCCTCGGTGATGGTCGGCCGCCGCACGCTCGCGGTCGCCGGGACGCACGGCAAGACGACCACGACGTCGATGCTCACGGTCGCGCTGCAGCACTGCGGCGCCGACCCGTCGTACGCGATCGGCGGGAACCTGAACGAGTCCGGGTCGAACGCGCACGACGGCAACGGCGACCTGTTCGTCGCCGAGGCCGACGAGTCGGACAAGTCGTTCCTGACGTACACGCCCGAGGTGTCGATCGTCACGTCGGTCGAGCCCGACCATCTGGACAACTACGGCGACGAGGCCAGTTACCGCAAGGCGTTCGAGGAGTTCTGCGATCGCGTGCTGCCCGAGGGCTTCATGGTGATCTGCCAGGACGATGCCGGCGCCCGGCGGCTCGCGGAGTACGCGCGCGCCCGCGGCATCGACGTACGGACGTACGGCGAGTCGGAGGACGCGGATCTGCATGTCACCGAGATCACCGCGAACGGCGCCACGCAGTCGTTCGTGCCGGTGTACCGCGGGCGGAGGCTGCCGATCGTGCAGTTGCAGCAGGCGGGCAAGCACAACGCGCTGAACGCGTCGGCGGCGCTTACGGTCGGGCTCGGGCTCGGATTCTCCGCGGCCGACCTGGCCGAGGGGCTCGCTGCCTTCACCGGCACCGGGCGCCGGTTCGAGTTCAAGGGGCTCGAGGACGGCGTGCGCGTGTTCGACTCGTATGCGCACCACCCGACCGAGCTGGCCGTCGACCTGACCGCGGCGCGCACGGTGGCGGGGGAGGGACGCGTGATCGCGTGCTTCCAGCCGCACCTGTTCAGCCGGACGCGGATCTTCGCCAAGGAGTTCTCGGAATCGCTGGCGCTGGCCGACGAGGTCGTGGTGATGGACGTGTTCGCGGCCCGCGAGGACCCGGAGCCGGGCGTCACCGGGGCATTGATCGCGAACCACGTGCCGCTGAAGCCGGATCAGGTCCGGTTCGAGCCGTCGTGGTCCGCAGTACCGCAACTGGTCGCGGACCTGGCCGCGCCGGGTGACCTGGTGGTGACGCTGGGCGCGGGCGACGTGACGCTGATCGGCCCGGAAGTCGTTGGTCTGCTGGCCGAACGCGCCAGTGCTGGTGGATCTACCCGCGAGCCTGCCGAGTCAACGCCGGTAGCTGTGGTGGAGTAATTGGGTGGGGTTTGTTGAATGAGCCAGAGCGTTGATCTGGCTCGGGCACAGCAGCGGTTCGCGCGCCGGCAACGGCTGGTGCGCTGGCGGAGTTGGCTGCCGTGGGCGATCGGCGGCGGCCTCGTTGTCGTGGCCGGGCTTGTCGTCTGGCTGTTCTACTTCTCTTCCGTGCTCGCTGTCTCGGGTGTGCGGATCAGCGGCGCCGACACGGTGCCGCTGGCAACGATCGAGCAGACCGCGGCCGCACCGATCGGCACCCCGCTGGCGAAGGTGGACCTGCGGTCGATCGCCGACCGGGTGCGGACGATCCCGGCGGTCGCGGACGCGCAGGTGACCCGCGCCTGGCCGAACAAGATCGTGATCGTCGTCACCGAACGGGTTCCGGTCGTGGTCGTCACGGACGGCTCGCGGTACGAACTGGTCGACGCGACCGGTACGTCGTACCGCACCGTGCCCGACCGGCCGGCCGGACTGCCGGAGGCGAAGGTCACCGGCGTACGGCGCGACGTCACGATCCATTCGGTGGTGACGGTTTCGGCCGCCCTGCCGGAGACCTTGCGGGCGCAGGTGCGTTCGATCTCGGCAGCGTCGCCGGACTCGATCACGCTGAATCTCAGCTCGGATGTGAAGGTCGTTTGGGGTAGTTCCGATGACAGTGCGCGCAAGGCCGGGGTACTGAGCGTGCTGATGAAGCGCCAGGCGAAGGTGTACGACGTCTCGGCGCCCGATCTCCCTGTCACCAAAGGGGAAAAGCGATGAAATATCACATCCCGGGACAGTGTGGTTTCTTGGCGGCGAGGCGCGTGGACAGCGCCAGAACGCGTCACGTACCGTGCGGCGTAATCTAAAGTTGACATAAGTCTAAGCATTTACTTGAGGTTCAGTCTTTTCGCTGGACAACGGGAAAGCAACGAGGCGAGAGGCGCGGACGTGGCGGCACCGCAGAACTACCTGGCACTCATCAAGGTCGTTGGTATCGGCGGGGGCGGCGTGAACGCCGTCAACCGGATGATCGAGCACGGTCTGAAGGGCGTTGAGTTCATCGCCATCAACACCGACGCGCAAGCGCTGTTGATGAGCGACGCGGACGTCAAGCTCGACATCGGCCGCGAGGAGACCCGTGGTCTGGGCGCCGGCGCGAACCCGGCGATCGGGCAGAAGGCCGCCGAGGACCACGCGGAGGAGATCGAGGAGGCGCTCAAGGGCGCCGACATGGTCTTCGTCACCGCCGGTGAGGGCGGCGGCACCGGCACCGGTGGCGCGCCCGTGGTGGCGCGCATCGCCCGCTCGCTCGGCGCGCTGACCATCGGTGTGGTGACGCGCCCGTTCTCGTTCGAGGGCAAGCGGCGCGCGACCCAGGCGGAGGACGGCATCGCCACCCTCCGCGAGGAGGTCGACACGCTGATAGTGATTCCGAACGACCGCCTGCTGACGATCTCCGACCGGGCCGTCTCCGTGCTGGACGCGTTCAAGCAGGCCGACCAGGTGCTGCTGCAGGGTGTCTCCGGCATCACCGACCTGATCACCACGCCCGGTCTGATCAACGTCGACTTCGCCGACGTCAAGGCGGTCATGTCGAACGCCGGCTCCGCGCTGATGGGCATCGGCTCGTCCCGCGGCGAGGACCGCGCGGTCGCGGCCGCCGAGGCGGCCATCTCGTCTCCGTTGCTTGAGGCAAGTATCGAGGGTGCGCACGGCGTGCTGCTGTCGATCGCGGGCGGGTCCGACCTGGGCCTGTTCGAGATCAACGAGGCGGCGCAGCTGGTCTCGGAGTCCGCGCACTCCGACGCGAACATCATCTTCGGCGCGGTGATCGACGACGCCCTCGGTGACGAGGTCCGCGTCACGGTGATCGCGGCCGGCTTCGACGGCGGCATGCCCAAGCGTCGCGAGCAGGCGATGAACCAGGCGCGCCCCCAGTCCTCGCGCCCGCAGAGCTACTCGGCCCCGATGACCGGCACCTCAACCCCGCCGGCTCAGCAGTCCGGTCAGCCGACCACCCCGCAGCCAGGCAACGCCTACTCGGCCGGCCAGCCTGGCAACGGTGGTGCGCAGGCCCCGCAGGCCGGTGGCGCACAGGCAGCCGGCACTCAATCCACGCCCATCCAGCAGAGCTCACCTACGCAGTCAGTGCCGGGCCAGCAGTCGGGTCCGTCGCAGGCGGCACCTTCGCCGACCCCCACCGACGACACCGTCCCGGTGCCGGCTCCCACCGAGCCACGCCCGGGTGTGGGTACGACGAACTCCGCCCGCCCGCAGGCCGGCGACCCGGTCCGCACGGTCCAGACCGGCCAGCAGTCGGCCCAGCCCGCACCGCACACCCCGGCCTCGCCGTCGACCCAGCACTCCTGGCCCACGAACGGCCCGAGCACCTCGGCAGGCAGCCAGTCCAGCCAGCCCAGCCAGCCGGCGCAGTCCGCACAGCCGAGCGCGCCCAAGCCGAAGAAGCCGGAGCCCGAGGAAGACCTCGACATCCCCGACTTCCTCAAGTAACTCCCAACCTTGTGCACCCACCAACCACTTCGCGCTGGCGAAACTGGTTGGTGGGTGCACAACGTTAGGCCGTCGGGTCCGGCTGGCGCGGGCGGTAGACGGAGACCAGAACGCCGTAGCGGGACTCGGTTGGGCCGGCGTCGGTGAGGTCGTGGACCATCCGGTCGAGTGTCGCGGCGAGCTCCTCGGCTTGGGCGGCGGTGAGGCGGATGTTCCGCAGGTTGAACAACGGGTCGTCGTCCGCGCTCTCGAGCTCGGCGGCGACGGCCTGGAGCGCGACGGTGTTGGCTGCCCGGGCGCCTTCACCGACGAAGTCGAACCGGCGCGCCGACCGCCGGTAGTACTGCTCGGTCCCGCCGCGCACTTGCCGGGTCTCGGCCACGTGGACCATCCCGGCGTCACGCAGTACGCCCAGGTGGTGGGCCACGTTGCCTTTGGCGGTTCCGAGCGCAGCGGCCAGCTGGCTGATCGTGGCCGCCTCCTGCCCGAGCGCGAACAGCAAGCGGTGCCGCAACGGGTGCCCGAGCGCCTTGAACTGCGCGGCGCTCGACACCTCCAGGTGATCGAGGATCTCGGCCATGGATCAAGCGTCGAGATTTCTTGACGCTTTGTCAAACCGCATGCTCTACTGCTGCCCATGCACACCGAAGAGATCAGGGCCGTCGTCGGCCGGCTGGGCGCGCTCGTCGCGGAGTACTACGTCTTCCCCGAGATCGGCGCCGAGGTCGCGGACCGCCTCGCCGCCGCGGTCACCGAGGGTCGATACGACGACCTCGGTACGCCGGAGGAGTTGGCCGAGCGGGTCACGGCCGATCTGCAGGTCGGCAATCGCGACAAGCATCTGCGCCTCATCTTCCGCCGCGACGGACTGCCGGACGACACGGATCCGGTGGCCGAGGAAGCGCATTGGCGACGCCGCGCAGCGCTCGACGCCGGCGGGATGGCGCGCGTCGAACGGCTCGACGGCAACATCGGGCTGCTGGAGATCCGGCCGTTGCTCTATCCCCCCAATCTGGCCGGACCGGCGGTCACGGCAGCGATGTCCCTGCTCGCGTCGACCGACGCCTTGCTCATCGATCTGCGCCGCTGTGTGGGTGGATCGCCCGATCAGGTCGCCTTTGTCTGCAGTCATCTGCTCGACTCCGACGAGCCGATCCATCTGCAGGATCTGGTCAAACCGGCCGACGGTACGGTGCGGCAGTTCTGGACCACGCCGTACGTGCCGGGGCCGCGGTTCAGCGGGGCCAAGCCGATCTGGGTTCTGACCAGCCCCACGACGTTCTCGGGCGGCGAGGAGTTGGCGTACAACCTGCAGCAGTTCGGGCGGGCGGTCGTCGTGGGCGAGCGGACCGGCGGCGGCGCGCACCCGCGCGAGGGGTTCAAGTTGCACGAACAGCTCGAGGCGAGCGTGCCGGTGGCGCGTTCGGTGAGCTCGGTCACGGGGACCAACTGGGAAGGCATCGGTGTCGTTCCCGACCTCGACGTACCGGCGGATGAGGCGTTTGCCTACGCGTATCGCCTGGCCGCCGCGTATGTGCTCGAGTTGCCGTCCGAGCCCGAGCGGAACGGTGTGAGCGACGAGGCGCGGGCGGTGGTGGGTGCGGGCGTCGCCGCTGGGTAATCTTCAGTCGTGTTCGGCTACGACGAGGTTCTCTCCGCCGCCCGGGTCGTCTTCACCGATCGGTACGGCGGCGCCAGCAAACCGCCGTACGGCGAATTCAACCTCGGTGGGTACGGCGAGGACGCCGAGCGGATCGCCGAGAACTTCCGCCGGGTCGCGACCGCCTTCGAGGTGGAGCCCGACTCGATCGTCCGCGTCAGCCAGGTCCACGGCCGCGACGTCCACGTCGTCGGCCCGGACGACGACCTGCCGTTCGAGCAGAACCCAAAGGCCGACGGGCTCGTCACGACACGCTCCGACGTCGTGCTGGCCGTCCGCGCCGCGGATTGTCTGCCCGTGTTGCTGGTCGGGGACGGCGTGATCGGTGCGGCACACTCCGGGCGCAAGGGCATGTACGTCGGTATCGTGCCGGCGACCGTCGACGCGATGCGCGACCTCGGCGCCTCGCACATCACCGCCGTACTCGGGCCGTATGCCTGCGGGAAGTGCTACGAGGTGCCCGAAGAGATGCGCGCCGAGGTCGCCGAGCGCGTGCCGGCGGCGTACTCCGAGACGAGTTGGGGGACACCCGCGCTCGACGTGGCTGCCGGGGTGAAGGCGCAACTGGCCGAGCTCGACGTCGAGGTGATCGACGCGACCGCGTGCACGATCGAGTCCGGCAACCTGTACTCGTACCGGCGCGAAGGTCCGACCAGCGGCCGGATGGCCGGTCTCATCAAGCTGGTGACGCGATGACGGATCGCGCCGACGAGCTGCGCGGCAACCTGCTGCAGGTTCGGGAGCGGATCGAGAAGGCCTGTCAGGCGGCCGGGAGATCCCCGGATGAGGTGACCCTCGTCGCGATCACCAAAACCTTCCCAGTCAGCGATGTGCGGGCGCTGGCGGCCCTCGGAGTACGGGACGTCGGAGAGAACCGCGAGCAAGAGCTCAAGGTGAAGGCGCCGGAGTGCGCTGACCTCACGTGGCACTTCGTCGGCCAGCTGCAGTCGAAGAAGGCCAGGTCTGTTGTCCGGAACGCGTCGATCGTGCACTCCGTCGATCGATCGTCACTCGTCGAGGCGCTGTCCAAGGCCGCGGTCGCCGAGGAGAAGTCAGTGCGCTGCCTGATCCAGGTGAGCCTTGCGGCGTACGGATCGGCCGAGGCGGCGACCGGCGCGGGGCGTGGCGGCGTTGAGCCTTCCGACGTACCCGAACTGGCCGCGGAGATCGCGGCGGCGGACGCACTGGAGCTCGGGGGAGTGATGGCTGTCGCGCCGTTGGGATCGGACCCCGACGAAGCGTTCGCCGGGCTGCGCGACGTAGCGTCGCGGCTACGCTCCGAACACCCCGGTGCCGATTGGATCTCAGCCGGGATGACCGGTGATCTGGAGGCCGCGATCAAGCACGGCGCGACACACGTCCGGCTCGGGCGCGCCTTACTCGGTACGCGTCCTTCACTCGGTTAGTGTCGACATCGTGCAGGTTTTGCTTCCTGCTCACCGTTGTAGGTGAAGTCTCGTCGAACCGGATCGAGGTGCTGGAGGGCCATGAGCGGCGCACTGCGCAAGATGGGTGTGTACCTCGGCTTGGTCGAGGACGGGGAGCGCTACAACGCGCGGTACGACGACTACGAGTACGACGAGTACGACGACGACGCAGTCGACGATGTTGACGGGGACTCCCACGAGACCGAGCCGGTACCTGCCGGCCGGGAGAGCCGCGAAGCTCGCGAGCACCGCGAGGACCGTGAGAACACCAGCGGCGCCACGGTCAGCAAGTTCCCAGACCGGCGCGGGGTCGCGCCGTCCCCGGAGGTTACCGAGTTGGCCCGCATCACCACCGTGCACCCGCGCAGCTACAACGAGGCGCGCGTCATCGGTGAGCATTTCCGCGACGGCACCCCCGTCATCATGAACCTGACCGAGATGGATCACGCCGACGCCAAGCGACTGGTCGACTTCGCCGCCGGGCTGATCTTCTGCTGCCGTGGATCGATCGAGCGGATCACCACCAAGGTGTTCCTGGTCTGCCCGCCGAACGTCACGGTCGCCGCCGAGGAGAAGGAGAAGATCGCCGCGGACGGGTTCTACAACCAGAGCTGATGCTCTGGCTGGCTCCTGGCCTTCCGCCGTCTTCTACACTCATTGACGACATGTTTGCTCTAGCGCTCGTCCTCAGTGTTCTCAGCTGGGTGCTGCTCGCCTTCTTCCTGGTCCTGGTGGCGCGGTTCGTGCTCAGTCTGATCGTCATGTTCGCGCCCCAGTGGCACCCGAAGGGTCCACTGCTCCTGTTCTTCGAGCTGATCTACTCGATCACCGATCCGCTGCTGAAGCCGTTGCGGCGGATCCTGCCCCCGATCGGGGCGGGCGGGGTGCGGATCGACCTGTCCATGCTGATGCTGTTCGTCATCGTCTCGGTGGCGATGTCCATCAACTCAACGGCTTTACGGTCGTTGTGAGGGTGGGAACGGCGGGGACCGGGTAGGTAGAGTCTCGGGAAAAACGGGGCAGTGTCCACCGGGCCGCTCCGCTGGGTAGGACCGTTGTCGACCGCCCGGATTCCGTCATAAGACAACGAAGCGATAACGTGATCTACTGAGTCGCCGGGGTGCAACACCACGGGGACTCCGCCAAGACACAGACAAACGAGGTGAAAGATGCCGCTGACGCCGGATGACGTCCGCTCGAAGCAGTTCACGCCCGTCCGACTACGGGAGGGCTACGACGTCACAGAGGTCGACTCATTCCTCGACGAGGTCGAGGCAGAGCTCGAGCGACTTCTCGCCGAGAACGAGGAGCTGCGGGCCAAGCTCGCTGCGGCTCAGCGCGCGGGTGCGGACCAGCAGCGGCCGGTCGTCGACCAGACCGCCGCCCTGCCGCCTGTCGTGCAGCAGCCCAAGCCCCCGGTCGTCGTCGAGAAGCCGGAAGAGAAGCCCCCGGTGATGCCCGCGGTCGCGGCTGCCGGTGCGGCTGCGGCGGCCGGCTCGGTCGGCGACGCCTCCAGCTCGGCCGTCCGGCTGCTGGAGATGGCCACCAAGCACTCCGACGACCTGGTCCAGGAGGCGAAGGACACCGCCGACAAGATCATCGGCGAGGCCCGCGCCAAGGCGGAGCGCCTGGAGAACGAGGCGCGTGGCAAGGCCGACCGGATGACCGGTGAGGCCCGTGCCCGCGCCGAGAAGCTCGACGGCGAGATCGCGGAGCGTCGTGCGCAGATGCTCGGCACGCTGGAGAAGCAGAAGGGTCAGCTCGAGCGCACGATCGACGACCTGCACGCGTACGAGCGTGAGTACCGCAGCCGCCTGAAGACGTACTTCACCGAGCAGCTGAAGGCGCTCGGCAACGGCGACGACACGCTCAGCCCGCGCAACGGCTTCCGTCCGGAGGCCCGCGCCCAGGCTCACGGTCACGGCGTGTAAACAAAACCTCGTTGAGGAGGCGGTGCTTTCCGGCGGCACCGCCTCTTCGTCATGTCTGGACACGTTTGACACACCGTCCCAGCACGGTGACAGGGTGTGTCAGGGCCAGACGAGAGGTTCCTTCCGGCCGCTCAGCGTCTCGACGTCGCTGAGCCGCAGCCGGTAGGGCGCAAGTCTGAGTAGTGCGGGTGATTCCCCGGCCGGTCCATCGGGGAACACACCCCAGAAGTCGTAGCCGAGCGGCGCCGGAGCATCTCGATACAGCTCCCACACTCGCTGCCGGGTCGCCACGTCCGCGACCCACTCCGCCTCGCAATCCGCGATGGCCACCTCGTGACCGGGCTCCCAGTAGGTGCAGCTCAGGTACGGACTGTTCGCGAGATGCCGCACCTTCACCGGCGTCTTCCGCGTCACGATCCAGCCGGTCAACTCGTCGCCGTCGAGCTCCCAGATCGGGTGCAGGATCCGGCTCCGCGGCCGGTTGTCCCGCCCGACGGTCGCGACACCGCACCACACGATTCGGTGCGCTCTCTCGATGAACTCCTTTTGCACAACCATGGTTGTGTATTCTAGTGGCATGGAGCTGGATCTGTCGCTGGTCTCGTTGTTCGCGGGCTGGGCGTTGGCCGACGAGGTGCAGCGCCGACTGACCGACGACGGCTTCGGCGATGCGCGCTTCGCCGACGGCGTCGTGTTCCAGCATCTGGTCGGCGGGCCGGTGACAATCACCACGCTGGCGGAAAAGCTCGGCGTCACCCAGCAGGCCGCCTCGAAGACCGTCGCCGATCTGCAGGCGCGCCGGTACGTCGCCCGCCGTACCGACCCGGACGATGCCCGGGCCAAGCAGGTCCACCTGACCGATCACGGCCAGGCGGTGATCGAGGCCGCCCGCAAACACCGGGCGGCGATCGACCGGGAGCTGCGCAAGTCGCTGGGCGACCACCGGGTCGAGGAGGCACGGCAACTACTCGCCGACGTCATCGACGGCCTCGGCGGAGCGGCAGCCATCCGCACCAGAACCGTCCGCCCACCCCACTGACAACCCTCACGCGCCACCCCGGGGCCTCGCGCCCAACCCGCACCTCGCCCCGCGAAGCGGGGCGGGGTGCAGGATGAACCGGTCGTCAGGCCTTGGTGAGCCAGTACGTCAGCTGCAGGTCTTCTTCGGTGCCGGTGGCAACGTCGGCGGGCTCGGTCGGGGCGGACTGGTTCAGCTCGACGGCGAGGACCTCGCGGGAGATCTCGTCGGCGTGCTTGCCCAGGGCATCGGTCAGCTCGGCGTCGGTCGAGGTCAGCCAGACCTTGATCCGGTCCGAGACCTCGAGGCCGGCGTTCTTCCGCGCCTCCTGCAACGTCCGGACCACCTCGCGGGCCAGGCCGGCCTGCCGCAGCTCGGGCGTCACCTCGAGGTCGAGGGCAACGGTCTCGCCCTGCTCATTGACGACCGACCAGCCTTCCTTCGGCCGCTCGGACAGCAGTACTTCGGCCTCGCTCACCCGGACGTCCTCGCCGTCCACGACGACCGACGCCGTCCCGGTCTCCTTCAGCTCGACCGCGAGCGCACCCGCGTCCGCGGCGGCGATCGCGGCCGCGACCACCGGCGTCTGCTTGGCGAACCGCTTGCCGAGCTCACGGAAGTTGCCCTTGGCGGAGAACTCGACCAGGTCGGCGCCCGCCGCGGACAGCGGCTCGACCGCGCCCACATTGAGCTCGTCCGCGATCTCCTGCAGCAGCTCGGGCGACAGGTCCGCGATCGCGGCCGATCCGACGAGAGCGCGGGCCAGCGGCTGGCGCGTCTTCACCTTCGCCTCGGCGCGGGCCGACCGGCCGAGCTCGACGACCCGGCGGGCCATCGACACGTGCTGCGTCAGGACGTCGTCGATCAGCGTCTCGTCGTACGTCGGGAAGCTCGACAGGTGGACCGACTCGGGCAGCTCCGGCGTGACCGGGCGGAACACGTCCTGCCAGACCCGCTCGGTGACGAACGGCGTCAGCGGCGCCATCACCCGGGTCAGCACCTCGAGCGTCTCGTGCAGCGTCGCCAGCGCGCCGGCGTCACCGGCCCAGAACCGGCGGCGCGAGCGGCGGACGTACCAGTTCGAGAGCACGTCGACGAACGAGTTGATCAGCAGACCGAGCCGCTGGGTGTCGAACGCGGCGTACGCCTCGTCGGTGTCGCGGACCAGCCGGTGCGTCTCGCTCACCAGCCACCGGTCCAGCACCGAACGGTCGGCGACGGCCGGAGCATCCGTCGGCGACCAGTCGGCCAGCCGGGCGTACAGCGCGTGGAACGCGACCGTGTTCCAGTAGGTGAGCAGCACCTTCCGGACGATCTCGTTCAGCACGTTCGGCCCGATGCCGCGTGCCTTCCACGGCGAGCCGGACGCGGCCATGAACCAACGCACCGCATCCGCGCTGTGGTCGTCCATCAGCGGGATCGGCTCGAGGATGTTGCCCAGGTGCTTGGACATCTTCCGGCCGTCCTCGGCCAGGATGTGCCCGAGGCAGACCACGTTGCGGTACGACGATTCGTCGAAGACCAGCGTGCCGATCGCCATCAGCGTGTAGAACCAGCCGCGGGTCTGGTCGATCGCCTCGGAGATGAAGTCTGCCGGGTAGGTCGTCGCGAACTTCTCCTTCGACCCTTCCACCCACGGGTAGCCCCACTGCGCGAACGGCATCGAGCCCGAGTCGTACCAGGCGTCGATCACCTCGGGGACGCGGTGCGACTCCGCGCCGCAGGTCGGGCAGTCGAAGGTGATGTCGTCGACGTACGGCCGGTGCGGGTCGGTGGCGCTCAGGTCGCGCCCGGCCAGCTCACCGAGCTCGGCGAGCGAGCCGACGCACACCTGATGATCGTCGGCGCAGCGCCAGATCGGCAGCGGCGTACCCCAGAAGCGGGAGCGGGAGACGGCCCAGTCGATGTTGTTGCGCAGCCAGTCGCCGTACCGGCCCCACTTGACCGAGTCCGGGTACCAGTTGGTCTGCTCGTTCTCGCGGAGCAGCGCGTCCTTCACCTGGGTGGTGCGGATGTACCAGGACGGGAGTGCGTAGTACATGACCGGGGTATGGCAGCGCCAGCAGTGCGGGTACGGGTGCTCGTACGGCACGTGCTTGAACAGCACACCGCGCGCGTCGAGGTCCTTGACCAGGTCCTCGTCGGCCTTCTTGAAGAACTGCCCACCTACCAGCGGTACGTCGGCGTTGAAGTGACCGCTCGAGTCCACCGGGTTCACGACCGGCAGGTTGTACGCGCGGCCCACCGCGAGGTCGTCCGCACCGAAGGCGGGCGACTGGTGCACCAGACCGGTGCCGTCCTCGGTCGTGACGTAGTCCGCGAGTACGACGTAGTGGGCAGGCTCGTCGAACGGCACGAGCTCGAACGGCCGCTGGTAGGTCCACAGCTCCATCTCGCGACCGGCGTACTCGTTGGTGACCGTCCAGCCTTCACCGAGCCGGTCGAGCAGCGGCTTGGCGACGACCAGCGACTCCACGCCGTCGGTGGCGACGACGTACTCGACGTCGGGGTGTACGGCGACTGCCGTGTTGGACACGAGGGTCCACGGGGTCGTCGTCCAGACCAGCAGTGACGCCTTGCCGGCCAGCGGACCGGAGGTCAGCGGGAATCGGACGTACACGGACGGGTCGACGACGGTCTCGTAGCCCTGGGCGAGCTCGTGGTCGGACAGGCCGGTGCCACAGCGCGGGCAGTACGGCGTGATGCGGTAGTCCTCGACCAGCAGGCCCTTGTCGTGGATCTGCTTGAGCGACCACCAGACCGACTGGACGTACTCCGGGTCCATCGTCTTGTACGGGTGCTCGAGGTCGACCCAGTACCCCATCCGGACGGTCAGCTCGTTGAACGCGTCCACATGCCGCAGCACCGACTCGCGGCACTTGGCGTTGAACTCGGCGATGCCGTACGCCTCGATGTCGTTCTTGCCGCTGAAGCCGAGCTCCTTCTCGACCGCGACCTCGACCGGGAGGCCGTGGCAGTCCCAGCCGGCCTTGCGCTCGACCCAGAACCCCTTCATGGTCCGGTAGCGCGGGAACACGTCCTTGAAGACGCGGGCCTCGATGTGGTGGGTGCCCGGCATGCCGTTCGCGGTCGGGGGGCCCTCGTAGAAGGTCCACGGCTGACCGCCGGCGGACTGCTCCAGGCTCTTGGCGAAGGTGTCGTGCTCGTCCCAGAGGGTGAGCACCTCGCGCTCGAGCGCGGGGAAATCCACCTGGGCGGGAACCTGCCGCCAGGGGGTCTGTGAGTTCTCTGCCGCCATCTCATCGTCCTTCGTCGCCACTGACCTGCGGGACGAGGGACGAAGCACCGGCTCGGCGCCGGCACCGCGCGGTACCACCCTCCTTGGTATCCCTCCGCGAGATACCCACTTCCTTTTGCTGCCGCTGCCGGTTCTAATAGGTCCCTTACAGACCGTTCTTCCGGCGGCTCCGGGGTGATAGCCCCATCACTGCCTTGCGGATCGCGGTTGTCAGTGTACGGCGTCGTACGAGCTGACTACGAATCGTTAATCGTTCTTGGGGGAGATGCCGGTGAGCCGACTGAAACGTTCGGTGACATAGCGTAGTCGCTGAGACAGGGCTGTGACGCGCGGAACATCGAGCGGACTTGAAGAACCGACTACCGTATGTCCACGGTCTGCGCGTCGGGCTGGCACGTGGTGAGCACGTGGCCTACTGTCTTGCGACCAGTCCGCTTCAGTCTCCGACGAAGGCAGGGGGTAGCTGATCAGCATGGCTACATCGGCACAGAAGAAATCCGCCCCCCAACGCTCTGCCGCGGCCAAGAAGAGCGCTGCGAAGAAGACCGAGCCGGTCCAGAAGACGACGGCTCGCAAAGCCCCGGCGCGGAACACACCGACGAAGGCCTCGCCGGCCAAGAAGACTCCCGCGAAGAAGTCGGCGTCGACTTCCACCGCGGCAAAGAAGGCTCCGGCCAAGAAGATCCCTGCCAAGGAAGCCCAGACAAAGAGGGTGGCCATGAAGACGAACGAGAACAGGACCCCGGCCACTGCGCCGGCGAAGTCCGCTGCACATACGGCCGAAACCTTCAAGGTGAAGCCGGGCGAGGATCCGTGGACCGCTGCCGAGCTCGCCGAGCTCCGCGCGGAACTGGAGGGTGAGGTCGACCACCTCAAGGAGGAGATCCGCGACGCCGAGCAGGAGATCGCGGGCCTGTTCCGCGACGGCAGCGACGGCGCCGGGAACGACCAGGCCGATGTCGGGTCGACCACCCTGGAGCGGTACCACGAGCTGTCGCTGGCCAACAACGCCCGCGACATGCTGAACCAGATCGAGTTCGCGCTGACCCGGATCGACGACGGCACGTACGGCGTCTGCGAGAACTGCGGCAACGCGATCGGCAAGGGTCGGCTGCAGGCGTTCCCGCGTGCGACACTGTGCGTGTCATGCAAAGAACGCCAGGAACGCCGCTGAACGACCCTGCCTCGTCTCACCAGGTGGGAGACGCAGACACCACGGAACCGGCCGACGACCCGTCGGCCGGTTCTCCGTCGTCCCCGCCACCGCCACCGCCGGTTCGATCCTGGAAATGGATGGGGCTGTTCGGCGCCGTCGGCCTGGTGATCCTGCTGGTCGACCAGGTGACGAAGGCGCTCGCGCTGGCTCACCTCACGCCGGGTGAACCGGTGAATGTGGTCGGATCGCTGCTGAAGTTCAACCTGATCCGGAATCCGGGCGCCGCGTTCAGTCTCGGGACCAGTTACACGCCGTACATCTCGGCGATCCAGATCATTGTCGCGATCGGCGTGATCTACCTGTCCCGGCGGCTCGGATCGGCGGGCTGGGCGGTCGCGTTCGGGCTGCTGTTCGGCGGCGCGGTCGGGAACATCATCGACCGGATCTTCCGCGAGCCGTCGGCGTTCCACGGGCACGTGGTCGACTTCCTGCAGACGCCGCACTGGGCGATCTTCAACGTCGCGGACATGGCGGTGACGTCGGCCGCCATCCTGCTGGTGATCCAGACGCTGCGCGGGGTCAAGCTCGACGGGACGCGGGAGCAACAGAAGTGACATCCGGAACCTCAGGGACCTCCCGGACCGTGATGGTGCCGGACGGTCTCGCGGGGGAGCGGCTCGACGCGGCGCTGTCCCGGCTGTTCGGCGTGTCCCGGACGAAGGCGGCCGAGATGATCGAGTCCGGCCTCGTCCAGGTCGACGGATCGCCCGCGCCGAAGTCTGCGCGGGTCGCGGCCGGTGACCTGCTCGACGTCGAGTTGCCGGCGCCGCCGTCCGAGGTGACCGTCGTACCGGAGACCGTGGACAACCTGCGGATCGTGTACGACGACGACGAGATCGTCGTCGTCGACAAACCGGTCGGAGTCGCCGCGCATCCGTCGCCCGGCTGGACCGGCCCGACTGTGATCGGTCACCTGGCCGGCGCAGGCTTCACCATCTCCACGAGCGGCGCGGCCGAGCGCAAGGGCATCGTGCACCGGCTCGACGTCGGCACGTCCGGGCTGATGGTCGTCGCCAAGACGGAGTACGCGTACACCGTCCTCAAGCGCGCGTTCAAGGAGCGCACAGTCAAGAAGATCTACCACGCGCTGGTGCAGGGGCATCCCGACCCGTTCACCGGCACCGTGGACGCGCCGATCGACCGGCACCCGCACCACGACTACAAGTTCGGCGTGGTGGCCGGCGGCAAGCCGAGCGTGACCCACTACGAGACGCTCGAGGCGTTCCGGTACGCGACGCTGCTCGAGATCACCCTCGAGACCGGCCGCACCCACCAGATCCGCGTGCACATGTCGGCGATCGGCCACCCGTGCTGCGGCGACCTCACGTACGGCGCCGACCCGGTCCTGGCCGAACGCCTCGGCCTCACCCGCCAGTGGCTGCACGCCATGCGCCTCGGCTTCACCCACCCCGGCACCGGCGAGTACGTCGAGTTCACCTCGGAGTACCCAGCCGACCTCGACCACGCCCTGGACCTCCTCGTCGACGCATGAGGTCCGAGGGCGCCGACCGGATATCGGGCGGCCACGATGTGGGTCGGAGCGGCGGTTCAGAAAGTGTCGACGGCGCCGATTAGGCTGTTCCAGTCCATCTCACTCCGCGCCCTGGGAGGTCCGCGTCGATATGGCGTCCAGCGACAGTTTTGTGCATCTCCACGTGCACACCGAGTACTCCATGCTGGACGGCGCCGCGCGGATCGACGAGTTGTTCAAAACTGCCCAGGAGATGGGGCAGCCGGCCATCGCCACGACCGACCACGGCTACGTGTTCGGGGCGTACGAGTTCTGGAAGACCGCGAAGAAGTACGACGTCAAGCCGATCATCGGCGTCGAGGCGTACCTGACGCCGCACACCCACCGCTCGGAGCGGAAGCGGGTCAAGTGGGGCGACGCGAACTCCGGCCGCGACGACGTCTCCGGCTCGGGTGCGTACACGCACATGACGCTGCTGGCGAAGAACACCTCGGGCATGCACAACCTGTTCAAGATGAGCTCGCTGGCCAGCCTCGAGGGCTACTACTTCAAGCCCCGGATGGACCGCGAGCTGCTGAACACCTACGGCCAGGGCCTGATCGCGACCACCGGCTGCCCGTCCGGCGAGGTGCAGACCCGGCTCCGCCTCGGGCAGTACAAGGAGGCCGTCGAGGCCGCCGCGGAGTTCCGCGACATCTTCGGCAAGGAGAACTTCTACTGCGAGCTGATGGACCACGGCCTCGGCATCGAGCGGGACATCCAGAAGGACCTGCTCAGGCTGGCCAAGGACCTCGGCCTCCCGCTGGTCGCGACCAACGACCTGCACTACACCAAGCCCGAGGACGCCACCGCCCATGCGGCGCTGCTGTGCGTCCAGTCCGGCTCGACGCTGTCCGACCCCAACCGGTTCAAGTTCGACGCGAACGAGTTCTACGTCAAGACGGCCGCCGAGATGCGCGAGGTCTGGAAGGACCTCCCGGAGGCCTGTGACAACACGCTGCTGATCGCGGAGCAGTGCGACGTCAGCTTCACCGAGGGCGAGGGCCGGTTCATGCCGCGCTTCCCCTGCCCGGAGGGGCACAACGAGGAGTCCTGGTTCGTCGCCGAGGTCGAGACCGGTCTGCACAAGCGCTACCCCGCCGGCGTCCCGGACCACGTCCGCAAGCAGGCGGAGTACGAGATCGAGGTCATCACCTCGAAGGGCTACGCGGGCTACTTCCTGGTCGTCGCGGACTTCATCAACTGGGCCAAGCAGCACGGCATCCGGGTCGGTCCGGGCCGTGGTTCCGGCGCCGGTTCGATGTGCGCGTACGCGATGCGGATCACCGACCTGGACCCGCTCCAGCACGGCCTGATCTTCGAGCGCTTCCTGAACCCGGAACGTATGTCGATGCCCGACTTCGACATCGACTTCGACGACCGCCGCCGCCCCGAGGTGATCCGCTACGTCACCGAGAAGTACGGCGACGACCGGGTCGCGATGATCGTCACCTACGGCACGATCAAGGCCAAGCAGGCGATCAAGGACGCCGGCCGGGTGCTGGACTACCCGTTCGCGATGGGCGACCGGATCACCAAGGCGATGCCGCCGGCGGTGATGGGCAAGGACATCCCGCTGTCCGGCATCTTCGACTCGCAGCACAAGCGGTACTCCGAGGCGGGCGAGTTCCGGCAGCTGTACGAGGCCGACCAGGACGTCCGCAAGATCGTCGACACCGCCCGCGGCCTGGAGAACCTGAAGCGCCAGTGGGGCGTGCACGCGGCCGGCGTGATCATGTCCAGCGAGCCGCTGATCGAGCTGATCCCGATCATGCGCCGCGAGCAGGACGGCCAGGTCATCACCCAGTTCGACTACCCGAGCTGCGAGACGCTCGGCCTGGTCAAGATGGACTTCCTGGGCCTGCGCAACCTGACGATCATGGACGACGCGGTCAAGAACGTCGAGGCCAGCCGCGGCATCACGCTGGACCTGGACCAGCTGGCCAAGAGCCTGGACGACGGGCCCACCTTCGAGCTGCTCGGCCGCGGTGACACGCTCGGCGTGTTCCAGTTCGACGGTGGTCCGATGCGGGCGCTGCTGCGGCTGATGAAGCCGGACAACTTCGAGGACATCTCCGCGGTCGGCGCGCTCTACCGGCCCGGTCCGATGGGCGCGAACAGCCACACCAACTACGCCCTGCGCAAGAACAAGCAGCAGGAGATCAGCTACCCGCACGACGAACTCGCCGTCGCGCTCGAACCGATCCTGGGGACGACCTACGGTCTGATCGTCTACCAGGAGCAGGTGATGGCGATCGCCCAGCAGCTGGCCGGCTACACGCTCGGCAAGGCGGATCTGCTCCGCCGGGCGATGGGCAAGAAGAAGCGCGAGGTCCTGGACGCCGAGTACGTCGGCTTCTCCGAGGGCATGAAGGCGAACGGCTTCTCCGACCAGTCGATCAAGGCTCTTTGGGACGTCCTGGTCCCGTTCTCCGACTACGCGTTCAACAAGGCGCACTCCGCGGCGTACGGTCTGGTCTCGTACTGGACGGCGTACCTGAAGGCGAACTACCCCGCGGAGTACATGGCCGCTGTTCTGACGTCCGTGAAGGACGACAAGGACAAGATGGCCATCTACCTGAACGAGTGCCGCCGGATGGGCATCAAGGTGCTGCCGCCGGACGTCAACGAGTCCGACTCGAACTTCACCCCGGTCGGCACCGACATCCGCTTCGGTCTGTCCGCGATCCGCAACGTCGGCGTGAACGTGGTCGCCGAGATCGTCGCGGCCCGCGAGGAGAAGGGGCGGTTCACCGACTTCGTCGACTTCATCGACAAGGTGTCGCTGCCGGTCTGCAACAAGCGCGTGATCGAGTCGCTGGCCAAGGCCGGTTCGTTCGACTCGATGAACCACGCGCGCCGGGCCGTGGTCGCGGTGCACGAGCAGGCCGTCGACGAAGCCATCGACCTCAAGCGGAACGAGGCGCACGGCCAGTTCGACCTGTTCTCGATGGGGGACGACGAGGCCGACGAGGGCGAGGGCAACAGCCGCCTGACCGTCACCGTCCCCGAGATCGAGGAGTGGGACAAGGCGACCAAGCTGGCGCACGAGCGCGACATGCTGGGGCTGTACGTGTCCGACCACCCGCTGTTCGGCGTCGAGCACGTGCTCACCAACGGCAGCGACTGCACGATCGGTCAGCTGCTCGCCGACGAGGACCGTCCGGACGGCAGCCGGGTCACGATCGGCGGCCTGGTGACCGCGGTCCAGCGGAAGGTCAACAAGCGTGGCGACATCTACGCGATCGTCACCATCGAGGACCTCGAAGGTTCGATCGAGGTGATGATGTTCTCCTCGGCGTACCAGCTGCACGCGCACCTGCTCACCAACGACGCGATCATCCTGATGAAGGGCCGGGTACGCCGCCGCGAGGACCGGCTCGAGCTGAGCGGTGACGAGGTCGTCGTACCCGACCTCACCGAGGGCCCGAGCGGACCGGTCGTGATCACGATGGCGGCCAACCGGTGTACGCCGCCGGTCGTCACGCAACTGCGGGACGTGCTGAAGTCGCATCCGGGGATGACCGAGGTGCAGCTCAAGCTGCAGGCGCGGCAGAAGACCGAGATCTGGCGGATCGCGGATCAGTACCGCGTCACCCCGACGGCTTCGCTGATGGCGGACCTGAAGGCGCTTCTCGGTCCCTCCTGCCTGGCCAGCTGATCGGCGCTGGAGTCGATGCGGCACACTGTCGACGTGAGTCAAGAGTCGTCTCAGCCTTCGCCGTACGTGGCGCCGCCGTCGAGCAATCCGTTCGGCGCGCCGCCGGCGGAGGACCGCCCGCTGCCGTGGGCGAAGGCCGTGCTGGTGACGGTGGCGGTGTTCCTCGTCGCCGGTGTGGTGGCCGGCTGGGCGTGGCAGGAGTTCTCGCCGCTGGCGCAGTACACCGTGGACGAGCAGGGTGGTGCGCTGGGCGAGGAGCAGATGACCCGGATCTTCGGGCCGGACGGGACGTTCACCTCGATCGGATTCCTCACCGCGCTGGTGCTCGGCGGTGCGCTGTTCTGGTGGTTGCGGAACTACGGTCCGTGGTCGGTGGCGATTGTTGCCGTGGGCGCCTGCTTGGGATCGGGGATCTGCTGGGGCGTCGGCATGCTGCTCGGGCACGACGCGATCGAGCCGCGGTTGCGGGCTGCCCGGCCGGGGGATCTGGTGGCGGCTCCGCTGGAGTTGCATACCTGGACACCCGCGGCCGCCTGGCTGGTCGGCGCAGCGCTGGCCTGCGCCGTGATCGCGGCCACGACCTGGCGCGCGGACCCTGTTGCTCCGGTTGCAACCACTTCGCAACCTGCTGCGTCAGACCCTGCGCCCCCGGTCCACTAGCCTTTGCAGGTCCGGCGGGTGAGGCCACCGGAGCCAGCGAGGGAGCTTATGTCCGACCAGAACCAACCCCCCAACCCGCAGTACCCAGGCGCCGGCGGTCCGCAGTACGGTCCGCCGCCCGGACAGCAGCCCGGCCAGAACCCTTGGCCGCAGCAGGGCCGGCCGCCGGTTCCGCCGCAGCAGGGTCAGCCGCCGCGGGGGCCGCAGGGACAGCCGCAGTACGGACAGCAGCCGGGGTACCCGCAGCAGCCGATGCACCCGCAGCAGGGTCAGCCGCAGTACGGCGCACCGCAGCAGGGCCAGCAGCAGGGCCAGCAGCAGGGTCAGCAGTACGGACAGCAGCAAGGCCAGGGTGGACCGCAGTACAGTCAGCCGGGGCAGGCGTCGTACGAGCAGATGCACATCGGCGGTCAGCCGCCGCAGGGTCCGGGCTACGGCTATCAGCAGGGCCAGCCGCAGTGGCAGCCGGAGCCGAAGAAGAAGCGCGGCAAGGTGATCCCGATCATCGCCGCGCTGGCGATGGTCCTGGTCGTGGCCGGCGGCGGAATCTTTGCCTACGGCAAGCTTGCCGGCGGCAAGCAGCCGGCCGACGTCCTGCCGGGCACCGCCGTCGCGTACGCCCGCGTCGACCTGAACCCGTCCGCCGGCCAGAAGGTCGCGGCGATCCGGTTCATGATGAAGTTCCCGTCGGTGAAGGACAAGCTCGGCCTGACCGGCGACACGGACGATCTGCGGCAGAAGCTGTTCGAGCAGATCAAGAAGTCCTCCGGCGACGACCTCGCCGATGTCGACTACGACAAGGACATCAAGCCGTGGCTCGGCGACCGCGCCGGCATCGCCGCGCTTCCGCCGGCCGACGGCAAGCGTGAGCCGGACGTCGTGGTCGCCGTCCAGGTGAAGAACCAGGACGCCGCGAACAAGGGCATGGACAAGCTGCTGGCGAACGAGGACAAGAAGCCCGGTCGCGCGTTCAGCGACGGGTACATGCTGCTCTCGGACGACCAGGCGACCGTCGACTCGGCCGTCGCGACCGCCAAGGAAAACCCGCTGACCAAGAACGCCAAGTTCAGCGCGGACATGGACAAGCTCGGCGAGCAGGGCTTCCTGTCGGGCTGGGCGGACGTGAAGGGGATCGCCTCGATCACCGGCAAGGTCGACTCCGGTCAGATCGCCGGCCTCGGTGACGCTACGACGGCGGTCGCGCTGCGGTTCGACGCGTCGTACGTCGAGCTGAAGGGGATCGGCCAGGGCGACAAGAGCATCAAGGTGAACTCGGGCGCCGACGCCGCCGACCTGATCTCGAAGCTGCCGGACACCACGGCCGGCGCGATCGCGGTCTCCGGCGGCGACAACCTGATCGACACCGCGTGGCAGCAGGTGCAGAAGGCGGGCGGCGAGAACCTCAAGCCGATGCTCGACCGGATCACCGAGGAGACCGGCCTGACCCTGCCGGACGACCTGAAGAGCCTGGTCGGCAAGAACCTCGCGGTCGCGATGGACAAGGACACCGCGAACGGACCGAAGATCGCGGCCCGGATGGAGACCGACCCGGCGAAGGCCGAGCCGGTGGTGCAGAAGCTGACCTCGCTGCTGCGGCAGCGTTCGTCGGCCGACATCCCGATCGAGACCGCGAAGGACAACGACACGCTCGTGGTCTCGACCAGCAAGGAGTACGCCGACCAGGTGCTGCAGGGCGGCAACCTCGGTGGGACGGAGAACTTCAAGCAGGCGCTGCCGGACACCAAGGGCGCCATGATGATCGGGTACGTCGACTTCGAGGCGGCGGGCGCGCTCAGCGAGCGGTTCGCGGACGACAAGGACCTGGCGGCGCTCCGCTCGGCCGGTATCGTCACCCGCTCGACCGGCGACGGCCAGGCCGAGTTCAGCCTGCGGGTCGTCGCGAAGTAGCCACTCCCCGAAAAAGCCCCGGATCGTCCGCACGTGGACGGCCCGGGGCTTCTTCGCGACCGTCTACAGTGCGGACATGGACACGGACCTGGTGGCACGGTTGCGGTCTACCTACGAGGATCTGCACGCCCACCCGGAGCTGTCCGGCGACGAACACCGTACGGCGGGGGTCGTCGCAGGCTGGTTGCGTGAAGAGGGCTTCGATGTCCACGAGGGCATCGGCGGAGCCGGTGTCGCGGGGGTGTTGAGCCAGGGCGACGGGCCGACGGTGTTGCTGCGTGCCGACATGGACGCCTTGCCGGTCGCCGAAGAGACTGGTCTCCCGTACGCGAGCACGGTCGACGGTGTCATGCATGCCTGTGGCCATGACATGCACGTCACCTGTCTCCTCGGCGCCGCGGTCGAGCTGGCCGCCGCCCGTGACGCCTGGCGCGGGACGCTGGTGGTCGTGTTCCAGCCCGCCGAGGAGATCGGCGTCGGCGCTCAGGACATGGTCGACGACGGCTTGTACCAGAAGGTGCCGAAACCCGACATCGTTCTCGGCCAGCACGTGGCCCCGATTCCGGCGGGCACGCTGGGGTTGCGGCCCGGGCCGTCGTTCGCGTCCGCGGACACCCTGCGTGTCACCCTCTTCGGCGTCGGCGGTCACGGCTCGCGCCCGGAGGCGACGGTCGATCCGGTCCTGCTCGCGGCAACGACCACCGTCCGCCTGCACACCGTGGTCTCCCGGGAGGTGGCCGGCAACGACACCGCCGTACTGACGGTCGGGGCGATCAACGCCGGCACGAAGGCCAACATCATCCCCGACACCGCGGAGTTGCTGCTGAGTGTGCGCAGCTACACCGAGCAGGTTCGCGGCCGGGTGCTCGGAGCGATCGAGCGCATCGTGGCCGCCGAGGCACAGGCCGCCGGTGCCCCGCGACCACCGACCGTCGAGCGACTCGAGGGCGTGCCTGCCGTGATCAACGATGCTGCCGCCACCGAACGGACCCAGCAGGTCCTGGAGTCCGTCGTCGGGCCCGGACGGGTGGTCGACCCGGGCCTGATCACGGGCAGCGAGGACGTCGGCATTCTCGCCCAGACCGCCGATGTGCCGATCGTCTACTGGCTGCTCGGCGGGGCCGACCCGGCCGAGTTCGCCGGTGCGGAGTCGATGGAGCAGATTGTCCGGGTTGTGGCCGACTTGCCGTCCAACCATTCTCCGCACTACCGCCCGGTCCCCAGCCCGACGATCGAGATCGGCGTCGACGCACTCGTGACCGCCGCTCGCCACTGGCTGGATTCTTTGCCGGGTGATGTCGAAAAGCCGGGGTCGGGATCTACCTCCTGAGTGAAAGCACCTCTTCACGAGAAGGAGCACCACCATGAACCACATCAGCGAGATCCGGACCGTCGGCGTACCGGTGACCGACCAGGACCGCGCGGTCGCGTTCTACACCGAGACCCTGGGCTTCGAGGTTTTGATGGACGCCCCGCTGCCGCAGTTCGGCGGCCGCTGGATCCTCGTCGCGCCGGCCGGTTCGGCCGCGAGCATCGCTCTCGTGCCGGCGTCGGACGGCAACCCGGCCGGCGTCGACACCGGGATCCGCATGGGCAGCCCGGATGCCAAGGCCGCCCACCGGCACTTCCTCGACGCCGGAGTGGACACCGACGAACTCCTCGAGTGGCCCGGCATCCCGCCGATGTTCAGCCTCCGCGACCAGGACGGAAATCGGCTCTACATCTCCCAGGTCTGACTACAGCCGTACTCCGGTGAGCGAGGCGCATGCATCCAGAAAACCCTCCTGCGCCTCGCGATCCGAAGCCACCGGATGCGTCCGATGCGGCCGCTTGTGGTAGTAGTACCCACCGCTTCCTATGCCCGCCGCGGTCGCCAGCCACGCCTGAGTCAGGTGCGCCTGGCCGAGATCGCCTGGCGCGCCGCGGCCACCCATCTTGGTCGGCACCCAGCCCGGGTCAACCGCGTTCGACTGGACGTCCGGCCACAGCCGGGCGACGGCGAAGGTCAGCAGGACGTCGTGCAGCTTGGAGTCCGAGTACGCCTGCGCGCCGCGCCAGCGCCGCCGTACCCACTGCAGATCGTCGAGTACAAGATCCCCGCCGAGGTGCATGCCGGAGCTGAGATAGATCAGCCGTTCGGGTCGCTCGATGAGCGCGGTCAGCAGGTACGGCGCGAGCGCGTTGATCGCGAACACGTGCTCCAACCCGTCGACAGTCTCTCTTCGCGGCTCCTGGTAGCCGACGGCCGCGTTGTGTACGACGACATCGAACCGGCCGGACTCGTTCGCCTGCCGAGCCAGGTCCCGCGTCTCAGCGAGGCTCGCGAGATCGCCGACGAGTGCGTCGGCCGCTCCGCGCACGGCCGCGAGAGCATCGCGGGCACGGTGCTCGTTGCGGGCGTGCAGCACGACCTCGTGCCCTTGTGCGACCAGCTCCTGCGCGAGCAACTGCCCGAGACCGTCTGCCGAACCGGTGATCAGTGTGCGTGTCACAGGTCCCACTCTGCCTTAGACGAGCACGTGGCCGCCGTCGACTGACACGATCGAGCCGGTCGAGTAGGGCTGGTTCATCAGGTAGACGTACGCCGACGCGATGTCCTCGGGCTCGCCGACGCGTTGGACGGGCAGTTGGCGCGCGGTCTCGTCGTAGTCGAGGCCGCCGCGCCACAGCGGCGTACGGACGACACCTGGCTTGACGGCGTTGACGCGGATCGGCGCCAGCTCGAGGGCAAGCGCCCGTACGGCGGAGTCGATCGCGCCGCAGATGCTCGCGGCGACCGACCAGCCCGGTCCTGGGCGATCGCCGGCGGCTCCGGTGGTGAGTACGACGGAGCCGCCCGGCCGGATCTTGGATGCGGCCGCGCTGACCGCGCCCAACGCGGCGAAGTAGCGCAGTTCGAAAGCCTGCCTGGCCTTGCCGAGGTCGAGCGAGTCGATCTCGAGCAAGGTCAGCGCTTCGCCGGCCGTGAACACCAAGTGGTCGAAGGGCTCGATCCCGTTGAAGAAGGCTGCGACGGCGGCGGAGTCGGTGAGGTCGACGGCTTCACCGGACGCGGAGTCCGGAAGGGATTCGAGCGCACGCTTCACCGACTCGGGGTTGCTAGAGGCAACAATCACGGTCGCGCCCTGGTCGGCGGCGAGTCGGGCGGTGGCGAGGCCGATACCCGACGTACCGCCGAGGACGACGACGCGCTGGTTCTGCAGGGACATGACATGACCTTTCGTGGGTGGGGGATTCCTTTCCACGATGCGGCCGCCGGGCGGACGCCGTCCAAGACCTGTTCCGGCCGCTGTAATACCCTGAAGGTATTATGGACCTCGATCTCCGCAAGCTCCGGTACTTCGTGGCCGTCGCCGAGGAGCTGCACTTCGGCCGGGCGGCGGAGCGGCTGCACATCGCGCAGCCAGTGCTGTCCCGGCAGATCCGGGCGCTCGAGGACGAGGTCAGGGCTCAGCTGTTCGTCCGCACCAAGCGGGCCACCGAGCTGACCCCGGCCGGGCGGCAACTGCTCGACGATGCGCGGCCCCTGCTGTCCGCGGCGGACGCGACGCGTCGGCGGGTGGCCCGAGCGGCGCGTGGGTCGAAGACGTTCACGATCGGCTTCATGCCGGGCCTCACCGTGACCGAAGCGGTCCGCGCGTTCGGCGTGAGCCACCCCGACATCGACGTCGAGCTGATCCGGACCACCTGGAACGACCAGGTCGACGTACTGCATGACGGGCGGGTCGACGTGAGCATCGTCCGGCTGCCGATCGACCAGGCCGGGTTGACCGTCCGCCCACTGTTCGAGGAGCCGCGGGTCGCGATGCTCCCGTCCGATCACCGCCTCGCGGGCAAGCCCGTCATCGACATCACCGATCTCGCCGACGAGCACCTGCTCCAGGACCCGGACGCCGTACCGGAATGGCGCGATATCGCGCGTGAACTCCGCACCCGCACCGCGAAGCCGATCCCCGTGATGCGCAGTGTCGAGGAGAAACTCGAACACGTCGCCACCGGCCGCGGCATCTCGATCATCCCGCTCTCCGTCGCGACCTTCTACCAACGCTCCGACGTCGTCGCGGTCCCGGTCGACGACCTCGCACTCAACGCCGTCTGCCTGGCCTGGGTCTCCTCACGCCGGTCCCGCCTCATCCACGACTTCGCCGCAATAGCACCGCAGGTCGCCTGGACGCCTTAGCCTCGGACCTTGCAGCGGCCGGTGCCTCAGTGGCGGACACGGTAGCGGATGTGGGTTGCCTGTGGGGTGTCGATCACGCGCGCGATCTCGAGTTCGATGCGTTCCGGGAGTACGTCGAACAGCCGCATGCCGCCGCCGAAGAGCACCGGCACCTGGTCGATCTGCAGCTCGTCGAGTACGCCGGCCGCGAGCGCCGTCCGGCCAGTGACGGCGCCGTGCACCAGCACGTCCTTGTCACCGGCAGCTTCCTTCGCCTGGGCGATCGCGGTCTCGACGTCGCCCACGAACGTGACCTTCTCGTACGGCGAGGTCGCGGTCGGGTCGCTGGTGACCACGAAGATCGGTACGCCGTGGTGGTCGCCGCCGTAGAAGTCGACCTGCTCGCCCGTACGGCGGCCGACGACGACCGCGCCGGTCTCCTGGAGCTCGTCCCAGATCACGGCGGCCTCGCCCGCGGGCCGGCCGACCTCGCCGTCCTCGTTCAGGTACCACTGGTGCAGCCGCATGAACTCGTCGCCGCCCGGGTTCCCCACGCCGTCATTCGGGCCGGCGATATAGCCGTCGGCGGACATCGACATCAACAACACAGCTGAAGACATGAGCGCTCTCCTTAGCTCGGGGGCGCGGCCGGTCCGCACCCTCTCTGCCTTCGCGTCGAAGAGAACCGCCTGGATTCGACATCAGTCCGCGGCGAGTGTCTCCAGCACGCCGTCCCCGTACTTGGCCAGCTTGTTCTCGCCGACGCCGCTGATCCGGCCCAGCTCGGCCAGCGACGACGGCAGGTCGGTCGCGATCTGCCGCAGCGTCGCGTCGTGGAAGATCACGTACGCCGGAACGCCCTGCTCCTTCGCCACCGCGCCCCGCCAGGCGCGCAACCGCTCGAAGACCGGCGCCGCCTCCGGTGCCAGGTCGACCGCGGCCTTCTTCCCGCCGGACGACCTGGACGAGGAGCGGACCCGCTCGGGCTCACGACGCATCATCACCTCACGCCGCCGACCGAGCACCTCGCCGCTCTCCTCGGTCAGCACAAGCGTGCCGTAGTCGCCCTCGACGGCCAGCAACCGCAGCGCCAGCAACTGCCGGACCACCCCGCGCCACTCGCTGTCCTTCAACTCGGTGCCGATCCCGAAGACCGTCAGCTCGTTGTGCCGGAACTGCTTGACCTTGTCGGTCTCCTTGCCGAGCAGGATGTCGACCAGTTGCCCGGCGCCGAACTTCTGCCCGCGCTCGTGCTGGAGCCGATACACCGTCGAGAGCAGCTTCTGCGCCGCGATCGTCCCGTCCCAGGACTCGGGCGGCGTTAGGCAGGTGTCGCAGTTCCCGCACGTGTCGCCCTGTTGTCCGAAGTACGCAAGCAACTGCGACCGCCGGCATTGCACGGTCTCGCACAACGCGAGCATCGCGTCGAGGTGCGAACCGAGCCGCCGTCGATGCGCCAGGTCGCCCTCGGACGTGTCGATCATCTTCCGCTGCTGCACGACGTCCTGCAGGCCGTACGCGAGCCAGGCCGTCGACGGTAGACCGTCCCGCCCGGCACGACCGGTCTCCTGGTAGTAGCCCTCGACCGACTTCGGTAGATCGAGATGCGCGACGAACCGGACATCCGGCTTGTCGATGCCCATCCCGAACGCGATCGTCGCCACGACGACGAGCCCGTCTTCACGCAGGAAGCGCGACTGGTTCTCCGCGCGGGTCCGGCTGTCGAGGCCGGCGTGGTACGGAACGGCCTCGATCCCGTTCTGCGTCAGGAAGGCAGCGGTCTTCTCGACGCTGTTGCGGGACAGGCAGTACACGATGCCCGCGTCGCCGGCGTGCTCGGTGCGCAGCAGGTCGAGCAGTTGCCGTTGCGGGTTGTCCTTCGGGACGATCCGGTACTGGATGTTCGGCCGGTCGAAGCTCGCGACGAAGTGCTTGGCCTCGGACAGGTTCAGCCGGGTGGCGATCTCCTTGTGGGTTGCCTCGGTCGCCGTCGCGGTCAACGCGATCCGCGGTACGTCGGGCCAGCGATCGTGCAACTCCGACAGCATCAGGTAGTCGGGCCGGAAGTCGTGTCCCCACTGCGACACACAGTGCGCTTCGTCGATCGCGAACAACGCGATCTTGCCCTGGTCGAGCAGCCGCACCGTCGACTCGACCCGCAAGCGCTCGGGCGCGAGGTAGAGCAGATCGAGCTCGCCGGCGAGGAACGCCTGCTCGACCTCGCGCCGCTGGTCGAAGTCCTGCGTGGAGTTGAGGAATCCGGCGCGCACGCCGAGAGCGGTGAGCGCGTCGACCTGGTCCTGCATCAACGCGATCAGCGGCGAGATCACCACCCCGACGCCGGACCGCACGAGCGCCGGGATCTGGTAGCACAGCGACTTCCCGCCACCGGTCGGCATCAGCACCAGCGCGTCGCCGCCCGCGACCACGGTGTCGATGATCTCGGCCTGCTGACCGCGAAAGGCGTCGTACCCGAAGACGCGCCGCAGCACTTGCAGGGCTTCGGAGTCAGGCAGTCCGGTTGTCTCGCTCACCTCGGCGAGTCTAGTGAGATCGACCGACAGATGCCGACTCGCGCACCGCAGCCTGTGGATACTGCCCTGGACTACTGGGACATTGCGCCCGCATACGTGCCGACGCTCCACAGATTGCCCTCGAAATCGCGCACGGTGAACCCGCGCGATCCGTAATCCGTGTCCTCCAGCCCTTGGACCACGACCGCGCCCGCGCCGATCGCCCGGCCGATCAGGCTGTCCGGATCGTCGTGGACGAGATAGACCGACTGGCGCTGATCGGTCAGCGCGGTGAACTCGTCCGGCTCGGTCTTCGCGTCGGCCGAGCCCAGCATGATCCCGCCGCCGGTCGGCCAGGACAGCTCCGCGTGGGCGATCGAGCCCTCCACGGCGCCTTGGTACGACGCGATGACGGTGAAGCCGAGTCCTTCGGTGAGGAACTTCAGTGCTGCCTGTCCGTCCCGGTAGTGCAGGCCGGGCCAGACGCCGATCACGTTCTTGTCTGTCGCAGTGTTCATACCTTCGAGACTCGCGCCCCGGCGGGGATGAAGTCTTGAAGGTTTGGGAGTTCCTCGGTCATCCATTGTCGCGGCGAGCAGCCGGCGATCGCCTGGAACTCGCGGGTCAGGTGCGCCTGATCGGCGTACCCGGCCGCGGCCGACAGATCGGCAAGCCGGGTCCTCGGGTGGCGGCGGAGGTGTCCGGTGACGCGTTCGAAACGCAGTACGCGAGCCGCGACCTTGGGCGCCAGGCCGAGCTCGCGCGTGAAGCGGTCGGTGAGATGCCGCCGGCTCCAGCCGACCTCGGTCGCAAGCTCCTGGATGCCGATCGCTCCGCGCGATGCGCAGAGCCGTTGCCAGGCCCAGCCGACCTCCGGCTGAGCCGTGCCCGCGTTGCGTTGGCCGAGTTGCTCGAGCAGCAAGCCCTCGATCAGGTCGAATCGTCTGTCCCAGCTCGGCTCCTCGCGCAGCTGGTCGGTCAGCTCACGCGCCGTCCGGCCGAACACCTCGTCGAGACCGACCACGATCGACGCGAGCTGACCCGCCGGCAGCCCGAGCAGCTCACGGGCCGCCGGGGGAGTGAGCGAGACCTGCACTCCGGCCCGGCTGTCGGTCTGGCCGATGTGCACCGCGGTGGAGTGCAGCCCGCCGGCGAGGGCGTCGTACTTGTCGACCGGCCGGCCCGGCCACGCGACGCCGAGCGGCTCGTCGAGCGTGATGACGAGCGTCATGAAGCGTGATGGCAGGCCGCGGTGCAGCTCGGGCGGATACCCGTCCGACGCGTAGCCGATGAGGTCACCGACATACGGCCGCAGGGCAGGGTGCACCGGCCGCGTGTGGTGCTCCATCCCTGCCATGACCACAGGCTAGATCCAGCCTCGGACAGAATCACCTGCTCCACAATCCGGGACCCGCGTACCGCCATCCGGACGGGCGTGGCAACATCGGTAGCGTCGTTCTACTGCGAGGAGATGTCGTCGTGCCTGCTCTGAGGTCCCGTACCGTCACCCACGGCCGCAACATGGCGGGCGCCCGCGCGCTCATGCAGGCCTCCGGGGTAGCCCGCGAGGACTTCGGCAAACCGATCATCGCGGTGGCGAACAGCTTCACCGAGTTCGTCCCCGGCCACACCCACCTGGCACCGGTCGGGCGGATCGTCTCCGAGGCCATCCACGCGGCCGGCGGCATCGCCCGCGAGTTCAACACGATCGCCGTCGACGACGGGATCGCGATGGGCCACGGCGGCATGCTCTACAGCCTTCCGTCGCGGGACCTGATCGCGGACTCCGTCGAGTACATGGTCGAGGCGCACTGCTCGGACGCGCTGGTCTGTATCTCGAACTGCGACAAGATCACTCCCGGCATGCTGAACGCCGCGCTCCGCCTGAATATCCCGACGGTGTTCGTCTCCGGCGGCCCGATGGAGGCCGGCCGGGCCACGCTGGTCGACGGCACGGTCCGCAAGCTCGACCTGATCGACGCGATGTCCGAGGCCGTCAACGAGAACGTCTCCGACGCCGACATCCTGCGGATCGAGGAGAACGCCTGCCCGACCTGCGGTTCGTGTTCGGGCATGTTCACAGCCAACTCGATGAACTGCCTGACCGAGGCGATCGGTCTCTCGCTGCCGGGCAACGGTTCGGTGCTCGCGACCCACACCGCCCGCCGCGCGCTGTACGAGAAGGCCGGCGAGACCGTCGTACAGATCACCAAGCGGTACTACGACAACGACGACGCGACCGTGCTGCCGCGGAACATCGCGACCAAGGAAGCCTTCGGGAACGCGATGGCGCTGGACATCGCGATGGGCGGATCGACCAACACGATCCTGCACCTGCTCGCGGCCGCGCAGGAGGCCGAGGTCGGCTTCGACCTCGACGACATCAACGCGGTCTCGCGCCGCGTCCCGTGCCTGGCCAAGGTCGCGCCGAACGTCGCACCCGGCGGCACGTACTACATGGAGGACGTGCACCGCGCCGGCGGCATCCCCGCCATCCTCGGTGAGCTGCACCGCGCCGGACTGCTGAACGAGAACATCCACACCGTGCACAGCGACTCGATCGACGAGTGGCTGAAGACGTGGGACCTGCGCGGCGGCTCGCCGTCGCCGGAGGCCGTCGAGCTGTGGCACGCGGCGCCGGGCTGCAAGCGATCCGCGACTGCCTTCTCGCAGTCCGAGCGGTGGGAGACGCTCGACACCGACGCGGCCGGCGGGTGCATCCGCGATCTCGAGCACGCGTACTCGAAGGACGGCGGTCTCGCCGTACTGAAGGGGAACCTGGCCGTCGACGGCTGTGTCGTGAAGACGGCCGGGGTGGACGAGTCGATCTGGACGTTCCAGGGACCCGCGGTGGTGTGCGAGTCGCAGGAGGAGGCCGTCGAGAAGATCCTGGCCAAGCAGGTGCAGCCGGGTGACGTCGTCGTGATCCGGTACGAGGGTCCCAAGGGCGGGCCGGGCATGCAGGAGATGCTGTACCCGACGTCGTTCCTCAAGGGCCGCGGTCTGGGCAAGGTCTGCGCATTGGTCACCGACGGCCGCTTCTCCGGCGGTACGTCGGGACTCTCGATCGGGCACGCTTCGCCCGAAGCGGCGTCCGGCGGCACGATCGCCCTGGTCCAGGACGGCGACCAGATCCGTATCGACATCCCCGGCCGTTCCATCGAGCTGCTGGTCGACGAGGCCGAGCTGGCCGCCCGCCGGGACGCCCTCGGCGGTGTGTACGCGCCGAAGAACCGCGAGCGCAAGGTCTCCGCCGCGCTCCGGGCGTACGCCGCGATGGCGACCAGCGCCGACCGTGGCGCCGTACGCGACGTCTCCAAGCTGGGCTGATGCCCTGCGCAACTTCCCTTGCCGACTCATTGTGGCTGTACCGCTGCCGGGCGTAGCTTGGTTGCACGGGATGCCTGACCTGGGGAGGGGTCATGGGGGACGAGCGGGAGGAACGATTCCGTGCTGCGCTCGACGAGGGGCGCAAGCCGGCGGTGTTCATGTTCCAGCCGACGAGCTTCGAGCAGGTGACGCCGGAGCGGCTGTCGGAGTGGGAACGCAGTGTCCAGGAGGGTTTCGGCCTGAACACGTACGGGTTCGAGCGGGACGTGTTGCTGCGGTCCGCGTCGTGGTCGAACTGCGGCAACGGCCAGATCTGCGCCGACGACTCCGACTGGCACGAGTGAGGGGCCGGGGCGATGACGGAACCGAACGCGGGTAGCGGCAAGGCGCCGGTGGTCTTCATGTACCAGCCGTCGCGGTTCGATCTGGTGCCGACCGACAAGCTGCACGAGTGGGAGCAGCGCGTCCGCGACGACGTCGGGCTGCCGGTCGAGTTCGCGCGTAACGGCGGCGGGTCGGAGTGCCTGTCCGCGACGCTGCCGAACGACTGCATGGACGACTGCGACTACCTGGCCGAATAGATGACCCGGCCGTCGATCGCGGTGCTGACGTTCACCGATGATCTGCACGCGCTGGTGATCCAGGCACACCTCCGCCGCAACCGCGGCGCGCTGTGTGAGGTCGTCGAGGTGGACTCGATGGCGGATCGGCCCGATGGACTGAGCTGGTCGACGGATCCGGCCTTCGGTACGTCGGTGCCGACGCGCGACGGCGGCCGGCTCGATCTGGCCGGCTGCGACGCGATCTGGTTCCGGCGCTGGAACCATCCGCAGCGGGCCGGCCGCGAGCTGACCGAGGACGCGCATCGGGAGGTCGTCGACGCGAGCTGTGCGAGCACCTTGATGGGGGCCTTGCGCAACGAGTTCGACGGGCGCTGGGTGAGTCACCCGGACGCGACCAGACGGGCCGAGAACAAGCTGATCCAGCTGCGGGCGGCCGCGGACGCCGGGTTCGTCGTACCGCGGACGCTGGTCAGCCAGGATCCGGCCGAGATTCGGCGCTTCTGCTCGGCGCTCGACGGGCAGGTCATTCTGAAGGCGGTCCGTGGCACGCCGAGCAGTCAGCTCTACACGCTGCCGGTGACGGCCGAGCATCTGGCCGACGACGATGCGCTGCGGCTCTGCCCGACGATCTTCCAGGAGTACGTGCCCGGGACGCGGCACCTGCGCGTGTTGTGCTGCGGTACGACGGCGTACGCCGTGGCCATCGATTCGCCGGATCTCGACTGGCGGCGGAACCTCGACGTACCGATCGAGCCGGTGAGCCTTGACCCCGTGATCCAGCAGGCGCTGGCGCGGGTGCTGGAACTGCTGGACCTGCGCATGGGGGTGGTCGACCTCAAACTCGATCCCGACGGCCGGCCGGTCTGGCTCGAGCTGAACCCGCAGGGGCAGTTCCTGTTCGTCCAAGGTCTGACCGGCCTGGACCTCACAGCCGGCTTCGCCGATTTCCTCTGCGAAGAGGCCTTGAGCGGTGCAGTCAGAGCTCGAGGTCGAACGCCAGGTTGATCGCCTCGGCCAGGAGCGGCTCCTGGTCAGGGTGCAGGTGGCCGATCAGACGACCGAGCTGCGCCTTGGGAATAGTCTGGATGTTGTCACAGGAGATCGCGCTCGGGTGATCGAGCCCGTTGTCCGGACCGACCAGCACTTCGGTGGACAGCCCGCGGATCGTGCTGGTGATCGGCGCGACAGTGACGTTGGTGAGGCGAGGGCGGATCAGCTCGCGCGTCAACACCACCACCGGCCGCGGTTTGTCGAGCCGGGCGATGTGCAGCGCGCGCATCAGTCGAGATCGCTGAGCACAGTGCCGGAGGCGGCGGTCGCCAGGCCGTCCAAATCGTCGTACCCACCGTGCTCGCTCAGAATCGCAAGGTCGCGCGCGGCCAGCTCCCGGCGCCGCTCCCGCTCCATCGCCCGCGCAACCACAGACGCCCGACTAGTCGCCTTGTCAGTCGCGACCAGCTCATCCATAAAGTCCACCAGCTCATCCGGCAGCCGGACCGTAATCTGCTTACTCATACCAAAACCATACCGCCCCGGGATTCACTTCGGTAGGGCCGTCCGACCGCCAGGTGAATCAGTTGGGGGAGAGGGTGGACCAGCTGATGAGGTCGAAGGCGGGGAGGGAGGGGAGGGCGGTGATGGCGGCCAGTTCGTTGTCGATGAGGCCTACTAGTTGGGCCAGGCGGGTGGTGACGTCGGTGGCCTCGAGGAGTTTCTGGCGGTCGGGGGTCATGAGTTTCATGGCCGCGGACATCAGGTAGGACAGCGTGCTGGGGTCGTCGGGGAGCTCACCGAGGTGCAGGCCGGGGCGGCTGATCTCGCTGACCGCCTCGGCGTACTTCCGGAAACGCTTGACCGCGACCATCGCCGTACCGAGCGGGTCGTCGCCGAGATCGTCGTCCAGCCACTCGACGTCGGCGACCAGGTAGTCGCCGGTGCCGTCGAGCTCGGACACCTTGAAGCGCCGGTTGCCGGTCAGCGTCACCTCGACCGGGCCGTCGTCCTCGGCGTCGAGCGTGATCTCGGAGATCGTCGCCGCGCAGCCGGTCCCGTACAGCGACCGGAACACCCGCTCACCCAGCTCATACCCGTCCCGGACGGCGAGTGCCCCGCACACCAGCTCGCCGCCGTTCTCGACCAGGTCGCGGACCACCGCGCGGCCCTGGACGTCGGTCACCGGAATCGGGAGCACCAGCCCGGGAAAGATCACCGTGTCGACAGTGAGCAACGGCAGGCGGGAGTCCATACAAAGGAGCCTAGGCCATCGCCTTGGCCATTACGCGCGGTGACGGCCCGGCTTGTGGATACGGCGCGGAGGCGACGGGCCCCTCACCACTAGACTGACGGCATGATTCGCCGCGTCGACCTGCGGGGCCGAGTGGCGGCCGGAGAGGTTACCGACCTCCAAGCCGAAGTGAATGCCCTGGTCCCCCGAGCCGTGTTCGACGTCGAGAAGGCTCTCGACGTCGTCCGACCCATCTGCCTGGACGTCCGCCATCGCGGCCTCGAGGCGATCAGGGAGTACGGCGAGAAGTTCGACCATGTGCGCGTCGAGGACATCCGGGTCCCGGCCGAGGCGCTGAAGACCGCGCTCGAGGAGCTCGACCCGGTGGTGCGCAGCGCGTTCGAGGAGTCGATCCGCCGCGTCCGTGAAGTCAGCGAGGACGAGCTGACCCCTGACATCGCCTCCGAGCCCGCACCAGGCGGCCGGGTGACCCAGCGGTTCGTGCCGGTCCAGCGGGTGGGCCTGTACGTGCCGGGCGGCCGCGCGCCGCTGGCGTCTTCAGTGGTGATGAACGTCGTCCCGGCGCAGGTGGCCGGTGTGCCGTCCCTGGCTGTCGCATCTCCGCCGCAGAAGGAGTTCGGCGGCCTGCCGCACCCGACCGTGCTGGCCGTCTGCGCGCTGCTCGGGATCGACGAGGTGTACGCGATGGGCGGCGCCCAGGCGATCGCCGGTTTCGCGTACGGCTTCGACGGTTGCCGCAAGGTCAACCTGATCACGGGTCCGGGCAACATCTACGTCGTCGCCGCCAAGCGCGCGCTGCTGGGCGAGGTCGGCATCGACTCCGAGGCCGGCCCGACCGAGATCGCGATCCTGGCCGACGACACCGCCGACCCGAAGCACGTCGCTGCCGACCTGATCAGCCAGGCCGAGCACGACCCGATGGCAGCCAGCGTGCTCGTCACGCCCAGCGAATCCCTCGCGGCAGCAGTCGAAGCCGAGTTGCCGACCCAGGTCGCGCAGACCAAGCACCACGAGCGCGTCAGCGAGGCGCTGACCGGTCAGCAGTCGGCCGTCGTGCTGGTCGACGATCTCGACCAGGGCACCGCGGTTGTCGATGCGTACGCCGCGGAGCACCTCGAGATCCAGACCGTCGACGCGGAGGAGCGGGCCGGGCTGATCACCAACGCCGGCGCGATCTTCGTCGGCGGCTGGTCGCCGGTGTCACTCGGTGACTACTGCGCGGGGTCCAACCACGTCCTCCCGACGGCCGGTTGTGCGTGCCACTCGTCCGGCCTGTCCGTGCGCAGCTTCCTGAAGGCGGTCCACGTCGTCAACTACTCCCGCGACGCGCTGCACGAGGTCGCCGGCCACGTGCTCGCGCTCGCCCACGCCGAGGACCTGCCGGCCCACGGCGCCGCCGTTTCCGCCCGATTCCCCGGAGAGCACTGATGGGCCGTTTCGACGGGCTGCCGATCCGCGACGAGCTGAAGAGCTTCGAGCCGTACGGCGCCCCGCAGCTCGACGTACCCGTCCTGCTCAACGTCAACGAGAACCCGTATCCGGCGAGCGAGGAGACGGTCGCGGACATCGCCGCCGCCGTAGCTGTCGCGGCCCGGGGGATGAACCGCTACCCGGACCGCGAGTTCATGGACCTGCGCGCGGACCTCGCGGCGTACCTGGCGCGTGAGTCCGGCGCGCAGCTGGCGCCGGAGCAGATCTGGGCGGCGAACGGGTCGAACGAGGTCATGCTGCACATCCTGCAGGCCTTCGGCGGCCCCGGTCGTACGGCGCTGTCGTTCGCCCCGACGTACTCGATGTATCCCGAGTACGCGCGGGACACGAACACGGCCTGGGTCGCCGGCCGCCGGGCCGAAGACTTCACCCTCGACCAGAGCAAGGCGCTGGCCGCGATCTCCCGACACCACCCGTCGGTCGTGCTGCTGGCCTCACCCAACAACCCGACCGGGACGGCGCTGCCGATCGAGGTGGTCGAGGCCATCGCGGCCCGGACCGCGGCGCTGGGTTCGGTGCTCGTGGTCGACGAGGCGTACGCCGAGTTCCGCCGCGCCGGCACTCCGAGCGCGGTCTCGCTGCTGCCGTCGTACCCGAATCTCGCCGTCGCGCGGACGATGTCGAAGGCGTTCGCGATGGCCGGCGGGCGGGTCGGATACCTTGCCGCGAGCAAGCAGTTCGTCGACGCGCTGCGGATCGTCCGCCTGCCGTACCACCTGTCCGCGGTGACGCAGGCGGTCGCCCGGGCCGCGCTGCGGCACTCCGACGAGCTGCTCGGCCGGGTCGAGCAGCTGCGGATCGAGCGCGACGAGACCGTCGACTGGCTGCGCGCGCAGGGCCTGCGCGCGGTCGACTCCGACGCGAACTTCGTGCTGTTCGGCACGTTCGCCGACCGGCACGCGGTCTGGCAGGCGTTGCTCGACGACGGCGTACTGATCCGCGAGACCGGACCCGACGGCTGGCTGCGGGTCTCGATCGGCACCGGCGAGGAGATGGCCGCGTTCCGCGCTTCACTGGAGCGCATCCTCAAGACAGACACTGGAAGGCTGACATGACGCGCACTGGCCGGATCGATCGGGAGACCAGCGAGTCCAAGGTCCTGGTCGAGCTCGACCTGGACGGCACCGGTCGTGCCGATATCTCGACCGGCGTCGGGTTCTACGACCACATGCTCAACGCGCTGGCCAAGCACGCGCTGCTCGACCTGCACGTCAACACCGTCGGCGATCTCGAGATCGACGCGCACCACACCGTCGAGGACACCGCGATCGGCATCGGCCAGGCTTTGAAGGAAGCGTTGGGCGACAAGCGCGGCATCCGGCGCTTCGGGGATGCGACCGTTCCGCTGGACGAGGCGCTCGTGCACTGCACGGTCGACCTGTCCGGCAGGCCGTACTGCGTGCACACCGGCGAGCCCGACGGTCAGGTCTACGCGATCATCGGCGGCGACTACGCGGGTTCGCTGACCCAGCACGTGTTCGAGACGCTCGCGTTCAACGCCGCGATCTGCATCCACATCCGGGTGCTGTCCGGTCGCGACCCGCATCACATCGTCGAGGCGCAGTTCAAGGCGTTCGCCCGCGCGTTGCGGGCCGCCGCCGAGCTCGACCCGCGGCAGCCGGGCATCCCGTCGACCAAGGGCGCCCTGTGACGAAGAAGGTCGTCCTGCTCGACTACGGCTCGGGGAACATCCGGTCGGGGGAGCGGGCGCTCCAACGTGTCGGCGCCGACGTGACGGTGACGTCTGACTTCGATCAGGCGTGCAATGCCGACGGCCTGCTGGTTCCGGGGGTCGGCGCGTTCGAGGCCTGCATGACCGGTCTGACCGCCGTTCGCGGTGATGTCGCGGTGGATCGCCGGCTCACCGGCGGCCGGCCGGTGCTCGGCATCTGCGTCGGCATGCAGATCCTGTTCGCGCGCGGTATCGAGCACGGCGTCGAGACCGACGGCTGCGACCAATGGCCCGGCACCGTCGAGCGCCTGCAGCCCGAGGAGGCTCAGCCGGTCCCGCACATGGGCTGGAACACGGTCGACGTGCCGTCCGGGAGCACGCTGTTCGACGGCATCGAGAAGGACCGTTTCTACTTCGTCCATTCGTACGGCGTCCGCCGCTGGGAGCTCGTCGACACACGCGAGTCGGTGTCCCCGCTGGTCACTTGGACGACGTACGGCGGAGATCGCTTCGTCGCCGCCGTCGAGAACGGCCCGCTCACCGCCACGCAGTTCCACCCCGAGAAGTCCGGCGACGCCGGCGCCACCCTCCTGGAGAACTGGGTCCGCTCGCTGTGAACGAGTGACACTCGTTCACTTGCCGTTCGGTTGTTGTTTACCGTACGTTCTCTGGTCACCACTGCTTGTCATCGAGCTAGGAGGCCGCCCCATGTCCAACTTCCTCTCCAGACGTCAGTTCGTCGGCCGAGCGGCAGCTGCCGGCGTGGCGGTCAGCGTGGCCGGCTCGGTCGACGCGCTCTACACCGCGCAGCCCGCGCTGGGCACATCCGGCCCGAAGATCGGCTACGGCCCGCTGGTCGACGACCCGGACGGCATGCTCGACCTGCCGCGTGGGTTCAGCTACCGGATCTTGTCCCGTGAAGGCACGCTGCGACCTGACGGGCTGCGGACGCCGAGCCGGTTCGACGGAATGGGCGTCTTCCCCGACCGCAACGGCGGATCCCGCCTGGTCCGCAACCACGAGTGCAGTCCGACCTCGGCGATCAAGGTGGTCGCTCCGGCCGAGCGGACCTACGACCCGGCCGCCGCCGGCGGCACGAGCACCCTCGCCGTCGACCGGCACAACGCGACCACGAAGGAGTTCGTCAGCCTCGGCGGTACGGCGATCAACTGCTCCGGCGGACACACGCCCTGGCGCACCTGGCTGACCTGCGAGGAGACCGAACTCAAGGCCGGTGAGAGCGGCTACACCAAGGACCACGGCTTCATCTTCGAGGTCGATCCGTACGACGATCGCCGTAACGTCGGCCCGGTCGCCCTGACCGCGATGGGCCGGTTCCAGCACGAGGCGGTCGCGATCGATCCGCGCACCGGCATCGTCTACGAGACCGAGGACGCCTTCGTGGCGCCGCTCGGCGGCTTCTACCGGTTCCTGCCCGACCGGCCGCGTGGCGGCTGGGGGACGCTCCGGGCCGGCGGTGAGCTGCAGGCGATGCACATCCCCGGCCTGCCGGACCTGTCCGTGGTCCAGGAGGCCGGCGCCGAGTTTCACGACGTGCAGTGGGTCAAGGTCCCGGATCCGCTGGCGACGACCGAGTCCGTCCGCGCGCAGGACTACGCCAAGCCCATCACCGGCGGCTACAAGCTCGAGGGCTGCTGGTGGGGCGACCTGGACCGGTGCGTGTACTTCGTCTCGTCGTTCGCGCGAACTGAGCTCGGGCCGAAGGTGGACCACGACGGTCAGGTCTGGCGGCTCGACCCGCGCAAGCGGACGCTCCGCCTCGAGGTGATCTTCACCCGGCCGAAGCCCGGCTCGGACGACCCGGAGTTCGATGCTCCGGACAACATCACGATGTCGCCGTACGGCGGTCTGATGATGTGTGAGGACGGTCTCGGCGAGCAGCACATCCTCGGCACCACCGAGGACGGCGACGTGTTCAAGTTCGCCCGCAACCGGGTCAACCTCGGCACGCCCGAGGAGCCGTCGTACGGCGAACTGTCCGGGGTCGGCTTCTCCGCCGACGGCCGGACGATGTTCTTCAACGTCTACAACCCCGGGATCACCTACGCCATTACCGGGCCTTGGCGTCGCCGCCGTTAGGCCGTCGCGCCGGGGAAGGCCAGTGGCGCGCCGCCCCAGGTGAGCTGGCTGTTCGCAGTGGCCAGCAGGGCCTCGATGGCCCATGCGCGGACGGCGGGTTGTTCGGCGGCCTCGATGAGGTCGCCGTAGACCGCGGCGATCCGGCGCTCGATGACCAGGACCAGCGCGGTGGCCGTTGCGGCGTTCGTGACCGCTTGGGGGAGGTCGTACGCCGGTTCGGCCGCGACCGGCGTCTTGCCGGCGGCGACGAGTAGCGCGCGCAGGTGATCGCGGTTGTCGCGATGCCGGGCGAACGTGTCCGTGGCCTCCTGGAACCGGGCACCGTTGAGCTTGCCGCCGGCCACGCCCACGCCGTACAACGCCGCATGCTCACCGGCGAGCGCGGCCTGCAGGGCCTCCACCTGATTCACGATTTGTCCCTCTTCTTCGGCGGAGTCAGCGTGGAGCTCAGCTGGGTCTGGGCGGCAGCGATCTCGGCGAGCAGGCGGGCCGGTGCGCCGGACAGCTTGGCAGCGGCAGCTGCGTTCGTGGCCGCCGCGACCGCCTCCTGCTTGGCAAGCGTGGTCAGCGCGGCCGCCGAGGAGGTTGGCACCACGACTGCCTTCGCAGCCTTGGCCGCAACGCCGTCGGTCTCCTTCAACTTCACCAGGTGACTCGCGTGGTACTTCGCCCCCGCCGCGAGCCGGGCCCGCAGTGCGGGGAACTTGCGGCTGACGTTTGCGTAGAGCTGGGACAATTGAGTCACCTGGGTCGCCGCCACAGTGAGCGCCGCGACGACTGCCGGATCCACAGTCGGAGTCTCCCCGGCCGGGTCCTGGGAGGACGACGGCCCGCCGTTGACGGCACCCGGCGTACCGGCCCCCGCGGCAGCGTCGTCCTTGCAACCGGTCAGCGCGACCGCGCCGGGAACGAGGACGGCAGTCGCGACGGCGGCGCGTCGGGTCAGGCGGCGTTCGAGCACGCCGGAACGATACCCGGTGACGCGCCGACACCGGCCTGGGACGAGCCGGTGACCCGGATCGCGGGACCGGCCGGATATGGTGGGCTACTGCCCTTGGCGCGACCGCCTCGGGTGGAACGGGTGCACAACTGGAGAGAGAGGCAGGTCAACCTGTGAGCCGAAAGCCAGACCAGACGGGCCACACGGACACCACGAGCCTCGAGAACTTCCTGCGGCCGATCGTCGAGCAGTTCGGCTGCGACCTGGAGGCCGCGGACGTGACACCGGCCGGCCGCCGCCGGCTGCTGCGCGTCCTCGTCGACCGCGACGGCGGGATCAGCCTCGACGACGTCGCCGACGTCACGCGGGCCATCTCCAAGGCGCTCGACGCCGACGACATCATGGGCGACGGCGCCTACACGCTCGAGGTCTCGAGCCCCGGCGTCGACCGGCCGTTGACCCTGCCCCGGCACTGGCGCCGCAACGTGAAGCGCCTGGTCGCCGTCACGCTGAACTCAGGTGGCAAGGTGACCGGCCGGATCAAGTCCGCCTCCGACGAGGCGGCCGAGCTGGACGTGAACGGCAAGGCGCGGACGATCGCGTACGCCGATGTGGCCAAGGCCAAGGTCCAGATCGAGTTCAACCGGGCTGCCGGCAACGACACTGAGACATTTGACGGCGTAGAAACACCTGCCGACGGCACGGTGGAGGAGAACTGACATGGACATCGACATGGCCGTACTGCGGTCGCTCGAACGGGAGAAGGACATCGCCCTCGAAGTCGTCGTCGAGGCGATCGAGGCGGCGCTGCTGGTCGCGTACCACCGGACCGAGGGAGCGCAGCAGCACGCCCGGGTCGAGCTGGACCGCAAGACCGGCCACGTGACGGTGTATGCGCGCGAGCTGGCCGAGGACGGCACCCTGGCCCGCGAGTACGACGACACCCCGGCCGACTTCGGCCGGATCGCGGCCACCACGGCCAAGCAGATCATCCTGCAGCGGCTGCGCGACGCCGAGGACGAGGTCCGCTACGGCGAGTTCTCCGGCAAGGAGGGCGACATCGTCTCCGGTGTCGTCCAGCAGGGCCGCGACCCGCGCTCGGTGATGGTCGACCTCGGCAAGATCGAGGCCGTGCTGCCGGCGCCCGAGCAGGTGCCGGGGGAGAAGTACGAGCACGGCTCCCGCCTGCGGGTGTACGTCGTCGGCGTCCGGAAGGGTTTCAAGGGCCCGCAGATCACGGTCAGCCGGACCCACCCGAACCTGGTCAAGAAGCTGTTCGCGCTCGAGGTCCCGGAGATCGCCGACGGAACGGTCGAGATCACCGCGATCGCGCGTGAGGCCGGTCACCGGACCAAGATCGCCGTCCGGACGCTGAACCCGTCGGTGAACGGGAAGGGCGCCTGCATCGGGCCGATGGGTCAGCGGGTGCGCAACATCATGCACGAGCTGCACGGCGAGAAGATCGACATCATCGACCACAGCGACGACCCGGCGACGTTCGTCGGGAATGCGCTGTCCCCGGCGCAGGTTACGTCTGTCGAGGTGGTCGACGCCGCGGCCCGTGCGGCACGCGTCGTCGTGCCCGACTATCAGCTGTCGCTGGCGATCGGCAAGGAAGGGCAGAACGCCCGCCTCGCCGCCCGGCTCACCGGCTGGCGGATCGACATCCGGCCGGATACCGATGTGACGCCTGAGCCGGAGAAGGTAGACTGATCTCTCGGTCGGTCGACTGAGTCGCAACCACACCCTGAGGTACCAGTGACAAAGAGTGCGGACGCGCGCCCTGGCAACGGTAAATTTCACCAGGCCAGGGAGCGCACCTGCATCGGGTGCCGGAAGCGGTCCAGTCCGGCTGACTTGCTGCGGATGACGGTGTCCGGAGGACCAGGAAGTCTCACGGTTCTCCCGGATCCCGATCGTCGGGCACCCGGCCGCGGAGCGCACCTGCACCCGGCGACCGAGTGCTTCGATCTCGCCGTCCGGCGCAAGGCGTTCCCACGGGCCTTCAAGGTCCCGGGGCCGCTCGACGTGACCGGGCTGCGGGAGTACGTCGCGCAGCGTGATATGTAAGAAGCTGTAAGAAGTAAGCAAGACAAACGGCGGCCACCCGGCCGCCCACGACGGTGCGACCGTGCCGTCGTGACGACATGAAGGCGGGTCATCGACTCATGACCACTCGATGAGTGTCGAACGATGAGTGCAATGCGATGAGCATGTACGTCAACTAACGGTCCGCGCCCCAGGCTCGGACCAGAGGGAGAGTAGTGGCAAAGGTCCGGGTCTACGAGCTCGCGAAAGAGCTCGGAGTTACCAGCAAGGTCGTTCTGACCAGGCTGAACGACATGGGAGAGTTCGTCCGATCGGCGTCCTCGACGATCGAGGCACCCGTCGTACGACGGTTGGCGGAAGAGTTCGAGAAGAACCCGCCGAAGAAGCGCGCGGCCAAGAAGGCCGCCGCAAGCACGTCTGCCGCGCCGCAGGCGACCGCACCGGTCGCACCTGCAGCTCCGGCACAGAAGCCGGCCCAGCCGGCCACCCCGAAGGCTCCGGCGGAGCGCCCCGCGCCCGTCGCCGAGTCGGCTCCTGCTCCGGCCGCCGAAGCTCCGGTGACCAGGGCCGAGTCCGCTGCGGTGGCCGAGTCCGCGCCGGCAGTCGAGTCTGCCCCGGCGAAGGCCGCTCCGGCTCCCGGCGCCAGGCCGGGTCCGCGTCCGGGCCCGAAGCCGGGTCCGCGCCGCGAGACCGCTCCGGCCGAGGCCGCACCGGTCGAGTCCGCTCCGGCGGCCAAGGCCGAGACCCCGGCATCCCCGGCGACCCCGTCGTTCGAGGCTCCGGCCGCGGCGGCATCGGCTCCGGAAGCTCCGGCACCCGCCCCCCGTCGTACGGGTGGCGAGTCCGCGGGTCGTCCGGGTCCGCGTCCGGCCACGCCGGGCTCCCCGCGTCCGGGTGGCCAGGGCGCCGGTCCGCGTCCGGGCGGCCAGGGTTCTGCTCCGCGTCCGGGTGCGCCCCGTCCGGGTGCCCCGCGTCCCGGTGCGCCCCGTCAGGGCGGCCAGGGCGGCGGTCCGCGTCCGGGTGCTCCGCGTCCGGGCAACAACCCGTTCAGCTCGACCCAGGGCATGCAGCGCGGTGGCGCGCGTCCGGGTCAGGGCGGTGGCGGTTCCGACCGGCAGGGTGCTCCGAGCCCGGCCGGTATGGCCCCGCGTCCGCCGCAGGGTCGTGGCGGTAACGACCGCGACCGCGGTGGTAACGACCGGCCGCGCCCGAGTGGTGTGCCCGGCGCTCCGCGCCCCAACCCGGCGATGATGCCGAAGTCCTCTGCCGGCACGTTCACCGGCCGCCCGAGCGGTCCCGGTGGCGGCGGTGGCGGTGGCCGCGGTGGAGGCGGCGGTCGTCCAGGCGGCGGTCCGGGTGCCGGTCCGCGCGGTGGCGGCGGTGGCGCCGGCGGTGGCTTCCGTCCGGGTGGCGGCGGCCCCAGCGGCCCGCCCGGTGGCGGCGGTGGCCGTCCGGGTCCGGGCAACCGGGGTCGTGGCGGGACACAGGGCGCCTTCGGTCGTCCGGGCGGTCCGGCCCGTCGTGGCCGCAAGTCGAAGCGCGCGAAGCGCCAGGAATTCGACAACATGCAGGCTCCGGCAGTCGGCGGTGTCCGCGTCCGGCACGGTGACGGCGAGGTCGTGAAGCTGCCTCGTGGCGCCTCGCTGACGGACTTCGCCGAGAAGGTCGGCGTCGATCCGGCATCGCTCGTCCAGGTGCTGTTCCACCTCGGCGAGATGGTGACCGCGACCCAGTCGGTCAACGAAGAGGTGCTGGAACTGCTCGGCACCGAGCTGAACTACGACGTTCAGATCGTGTCCCCGGAGGACGAGGACCGCGAGCTGTTGCAGTCGTTCGACATCGACTTCGGTTCCGACGAGGGCGACGAGGGCGACCTGGCGCCGCGACCGCCGGTGGTGACCGTAATGGGTCACGTCGACCACGGTAAGACCAAGCTGCTGGACGCGATCCGGATGGCGAACGTCGTTGCCAAGGAAGCCGGCGGTATCACCCAGCACATCGGCGCCTACCAGGTGACGACCGAGGTCGACGGCGAAGAGCGTGCCATCACCTTCGTCGACACCCCGGGTCACGAGGCGTTCACCGCCATGCGTGCCCGTGGTGCGCAGGCCACCGACATCGTCATCCTGGTGGTCGCGGCCGACGACGGCGTGATGCCGCAGACGATCGAGGCACTGAACCACGCCCGGGCGGCGAACGTCCCGATCGTGGTCGCGGTGAACAAGATCGACGTTCCGAGTGCGGACCCGGCCAAGGTGCGCGGTCAGCTGACCGAGTACGGCCTGGTCCCCGAGGAGTACGGCGGCGACACGATGTTCGTCGACGTCTCGGCGAAGTCCCGGATCAACATCGACGGGCTGCTCGAAGGGGTCGTGCTGACCGCGGACGCGGCGCTCGACCTGCGGGCCAACCCGAAGATGCACGCCGAGGGCATCGCGATCGAGGCGAACCTCGACAAGGGCCGTGGTCCGGTGGCGACCGTGCTGGTTCAGCGCGGCACGCTGCGGGTCGGCGACTCGATGGTGGTCGGTCCGGCGTACGGCCGGGTCCGGGCCATGCTCGACGAGCACGGCAACAGCGTCGAGGAAGCGACCCCGTCGCGTCCGGTCCTGGTGCTCGGTCTGACCGCGGTGCCGGGAGCGGGTGACAAGTTCCTGGTGGTCGACGACGACCGGATGGCACGGCAGATCGCCGAGAAGCGTGAAGCCCGTGCCCGTGCGGCCGCCAACGCCAAGCGTCGCGCCCGTCGTACCCTCGAGGACTTCATGGCCTCGATGGAGAAGGGTGAGGCCCAGGAGCTGCTGCTGATCCTCAAGGGCGACGTGTCCGGTTCGGTCGAGGCGCTGGAAGACGCGCTGGTCCGGATCGAGGTCGGCGACGAGGTGAACCTGCGGATCATCGACCGCGGTGTCGGTGCGATCAACGAGAACGACGTCAACCTGGCCATCGCGTCGAACGCCGTCATCATCGGCTTCAACGTGCGGCCGGCAGGCAAGGCCGGGGACCTGGCCGAGCGCGAGGGCGTGGATGTCCGGTACTACTCGGTCATCTACTCGGCGATCGACGACATCGAGGCCGCCCTGAAGGGCATGCTCAAGCCGATCTACGAGGAGGTCACCCTCGGCCAGGCGGAGATCCGGGAGATCTTCCGCTCCTCGAAGGTGGGCAACATCGCCGGTTGCTGGGTGACCAGCGGCCTGATCAGGCGCAACGCGAAGGTCCGGTTGATCCGGGACGGCGCGGTCGTCGTCGACAACACCGAGTTGTCGTCGCTGAAGAGGTTCAAGGACGACGCAGCCGAGGTCCGCGAGGGCTTCGAGTGTGGTCTGACCATCAACAACTTCAACGACATCAAGATCGGTGACGTCGTCGAGGCGTTCGAGCTCCGCGAGAAGCCGCGCAGCTGATAGTTCGGTGACGGCCCGGGCCGGGAGGTCCGGGCCGTCGGAGTAACGTCCGGGGAGCCTGTACTGCACAGCGTCTCCCCGGACGTACTCATGAATGAGGGAGTGAGCCCTGATGGGTGAAGCAAGGGCGAAGCAGCTGGCCGACCGGATCCAGGTGCTCGTCGCGGAGCTGCTCGAGCGCCGGGTCAAGGACCCACGGCTGGGTTTCGTCACGGTGACGGATGCCCGGCTGACCGGCGACCTGCGCGAGGCGAGCGTCTTCTACACGGTGTACGGCGACGAGCAGGCTCGCGCGTCGACCGCCGCGGCGCTGGAGTCGGCCAAGGGACTGATCCGCAGCGAGGTCGGCAAGGCACTGGGGCTGCGGCACACGCCGAGCGTGGCGTTCTTCCTGGACGCCGTCCCGGAGAACGCCGGGCAGATCGAGGAGCTGCTGGCCAAGGCCCGCGAGGCCGATGCCGAGGTGGCCAAGTCCGCCGCGGGCGCCAAGCCGGCCGGCGACGCCGACCCGTACAAGCGCAAGGACGACGACGAGGACGACGAGGACTGAGTACTGCGTTGACCGGTTCCTTCACCCCCGCCTCCGACGGCATCGTGGTCGTCGACAAGCCGGCGGGGATGACCTCGCACACTGTCGTCGCGCGGATCCGCCGGATCGCCGGGACCAGGAAGGTCGGCCACGCCGGCACCCTGGACCCGATGGCGACCGGCGTACTCGTCGTCGGCCTGAACCGCGCCACCCGGCTGCTCGGCCATCTCCAGTTGGCGGACAAGTCGTACGACGCGACGATCCGCCTCGGCGCGACCACGACGACGGACGACGCCGAGGGCGAGATCGTGTCGACGTTCCCGGTCGATGGCGTGACCGCGGAAGCGATCTCGGTGGCGGTCGACGGCTTCCGCGGGGAGATCTCGCAGGTGCCGTCGAAGGTGTCCGCGATCAAGGTCGACGGCAAGCGTGCGTACGAACGCGTCCGGGCGGGCGAGGAGGTCGCGCTCAAGGCCCGCTCTGTCACGGTCTCGCGGTACGACATCCTCGACGTCCGGGTCGGCGCGGACGCGATCGACGTGGACGTGTCGGTCGACTGCTCCAGCGGCACCTACATCCGGGCGCTTGCTCGCGATCTCGGCGCCGAGCTCGGCGTCGGCGGTCACCTGACCGCGCTGCGCCGGACCCGCGTGGGCTCGTTCGACCTGAAGGCAGCCCGCAGTCTGGACTCGTTGGCCGAGTCCTTCGACTGGCTGCCGATCGCGGATGTTGCCGCCGGCACCTTTCCGCGGTACGACGCCGACGACGCCCAGGCCGCCGCCATCCGCACCGGCCGCCCGCTGCCCGGCCTGAATCTCGAGCCGGGGCAGACGGCCATGTTCGACCCCACCGGGACCTTCCTGGCCCTCTACGAACCTCACGGCCCGCTCGCCAAACCCACGGCGGTCTTCGTCAGCTGAGCCGGTGGATACTCGAACCCATGGGCGAGCAGGGGATGGCGGTCGAGTTCGGGACCGTCGCGGAATGGACGGCTGACGTCGTCGACGAGTTGGGCGACGAGTACGCGATCGTCGCCGGGTGCCGAGGCAGTGGCGATCCGGCGCTGCTGGACTGGTTGGCCCGGGCCTGCGAGGTAGGACCGGAGTCCGCGCTGCTCGATGTCGGTGCGGGCCTCGGTGGCGCGGCCGCCTGGGCGGCGGAGGCCTACGACGTGAACCCCGTCCTGGTCGATCCGATGGAAGCCGCATGCCGCGCCGTACGGCGAATGTTCGGCCGCACGGCGGTCTGTGCGAGCGGAGAGTCGCTCCCGTACGCCGACAACCGGTTCGATGTCGTGTGGTGCATCGGTGTGCTGTGCACGGTGCACGACAAGCCGGCGTTGTTACGCGAGCTGTGCCGCGTGCTGCGGCCGGGTGGTTCGCTCGGGATGATGGTGCTGGTCGCCGGTCCCGGATTGCACAGCGAAGCACCGGAGGGGAACGAATTTCCCCGTGCGGACGAGCTGCGACGGCTGGTCGCCGAGGCCGGCTTTGCGTGGCGGCAGCTGAGCGAGGCGCCGGCCGGGGCCGTGCCGACGGAGTGGAGGCGCCAGGCGGACCGGGTTGACGAGCTGCTCGCGAAGCGGCACGGCGACGACCCCCGGTGGCAAGAGTCCGAGCAACGGAGCCGGATGCTGTCGCATCTCCTCACCACGCGTCAGGTCACCGCTCAGCTCGTGCATGCGGTCAAAACTGTCGGCGCGGTCCCGTAGCGTGCCGAAGCATGAAATACGGATTCGTGATGGCGTACGGCGACGCGCGCGATGCCGCTGAACTGGCGGCGATCGCCGAGGAGAACGGGTGGGACGGGTTCTTCGTATGGGAGTCGATCTGGGGGATCGACGCCTGGGTGATGCTCGGCGCCGCCGCGATGACGACCCAACGGATCCGGCTGGGGACGATGCTCACGCCGGTGCCGCGACGAAAGCCGTGGGATCTGGCGGGGCAGGTGTCGACCGTTGACAACCTGAGCGGTGGGCGGGTGATCCTCGCGGCCGGCCTGGGTGTGACAGGGGACGAGCGGTTCTGGCTGTTCGAGGACGATCCGGGCCGCAAGGTGCGGGCGGAGCTGATGGACGAGTCCTTGGAGATGCTGACGCACCTGTGGCGCGACGAGCCCTTCGAGTACTCCGGGAAGCACTATCGCGCGAAGAAGGTCGCCGAGTTGATGCCGCCGGCACCACCGCCTCCGGTGCAGCAGCCGCGAGTGACCACCTGGATGGTCGGCGCGTGGCCGCGACCGAAGTCGATGCGCCGGGCCGCGCTGCAGGACGGCTGGTTGCCGAACTACATCGTCCCGCCGGGCGGGGAGCCGGGCGAGCTGACCCCGGCGCATCTGGCCGAGGGCGTCGACTGGATCCGCCGGGAACGCGCCACCCACGACCTGACCATGGACGGGTACGACGTCGTCGCCGAAGGCAGCACCCGCGCCGAGGACCGGAAGGCCGCGGACACGGTTCGTCCGTGGGCCGAGGCGGGTGCCACTTGGTGGATCGATGCGGACTGGTCCTCGATGGATCGCGACGTCGTCCGCGAGGCCTCTGAGCGCCGCCTCAAAGCCGGCCCGCCTCGTATCGACTGAGCACGTACGCTGGAGTGGTGCGTTCTCGTCCGACCTTGGCATGGGCCCCTGGGCCCGACGTGCTGGCATTGGAGCCCGGGTCGACGGATATCGGCCCGGTCGCGCAGACCGTGGCCGCCGGCGGAGTCGTCGTACTGAGCGGTGCCGGGATCTCCACGGAGTCCGGCATCCCGGACTACCGGGGCGAGAGCGGCAGCCTGCGGACCCACACCCCGATGACGTACGGCGACTTCGTGGCCAGCGAGTCCGGCCGGCAGCGGTACTGGGCGCGCAGCCACCTCGGCTGGCGCACGATCGCGCGCGCCGCCCCGAACGACGGCCATCGCGCGGTCGCCGCGCTCCAGGCCCGCGGTTTCCTCAGCGGCGTCATCACCCAGAACGTCGACGGCCTGCACCAAGCGGCCGGCGCCCGCGACGTGATCGAGCTGCACGGCAACCTCGACCGCGTCATCTGCCTCAGCTGCGGTACGACGTCCGCCCGCGAGGCCCTCGACCGGCGGCTGAAGGACGCGAACCCGGACTTCGAGGCCGAGGTCACCCGGATCAATCCCGACGGCGACGCGGAGCTCCCGGCCGAGGCAGTCGGCACGTTCCAGCTGGTCGACTGCACCAAGTGCGGCGGCATCCTCAAACCCGATGTCGTCTTCTTCGGCGAGAACGTGCCGCGGCCCCGCGTCGAGCGCTGCTACAGCCTGATCGACAGCGCGAACGCCGTACTGGTCCTGGGCTCGTCTCTCACGGTCATGTCCGGCTTCCGCTTCGTCCGGCACGCGGCCAAGTCGGGTACGCCGGTGCTGATCATCAACCAGGGGCTGACCCGCGGCGATCCGTATGCGATCGAGCGGGTCAATCTGCCGTTGGGCCGAGCGCTGACGGAACTGCTGGAAGAAACCACCGGGCCGAGCCACGCGTGAGGTGGCTCGGCCCGGAGTCCGCAGTACGGATTGGAAAGGGTCAGCGTTGCGCGCTGGTCCGTACGCGGTTCAGGGAGGCCTCGAGGGCCTGGGGTGATGCAGTGTTGGTCTCTTGGGAGGCCGCCTGCTTCGCCAGCGTCCGCGCCTTGGCGGCCCACGCGGACTCCTCCGCCGCGGTCACCGTAGCTGGCGCCCCGGTGAGCGTCTTGTAGGTGAGGGACGCCATGCCGGCCTCGCCCTCGTAGCGCGGGTGGTAGTTGAGCGCCCGGAGCAGGTTGATGTCCTTGCCCTGGATCCAGGCCTGCCCGTCCGGCGCGCAGGCGTCGTGCCCGGTGGACGGCCCGAACGTGTCGACGTATGTCGCTCCGCCGGCCGCCGCCGCGTTGGCGACAGCCGCGTTCAAGGCCTGCTCGATCGAGTACAGGTAGGCGTAGTCGCCGTCCGCGAACGGCAGCACCGACGGGCAGGTGCCGTGCTCCGGCGCGATCTTCGGGTAGCCGACCAGCAGGATCGTTGCCTTCGGCGACCGGGCTTTGATGCCCTGGACAACGACCGCGATCCGGGTCTGGGTCTGCGCGATCTTGGCCCGCAGCGTGTCCACCCCGTCGACGGTGAAGTGTGCCTTGCACGGAGCGCCGGTCGGATCGGAGGCCCGCAGTCCGGGGCAGGTGTCGATGATGCTGCCGAACACGCCGAAGTCGTTGCCGCCGATCCCGAGCGTCACGAGATCCGTGTCCGGCGTGAGCGCGTCGAACTGCGGCGCCGCCGTCCCGAGCACGGTGCTCTGCGGCTGGGTCATGTTGGTCGTGTCCGCGCCGCCGCAGCTGACGTCGGTGAGACGCACGTGCAGTGCGGCCGCGAGCAGCTTCGGGTAGTTGCTGTACGACCGGACGCACCCCAGCGACAGCAGGTCGGGGAGCGGGACGAACGGCGCCGACGTGTACGAGTCGCCGAGCGCGACGTAGTTGGTGAAGCGCGGAGCGGCCGAAGCGTTGGCAACCGGAATGCTGCCGAGCAGACCCAGTGCCGTGCAGGCAGCAAGCAGACGACGTAGCTTCACGAGACCTCCCCAAGGCTCACCAGTGCGCCGCCACCTTAAGTTGAGTCACCGCATGATTACAAGGGGTGATCCGTGGGCCGGTGGGACGGGACAACGACAAACATGGAATCCTGCTGCCATGCGTGTCTGGCACGGATTGGACCAGGTGAGCCCGGACTTCGGGCCGACGGTCGTCACGATCGGCAACTTCGACGGTGTGCACCGCGGTCACCAGGAGGTGCTCGCGCACGCCAAGGCGCGCGCGGCCGAGCTGGGCGGCCTACCGGTCGTCGCGCTCACCTTCGACCCGCACCCGATGCGGGTACTGCGGCCCGACCATGCGCCGCTGATGCTCAGCGAGCCCGAACAGCGCGCCGAGCTGCTCGGCCGGTACGGCGCCGACGCGGTGCTCATCCTCCCGTTCACCAAGGAGGTGTCGGGCTGGTCCCCGGAGGAGTTCATCGACCGGGTGCTGGTCACGGCGCTGCACGCGAAGGCGGTCGTGGTCGGCGAGAACTTCCGCTTCGGCCACAAGGCGGCCGGACACGTCGACACGCTCGTCCAGGCGGGCACGCAGCACGGCTTCCAGGTCGAGGGATTGAGCCTGGCGGGGGAGCAGCAACCCTGGTCGTCGACGTACGTGCGCGAGCGGCTCGCCGACGGTGACGTCGAGGCGGCCGCGGAGGCGCTCGGCCGGCCGTTCCGCGTCACCGGTGTGGTCGTCGAGGGCGACAAGCGCGGCCGCGAACTCGGCTACCCGACTGCCAACATCCCGGCCGACCCGGGCGCCGCGGTGCCGCAGGACGGCGTGTACGCCGGCTGGCTGACCGTGCTGACCCCGGCGCCCGGCGCTCCGGAGTACCCGGACCCGCTGCCCGCGGCGATCAGTGTCGGCAGCAACCCGACCTTCGACGGCGTGGACCGCCGGGTCGAGTCGTACGTGCTGGATCGCGACGACCTCGAGCTGTACGGCGCCAAGGTCGCGATCGACTTCGTCGCCCCGCTGCGCGGCACGCAGATCCGCTTCGACACCATCGACGACCTGCTCGTGCAGATGAAGGCCGACGTCGACGGCGCCCGCACCCTGCTGGCCAGGGATTAGGGTGACGCGTCCACGGACTGATACGCTGGCTGCTGCCGTCTGAACGGCCGCGGACAGAGAGTGCTCGGGTGAAGAATGCCCCGGTGCGCCGCGCAACGGAAATCGAGAGGAAACCTGTGTCATCTGTTGATGCCGCAACGAAGAAGCAAATCATGGGTGAGTACGCCCTGACCGAGGGTGACACCGGGTCCCCCGAGGTCCAGGTCGCGCTGCTGACGCACCGCATCGCACACCTCACCGAGCACCTGAAAGAGCACAAGCACGACCACCACAGCCGTCGTGGCCTGCTGCTGCTCGTCGGCCAGCGCCGCCGGCTGCTGAACTACCTGGCGAAGAAGGACATCAACCGCTACCGGTCCTTGATCGAGCGGCTCGGCCTTCGCCGATGACCTCGCGAGGAGCGGCCCCCGAAACCTGGGTGGCCGCTCCTGGCGTATCCGCGCCCGGGTGAGATCCCGGTCGCGGCACAACTGAATACAGACAAGACGTACGAGGCGACGCGAAGCGCGTAGCGGGAGGACGACCGGTCCTCGGTAGTGGCCTTCGGAATCCGACACAGTCGGAACACAGATTCCGCGGGCCTCGATCGAAGACCGGCACCCCGGCAGCTCGCGCCTCGCAGTCGTCACACTGTGAGAGAGGGGTATCCCGTGTCGGGATCCACAAGTGCGCCCATGGAGGGCGCCGAATTCGCTGAGGCCGTCATCGACAACGGCAGCTTCGGCACCCGCACCATCCGCTTCGAGACGGGCCGTCTGGCCCAGCAGGCCGCGGGCTCCGCGGCTGCCTACCTCGACGGCGACACGATGGTGCTGTCGGCCACCACGGCCAGCAAGAAGCCCAAGGACCAGTTCGACTTCTTCCCGTTGACGGTGGACGTCGAGGAGCGGATGTACGCCGCGGGCCGCATCCCCGGCTCGTTCTTCCGCCGCGAGGGCCGCCCGTCCGAAGAGGCGATCCTGACCTGCCGGCTGATCGACCGCCCGCTGCGGCCGTCGTTCGTGTCCGGCCTGCGTAACGAGATCCAGGTCGTCATCACGGTCCTGGCGCTGAACCCGGACAAGCTGTACGACGTGCTCGCGATCAACGCGGCCTCGATGTCGACTCAGCTGGCCGGCCTGCCGTTCTCCGGCCCGATCGGCGGCGTCCGCGTCGCGCTGATCGACGGCCAGTGGGTGGCGTTCCCGACCCACACCGAGCTCGAGGACGCGGTCTTCGACATGGTGGTGGCCGGTCGCGTGACCGACTCCGGTGACGTCGCGATCATGATGGTCGAGGCCGAGTCGACCCCGGGCACCTTCGAGAAGGTCGCCTCCGGTGTGCAGGCGCCGACCGAGGAGATCGTCGCCGAGGGCCTCGAGGCCTCCAAGGCGTTCATCAAGACCCTGGTCGAGGCGCAGGCCGACCTGGCCGCGCGGGCCGCTAAGCCGACCGGTGAGTTCCCGGTCTTCCCGGACTACGCCGACGACGCGTTCGCCGCGGTCGAGGCCTCCGCGAGCGAGGAGCTCGCCCAGGCGCTGACCATCGCCGGCAAGCACGAGCGTGACGACGCCACCGACGCGGTCAAGGCCGCCACGGTGGACAAGCTGGCCGCCGACTTCGAGGGCCGCGAGAAGGAGCTGTCCGCAGCCTTCCGCTCGCTGACCAAGAAGCTGGTCCGGCAGCGCGTGCTCAAGGAGAAGGTCCGCATCGACGGCCGTGGGCTGACCGACATCCGGCCGCTCAAGGCGCAGGTGCGGGTGCTCCCGCGCGTGCACGGCTCGGCGCTGTTCGAGCGCGGCGAGACCCAGATCCTGGGTGTCACCACGCTGAACATGCTCCGGATGGAGCAGCAGCTGGACACGCTCTCCCCGGAGACGCGCAAGCGCTACATGCACAACTACAACTTCCCGCCGTACTCGACCGGTGAGACCGGCCGGGTGGGTTCGCCGAAGCGCCGCGAGATCGGTCACGGCGCGCTGGCCGAGCGGGCCCTGGTGCCGGTGCTGCCGTCGCGCGAGGACTTCCCGTACGCGCTGCGTCAGGTGTCCGAGGCGCTCGGCTCGAACGGCTCGACCTCGATGGGTTCGGTCTGCGCCTCGACGCTGTCGCTGCTGTCGGCCGGTGTGCCGCTGAAGGCGCCGGTCGCCGGTATCGCGATGGGCCTGATCTCGGGCGAGATCGACGGCGAGACGCAGTACGTCGCACTCACCGACATCCTGGGCGCGGAGGACGCGTTCGGCGACATGGACTTCAAGGTCGCCGGCACGAAGGACTTCGTCACCGCCCTGCAGCTGGACACCAAGCTGGACGGCATCCCGGCCAGCGTGCTGGCCGGTGCGCTGACCCAGGCCAAGGACGCCCGCCTGACGATCCTGGACGTGATGGCCAAGGCCATCGACGCGCCGGGTGAGATGAGCGAGTTCGCCCCGCGGGTCATCTCGGTGAAGGTCCCGGTCGACAAGATCGGCGAGGTCATCGGCCCGAAGGGCAAGATGATCAACCAAATCACCGAGGACACCGGCGCCGACATCTCGATCGAGGACGACGGCACCGTGTACATCGGCGCGACCGACGGCCCGTCGGCCGAGGCGGCCCGGGCCGCGATCAACGCGATCGCGAACCCGACCATGCCGGAGAAGGGCGAGCGCTACCTCGGCACGGTCGTGAAGACGACCAACTTCGGTGCGTTCATCAGCCTGCTGCCGGGCAAGGACGGCCTGCTGCACATCAGCAAGCTGCGTCCGCTGGCCGGTGGCAAGCGGGTCGAGGCCGTCGAGGACGTGCTCTCGGTCGGCCAGAAGCTGCAGGTCGAGATCGCCGAGATCGACGACCGCGGCAAGCTCTCGCTGATCCCGGTCATCGAGGGTGAAGAGGGCAAGAAGGACGACGAGAAGAAGGCAGAGTCCGCGGCCGAGTGACTCGTGCAATCACCAGCACACTGCTGAGCCCGGAGGCGGGCGGTCCGGTCAAACGGACCGTCCTGCCCTCCGGGCTTCGTGTGCTCTCCCAATCCGTCCCAGGCTTCCGATCGGTGACGTTCGGGCTCTGGGTCGGCGTCGGCTCCCGGGACGAACCGGACCAGCTGGCCGGCGCCACACATTTCCTCGAGCACCTGCTGTTCAAGGGCACCGAGCGCCGCGACGCGCTGGAGATCTCCGCCGCGATCGATGCGGTCGGCGGTGAGATGAACGCCTTCACCGGCAAGGAATACACCTGCTACTACGCGCGGGTGCTCGACTCCGACCTGCCGCTCGCGGTCGACGTCATCTGCGACATGATCACCTCCGCCACGCTGACCACCGCGGACGTGGAGAGCGAGCGCGACGTCATCGACGAAGAGATCGCGATGCACGCCGACGAGACGTCGGACCACATCCACGACCTGTTCGCCGAGCAGCTGTGGGGCAAGTCCCCGCTCGGCCGTTCGATCACCGGTACGCCGGAGACCCTCGCCGGTCTGACCCGTCAGCAGGTCGTCGGCTGGTACCGGCGGCGCTACAAGCCGTCCAACATCGTCGTCTCGGTGGCCGGCAACGTCGACCACGCCGAGGTTGTTCGCCTGGTCCGCAAGGCGTTCGAGCGTCACTGGGTCACCGCCGAGGCCGAGCCGGTCGCCGTACGGCGCAGTCCCGGCAAACGCGTCCCGACGTACGGCGGTGTGCGGGTGCACCACCGCGACGTCGAGCAGGCACATCTGGTGCTCGGCATGCCCGGCCTGATCCGCAGCGACGAGCGCCGGTACATCGCCGGCGTACTGCACGGGATCGTCGGCGGCGGGATGTCGTCGCGGCTCTTCCAGGAAGTGCGGGAGAAGCGCGGCCTGGCGTACTCGGTGTTCACGTTCGGCTCGGCGTACGCCGACTCCGGCATGGTCGGCGTGTACGCCGGCTGCCTGCCGAAGAAGGCCCCGGAAGTACTCGACGTGATCCGCGGCGAGCTCGAATCGATTGCCAGCGGCAACATCACACCGGACGAACTGCTGCGCGGCAAGGGCCAGATGCGCGGCTCGGTCGTGATGGGCCTCGAGGACACCGGCGCCAAGATGACCCGCATCGCCAAGGCGGAGCTGGTCTACGGCGAGCTGCCCACCGTCGACGACATCCTGCACCGGATCGACTCGGTGACCCTCGACGACGTCACCGCCCTGGCCGCCGACCTCTACGCCGGCACACCGGCCCTGACCGTCATGGGCCCCTTCGACGAGGACACCACCGCCTTCACCGTGTAGCTCCCCGGTGGCAGACTGACAACTGGCCTGGGGGAGGCTTGGGGGCAGGTCATGGGCACGGTCGAGGACTTCCGGGGTGAGCTGATTCATCCCGGCGATCCGTCGTACGACGAGTATCGCAAGGTGTGGAACGGGTCGATCGATCGTCGGCCCGGGGTGATCGCACGCTGTACCGGGGTCGCCGATATCCGAAGTGCGCTCGCGTACGCCCGTCGTACCGGCGGGCCGGTCGCCGTGCGGGGTGGCGGGCACAGCTTCCCGGGGCACTCGACCTGTGACGGCGGGATCGTGCTGGATCTCAGCCTGCTGAAAGGGATCCGGGTCGATCCGGTACGGCGTACCGCTCGCGCGCAGGCCGGCGTACTGCTGGGCGAGCTTGATCGCGAGACACAGGAGTTCGGACTGGCGACGCCGGCCGGGATCGTCGCGCATACGGGACTCGCCGGGCTGACGCTCGGCGGTGGGATCGGCTGGCTGATGCGCAAGTACGGGCTGACGATCGACAACCTGCTCTCGGTCGACGTCGTCACGGCCGAGGGGGAGCTCTTGTCGGCGAGCGCGGACACCAACGCCGAGCTGTTCTGGGGAATCCGCGGTGGCGGCGGGAACTTCGGCGTCGTCACCGAGTTCGAGTTCCAGCTGCATCCGGTCGGCCCGACGGTGTACGCCGGAATCATCGCCTGGCCGATGGACCAGTCTCCGGAGATCCTGCGTTTCTATCGCGACTGGATCGCTGACGTGCCGGACGAGCTGACCACTGCGGTGGTGCACCGGTGTCTGCCTTCGCTGCCGACGATCCCGTCCGAGCTGCACGCCCGGCCGGCGGTGGTCGTGGTAGTGAGCTACTCCGGTTCTGTCGAGGACGGTGAGCGGGTCGTTGCGCCGCTGAAGGCATTCGCGCCGCCCATGCTGGATCTCTGCACGGCGCGGCCATTCCTCAGCCTGCAGTCGATGCTCGACCCGACCTTCCCGCACGGGCGCTGGTACTACACCCGCGCGTGCGATGTCGACGAGCTGACCGACGACGTGATCGATATCGCCGTCGAGCGAGGGCTGGCGATCGATTCGCCGTACTCGCTGTTCCCGATCTTCCACCTCGGCGGCGCCATCGCCCGGATGGACCCGGACAGTACGGCGTACGGCGGTCGCTCGCACGGGCACGCGTTCAACTTCGTTGGGGCGACCCTCGGTCCGGACGGGTTCGACGCGCAGCGCGAATGGGTCCGCGAGTCCTCCCGGGCGCTGGAACCTCATCAGGCCGGCGTGTACGTCAACTTCCTGACCGACGAGGGCAGCGACCGGATCCGGGCGGCGTACGGTGCGGCGACGTACGACCGGCTGCAAGCGCTCAAGCAGAAGTACGACCCCGGGAACCTGTTCCACCTGAACCAGAACATCCCGCCGAACTGAGCCGGACCGGCAGCGTTCGATAGCCGCGGAGGACAAGCCGGTCGCGGCGGGTGGCTGGTCCGGCCGACGAGATCGTCGGGAAGCGGTCGCGCAGGCGAGCGAAGGCCACCTTGGCTTCCAGGCGAGCCAGGCTGTTGCCCAGGCAGATGTGCGCGCCGGCGCCGAAGCTCAGCGGTTTGTTGTCGGCGCGCGCCGGATCGAAGCGATCGGGCTGCGGGAAGCGTGCCGGATCACGGTTCGCGGCGCCGAGCAGGAGGATGAGGTCGCTGCCCGCGGGCATCGCGATGCCGCCGGCCGACAGTCCGTCCGCGCGGGCGACGCGGGTCGTGACCTGCACGGGGGAGTCGTAGCGCAGCACCTCCTCGACGAAGGCCGCGGGATCTGAGCCGACTTCCGGCTGGCCGAGCAGGATCGCGAGACCGTTGCCGAGCAGATCAGTGGTGGTTTCGAAGCCTGCGACGAGTAGCAGGATCAGGTTGGCGAGCAGCTCCTCGTCGGACAGCCGTCCGTCGTCCGCGTCCCGTGCAGCGACCAGCGCGCTGACCAGGCTGTCGGGTGCGGGATCGCGGATGAGCTGGACGAAGTACGCGCCCAGCTCACGCGCCGCCGCGTCCGCAGCCTCGTCCGACGAGTCGGTGAGCTCCAGCGCCGCGGTCAGGTCGGATGCGAGCGGGCGGAAGCGATCCCGCTCGGAGGCCGGTACGCCGAGCAGCTCGCAGATAACCGTGACCGGCAACTGGAATGCGAACCGGTCCATGAAGTCCACCTCCGCCGGTAGACCGCCGAGCAGGTCATCGACCGCGGTCTCGATCACCGGCTGCAGAGCCGCGACGCGCCGGGGCGTGAAGACCTGCGAGATCAGCGACCGCATCCGCCCGTGATCCGGAGGGTTCGCCCGCAGGATCGATCGCTGCATCAACTCCAGCGCCGGTTGGCTCGACGGATCGGTCCGGATCCCGAAGCCGGGATTCCGCAGTACTTCGTTGACCGCCGCGTAGCCGACGATAACGAAGGCCGTGTCGGCGATCGGCAGCACCGGACCGAGACGATGCGCCTCGGCGTACAAGGGGAACGGATCGGCCCGGCCGGCCGGGGACAGCAGGGACTCGATGAGGTTCATGCTCGTCGCCCGAGGAGGATGTAGCCGACGGCGTACACGGTCGCGCCGGCAACCTCGAAGATCTGGATCAGGCCGAACTTCGGACCCGCGGTGAAGATGAACAGACCGCCGATCGTGTAGGCGAGAGCGCCGGCACCCAGCAGTACGCCGACCAGCCGTAGCCGGTTCCGGAGGGTCCAGCCCAGCCAGAGATAGCTCAGCGGGAAGACCAGCAACGCCGGGAAGACGATCAGCGCCGCGGGCGTGTCGAGATCGGCGGGTTCGTGCACCATGCTCGGCGCGTACTCCGCCCGGACCGGGTTGTGCGAGCCGTCGAAGATGATCAGCGCGAACCAGAGCAGCGTGCCGACCAACGCGGCGTACCAGGCGCCGAGATCGCGCCGGCGGGCGATTTGGTTGCCCAGCGCAATCATGCTGGCCAGGCAGACGATCTGCAGCGCCAGGCCGGCCGCCTGGATGTCGTGCGTCAGCCCGTAGCGCTCGCCGACGCTCGCGATGCTCCAGCCGTCGCGGGCCGGGTGCAGCAGCGTCCCGAGCCAGAACACCGGCCCGCCGATGAACGCGGTCAGTCGTGCGGTGGTGCGGAGTTGCCGACGCAGGCCGGTCGGCGCCGGAAGGGTCTCGGTCATCGCTGCTCCGATTTCACTAGAGTATTGCTCTAGCGAATCACTAGTGCGGCACTCTAGTCAACTGGTAACCTGGCGGCATGAGCGTGAGAGCGGAGAAGGCGCAGGCCAACCGGCAGCGGATGCGGGCGGCAGCGCAGGCCCTGTTCACCAGCCGTGGGTACTCCGCGACGTCGATGCAGGCGATCGCCGACGAGGCCGGCATGGCCGTGCAGACGCTGTACTTCACCTTCCGCACCAAGCGCGCACTGCTCAGCGAGCTGCTCGACGTCGCGATCGCCGGCGACGACGAGCCGGTGCCAACGCTCGAGCGGCCCCGGGTGCTGGCCGCCATCGACAATCCCGATCCGGTGGCGCAGTTGCGGGAGCTGGCCGGGATCGCCCGCGAGATCTATGAGCGGGTCGCGCCGGTTCTCCAGGTCGTCGCGCATGCGGCACCGGGCGACCCCGAGATCCACGAGCTGTGGATGACCAACAACGCCCAGCGTGCTGTAGTGATGGAGCGCTTCATCACAGCCCTCGCCACGAAGACACCGTTACGCGACGGCCTGGACACCGCAATGGCCACCGACATCGCCCTCGCCCTGCAGAGCCCGGAGATGTACCAGTTCCTCACCGCGCACCGCGGCTGGTCACCCACCCGCTGGGAACACTGGACCGCCGACGCCCTGGTGACACAACTCCTCCCACCCCGCTAAGGTCCTTCACGTCACCACGTGATCTGCCACTGGATCCCATCTGAACGGGCGGGGCCCGATTCAGGGATGACACGCATTTGACGGCTGAGGTGAGCGGCGCCGAACACCCGGCGCGGCTCCGGCCTGTCTGCGTGAAAGAGGATCCCTGTGCTGGATGCGTTCCGTACTGCCCGCGATTCATTGCTCGATGCCGTCCGGGTCGCTCCCGGCTGGCTGACGACGTACTCGATGTTGCAACTGGTCCTGGCTGTGCTGCCGGGTGCTCAGGTCGTGCTGATCCGCGCGCTGGTCGACGGCGGCGGGAGCTGGGGGCCGCTGCTGGGGCTGACCGTCGTGGTTGGGGCGATGTATCCGCTGACCCAGGTTTCGAACGGCACCGGACAGCGAATGATGTTGCGTCTGAGACTCGACTATCGCGTCGAGCTTGCGCGCGTCGCGGCGCGGCTGAGTCCGAGCCGGCTGGCTGAGCCTGAGGTCGTCAGGGATCTGGAGGCTGGCCAGGCTGCGACCAATCCGATGAGCGACGTCGCGGGCAAGCCGGTGCAGGTGGTGAGCGCGGCCGTGACGTCGGTGCTGTTGTGCATCACGATCGCCTCGATCAACGTGCTCTCCGGACTTCTGGTGCTCGCCGCGTTGGTGCCGACCGTGCTCGCGTTCACGTTGATCTCGCGGATGGAGGCGACGTGGTGGCCGCGCGTCGGCGAGTACGAGCGTGCCGCTGCGTACGCGACCGAACAGCTGATCCAGCAGCGCTCGGGCACGGAGCTCGCAGTACTCGGGTCCGGGTGGAAGGTCGCCGACCTGATCGCCGACAGCCGGACGCGCGCGACGCTTGTCCTCGATCGGATGATCAGGACCGCGATGAATTTCGAGCTGGCGGCCGCGGTGGTCACCGTCATGCTCTTCGGCGGCGCACTGGTCGCGCTGGTCAGCGGTGGTGCGAACGGGGGAGCGGCCGCGGCGGCCGTCGCCGGCACGATCACCGGTCTCAACGCGATCCGTCAGTGCGGGTACGCGTTCGGAAGCATCGTTACCGCCGCCCCACAAGCCATGATCTACAGGCGTTTCGTCCGCAGCGTGCCGCCTGCCGCGCGACAGCTCGTCGTACCGCAGGTCGAGTCGGTCGCCCTCGAGCATGTCAGCTTCAGGTACGGCGACGTGCCCGTGCTCCGCGATGTCTGCATCGAGGCGCGCCGCGGCGAGCTCGTCGCCCTGGTCGGCGTGAACGGCGCGGGGAAGTCGACCGCGATCAACCTGCTCGTCGGCAGCCTGAGCCCGGCCTGCGGTCAGGTGCTGATCGACGGCAAGGATGCGGCGAACCTGAGCGAGGCGGACCGGCTGGGGTACTTCGGTCTGCTGGTCCAGGAATTCGGTCGGTTCGAGTTCACCCTCCGCGATGCTGTGGGGCTCGGGTCTCCGGAACCGGTGAGCGATCAAGCCGTGCGAACCGCCTTGGCCGGCACCTTTGCGGCGGGCCTTGCCCTCGACACGCAACTGGGTCAGCAGTGGGGCGGCTCGGGGATCTCTGGTGGCCAATGGCAACGACTTGCGCTGGCGCGGATCCGGCTGCGGAACGCCGGTGTCTGGATCCTCGACGAACCGACGTCGGCGATCGACGCGGAAGCGGAGCGCGAGATCTTCGCGGAGCTCCGGCGTACCAAGGAAGAACGCATCACGATCGTGGTCTCGCACCGCGCGTGGACGCTTCGTGAGATGGATCGCATCTACGTCATCGACGGCGGCACGGTGGTGCAGGAAGGAACCTACCCCGAACTGATGGCTCGGCAAACCGGGCGGTTCGCTCGGTTGTTCGCGGCACAGCGGGAGTGAGCGACCACTGCGTGCAGGCGTTCGAATACTCGGTGCAGTGGGGTACTGCGCATTTGTGAGCACATGGCCGAATTGCTGTGATCTCTCCTGTCATCTGATGACTCTGAGGGACTGATCTGATTAAGTGAGGGCTCGCTCCGCAAGGAACGGCTGGTCATCTGAGGTCTTGGCAAAGTAACGCCTACGTTACGCGCCGCCGCTTTGTGCCTGACAACGTTGACATGCGCAGTTTCGACCAGCCACCATGACGCTTGATCCGCCCGCCTAGCGGCCCTCCCGCCGAGGAAGTTGGTTTGACCGTGCGACGTCTGTCTGGGGTAGTGGGGGCGGCACTCGGCTTAGCGCTGGTGCTCGCCTCATGTGGGGACGGCAAGAGCAGCGATGGAGGCTCCGGCAGCGGAGGCGCGAAGAGCGAGGTGATCGCGATCGCCGCCGACCCGCTGGAGTACATCAACCCGCTGAACGAGAACGGCAGTCCGGGGATCCAGATCGCGATGGCGATGTTCGCCCCGCTGGTCACCACGGACCCGAACACCGGCAAGCTGCAGAACGTGATGGCCGACTCGGTCACGCCGGACAAGACCAGCCAGACCTGGACCATCAAGCTGAAGCCCGGCAACACCTTCCAGAACGGCCAGCCGGTCACCGCGAAGGACTACGTCGACAGCTGGAACATGACCGCCGAGGGCTCTAACGCGTGGAAGAACAACGGGTTCTTCTCCAAGGTCGACGGGTACGACGCGCTGAACCCGCCGACGGCCGACGGCGCGACGCCGAAGCCGACCGCGGTGAAGACGCTGAGCGGCCTGAAGCAGGTCGACAACCTGACCTTCACGGTGAAGCTGAAGGTGCCGTTCTCGCAGTTCGGCCTGACCCTGCAGTACCTCGGTCTGGCCCCGCTGCCGGAGGAGGTCCGGAAGAACCCGGACGCCTACAAGCGCAAGCCGATCGGCAACGGCCCGTACAAGCTGGCCGCCGACTGGAACGCCGGTGACGACATCAAGCTGGCCAAGTGGGACGGCTACAAGGCTTCGGCCGCGCCGGAGGCCGACTCGATCACGTACCGGTTCATCCCGAACGCGGACACGGCGTACAACGAGTTCCTGGCCGGCAACGTCGACTTCACCGACGTGCCGTCGACCAAGGTGAAGAGCTTCAAGACCGATGCGCCCGACCAGTGGGTGACCAGCGTCAGCTCCGGCGCGAACTACCTGGTGTTCCCGGCCTGGGACCCGCGGTACAAGAACCCGAAGCTGCGGCACGCGTTCTCGGAGGCGATCGACCGCAAGGCCTTCGCCGATCTCGTCGGCCTGTCCGACCCGGCCAAGGGTCTGATCGCGCCGGACATCAACGGCTACCGCCCCGACGCGTGCAAGTACTGCGACTTCGACGCGACCAAGGCGAAGGCGGACCTGGCTGCGGCCGGCGGCTTCTCCGGTGTGGTCAACATCAGCTACAGCACCACCTCCGCGACCGGGCAGATCTTCGCCGAGGCGATCGGCAACATGCTCCGGCAGAACCTCGGCCTGCAGGTGAAGTACACCGGCAAGCAGGGTTCGGAGATCACCGAGCTGGCCGACAGCCGCAAGCTGGACGGTCTGCGGTTCGGCGGCTGGGGTCACGACTACCCGTCGATCGAGGACTACCTGACGCCGATGTTCAAGTCCAACGGTGACGCGAACTTCGCCGGCTACAGCAACCCGGCGCTGGACGCCGTCCTGGCCAAGGGCGACGCCGAGCCGGACCAGGACAAGGCGATCAAGCTGTACCAGCAGGCCGAGGACATCGCGCTCGAGGACATGCCGCTGATCCCGCTGTACACCAAGTCGAACGCGTACCTGCACTCGGCCAAGATCGAGCCGCGCGTGTCGAAGTACGTCGGTGTCTCGGCGCTCTGGGCCACCTTCAAGTGAGCGCCGCCAAGTGATTCGTTTCGTCCTTCGCCGTGTGCTTGCGGCGATCCCGATCGGACTGGTCGTCACGCTGGGGGTCTACGCGCTCGTCTTCGCGATGCCCGGAGACCCCCTGCGGGAACTGGCCGGCGACAAGCCGATCCCGGCGGCCGTGCTGGCGGCCAAACGGGCCCAGTTCCACCTCGACGATCCCTTCATCGTCCAGTACCTGCTGAGCATGAAGGACATCCTCACCGGGCATTTCGGTACGACGTTCGCCGGGGCCGACATCGCCGATCAGCTCCGGCTGCGGATCCCGGTGACGCTCAAGCTGACACTGCTGGCGAACGCGTTCCAGTGGACGCTCGGGCTGTTCTTCGGCATCTACGCAGGTTTCAAGCGCAACGGCTGGGTGGACCGGTCGTTGCTGCTGACAACATTGGTGCTGCTGGCGGTCCCCGGGCTGGTGGCGTACTTCGCCGCGCAGTACCTGTTCGGGGTCGAGCTGAAGTGGTTCCCGGTGTCGGGTGTGCTCGAAGGCTTCCCGAGGTCGTACCTGCTGCCCGCACTGGTGATCGGCGTGCTCGGGTTCGCCGGGCTGGCCCGGCTGCTGCGAACGTCGATCGTTGAGACGGTCAACGCGGACTTCGTGAAGACCGCGCGGGCCAAGGGGCTGGGGGAGCAGCGGGTGCTGTGGCGGCACATCCTGCCGAACGCGCTGCTCCCGGTGATCACGTTCATCGGGCTCGACCTGGCCGGCATGTTCGGCGGCGCGATCATCACCGAGAGCATCTTCAACCTGCCAGGGCTCGGCCAGTTCATGTTCCAGGCGATCAAGCTGAAGGAGGGCGGGGTCGTGGTGCTGCTGTCGACCCTCGCCTTCATCTCGTTCATCGTGATCAACCTGCTGGTCGACGTGCTGTACGGCGTCGTGGATCCGAGGGTGCGCAATGTCTGACGTCCAACAGATCACCGCGGCCGTCGGCGCCGAGGCGCAGGAGCTCGGCGACGGCCGCACCCTGTCCAACCGCGAGTTGCTGTGGGCGCTGCTGCGCAAGCCGCAGTTCGTGCTGTGCAGCCTGCTGCTGCTGGCGTTCTTCACGATGGCGGCGGTGCCGAAGCTGTTCACGTCCGCCGATCCGCGGTTCTGCGAGCTCGCCAAGAGCCGGCAGGGCCGCGGCCCGGGGCATCCGTTCGGCTTCGACATCCAGGGCTGCGACTATTTCGCCAACGTCATCTACGGCGCCCGTCCGTCGGTGCTGGTCAGCATCTGCGCGAGCTTCGGCGTGTTCATCCTGGCCGGTTCGCTCGGTCTGCTGGCCGGATACTTCCCCGGTTTCGTCGACGGCCTGATCTCGCGGACGGCCGACGTACTGTTCTCGATCCCCGGCATCGTGGTGCTGATCGTGATCCTGAACTCCGTGCAGAACCGGAGCATCTGGATCATCGTCGGCGTCATTTTCCTGATCGGCTGGCCGGGCGGCATGCGGCTGATGCGCGCGACGGTGTTCTCGGTCCGCAACCGCGAGTACGTGCTGGCGGCCCGGTCGATCGGTGTGCCGCCGATCCGGATCCTGCGCAAACACGTGTTCCCGAACGCGATGGCGCCGCTGCTGGCGATGACTACGCTCGGCATCGGCGGCATGGTCGGACTGGAGGCCGCGCTGACCTTCCTCGGCGTCGGTCTGCAGCCCCCGTCGATCTCGTGGGGTTCGCAGTTCGGCGTGGCCGCGTCGTACCGCGACACGCCGCACCTGTTCATCTGGCCGGCGTTGTTCATCTCCACGATGACGATCTCGTTCATGATCATCGGCGACTCGATCCGGGACGCCCTCGACCCGAAGTTGCTGCGTTGACGTCCTCCCCGGCTCGAAGACAGGGATTCCAACTACTACGCGGAGGTAGCGCGTTGAGGTTCACGCTTCGGCGAGACCCGTACGGGCGTCTCTCGGCGTGCGCTGACGGCCCGTCCGGCCGCGATGTTGACGGCCGCGTTCACGTCCGCGTTGGCCCGATGTCCGCAGGCTACGCATCGGAAGACCGCTTGGCTCTCACGGTTCTCCGGCGCGCAATGCCTGCAGACGCTGCAGGTCTGCGATGTGTACGCAGGGTTGACTTGCTCGATGCGGCCGGCGGCCTTGTGTTGCAAACGACGTACCAGAAGCCCCCAGCCGTTGGAGAGGATTCCTCGGTTGAGCCCGGCTTTGGCGCGGCGACCGTTCGGCACGAAGGTACCCGGTCGTTCGGGATCATGTCTGGGTTGTGGTCGCTTGGTCATCTGGGTGATCCGCAAGTCTTCGACGCGGATGAGATCGAAGCGTCGAGCCAGGTCGGTGGTGGTCTTCTCCACCCAGTCCCTGCGACGGTCGCGAGCCCGAGCATGCAGTCTGGCGATCGCGGCTTTCACCTGCCGAGACCGCTGGGATCCGTGGCGGCATCGGGCAAGGCGGCGTTGCAGTTGCTTCAACCGTTCGAGCTCGCGTTCAGACAGTCCAGGACAGATCAGGAGCTCACCGCTGGACAGGGCGGCCGAGACGGCAACGCCGCGGTCGACGCCGATCACCTCGCCCGTGCCTGGTGCGGGGATCGGCTGCGGGATGACGGCGAACGCGATGTGGCAGCGACCTCCCCGATCGCATCTGATGCGGTAGGACTTGGCGTCAGGTACGGCCCGAGACAGCCTGAAGCGCACCCATCCGACCTTCGGGACGTTGACGGCGGCCCATTTCCTGTTGAGTTTGACAACGCGGGACGCTTGAAGGCCGACGATGCGGAAACCTTTGCACAGGCTTGCTTTGCGCCAGGTGGGTCGCCGGTGGGTACCGGAGTAGAAGTTCTTTGTGGCTTGGTCGAAGTCGCGCAGCGCTTGCTGTTGCACGGTCTGCGATCCGGCCCGCAGCCAGCAGAACGCAGCTCGTGCTTCGGTCAGTTGCCGCGCCTGATCGACGTACCCAGGTGTCGGCGGCCTGTCGCGCGTCCACATCGACCATTGTTCCAACGCCAAGTTCCACACGTACCGGGCATGCGCGCATTGCTCGAGCAACCCAGCGTTCTGCGCCGGGGTCGGGTACATCCGGAACCGGGACACGCCAATACCCAATCAGCATGCGCCGACATTTTTGCCCCGATCCCAGAAGGGAGGGAGCGGCGGTTTTTCCTTGCCCTGAATGGCGTGGTCCCGCTGCGACCAGGCCGATGACTACTGGCGAAGTACTGCTCAAGGTCGACGACCTGACCGTCGAGTTCGACACACCACGCGGTCCGGTGCGGGCCGTGGACGGCGTGTCGTGGCAGGTGCGTGCGGGCGAGACGCTGGCGATCCTCGGAGAGTCCGGGTCCGGCAAGAGCGTCTCGACCCAGGCTCTGACCGGCATCCTCGAGATGCCTCCCGGCCGGATCCTGAAAGGTACCGCCGAGTACCGCGGCGCCGACCTGATCCAGATGACGACCAAGGAACGGCGGCGGATCGTCGGGGACCGGATCACGATGGTGTTCCAGGACTCCCTGTCCGCGCTGAACCCGGTCCAATCGGTCGGGACCCAGATCGCCGAGTGCTATCGCGTGCACCGCGGGCTGTCCAAGCGGGATGCGCTCAAAAAAGCCGCGGAGATGCTCGACCAGGTACGGATCCCGGCCGCGGCCAAGCGGGTGAACGACTACCCGCACGAGTTCTCCGGCGGTATGCGCCAGCGCGTGATGCTGGCGATGGCCCTCGCGCTCGATCCCGACGTACTGATCGCCGACGAGCCGACCACCGCGCTCGACGTCACCGTGCAGGCGCAGATCCTCGAGCTGATCGCAGAGCTGCAGGCCGAGCGGCAGATGGGCGTCGTACTGATCACGCACGACCTCGGCGTGGTCGCGGACGTCGCGGACAACGTCGTCGTGATGTACGCCGGGCATGTCGTCGAGCGCGCCGCCACGGCAGAGGCGCTGGAGTATCCCGTTCACCCTTATACCGAAGGGCTTCTGGGCTCGATGCCGTCGGCCGACCTCAAGGGCCAGGAGCTGCCGACGATCCCCGGTACGCCGCCGTCGTTGCGGGCGATCCCGTCCGGATGTGCGTTCCGGACCCGGTGCCCGATCGCGATCGACGACTGCGCCGCCGAGGTGCCGCCGCTGCTCACGGTCGGGCCAGGACGCGACGCAGCCTGCATCCGCCGTACGACGCTCGCCGAGAAGGAGGCGGTGTAATGCCCGACGAGTTGCTGGTGGCTACTAATGTCGTGAAGCACTACGACATCAGCCCGGCGCTGAACTTCGGCGCCAAGACCCTGGTCCGCGCGGTCGACGGCGTCGACCTGACGCTCCGTAAGGGCGAGTCGCTCGGCATCGTCGGCGAGTCCGGCTGCGGGAAGTCCACGCTGGTCCGGCTGCTCGCCGCCCTGGAGAAGCCGACGGCGGGGCAGATCGAGTACAACGGCGTGGACGTCAGCAAGCTCAAGGGCCGCGAGTTGCGGCGCTGGCGGCGCAACGTCCAGGTGGTGTTCCAGGACCCGTACTCGAGCCTGAACCCGCGGATGCGCGTCGGCGAGATCGTCTGCGAGCCGTTCGAGGTACACCCGGACGTCGGCAAGGGCATCGACATCCGCGCGCGGGTCCGCGAGCTGCTCGAGCTGGTCGGTCTGCGGCCGGAGGACGAGACGAAGTTCCCGCACCAGTTCTCCGGCGGCCAGCGGCAGCGGATCGGGATCGCGCGCGCGATCGCGCTCAACCCCGACGTGCTGCTGTGTGACGAGCCGGTGTCGGCGCTCGACCTGTCGGTCCAGGCGCAGGTGGTGAACCTGTTGATGCGGCTGCAGCGTGAGCTCGGTCTCAGCATCATCTTCGTCGCCCACGACCTGTCCGTGGTCCGCCACGTCTCCGACCGGGTCGCGGTGATGTACCTCGGCAAGGTCGCGGAGCTGGGCGAGCACCAGCAGGTGTACGACGTACCCGCGCACCCGTACACGCAGGCGCTGCTGTCCGCGGAGCCCGGGCTGGCCCGCAAGGGCCGCGAGCGGATCGTACTGGCCGGTGACCCGCCGTCGCCGGTGATGCCTCCGTCCGGATGCCGGTTCCACACCCGCTGCCTGCGGGCCGAGGCCAGGTGCAGTACCGACGTACCCGAGCTGCGGGAGATCGCGTCCGGGCAGACCGTTTCGTGCCATTTCGCCGAGGACGCACAGAGCGCCTACTCCGCGGCGGGAGCAATAGCTGTTGAGTGATGGCCTAGGGTGGCGGCCGTGGGTGTTTCCTCGGCGAGCAGGCGAACGGCGCTGCTCGTAGGGGTGATCGTGGTCGCCGGCGGGCTGGCGGCGTGGTGGATCCTGACCGCGGGCCGGGCCGCCAACGAGGGCTTCGACATCACCGACGAGGGCTACTACCTGCTGTCGTACCGGTGGTGGGACAGCAATCCGCTGGCGCTGACCGGGGTGCAGTACCTGTACGGCCCGATCTTCGAATGGTTCGGGTACGACATCGAGCGGCTGCGGCTGTTCCGGCTGTTCACGGTGATCGTCGTCCATCTGCTCTTCGGGTACAGCTTCATGCGCTGGCTCCGCGGCCGGCGGCCGGGGATGCCGGCGACGAAGCTGTGGGAGCCGGCCGGGATGGCGATCATCCTGGCCGCGGGTGGGATGTGTTACGCCTGGCTGCCGCAATCGCCCGGGTACAACGACGTCGTCCTGCTCGGCGCGCTGACGTTGGTGTCCTGTGTGCTGTGGATGGCGACGGCGGTCGACCGCGGTAATCCGGTGCCGGTCTGGATGCCGGGCGTGGCCGGCCTGGTGATCGGCCTGATGGTGCTGGCGAAGTGGACCTCGGTCGTGGTGATCGGGCTGATCGTGATCGCCGCGGTGGTCGTGCTGGCCGGTCAGGGGTGGTGGTCCGTTGCCCGAGGCATCGGTCTCGCCCTGGGTGGGGTCGCGGTGGTGGCGCTCGTCGTCCAGCTGTTCGTGGTCCGGCTCGACGTCGCGGTGCCGGGCATCCTGACCGTCAACAAGTTCATCGCGGGTACGTCGTACTCGCCGACCGAGCTGCTGCAGTTCTACTGGTCCAGCGGCATCAGACTGCTCGGCCGGACCCTCCGCGATCACGGTCTTCTGCTGCTCGCGACCGCACTCACCGTGATCGCCCGCTGGCGCTGGCTCCGGATCGCCGCCGCGGTCCTCGCTATGCTCGCCTTGATCCTGTCCGCACGACGAGTTGTCGTCGACGGCGCCGCCATCGGCGGATCGCGGCACACCGCGACGTACGCCGTGACGCTGCTGGCCGCCGTACTCGTCGCCGTGGTCGCCGCCGCCGGTGCCGTCATCGCTCACCGGTTCGGCCTGACGGAATGCTCGCGGCTGAGCCGGGAGAACGCGCGCACGTGGGTGATCCTCGGTGTCCTCGTGCTGCTGCCGCTGGTGCAGGCGTTCGGGACGAACACCGCGCTGTACACGATCGGGTTCAATGCGTTCGCCGCCTGGGCCGCGGTGATGATCGCAGTACTGACCGGGATCTGGGCCACTCCGATCGTGGCGCGCGTGACGCTCGGACTCGTCCTGGTGGGATCGCTGGTCGCGACCGCCTCGATCGCCTACACCGGATTGTTCCGGTATCCGTACCGTTCGGCCGGGCACTCCCAGCTGACCGCGCCGTCGAAGCTGCCCGCCTTGAAGGGGCTGTACCTTTCGCCGGCCGCCGCGGAGAACTACAGCAAGCTGGCCGACGCACTGCGGCCCTACACCGAGCCCGGCGGCCGGCCGATGCTGGCGTTCGACAAGATGGCCGGCCTGGTGCTGATCCTCGGCGGCAAGCCCCTCGGCGAGGCGTGGATCGCGCCGGCTGAGCGGGCCCGGACCGCGGCAGGCATCGAGGAGGTCTGCCGGAAGGGCCACCCCGAGCGGGCTCCGCTGATCCTTCTGAACCGGCAGATCTCGGATTCGGAGATCACCGCGCTGCAGTCGTGCGGGCTCGACTTCCAGGCCGACTACCAGCAGCTTGCCCCGGCCCAGCAGACGATGGGGCTGCAGGTCTGGGTGCCCAAGGCCGAGCGGGGCGCCCGGTCCCGAGGATGAGATCCTGTTGCCCACAAATCCACGGAGTCGCACAGCCGGACAGGAAGGGTACGCATGATCAAGGTCGGTGTGCTGGGGGCCAAAGGCAGGATGGGCGCTCAGACGTGCCTCGCGGTCGAGGAGGCCGCCGACTGTGAGCTGGTCGCGCGGCTCGACCAGGGCGACGAGCTCGAGGAGCTGACCAAGGCCGGCGCCGAGGTGGTCGTCGACTTCACCCGGCCCGAGGTCGTGATGGACAACCTCGCCTGGTGCATCGAGCACGGCATCAACGCGGTCGTCGGGACCACCGGATTCGACGAGGAGCGGCTGGCCACGCTGCGTTCGCAGCTCGCCGCCAGCCCGTCCACCGGCGTACTGATCGCGCCGAACTTCTCGATCGGCGCTGTGCTGATGATGCAGTTCGCCGCGAAGGCAGCGCCGTACTACGAATCGGTCGAGATCGTCGAGCTGCACCACCCCGACAAGGTCGACGCCCCGTCCGGCACGGCACGCCGTACGGCGGAGCTCATCGCGGAGGCGCGTCGTGAGGCGGGGTCCAAGCCGATCCCGGACGCGACCACGACCGCCCTCGACGGTGCCCGCGGCGCGGACGTCGACGGGATCCGGGTGCACGGCGTCCGGCTCCGCGGCCTGATCGCGCACCAGGAGGTCCTGCTCGGCGACGAGGGGGAGACCCTGACGATCCGCCACGACTCGATGGCCCGTACGTCGTTCATGGCCGGCGTCCTCCTCGGCGTACGCCGCATCGGCAGCACCCCCGGCCTGACCGTCGGCCTCGAACACTTCATGGATCTGTCGTAGATGAGCGCCAAGCGGACGGCGATCGTGCTCGCGGTCGTTTTCGTCGCGTACGCGGTCCTGCTTGGCTGGCGCGGTGTGCTGCTGATCGGGACCGGTGATCCGGTCGCGATCGTGCTGGGGATCGCCGTTCTCGTCATCCCGGTGCTCGGTGCGTATCTGGTGTGGCGGGAGCTGCAGTTCGGCCGGCAGACCGAAGTACTGGCGCGCGAGCTGGAGGCGTCGGGTGGTTTACCGGTCGACGATCTGCCGCGCCGGCCGTCCGGGCGGATCGATCGGGCGGCCGCGGACGAGGCGTTCGGGAAGTACAAGGCCGAGGCGGAAGCAGCCCCCGACGACTGGCGCGTCTGGTTCCGGTTGTCGACGGCGTACGACGCGGCGGGGGACCGGAAGCGGGCCCGCGCGACCATGCGGGCCGCGATCTCCCAGCACGACAGGACCTCGTGAGTTACTTGGGAGTTCAGGGTGAAGGACCCGAGAACACTGACAACGCGGGGCTGAACGGGATACCTTCGTGAAGGTACGTGGCAGCCGCCACGTAAAGGTCGGAGACTGGGTGGGGCCGTCCTGTGCCATCAGAAGGGTCTCGCCGCGGCTCGGACGACGTGCAGGGGGCCGGATTCGGTGGCCTGTTGCGTCGGCACCGGCGTGAAGCCGGGCTGTCGCAGGAGGCGCTGGCCGAACGAGCCGGACTGAGCGTCGACGCGATCGCGGCGTTGGAGCGTGGCCGGCGGCGGGCGCCGCGGGCGCACACGTTGCGCCTGCTCGCTGACGCGCTGCGACTCGGCGATCCCGACCGGTCCCGGCTCACCGCGGCCGCCCGCAAAGAGGCGGACACCACTCGCACGCCGATGCGGCAGCCGCCGGCGCCGGCGAACGAACTGATCGGGCGCACGACCGAGCTGACAGCGACGAGTCGCCTGCTGGGGCAGCGAATCACGCGTTTGCTTACGTTGACGGGGCCTGGCGGCGTCGGCAAGACGAGACTGACGCTGGCCCTGGCGAACGAGGTCGCCGACAGTTTCCAGGACGGCGTCTGCTGGGTGCAGCTCGCCGCGCTCACCGACCCGGCCGGCGTCGTACCGGCGGTCGCCGCGTCCGCCGGCCTGCACCCGCTGGAGAGCACGCGACTGGTCGAGGAGATCGCCGAGCAGATCGGCCGGAGCGCCATGCTGCTGGTCTTCGACAACTGCTCGCACGTGGTGGCGACAGTCGGCCAGATCAGCGCTGCGCTGCTGGAGTACTGCCCGAACCTGTCTATCCTCGCGTCGAGCCGCGAGCTCCTACGACTCCCCGGCGAGAGCGTGTACGTCGTACCGGCGCTGTCGCTGCCGCATGACGAGGACCAGCTGGAGACCTCGCAGGCCGTCCGGCTCTTCGTCGAGCGGGCGACCGCGCGCGGCTACGACACGACCGGCCAGCTCGACCAGATCGCCCGCGTCGTACGGCGACTCGAGGGCATGCCGCTGGCGATCGAGCTGGCCGCCGCGCGGACGAACGTGATGACGATCGAGGAGCTGGCTTCCGAACTCGAAACATCGTTCGGCATCCTGGCCGGCGGTTCGCGGACCGCGTCTCCACGCCAGCAGTCGATGCACGGCGCGATCGAGTGGAGCTATGCCCTTCTCACTCCGGCCGAGCGGGACGTGTTCGCGCAGCTGTCGGTCTTCGTCGGCGGGTGGACGCTGAACGCGGCCGCGACGGTCATGTCCGGGCAGGCGCATCCCGGTCCCTTGGAGCGAGCCGAAGCGCTCGACCTCACCGGACGGCTGGTCGACAAGTCCTTGATCCGAGTCACCCGGCGGCGTGGCGTCACGCGGTACTACATGCTCGCGGTGATCCGGGAGTTCGCGGCCGACCGGCTCATGGCCGCGGGCCGGACGGATGAGGCAGCCGAGCGGCACGCCCAGTTCTACATCAGCCTGGCCGAAGAGGCTGAAGGACATCTGCGCGGTCCCGCGCAGGAGGAATGGCTCGACCGGCTGGAGAACGAGCTGGACAACCTGCGGGCCGCGATGGCGTGGGCACTGCGGACGAGCTCGCCCGCTCCCGCACTGCGGTTGTCCGCCGGGCTGTGGCTGTTCTGCTCGATGCACGGCCACTACGCCGAGGGCGCCCGCTGGCTGGAGCGAGCGTTGGCGCTCGGAGACTCGTTGCCGGCTGACCTCATGGCTGAGCTGGCCCCGGCCTGCGCGAAGGCAAATCTCGGCGCTGGGACGCTGGCCTTCCTCCAGTGCGAGTACGACGCCGCGACCGACCGCCTGCAGACCGCCCTGCGTCAGTACAAGGAGCTGAACGACGCCGCCGGTACTGCGCTGGTGCTGCAGCGTCTCGGTGGAGTTGCTCGCGAACGCGGGGACTACGGCGCCGCGGAGGATCTGCACTGCGAGAGCTACGACCTGTACGAGAGTATCGGCGACCGCGCCGGGATGGCCTGGGCGCACAACCACCTCGGCTTCGTGGCCTGGCTGCGCGGCGACCTGGACATCGGCGGGCGCCGGTGCCGGCGAGCCCGCGACGCCTTCCGGATCGTCGGCGACGGCGAGGGGCTGGCCTGGTCGCTGATCAGCCTCGGCGCGATCGCGCAGTACGGCGGTGAGCTGGTCGAGGCGGAGGATCTGTTGCAGGAGAGTCTCGCGCTGTCGCAGCGGCTCGGGTACCGCGAGGGCGTGGCCTGGTCGCTGAACCAGCTCGGCATCATCGAGCGGCGTCGCGGCTACACCGAGCGCGCCGTACACCTGCTGGACGAGAGCCTCGCCGAGCATCGCGACCTGGGCGATCGGTGGCGGTCGGCCAGTGTGCTCGAGGAACTCGCGGCGGTCGCGCAACAGCGCGAGCGGAGCGAGTACGCCGCGTTCCTGCTCGGTGCCGCTGACGGGGTGCGGGAGGTCATCCGCGCGCCCGTGCCGGTGATCGAGAAGGCTGACTACGAGGCCACGCGAGCCGCGGTCGAAGCGGCGCTGGAACGGCGGGCCTTCCGGGCCGCCTGGTCGGCCGGCCGGGCCGTTCCGCTGGCCGCGGTGGCCGACGGCTACCCGCCCCCCGGCGGCGCCGCGGCCGACTCACCGACCCTGACCTGAACCCTGACCTGAACATGCCTCGCGAGGCACCACGACCTGGGGGATCGACGGTACCCCGCGAGGGATCTGGAGGCGCGGGCGCGCGTTTCGTGACCCGGCCGGCTGTGCCTTCTGTCTGACCCCCCAGGCAGTCCCCCCACCTCACAGCCGGCCGAAGCCACGTCCGCGATGGTCACCCGTCATCGAGCCCTCCCAGTCGACGACCGGTTCCTCCGCGCTGACTCAAGGTTGCCGTTATCACGCTCTGTCGCACAGGGACGTAACCCTGACATCGCCCTGACAAATATGTCCTGACAACGAAAGCAGCGGCCGGAATTCGCCGGTGGTGATCGGAATCTGCCCGTGAGTAGGCGAATTCCGGCCGTCTTCGAGCGCCCGGTCGAATGATCGTCAGTGCAGATAGCCGGAGACAGCTTTTGTGAATCCGGCGATCCTTCGTAACGGAGTTTCCTTGCTGTAGCCGGTGCCGGCTTCGTCGAGGCCGGGCATCAGCTTGTCCGGTGCCGGGATGCCTTCGCCGGCGCAGCTGACGTCCTTGGCCGGCGCCTTCCCCGTGGTCAGGAACGTGTTGACGATCCTGTCCGCGCAACGGTTCACGCCGCCGTACACACCGTGGTCGCCTTCGTTCGTGACGGTCAGCAATCGCGAACCGGCGTACCTGCTATGGGCCGAGACGGCGAGACCGTAACTGGTGGCCGGGTCGTGCACCGACTGCACCATCAGCGTTGTGGGCAAGCCGTTGCCGGTCGGCGTCGGCATGGTGAGGTTCGGGCGGTTCCAGTAGAAGCACGGGTTCTCGGTCATCGTCCAGCCGATCAGCGGGAAGTGCGGACCGAGGCGCGCGGCCAGCTGTGCGCCGGTCTCCGGGCCTTGCGGCCATGCGGTGTCGTTACAGGTGATCGCGTTGAAGGTCGCATCCTCGGAGTCGACCATGCCGAACGTGCCGAACGTCCCGAACGTGCGCAGCCCGACCGGTGCACGGTTCGCCCGCTGCACGAGCTGCTGCTGGCGGGCCAGTGACAAGCCGTCGACCTGGCGCTGCGCGGCCTGCGGGCCACCTTTTGCCTGGGCCGCGGAAAGGTCGCGGATAAATGCCATATCGACCGCGAGAGAATAGAAGTCGAGCTTTGTATACATATCGTTGGACACCATCATGTCCAACGCGTTCTGGTCGTACCTCACCTGAACCGCCGCGTCCAGGAACTCCTCGACCGCGGGCCGCTCCTTGAGCGCCCGCCGCAAGCGTTCGTAGGTCCGGATGACTCCAGCGGGTGACGAACCGAGGTGCAGCTGGTCGTCGTACTTCGCGGCCCACGGCGCGAAGTCCTCGCGGAACCGGCGCTCGAACGCCTGCGGCTGGCTGACGAACGTGTCGAACCAGGTCTTGGTGAAGTCCGTGTTCGAGTCGAGCACGAAGCGGCCGACGTGGTCGGGGAAATAGGTCTGGTAGTACGCCCCGAGCCAGGTGCCGCCGGAGTACCCGACATAGTCGATCTTGTCGAAGCCGAGCAGTTGCCGGATCAGGTCCATGTCCTGCACGGTCTGCGCGGTGGTGATGTAGGGGAGGAGCCCGCGGGACTGGCGGTCGCAGTACGGCTTGACCATGGCCGAGGCCTCGGAGATCAGGGCCTGGTTCGCGGGGTCCCGGTCGCGGGGGTCCATCGTGTACCCGGGGCTGCCGTCGCAGCTGACGTTGGTGCTGCCGCCGGTGCCTCGCGGGTCGAAGCCGACGGTGAGATGGTCCTTGGCCAGCGGCGCCTGGCTCGCGAGGTACGGCGCCATGCCGAGGCCGGCGCCGCCCGGTCCGCCCGGGTTGCCGAACACCACGCGGCTCGGCTTGCCCTTGGCGGGCGCGACCTTGCTGACCGCGATCTGGAGGTCGTTCCCGGAGTACTGGTTGGCCCAGTCGCGCGGCACGGTGATCTTCGCGCAGTACGTGCGGAACTCGGCTTCGCCGCACTGGATCCAGTCGGGTCTCTGCTCGAGGTACTTGTTCGCCACCCGATGCGGCTTGTCGACGACGGTCGCCGTCTGCATCGAAGCGGTGGCCCCGGACCCCGGTACGACGAGAACGGCAGCAGCGGAAATGCCCAGGCCGACGGCCAGGGTCAGGTACTTCATGCAGCACTCCAGCGGATGGCGTTACGTGATCGGACCGTGACAACCTGTCATGTCCACGCCACCCGGTCGAGCACCACCCCCGGCTCGTCGCCGATCGAGCGACTGCTACGCGTCTCCTGGATCGGTGTGCAGCCGGATCTGCTTGATGCGGACCGACTCGTCGCCGTACAGGTCCAGCTCGCGGTGGGCGCCGTCCGGAGCCCAGCCGGCCTCGGTGTAGAAGGCCCTGAGGACGTCATCGGTGGAGTTGACCCAGACGGTCAGCCGGCTGAATCCGTCGGCGCGGATCGTGTCGACGACGGCGTTCAGCAACCGGGAGCCGTGACCCGCCCGGGTCGCGTCCGGCTGTACTGCGAGTTCGGCGATCACGGCGTCCCGCTGCGGGTCGGCGTCCGGGTCGTCCGACGGCGTGATGGCCGCGAAGCCGACCAGCGTACGGCCGGCCAGCGCGACCATCACCCGGTTCCGGGCCTCGCCCGGCGCGAGTAGCGCGGCCCGCCACTGGGCCGCGAACTGCGCCGGGTTGAGGTCGGCCAGTACGTCGGCCGGCAGGAGTCCGGCGTACGCCGACCGCCAGGCCGCGACCTGGATCTCGCCGATCTCGTTCGCCTCCGCCGGCAACGCGAGCCGCACGCTCGACTCGGCCACCGGGTTCTCACCGGCCTGTCCGGAGAGATCGGAGAGGTTGGCGGGTTCCGGTACGCCGAAGTCACTCATGTCCCTCATCCTCGCAAGTCAGTACACGACCCGCCGCAGCAGGGTCTCGGCCGGCCCGCGGTAGGAACGCCTGCTCATCGCGTAGGCGCCGACGACGGAGATGATCCAGACCCCGATCGCGACGAGCGCCGCGGTGTACGCCGTACTCCCGAACCGGAGGTCCAGCGTGAAGGGTGCGAGCAGAACCATCCACGAGACCGACTGGAACAGGTAGCCCGACAGCGACCGCTGACCGAGTGCGGAGATCGCGCGGACCGGCAGGGAAAGCTTGTTGATCCGGGCCACGATCAGCCCGAAGAGGGCGACGTACCCGGGTCCGCCGAACACCCCGCTGACGTGAGACAGGTAGCTGAGTGCGCCGACGGCGGACTCGTCGACGTGCAGCCAGCCGGCGCCGACGAATGCCAACGGCAGTCCGCCGAGGACGGTGAGGCCGAGACCGACCGAGGCAACCGAGACCAGCAAGGGCTTGTGGGCGGACGGGTTCTCGAGGATCTGCTTGCGGGCGGCCCAGATACCCAGCCAGACGATGACGATGAAGCCCAGGACACTGGCGAAGTGCATCGGATACTCGTGCAGCCGGTCGATCATGCTCGCGAGGTACGACGTCGCGGCCAGCGAGGGGTTCGGCTCGTTGGTCAGCGGGTGCGCTGGACCAGAACTGTTGACGACGGCAAGCACGCCCCGGGCCGCGAAGACGACGACCTCGACCGCCACGAACGCCCAGATGCCAAGGACGATCCGGTGGAACTTGTCGCCGCGATTCAGCAGGAACAGCGTGCAGATGATCCCGACGACGCCGTACGCGCCGAGGAAGTCACCGAAGTACAGCAGGGTCGCGTGCAGCAGGCCGAAGGCGACCAGCCAGCCGTTGCGCTTGAGCAGGATCCGCCGTACTGCGCCTGGGGTCGCGCCGGACGTCCGCTGCCGACGGGCGAGCTGGACCAGGCCGTAGCCGAACATCACCGCGAAGACCGGGTACGCGCGGGCGTCGACGAAGGTGAGCTTGAGGAAGTTCAGCATGCGCTCGAAGCCGTGCGGCGTGCTCTCCACGCCGGGCTGGCCGGCGAAGGCGAAGTTCGCACTGTTGGCCAGGCCGATCAGCAGCAGCATCGCGCCGCGGATCAGGTCGGGGGCGAGGGCACGTTCCTTGCCGGTGACCGGTCCGCGATGATCGACGGCCGGTGCGAGCGTTGTGGTAGCCACGAAGGATCTCCAAAACTGTTTAGGTCTTGAACTGTTACTTCGATCCTCCCGGCCGCCGGCCGCCGTACCCAGCGTCCTGAATCCACTCCCGCGGTGGGGCTACCACCATCTTTGTGACACTTGTTGTTGATTCGGACGAAAAGTGTCACATATGCTGCGGGTATGGACTTCCAGGCGACCATCGACGCCGACGGCCGGATCGAGCCGCGGGACGCGATGCCGGACGGGTACCGCAAGACCCTGATCCGGCAGATCGCGCAGCACGCGCACTCCGAGATCATCGGCATGCAGCCCGAGGGCAACTGGATCAGTCGCGCGCCGTCGCTGCGCCGCAAGGCGATCCTGATGGCCAAGGTGCAGGACGAGGCCGGCCACGGTCTGTATCTGTACGCCGCCGCCGAGACGCTCGGCGTGGACCGGGCGGATCTGCTCGACCTGCTGCACAGCGGCCGGCAGAAGTACTCCAGCATCTTCAACTACCCGACGCTGACCTGGGCCGACATCGGCGCGATCGGCTGGCTGGTCGACGGCGCCGCGATCGTGAACCAGGTCCCGCTCTGCCGCTGCTCGTACGGTCCGTACGCGCGGGCGATGGTGCGGGTGTGCAAGGAGGAGTCGTTCCACCAGCGGCAGGGATTCGAGATCCTCTACACGCTGTGCAACGGGACTCCCGAGCAGAAGGCGATGGCCCAGGACGCGCTCGACCGCTGGTGGTGGCCGTCGCTGATGATGTTCGGTCCGCCGGACACCGCGTCGACGCACTCCGAGCAGTCGATGGCGTGGGGGATCAAGCGACACAGCAACGACGAGCTGCGGCAGCGTTTCGTGGACATGACCGTTCCGCAGGCCGACGTACTCGGGCTCCGCGTTCCTGATGACGGGCTGGTGTACGAGGACGGGCACTACCGGTTCACCGAGCCCGACTACACCGAGCTGTACGACGTGGTGAAGGGCAACGGCCCGTGCAACCAGCAGCGGCTGGCGCATCGCGTGAAGGCGCACGAGGACGGCGCCTGGGTGCGCGAAGCCGCGGCCGCTTATGCCGCGAAGAAGGAGGCTCGGGCCGCATGATCGAGCCACTGTGGGAGGTCTTCGTCCGATCGCGTCGTGGGTTGTCGCACACGCATGTCGGCAGCTTGCACGCGCCGGACGCGACGATGGCGTTGCGGAACGCGCGGGACGTCTACACGCGCCGGCAGGAGGGTGTGTCGATCTGGGTGGTGCGCGCCGCAGACATCACCGCGTCGTCGCCGGACGAGAAGGACGAGTTCTTCGACCCGGCCGGCGACAAGGTGTACCGGCACCCGACCTTCTACCAGGTCCCGGAAGGTGTCGAGCACCTGTGAGCGACCTGTTCGTCTACACACTCCGGCTCGGTGACGATGCGCTGATCTCGGCGCAGCGCACCGCCGAGTGGATCGCGGCCGCTCCGCAGCTCGAGGAAGACGTTGCCCTCGGCAACATTGGACTCGACCAGCTGGGGCAGGCGCGCTCGCTGTTGCAGTACGCCGGGTCTCTCGACGGGCGGACCGAGGACGACCTGGCCTACTTCCGCGACGAGCGTGAGTTCCTGAACGCGCAGCTGTGCGAGCTGCCGAACGGGGACTTCGGGTTCGCGATGGCGCGGTTGCTGTACTTCGCGACGTACCAGCACTTGCTGTACGACGAGCTGCGGTCGAGCGCTGACGAGACCTTGGCCGGTGTGGCGGGGAAGGCCGTCAAGGAGGTCGCGTACCACGTCGACCACGCAACGCAGTGGGTGCTCCGGCTGGGTGACGGGACCGAGGAGAGCCACCGCCGCATGCAGGCCGGTCTGGACGCACTGTGGCCCTACACGGCCGAGCTGTTCGAGTCTGATGCGTTGGTGCAGCGCCTTCCGGTCGCGGTGGACCCCTCAACGCTCCACGATGCTTGGCTCCAGCGAGTGCTGGGCGTCATCGACGAGTCCACCTGCGAGCGGCCCTCGTCCTCGTACCAGCACACCGGCGGCCGGCTCGGACGTCACACCGAGCACATGGGCTACCTGCTGGCCGAGCTCCAGCACGTCGCGCGATCCCACCCTGGTGCGACATGGTGACCGACGCAGCCATCCTCGAGGCAGTCGGCGAGGTCCCGGACCCCGAGGTCCCGGTCCTGACGATCGCCGACCTCGGCGTACTTCGCGGTGTCCGCCACGAAGGCGACGAGGTCGTCGTCACCATCACCCCGACGTACTCCGGCTGCCCCGCCATGGACCTGATCCGGCACGAGGTAGAGCTGACGCTGCGGTCGTTGAACGTCGACGGTCGAGTGGAAACCGTCCTCTCACCGGCCTGGACCACCGACTGGATGAGCGAGTCAGGCAAGGCGAAACTCGTCGACTACGGCATAGCCCCACCTTCTGCAGCTGGGCCGGTGATGCTGCGGTTGAGCGTTCGCTGCCCGTTGTGTGGTTCCCCGGACACGACAGAGCTCAGCCACTTCGGCTCCACCTCCTGCAAAGCACTCTGGCGCTGCAACACCTGCCGCGAACCCTTCGACCACTTCAAATCCCTTTGAACACCCAACACAGCAAGGCGATCTGATGACGACGACCGTCGCCCCCCGCCGCCGCGCCACCTTCCACTCGCTGAAGGTCGCCGCGATCGACGCGATCACCGACGACTCGGTCGCGATCACGTTCGCCGTACCGCCCGAGCTGGCGGGGGAGTACGAGTTCACCGCGGGCCAGCACCTGACGATCCGCCGCCGCGGCGAGGAGATCCGCCGGAGCTACTCGATCTGCTCGCCGGCTGATTCCGGCGTACTGCGGATCGGCGTCAAGCGGATCCCCGGCGGCGAGTTCTCGGCGTACGCCGCCCAGGAACTGAAGGTCGGCGACGAACTCGAGGTGATGACCCCCCTCGGCCGCTTCGGCACGGCCCTCGATCCCTCGCAGACCAAGCACTATGCGTTCGTCGCCGCGGGCAGTGGCATCACGCCGGTGCTGTCGCTCGTCGCAACGATCCTCGCCGTCGAGCCGACCAGTCGCGTCACCCTGCTTTACGGCAACCGCAGCGCAGGCTCGGTGATGTTCGCCGACGAGCTTGCCGACCTGAAGGACCGGTACGCCGAACGCCTCCACCTCGTCCACGTGCTGTCCCGCGAGACGACCGACGTCGAGCTGTTCAGCGGACGGATCGACGCTGATCGCCTGCAGCGGATGTTCGCGACGATCCTGCCGCTGGACTCGGTCGACGAGTGGTTCCTGTGCGGGCCGTACGCGATGGTCGTCGGCGCCCAGGAACTCCTGCTGGGCAAGGGGGTGCCGCGCGAACACGTCCACGCCGAGCTGTTCCACGTCGGCGACGAAGCCCCGAAGGCACCGGTCGAGGAAACGACCACGGACGAGGACGCCGCGCAGGTCACGATCATCCTCGACGGCCGCCGCTCGACGTTCCCACTGGGCGAGCACTCGAAGGCCGTGCTCGACGCGACCCTCGCCGTACGCTCCGACGCTCCCTTCGCCTGCAAGGGCGGCGTCTGCGGCACCTGCCGGGCCAAGGTTCTGGAGGGCTCCGTGACCATGGACACCAACTGGGCCCTGGAGCCGGACGAGATCCGCAACGGCTACGTCCTCACCTGCCAGTCACACCCCACAACCCCAACAGTCACCCTCGACTACGACGCATAAGAAACAGCCGGCCTCCCACCTGAAGGAGGCCGGCTGTTCTTTGGGGGTGTGTCAGTCGGTGCCGGATTCCATAGCAGCGCGGTCGAGCAGCTCGTCCTCTTCCGTCGCTTCGCCGCGCGAGGCGATGGCTTCGGCGCCGCCCGTCGGGAGCTCGCCGATGAGGTCGGTGGAGGATGCGAGCGCCGGGTTGGAGCTGCCGAACATCCCGAGGCCGGCGTACTGCTCCAGCTTCGAGCGGGAGTCGGCGATGTCCAGGTTCCGCATGGTCAGCTGACCGATCCGGTCGACCGGGCCGAACGCCGAGTCCTCGATCCGCTCCATCGACAGTTTGTCCGGGTGGTAGCTGAGCGCCGGGCCGGTCGTGTCGAGGATCGAGTAGTCCTCGCCCCGCCGCAGCCGCAACGTGACCTCGCCGGTGACCGCCGTACCGACCCACCGCTGCAGGGACTCCCGCAGCATCAGCGATTGTGGGTCAAGCCAACGACCTTCGTACATCAGCCGTCCGAGCCGCCGGCCCTCGTTGTGGTAGTTCGCGATCGTGTCCTCGTTGTGGATCGCGTTCACCAGCCGCTCGTACGCCGCGTGCAGCAGCGCCATCCCCGGCGCCTCGTAGATGCCCCGGCTCTTCGCCTCGATGACGCGGTTCTCGATCTGGTCGGACATGCCCAGGCCGTGCCGGCCGCCGATCGCGTTCGCCTCCAGGACCAGGTCGACCGCGGAGCCGAACTCCTTGCCGTTGATCGTCACCGGCCGGCCCTGCTGGAAACCGATCGTCACGTCCTCGGCCTCGATCACGACCGACGGGTCCCAGTGCTTCACGCCCATGATCGGGTCGACGGTCTCGAGCCCGGTGTCGAGGTGCTCGAGCGTCTTCGCCTCGTGCGTCGCGCCCCAGATGTTCGCGTCGGTCGAGTACGCCTTCTCGGTGCTGTCCCGGTACGGCAGGCCGTGGGTGACCAGCCACTCGGACATCTCTTTCCGCCCGCCGAGCTCGTGCACGAACTGCGCGTCCAGCCACGGCTTGTAGATCCGCAGCTGCGGGTTCGCGAGCAGGCCGTACCGGTAGAAGCGCTCGATGTCGTTGCCCTTGAACGTCGACCCGTCGCCCCAGATCTGCACGTCGTCGTCGAGCATCGCCCGGACCAGCAGCGTGCCGGTCACGGCCCGGCCGATCGGGGTGGTGTTGAAGTACGTCCGCCCGGCCGACCGGATGTGGAACGCCCCGCACGCCAGCGCCGCGAGCCCTTCCTCGACCATCGCCGAACGGCAGTCCACCAGCCGGGTGATCTCGGCGCCGTACGCCGTCGCGCGACCCGGCACCGACTCGATGTCAGGCTCGTCGGCCTGCCCGAGATCGGCGGTGTACGTGCACGGGATCGCACCCTTGTCCCGCATCCACGCAACCGCAACCGACGTGTCGAGACCCCCGGAAAAGGCAATCCCGACCCGCTCACCAACCGGCAAAGAAGTAAGCACCTTGGACACAGGAAAAGTATGCACCCTCCTGCATGATTATGCAAAGCGCTGCCTAGTGCGTGGCCACCCGGTCACGAACCGCGGTCGTGCAGCCGACAGATGGGCCGGCGAGCGGTCCTACGCCGGCGGAGGTCCGCCGCACAGCGAAAGGCGCGTCGTACGGCGCAGGTCGAGCGGCAGGTGGACGGTAGGGCAGGTGCGGAGGTACTGCGGAGATACACAGGGGACTCGGTTGTACGGCGGAGTGTCGTGCGGCGCGGGTCGTGCGGCGGAGGTGCGACGGTCGTACGACGGAAGGTGCGTCGTACGGCGGGAGATGCGGCGGACGTCCGTCGTACGGCACAGGTGAGGGACAGCGGGACACGTGCGGACGTAGGGCGCAGGGAGGAGCGCGGCGTACCAGGTGCGGTCGTACGCCGGAGGTCCGGCGGTCAGGTGCCGACGTACGGCGGAGATCGCGCGGCGGTACGGCGGGGTCGTACGGCGGACATGAGCGTAGGTGCGCAGGTACGCCGGACGCGCGGAAGGCACGTCGTACGGCGGAGGTTAGGCGGGGCAGGTGCGGACGTAGAGCGGACAGCGAGCGGAGGCACGGCGCGCCAGTGTCCGCTGTAGCTCCGCGTGTCGTCTGTCGAGAGTCCGCGGTACGACGCGAGCCTCTGCGCGTCCGACCAACCTCCGCCGTACAACACGAACCTCCGCCTTGCCGTCGCGCGTGCGCCGTATCTCCGGCGTACGGCGTGGACCTCCGGCGTACCCGTGAACCCCCGGCGTGCGGCGCGGACCCCGGCGTACGGCGAGAACCTCCGGCGTACGGCGTGAACCTCCGGCGTACGGCGTGGATCCCGGCCTACGGGGTGGACCTCCGGCGTACCCGTGAACGTCCGGCGTACGGCGCGAACCCCAGCGTGCGGCGTGGATCCCGGCGTACCGCGAGAACCTCCGGCGTACGGCGTGGATCCCGGCGTGCGGCGTGGATCCCGGCCTACGGGGTGGACCTCCGGCGTACCCGTGAACGTCCGGCGTACGGCGCGAACCCCAGCGTGCGGCGTGGATCCCGGCGTACCGCGAGAACCTCCGGCGTACGGCGTGAACCTCCGGCCTTCGGCGCGGATCCCGACGTACGGCGTGGATCCCCGGCGTGCGGCGCGGACCCCCGCGTGCGGCGCCAGTCCGCGGGTCTGGCGGCGGAGGACCGGAGGAGGTTCACGGAGTGGGGGCCGCGTGGCTGGTGGGGCTGGTGGGGTGGGTGGGGGAGGATGGGGGGTGGCTGAGGGGAGTGGGGTTTCGGATGATGGGGCGGTCGCATGCGTTGTCGGGGTGGTGTGCGGGGCTGGCGGTGGCGCCGTTGGTCGGGTTGACGTCGGTTGCTGAGGTAGTGCCATTCGCGGCGGCCACCGCGGGCTACGCCTTGCTGCCGGACCTCGACCACCCGGGCGCTAGTGCGTCGCGGTTGCTCGGTCCCGTGACCGAGCTGGTCTCACGAGCAGTACGGGCGTTCTCCGGCGTGCTCTACAACCTGACCAAAGGCCCCCGCGACGAACAGGGCACCGGCAAGCACCGCCACGCGACCCACACGCTCGCCGCGGCCGTCCTATTAGGCTTCCTCGCCGCCAACCTCGGCGACCGCGGCAAGTGGGCCGTGCTGGCCGTCGCGGTGACAGCCCTGGTGCTGGCGGCCGACGCGGTGGGGGACTGGATCATCCTCGCGGTCCTCGCCGCAGCAGGCTGGTCTGTCTTCGGCACAGCCGATCCGCTCACACCATTGCCCGGTACGGCGGCGGCCGACGCAGTGCAAGCTGGTCTGGCACAGATCGGCAGCTGGATCGGCGTCGCCGTGGCAGTCGGCATGTTCGTCCACTGCCTGGGGGACAGCCTGACCCGCTCCGGCTGCCCATGGCTCTGGCCGCTCCCGATCCGCGGCGAGACCTGGTACGAACTCCGCCTCCCGCGCCCCCTCCGCTTCAGCACCGACAGTTGGGTCGAGCGGCTGATAGTCGCCCCGATCCTGCTGGTCGCCGGCGTACTCCTTCTCCCCGGAGCCTTCCAAGCGGTCAAGCACCTCTTCGACGCAACCCAGATCTGGATCGCCGGTCAGTCCTGAAGCCGACCGCTCAGGTACGACGGGACGCCGCGGGACTCGAGCGCAGCCGCGAATCTGCGCTGGTTGCGCACCCCGGCCACGCCTCCAACAAGAACAGCGGCAACGCGAGCACGAGCCCGATCAGCACGACCCAGAAACTCTCCACGACGAACGCCAGCGCGACCGACACCAGGAACACCGCCTCGCACACTGCGAAGCGCGTGAAGGTGGAGGTTGTGAACCGCCGCCACGAATCCGCCTCGATCTCGGCCGCCGACCGGGCGGAGTACTCGAGCGGGGGAGTGCGGAAGCCGGCCAGTTCGCAGATCGAATAGGCGCCGACGGCTACGGCAAGCACCACGAGCGGAGCCCAGCTCGCGGGGAAGTCGCCGATACCGTCGGTGGCGAGAACGAACCACAGCACAAGGGTGATCAACGGCATCGCGGAAGCCATTGTGGCGCAGACCATAACGAGGCTTTGGCGGGCGGCGGGAGCGGCAGCAGGTGTCGACACGCCGGTGAGACTAATGCATCGGAAGTCACAGTTTCTGGACCGAATGCAGTCACTTGATCACTCAGAGTATTTCCAGAACTTTTTCCGGACTTTTTTGGAAGAAGCTGTAACGACTCCTGGGCCGGGCCCGATAGGACGAGTGAGCCTGGTGGCTGCCCGGACCCCCGAGCGGACAGCCACCAGGCCTACCCATTTCTCCAGGGCTTGGGAGCGGTAATCTGAGGGCCATGTCCTCGCCAGAATCCACGCCCTCGTCGACGTTGCCGTTCGGCCGTCTGACGACCGCGATGATCACGCCGTTCCGTCCCGACGGGTCCCTCGATCTCGACGCTGCCCAGAAGGTCGCCAAGCACCTGGTGGACGGCGGGAACGACGCCCTGGTGCTGAACGGGACCACCGGCGAGGCGCCGACCACCTCCGACCAGGAGAAGGTCCAGCTGATCGAGGCCGTCCGCGAGGCTCTCGAGGGCCGCGCGAAGATCGTCGCAGGGGTCGGCACCAACGACACCGCGCACACGATCGAGTGCGCCAAGCAGGCCGAGGCGGCCGGGGCCGACGGTCTGCTCGTCGTCACGCCGTACTACAACAAGCCTCCGCAAGACGGGCTGCGCGCGCACTTCACCGCGGTCGCCGACGCCACCGGCCTGCCGAACATGCTGTACGACATCCCTGCCCGGGCCGGTGTGGAGATCAAGACCGAGACGCTGATAGCGCTCGCCGAGCACCCGCGGATCGTCGCGGTGAAGGACGCCAAGGGCGACATCGCCGGGACCACCAAGGTGCTCGCGAACACTGATCTGTTCTACTACTGCGGTGCCGACGAGCTGAACCTCGCTTCGCTGGCGATCGGCGAGGTCGGTATCGCGAGCGTGGTGGCCCACGTCGCCAGCCGCGAGTACCGCCGGCTGATCGACGCCGTGGTGGCCGGCGACCTTGCCACCGCACAGGAGATTGATCGACGGCTGGTGCCCGCCGTCGAGACGATCATGACCAAGACCCAGGGCGCCATCATGGTGAAGGCCGCGCTCAAGCTGGCCGGCGTCATCGAGCATGCGACCCTGCGGTTGCCGCTGGTTGAGGCGACCGCCGAGCAAGTGGACTGGCTCACCACCGACCTCAAGACGGCAGGACTGATTGCATGAGCCATCCCCATCCAGATCTCGACGCGCCCGGACCTCTGACTCCGGGCGCTTTGCGGGTCATCCCGCTCGGCGGCCTCGGCGAGGTCGGCCGGAACATGACCGTGTTCGAGTACGACGGCAAGCTGCTGATCGTCGACTGCGGCGTACTCTTCCCGGACGAGAACCAGCCCGGCGTGGACCTGATCCTGCCGGACTTCGAGCCGATCCGGGACCGGCTCAATGATGTCGTCGCGGTCGTTCTGACGCACGGCCACGAGGACCACATCGGCGGGTTGCCCTACCTGCTGCGTGAGCGGGGCGACATCCCGGTGGTGGGATCGCAGCTCACGCTCGCGCTGCTCGAGGGCAAGCTGAAGGAGCACCGGCACCGCAACGTGCCGCAGCAGATCGTGGCCGAGGGGGAGACCCTGCAGATCGGCCCGTTCATCTGTGAGTTCGTCGCGGTCAACCACTCCATCCCGGACGCGCTCGCGGTCGCGATCAAGACCCCGGCCGGCGTCGTACTGCACACCGGCGACTTCAAGATGGACCAGTTGCCGCTGGACAACCGGATCACCGACCTGCGCGCGTTCGCGCGGCTCGGCGAGGAGGGTGTCGACCTGTTCATGGTCGACTCCACGAACTCCGAGGTGCCCGGCTTCACCACCCACGAGCGCGACATCGCGCCGGTGCTGGACCGGGTCTTCACCAACGCGAAGAACCAGCGGATCATCGTCGCCTGCTTCGCCTCGCACGTGCACCGCGTGCAGCAGGTGATGGACGCGGCCGTGAAGCACAACCGCAAGGTCGCGTACGTCGGACGCTCGATGGTCCGCAACATGGGCGTCGCCCGTGATCTCGGTTTCCTGAACGTCCCCGGCGACACGCTGATCGACATGCGCGAGCTCGACGACTACCCGCCGGAGCGGGTCGTGCTGGTGTCGACCGGTTCGCAGGGCGAGCCGATGTCGGCGCTGTCCCGGATCGCCGCGAACGACCACAACGTCGTACACCTGCAGCCCGGCGACACCGTCGTGCTCGCGTCGTCGCTGATCCCGGGCAACGAGAACTCGGTGTACCGGGTGATCAACGGCCTGATCCGGCACGGTGCGAACGTGATCCACAAGGGCAACGCGCTCGTGCACGTGTCCGGTCACGCCAGCGCCGGCGAGCTCCTGTACTGCTACAACATCGTCAAGCCGCGCAACGTGATGCCCGTGCACGGCGAGGTCCGGCACCTGCACGCGAACGCCGACCTGGCGGTTCAGACCGGCGTACCGCGGGAGAACGTGGTCGTCGTCGAGGACGGCGTGGTGGTCGACCTGATCGACCGCAAGGCCGTGGTGGCGGGCAAGGTCGACTGCGGGTACGTGTTCGTCGACGGCTCGACCGTCGGCGACATCACCGAGACCTCGCTCAAGGACCGCCGGATCCTCGGTGACGAGGGCTTCATCTCGGTCATCGCGGTGATGGACTCGGTCACCGGCAAGCTGACCGCCGGGCCGGAGATCCAGGCGCGCGGGTTCGCCGAGGACGACACTGTCTTCGACGACCTCAAGCCGAAGATCGAGGCCGAGATCGAGAAGGCGATCGGCGGCGGTGTCGACGACATGTACCAGTTGCAGCAGGTGATCCGCCGGGTGGTCGGCAAGTGGGTCAGCGATACCCACCGCCGCCGCCCGATGATCATTCCGGTTGTGGTCGAGAGCTAGGGACTACTCGGTGTAGCGTTCGGCGCGAGCTATCGAAAGGGTGGGCCGGCGATGAGTGTCAGCGGGGTGAACGGGACGGGTCAGCGCCGGCCCACGATGAAGGAGGTCGCCGCCCGGGCGGGGGTCGCACTGAAGACCGTCTCCCGGGTGGTGAACGAAGAGCCGAACGTCAGCCCTGAGCTGACCGCGAAGGTCCAGGCCGCGATCAAGGACCTGAACTACACGCCGAACGAGTCGGCCCGGATGCTGCGCCGCGGCAAGACCGGGACGATCGCCGTCGTCATCCGCGACATCGGCGACCCGTTCTTCGCCTCGCTCGGCCGCGCGGTCGAGCTGTGGGCGCGGTCGTCCGGCTCGGTCGTGATGATCGGGCTGACCGACGAGGACCCGGAGCGGGAGAAGGACGTCTGCCTCGAGTTCGTCGCCCGCCGGCCGGACGCGCTGATCATGGCGCCGATCGGCGAGACGCAGGAGTACCTCGCGCCGCATGTCGACGCCGGGATGGCGGTCGTCACGATCGACCGCCCGGCCCATGGCATCGAGGCGGACGCCGTGCTCGCGGACAACGCCGGCGGGATCGACCAGGCGATCGATCACCTGGTCCGGCAGGGGCATCGCCGGATCGCGTACCTCGGTGACGACGAGCGGATCTTCACCGCGCGGGAGCGCGTCGTCGCCTACCGGGCCGCAATGGCTCGGCACCGCATCGAGGTGGACGAGGACCTGGTCCACCTGTCCGAGCCGACGACCGAGGGCATCGGCATCACGCTGTCCGCAGTACTGGATCGGGCCGAGCCGGCGACAGCGTTGCTGTCGGCAAACAACATGACGACGGCCGAGGTACTGCGTGGCTTGGCCGGCCGCCGCGATCAGGTCGCGCTGGTGTCGTTCGACGACCTGGCGCTGGGGGATCTGCTCAGCCCGGGTCTGACCGCGGTCGCGCAGTCGGCCGACGTGATGGCGCGGACCGCGATCCAGCTGATGACCGAGCGCCTCCCGGAGCCCCACCGCCCCGGACGCACGGTCCGGGTCCCGGTGAAGCTGACGATCCGGGGCTCAGGCGAGATTCCCCCGCGTTGACCGGAGTTCGGCCGCGAGCGGGCAGTCGAACGGGTCGCGTGCTCGCAGGCCGACGTTGTTCAGGTAGGCGACGACGATCCGGTACGACGTGAACAGGCCGACCTCGGAGTACGCGATCCCTTGGAGTTCGCAGTACTCGCGGACGATCGGCTGGACCCGCCGGAGCGTCGGTCGCGGCATGCTCGGGAACAGGTGGTGCTCGATCTGGTAGTTGAGCCCGCCCATCGCGAAGTCGGTGAGGATGCCGCCGCGGATGTTGCGCGACATCAGCACCTGCCGGCGGAGGAAGTCGAGCTTCGACCCGGCCGGGACGATCGGCATGCCCTTGTGGTTCGGGGCGAACGCGGCGCCGAGGCAGACCCCGAACACCGCGAGCTGCAACCCGAGGAACGCGGTGGCCTTTCCGGGGGGTAGCAGGACGTAGAGCGCAGCGACGTACGCCGTGATGCGTGCGGCGACCACGATCGCGTCGATGCGGTCCGCCCGGCCGGCGTCCTTGCGCAGCAGGTGACGCAGGCTGGATGCGTGCAGGCCGACGCCTTCGAGGGTGAGGAGGGGGAAGAAGAACCAGCCTTGCCGAGCGGCGAGCCACCGGCCGATCGGTCCGCGCTCGACGACCGCCTCGGGCGTGAAGGCGAGCACCTTGAGCTGCACGTCGGGATCACGGTCGGTCTGGTTCGGCGCGGCGTGATGCTTGTTGTGCTTGCTGCGCCACCAGCTCGCGCTCATACCGAGGATGCAGCCGGCCAGGATGCGCGCGGTCCAGTCGTTGCGCGCGTTCGAGTGGAAGATCTGCCGATGCGCACTGTCGTGGCTGAGGAAGGCGACCTGCACCAGCACGAGCGCCAACGTGCCCGCGAGCCAGAGCTGGTGCCAGGTGTTGCCGAGCAGGATCATGCCCGCTACCACCCCGAGCAGGGCGCCGCCGACGATGCCGATCCGGGTGAAGTAGTAGCCCTGCCGGCGGCGGAACAGACCCAGTTCACGCACGGTCCGGAGGAGATCCGTGTACATGCTCACGTACTGCTGTTGCTCGGTCACGATGGCCAGGGTGACGTCGGGGCGTAACGCCGGGCGAGCGGCCAGATGGCCCGGCGAGGTCTGCTTGGCAAAGTGCTACCCCCGGTAGGTCGCAACAAGCGGGCATTCGAACGGGTCGCGGGCCCGGAGCCCGACGTTGTTGAGGTAGTCGACGACGATCCGGTACGACGACGGCAGGCTCACCTCGGTGTACTTCACCCCGTGCAGCTCGCAGTACTCGCGCACGATCGGCTGGACGCGCCGCAGGGTCGGGCTCGGCATGTTCGGGAACAGGTGATGCTCGATCTGGTAGTTGAGGCTTCCCATTGCGAAGTCGGTGAACACTCCGCCGCGGATGTTGCGCGACATCAGCACCTGGCGGCGCAGGAAGTCGAGCTTCATGGTGGCCGGGACGAGCGGCATCCCCTTGTGGTTCGGCGCGAAAGAACCGCCCAGGCAGATCCCGAAGATCGCGAGCTGCAACCCGAGGAACGCTCCCGCCTTGCCGATCGGCAGCAGGAGGAACAGCACGGTCAGGTACCCGGCCAGGCGGCTGACCACGATCGCCGCCTCGATCCGCTCGACCTTGGTCGCCGAACGGCGGAGCAGGTGCTGCACGCTCGCGACGTACAGGCTGAGGCCTTCGAGCGTGAGCAGCGGGAAGAACAGCCAGCCTTGGCGACGGGTCAGCCAGGCCTGGAAGCCGGTGCGCCGGCCGACGTGCTCCGGGGTGAACGCGATGACGCCGATGTCGATGTCCGGGTCCTTCTTCAGCTGGTTCGGCGCCTGGTGGTGCCGGCTGTGCTTCGACCGCCACCAACTCGCGCTCATGCCGACGAGTCCGCCGGCCAGCAGTCGCGCGGTCCAGTCGTTCCACTTCGCGGAGTCGAAGATCTGCCGGTGCGCGCTGTCGTGGCTGAGGAACGCGACCTGGGTGAGCACGAGCGCCAGCGCACCCGCCATCAGCAGCTGGAGCCATGAGTTGCCGAGCAGACCGAAGCCGACCCAGACCCCGATGAACGCGGCCACGACGAGGCCGATCCGGATGAAGTAGTACCCCCGACGTCGTCGCAGCAGCCCCAGCTCGCGGACGGTGCGGAGCAGGTCGGTGTACAGGTTCGTATGTCTGTGTTGAGCCCGCAACGGGTCGTGGTCTTCGGCAAGCAGCTGTGACATGAGAAACACTCCGGTTCCAAGTAGTGCATCGGTCGATGCGCTACCAGGTCCGGGGCAGCGTCACGAGAAAGGTGCTGTGGCACTCAACGGAACCACGTCGAGTAGTCGCACACAAGTTGGCGACAGGCTCCCCGGGCGATTTGATACCCAGTTCGCCCGGCTTTCACCTGACCGTCATCAGCGGGGCGCACCTTCGGGTCATGAATCTGAGTCGCCGCCAGCTGCTGGCCGCATCCACGGTCGCCGGAGCCTCCCTCGCCGTACCCGGGATAGCCTCCGCGGCCCCGAACCTGGTCCGCCGCGACCGGCCCACACTGCCGTCAGGCATCGCGAGTGCCGACGTGACGCCGTCCTCGGCCGTCGTCTGGTCGAAGACCGACCGGCCCGGCCGGCTCGTCGTACAACTGACGAGCCACGGCCGTTTCGACCGGGCGATCCACCTGCGCGGCCCGAAGACCTCGGCCGACGACGACTTCACCGCGCGGCTGCCGCTGCGCGGTCTGCGGCCGGGTCAGCGGTACGACTACCGCTTGGGCTTCGAGGACGCGAACGGCCGGATCGGCCAGACGCTCGACGGCTCGTTCACCACCCCGGGCCGCAACCGGCCGGTCTCGTTCGTGTTCACCGGCGACACCGCGGGTCAGGGCTACGGCATCAACCCGGAGCTCGGCGGGATGATCGCGTACAAAGCGATGCACGAGACGCGGCCGGACTTCTTCCTGCACTCCGGCGACAACATCTACGCCGACGGGCCGATCGCGGCCGAGCTGAAAGTTGCCGACGGCACCATTTGGAAGAACCTCGTGACCGAGGAGGTCTCGAAGGTTGCCGAGACGCTGGCCGAGTACCGCGGCCGGTACAAGTACAACCTGATGGACCAGAACGTGCGCGCCCTGTACGCCGACGTACCGCTGGTCGCGCAGTGGGACGACCACGAGACGCTGAACAACTGGTACCCGGGCGAGATCCTCACCGACGACCGGTACACCGAGAAGCGCGTCGACGTGCTCGCGGCGCGGGCGAAGAAGGCGTTCCTCGAGTACCTGCCGATGGAGCACGTGTCCGGGCGTGACCGGATCTACCGCAAGGTGAGCTACGGTCCGCTGCTCGACGTGTTCTGCCTGGACATGCGTACGTACCGCGGCGCGAATCCGGTGCCCTCGACCGTCGGTCCGGTCGCGATGCTCGGCGCCGAGCAGGCCGCCTGGCTGGTGCGCGAGGTTGCGGCGTCGCGGGCGACCTGGAAGGTGATCGCGAGCGACATGCCGCTCGGGCTGCTGGTGCCGGACGGTGACCTGATCGAGGCGGTCGCGAACGGCCTGCCGGGTGCTCCCGGCGGCCGCGAGCACGAGATCGCGTGGGTGCTGAGCCAGTTCAAGAAGCACAAGGTGCGGAACGCGGTCTGGCTGACCGCCGACGTGCACTACGCCGCCGCGCACCACTACGACCCGTCCCGCGCGGCGTTCACCGACTTCGACCCGTTCTGGGAGATCGTCGCCGGTCCGATCAACGCGGGCACTTTCGGACCGAACGCGCTCGACCCGACCTTCGGCCCGGAGGCGGTCTTCGTCAAGGCAGCCGACTTCGCGAGCCAGTCACCGGCCAGTGGAAACCAGTTCTTCGGGCACACCAGCATCGACCCGCGGACCGGCGTCTTCTCGGTCTCGCTCCGCAACCTGTTCGGCGAGGTGTTGTGGAAGAAGGACCTCACCCCGGCCCGCCACTGAGATGGGCCCGTCGGACTCACCCGGCTCCGGTGCCTGTGCGGGATGCCGCCCACCGGAGCGGGTGAGGACGACGCTCAGCTCGGCCCGCTCAATGCGGGCAGTACGACGTTCCGCCCGGTGAGCAGGAGCAGGATCGCGAGTATCGGCCCGCGGAGCTCGGCACCCGCGCCGACGCTCCAATCCGTGTCGGTCGCGACGAGGCGGCACCCGTCGTACGGATGGGGTTTGAAGACCTTCGCCATCCGCCGGCCGCGCCTCGACGCCTGGTAACTCCAGACGCGGTCGGCGGCCAGCGCGGCGACTTCTGGCGGGACCGGAAGCGATCGGCCCAGCGGTACGGCGATGTCCTGGCCGTGGACGACGATGTCGATCAGGGTCTCCAGCGGCGTGACGCCGACGTTGTGGCGGCGGGAGCCGACCATCGCGCGGATCCCGGCAATGAGTTCGTCGGTCGGAAGCGCCGAGCGCTCGCGGACCGAGGCCTGGATCATGTGGTTGAGGCTGCCCGGATGACGTAGCGCCACACGGAGTCCGTCGGCGATCGTCATTTGCTGCTGCGTGAGATGGGCAGCGACATCGCGCACGGTCCAGCCCTCACACAGGGATCGCCGGGCCCAGTCGTCGGGGTCGAGGGTCTCGAGGAAGTCCGTCGTACGGAGCCGTTGGGCGTCGATGGCGGCCCAGAGTTCGTCGTCGCTCATGGCATCAGTGTCGGCTGGGCGCGTCGGGTGCGCATCGTGCGAATTGCTCATTTGCTACTCATGGCGTCGGCCGGCGACCCAGGCAGCGACCTGGGCGCGGTTCACGAAGCCCAGCTTGCCGAGTACGTGCTGGACGTGGTTCTGGGCTGTCCGCTCGGAGATGACTAGGGCTGCGGCGATCGCGCGGTTGCTGAGACCGTCGGCGACCAGCTGGGCCACCTCGTGCTCTCGTGGACTGAGCGGGCCGTCGGGCTCCATGAGCCGCTCCAGACGCTCCACCCAGGGCGTCATCCCCAGAGCCTCCGCCAAGGTGAGAGTCTCCTGGGACGCCTCCTTCAAGACCTCCGCCAGCAGGCACTCCGCCTCGACGGCGAAGCCGGGCGCACCGATCGCCCGGCTCCGTGCAGCGGCCGTCCGGAGATCTGCCACCGCACTGTCCCGGTCGCCCAGGGACGCGGCGCAAATGCCGAGCACCAGCTCGACCGGCCCGAGGAAGTTCGTACCGCCGGCGCCGCCCACGACGTACAAGCCGCGTCGGGGCTCCAGCCGGGCTTGGAAATGCCGTACGTCGTCCGTCACGCCCAGGGCTGCGGCGACCCGCGCAGCCACGGCGTCCACCAACAGCTCAGCTGCACGCCACTCGTGCCAGGTTTGCGGACGACCGCACCGCTGGTAGAGCGCGGCCGCCTCGTCCAGCTGCCCCGCGTCGACGAGCACGAACGCTCGGGCCAAGCGCGCAGACAGGTCCCAGCGAGCATCGGTCCCGAACTGCCACGCGGCTGAAGCCAGCAACTCGTCGGCCCGGCCGCGGTGGTGAGCCAGGAGGATCTTGAACGCGACGTCCGCGCCCTGGGCGGCCGGATGACCGATGCGCCGGAATTCGGCAACCGCGTCGGCGAGCAGGGCTTCGGTCTCGTCGAATTCGGCTCGAGCCAGTGCGAGCGCCGCTCTGGTGATCAGCACGTGCCACCGGCCGTTCGGCCCGCTCGTCCGCCCGGCGCAGCTCGCGATCTGGCCCGTCTCGGCGGCGATCGCGGCCAGGTCCCCGGCGTACCAGAGCGCGTCCACCCGCCACAGGCGCCCCCGCAACTCGATGTCGGCCGACCCGGTCGTCGTACCGAGCTCGATCATCCGCTGCGCGGCGGCGGTCAGCTCGTCGACGTCATCGGGTCCGCTGGTGGCGAGCTGACGAGCGGTGAGCGCCTCGGCGAGCAGATCTGCTTCGCCGGCTGTCTCGGCCCGGTCCAGCGCGTCGCTGCTCGCAGTGAGAGCTTCGCGCCAACGGCCTAGGTAGGTAGCCGCCTGCGACTGCCGAGCGAGCAGGCGGACGTGTGCCCGTGGTGACAGCTCCGGTGAGGCCAGTGCCTCAGCGCACCACTGGTAGATGTCTCCGTCCCACGCGGACTGCCCGACCGGCTCGAGTACGACGGCCGCCTCCACCAGCAGGTCAGCTGCCTGCTCCGAACGCGCTGTTGCGACGACTGCTCGCACAGCGGCATGTGCTGCGACGAGATCGCCGGCCCGCACACATGCTGCCGCCAGCCGGAGCTGCAGTTGCGGCAGACCGGCCGCAGCCGCCCCCTTCCAGTGCCGCACGAGCTCAGCCGGGTCGCTGCCGCCCACCTGCTCCAGTGCTTCCGCCGCACGCCGATGCAGTTCGGCCCGTTCCACCAGAGGCAACTGACTCTCGACCTCCCGTCGGGCTGCCTCATCAGCGAACCAAACTTCACCGACGTCCGGTGCCGCGACGAGCACACCGGTGCGCGCCAGAGTGTCCACGGCGGCCAGCACGTCACCGGCCGGCTTGTCGAGAACCCGGGCAAGGATGTCGAGCCGCACGCGCTCGCCTACCACGGCAGCCGCACGCAGCAGCTGGTCAGCTACGGCATCGCTCACGCTCGCAGTGTGACCGACTCCACCCCCTTCTGCACGCAGGTTAGGTTTGGCCTCATGACCGCTTTCCCCGAGAGCCGCCGCGACGATGTGGTCGAGACACTGCACGGGCAGGAGATCGCCGACCCGTATCGCTGGCTGGAAGATCCTGACTCACCTGACACCCAGGACTGGGTCCGCAGGCAGAACGAGTTCACCGAGGCCGAGCTCTCCGGGTATCCGGAGCGTGCGTGGTTCCGGGCCACGATGTCCGCGATCCTCGCGCGTCCGCGTGCCGGTGTGCCCGCCAAGAAAGCAGGCTGGTACTTCGTCGGCCGCAACGACGGCACGCAGGCCCAGGACGTCATCTACGTCGCTGAGTCGCTCGACGAACTGCTCTCCGGCGGCCGGGTACTGATCGACCCGAACACCCTTTCAGAGGACGGCACCGACTCGCTCGGCTCGTTCACGGTCAGCCCGGACGGAAAGTACTTCGCGTACGGCATCAACGAGAGCGGCAGCGACTGGACGACGTTCCGGCTGCTCGACATCGCCAGCGGCGAGCCGGTGGACGACGTCGTCACGCAGTCCAAGTTCAGCGAGGCGGTCTGGCTGCCGGACAGCTCCGGCTACCTGTACCTGCACTACCCGGTCACCGACGGCAGCGAGGGCACCGAGACGAGCGGTCTGAGCAGCGGCCGCCTGACGCTGCACAAGATCGGCACGCCGCAGTCCGAAGACACGCTCGTGCTGCACTTCGAGGAGCAGAGCACCTTCATCTCGACGGAGGTCAGCGACGACGACCGGTACGTCGTAGCGTTGATCACCGAGGGCACTGACCCCGCGGCGAAGCTGTGGCTGTTCCCGATCACGTCCGACGGCCTCGGCGAGCCGATCAAGGTCGTCGACGAGTACCGGGACGAGATCTTCTTCGTCCGGATGTCCGGTGACCAGCTGGTGCTGCAGACCGACCGTGACGCCTCCCGCGGCCGAGTGGTGCTGTCGACGCTGGACGGCGTCTTCACCGACCTCGTGCCCGAGGGCGAGTCCACGCTGCAGGCGGTCAGCGCGACCGCGCACGGGTTCGTCACGCTGACGCTGGTCGACGCGCAGTCCGTCGTGACCATCTACGCGCTCGACGGCTCCGGTGCGCGGCAGGTCGAGATCTCCGACGGAGCCGTGGTCGGCCTCAACTCCTCTGCCAAGAACGCGGACTTCTTCGTCGGCCTGTCCACGGTCACCGACCCCACGCTCTCGTACGTCGTCTCTGCCTCGACAGGTGCAGCGCGTGCGCTTCCGGAGCTGGTCCGCGGCACCAGCCCGTTCACGCCGCCGGCCGTCACCGTGGAGCGCCGCGTCGCACCGGGGCGCGACGTACCGTACTTCGTCATCACTCGCTCCGACCTCGACTACAGCGCCCCGCGCCCGACCCTGATGTGGGGGTACGGCGGTTTCCGCATCCCGATCCAGACCGACTACCGCCCCGGCTGGTCGGGCTGGCTTGCCGCTGGGGGTGTGCTGGTGATCACCAACCTGCGTGGCGGCGGTGAGTACGGGAGCGACTGGCACGACGCCGGCCGGTTGAAGAACAAGCAGAACGTGTTCGACGACTTCATCGGGGTCGCCTCACACCTGCAGGAGACCGGCGTCACCACGGCGGACCAGCTGGCCATGCACGGCCGCAGCAACGGCGGACTGCTCATCGGAGCGGTCATGACTCAGCGGCCGGACCTCTTCAAGGTCGCGCTGCCCGGCGTCGGAGTGCTGGACATGCTCCGGTTCCACAAGTTCACAGTGGGCGCGGCGTGGGTCTCCGACTTCGGTTCGCCGGAGGACCCTGAACAGTTCGAGGACCTCCTGGCCTACTCGCCACTGCATCGCGTGGCAGCGGGTACGGAGTACCCCGCGACGCTGGTGGTCACCGGTGATCACGACGACCGCGTCGTACCGCTGCACAGCCACAAGTACATCGCCGCCCTGCAGCACGCCCAGTCCGGACCCGCGCCGATCCTCACGCGGGTAGAGGTCAACACCGGCCACGGCTTCGGCAAACCTGCCGCGATGGTCGCGGCCGAGTGGGCCGACCTCCTGGCGTTCGCTGCGCACCACACCGGACTCCGGGTGGGGTAGCCGGTCGGTATTTTGCCGGATGCCTGCTCGGGGTGGCGGCTGGTGGACTCGTTCGCACCAGTCCCCACCCCGAGCAGGGAGGCAGTCCGATGAGCGACGTACCCGACGCCGGCAGCGACCTCAGGATCGAACGCCGGGTCCGCGAGTTCCTGACCGAGCTGAACAAGAACCCCGACCCGTTCTGGCTGCTGCCGGGCGACCAGGTCCGGGCGACGCTGAGCGGCCTGCAGGCGACCGTGCCGGTTGACTTGGGCGGGGTCGACGTCACCGAGCAGGACATCGAGATCGACGGCGTACGGACCAAGCTGTATATCCAGCGCCCGTCCGGAGTCGACGGTCCACTGCCGGTCGTGCTGTTTCTGCACGGCGGGGTCTGGATCGCGGGCGACTTCGACAACCACCAGCGGCTGACGCACGACCTCGTCACCGCGACCGGGTACGCCGTGGTGTTCGTCGAGTACACACCGATCCCCGATGCGGTCTTCCCGACCCAGCTGGAGGAGTGCTACGCGGCACTGCAATGGATCGCTCGCGAGGGTTCGAGCGCCGGACTCGACGCGAGCCGGCTCGCTGTCGCGGGCAACAGCGTCGGCGGCAATCTCAGCGCCGCACTGACCATGTATGCGCGCGACCACGACGGTCCGCAGATCAAGGTCCAGCTGCTGCTCTACCCGGCCACCGACGCTCGCTTCGACACCGAGTCGTACCAGGAGTTCGCCGACGGACGCTTCCTCGCCCTGGACTTCATGAAGTTCGGCTGGGACGTCTACGCACCGGACGAGGCCACCCGGCGCAACCCGTACGCCGCGCCGCTGCAGGCACGTCCGGACCAGCTGCGGGGCCTGCCGCCGGCAGTCATCCACACCTCGGGCAACGACGTACTGCGGGACGAGGGCCAGGCCTACGGGCACAAGCTGGACGAAGCCGGCGTCGACGTGGTCTCGGTGATGTACGTCGGGCAGATCCATGACATGGCGCTGCTGAACCCGATTCACGACCTGCCGTCGGTGCGGGCCGAGTTCCGGCACGCAGCGGCGGATCTGGCGCACTACCTCGAGTGAATCTGGCATATCGTCGCCCCTGAGATGGGGACCCTGCCGGCTGAGCTCACGAGCTTCATCGGACGTCGCCAAGAGCTGCGCGACGTCCGGGCCGTCCTGTCCACCGGACGGCTGGTGACGCTGACCGGGCCGGGCGGTGTCGGCAAGACCCGGCTCGGGCTGCGGACCGCTGCGCAGGTCGCCCGGACCTTCCCGGACGGCGTCTGGCTGGCGGAGCTCGCGGTCGTGCAAGACCCGGCAGATCTCGCCCGGACGGTCAGCGCGGCGTTCGGGCTTCGTGACGCGGACGACGATCCCGTCGGCCGACTGACCAGGTACCTGGAGGACCGGGCGCTGCTGCTCGTCCTGGACAACTGCGAGCACCTGCGCGACGCGTGCGCCGAGCTGATCGAGGTGCTCCTCAAGGCAGCGCCCGGGATCCGCGTGCTTGCAACCAGCAGGCAGCGCCTCGGCGTACGCGGCGAGCGGGTGTACTCGGTGCAGCCGCTCGCGGAGATCACCGAACTGTTCGAGGACCGCGCAGCCGCCGTGGGCTGCAGGATCGACGCCGCCGAGCGGGCACAGGTCGTGGAGATCTGCCGTCGGCTGGACGGGATCCCGCTCGCCGTCGAGCTGGCCGCTGCCTGGTTGCGGGTGCTCTCGGTCGACGACCTGCTGGCGCGGATGGAAGCCCTGGCGCCAGGCCGAGCCCAGATCCTCGACTGGAGCTGGGAGCTCTGTACGCCGGCCGAGCGGTTGCTCTGGTCCCGTTTGTCCGCGTTCGTGGGCGGCTTCGATCTGGCGGCCGCGGAGTCGGTGTCGTGTGCGGACCTCGAGGTGCTCTCCGGTCTGGTCGACAAGTCCATCGTGCAGTCTGTCGGCGGACGGCTCCAGCTGTTGGAGACGGTCCGCCAGTACGGGTTGGAGCGGCTGCGGGCGGACGGCTCGGCGGACGCCGTGCGCGTGCTGCACCGGGACCACTACCTGCGACTGGCCGAGCGATGCAGCCGGGACTGGACCCGCGCGAACGCACAGATCGAGGCGCACCGGTTCACGGAGCCGGAGCATGCCAATCTCCGGGCGGCTCTCGAGTTCAGCCTGAGCACACCGGGCCAGGAGGCGACCGGGCTGCGACTGGTCGTCGCTCTGCACTACCACTGGTTGTTCTGCGGACACCCGGCCGAGGGCCGGCACTGGCTCGAGCGCGCGTTGGCGCAGAATCCGGGGCCGAGCCGTGACCGCGCGCAGGCGTTGTGGATGTGCGCCTTCGCTCGCTGCCTGACCGGCTACGCCTCGACCGTCCGTCCCTACGGCGCCGAGGCTGAGGCCTGGGCACGGGAGAACGGCGACGACGAGGTGCTCGCCCACGCCCTGCTGGTGCTGGGAGGCTACTGGTTCCTGACCGGGGACAGCGCGCGGTGCGAGCCGCTTTTCCAGCAGGCGATCGAGCTGCTGGAGGCGCTCGGGCAGCCCAGCAGTTTGCTGCTTCAGCTGCACTCGGCGCTTGCCCAGCCGTATGTCTGGCAGGGACGCTCCAATGAAGGTTTGGAGCTGGCCCGGCGCGGGCTGACGCTGTGTGAGGCCAGCGGCGAGCAGTTTGCCCGGAGCAGCCTGCTGTTCGCGCGTTCGCTGGCTCAGTGGGCGTTGGAAGCGTACGCCGACGCCGAGGACGGACTCGTCGAGGCCGTCGGGGTGGCCCGCACCTTCAACGACGTACTCGGGACGGTCATCGCGGTCGAGGTCCTCTGCTGGGTGAAGGCTGCCCAAGGGGAGCACAGCCGTGCGGCCGAGCTGCTGGGGATCGCAGACCGGATCTGGTCGACCGGAGGCGCGAGTCCGATGCTGGGGTCGCTGCACATGCGCGAGGCACACGACACGTGCGAGGCTGAGGTCCGCGAGGCAGTGGGTGCCGAACGGTTCCGGCTCGCGTTCGAACGCGGGGCAGCGCTGGCGGCCGACTTCGACCGCGCGATCACGGCCGTCGTCGGCGCCGAACCGGCTTCAGTGGGCCCCGGCCGGACAGGTGGTCCGTTGAGCGCCCGGGAAGAGCAGGTGGCCGAGCTGGTCGCGCAAGGGCTGACGAACAAGGAGATCGCTGCCCGCCTGGTCATCAGCCGGCGGACAGCCGAGTCTCATGTCGTGCACATCCTGGACAAGCTGGGGTTCAGTACGCGCAGTCAGATCGCGTCGTGGGTGGCTCAGCGGTGATGCGGTCCGTCATTCCCGCGCCGGCGCTGGATGTCCGGCTTGGAAGTGAGGACGGCCTGCGGGCGTCGGCTGCTCACCTTTCGCAGGTGTGCTCCTGAGCAGTAGGAGGCTGGGCTCACCAGATCCGCGGAGCGTCGAGGTCGCGGGGGTCGTCGGACGGCTGACAGCCGTGCGCGGTCTCTGCGTACTCCGCCCGCGGGCCACTGGTGGCCAGCGTGCGTACTGCGTTGACGAGCCGGTCCACGTGCTCACGCGTCGTCCCGAGGCCGAGGCTGGCGCGGACCGCCGTACTGTGCTCGGGGGAGTCGGCGAGGAGGTGGCCGACGAGCGGGTGCGCGCAGAACTTGCCGTCGCGTACGCCGACGCCGTACTCCGCGCTGAGCGCTGCGGAAACCAGCGTCGAGGTCAGGCCGGCGATCGTGAAGCAGACGGTGCCGACACGGTCCGCGTCCTCACCGAAGATCGAGTACGTCGTGACGTTGTCGATCTGGGCCAGCCCGGTCCGCAGACGGGCCAGCAGGCTGCGCTCGTGCTGCTCGATCGCGTCGCGGTGCTTGCTGATCGCGGCGCAGGCACTCGCCAGGGCAATCGCTCCGATCACGTTGGGGGAGCCGCCCTCGTGCCGCGCCGGGCCGGTCGCCCACACCACGGTGTCCTCGGTGACGGCGTGCGTCGCTCCGCCGCCGTACAGGTAGGGATCTGCGGCGTCGAGCCAGTCGGAGCGACCGACCAGCGCGCCGGCGCCGTACGGCGCGTAGAGCTTGTGACCGGACAGCGCGACCCAGTCGACATCCAGGGTGGAGATGTCGACCGGACGGTGCGGCGCGAGCTGTGCCGCGTCCAGACAAACTCGTGCGCCGTGGGCCTTGGCCACCTTGGCGATCTCGGCGATCGGGAAGATCTCGCCAGTGACGTTCGAGGCGCCGGTGATCACGACGAGGCGCGGACCGTCAGGCGCCTGGCGTAGGGCGTCGGCGACGCTCGTCACGGCATCGGTCTGGCTGGTCGGCGCTGCGAGGCGAACAGTCCGCTCCGCCGGCCAGGGGAGAAGAGCGGCGTGGTGCTCGGACTCGAACACGATCACGGTCGTGTCCGCCGGCACCGCACGGGCCAGCAGGTTGAGCGCGTCCGTGGTCTGCCGGGTGAAGATCACCTGGTCGTCGGAGCGCGCGCCGACGAAGGCGTGCACCTCTTCGCGGGCCCGCTCGTACCACTGGGTGGTGATGCGCGACGCGTACCCGTTGCCGCGGTGAACCGAGGCGTACGACGGCAGCGCCGCCTCCACGCTGGCCCGCACCGACTCCAGGCACGGCGCGCTCGCACCGTGGTCGAAGTTCGCGTAGTCCGTGACCCGGCCGTCGGCCAGCGGGACCAGGAGGTCCGATCCGACCGTGGCGGGGATGCTGCCGGTGACGAGGCGGGCGACCGTCGGCCGCGCAGTCGTCGTACTGGCAGGCTCGAGGATGGACAAGATCGACATGCTGCTGCTCCCAGGAAGTCCGCACTTGCCGAGCGGGGTATCCGCACGGCCTGGTCTTCACCCGGGGCACCCCACCGCGGAGGAGGGTTGCCGGCCAGCGAGCCGGGGCTTGTCGCTGACACTCATGACCTGCCGAGTACGGTAACGAACCGGCCACGGCGACCGCCAGTGCCTATCTCATATTCCGGGACTGGCGAACGCATCCTGAGACGGCGCAGACTGTGGGCATGATCGGACGACTGCACCACCTCGCGATCGACTGCCCGGAGCCCCTCGAACTGGCGCGGTTCTACTCGGCGCTGCTCGGCAAGCCCATCACCTACCAAAGCGACGACTGGGTGGTTGTCGCCGACAACGACCACACATCTGGCCTGGGCTTCCAGCGCGCCGTCGACCATCGGCGCCCGCAGTGGCCGGACCCGGAGCGGCCGCAGCAGATGCATCTCGACGTCATGGTCGATGACGTGGAGGCAGCCGGGCCGGAGGTGGTGGCGCTCGGCGCCCGCCGGCTCGCCGGGACGGTGTACGAGGATCCCGCCGGTCACCCGTTCTGCCTGATCCCGCGCCCCGGCTGGGCTCCGCCGGTGAACGCCTGATCGATTTCGCCGTCGGCGTTGCCGACGTGTTGGATGGGCGACATGACGTTGGATACCGCCGTGTGGAGAGCACCTGCTGTCGAGCGACCGGACGGCTCGCTGACCGCACCCGAACGCGAGCTGCTGCAGGGCTATCTGAACTTCTATCGCACCACGCTGCTGTTCAAGTGCGCCGGGCTGACGGCCGAGCAGTTGGCGGAGCGGCCGTCACCGCCGTCCAACCTGTCGCTGCTCGGCCTGATCCGGCACCTCACCAAGGTCGAGCGGATCTGGTTCCGCATCCACTTCGCCGATGCACCGGCCGAGCCTCTGTTCGCGCCCGAGCTCGGCAAGGACGCCGACTTCGAGCTGATCGACCCGGCCGACGCGCAGGCGGCGTACGAGGGGCTGATCGGGGAGTGGAAGCTCTCCGACGAGGCCGCCGCCGATCACTCGCTGGACGACCGCTTCACGTTCGGCGGGACCGAGTCGACGCTGCGGATGATCTATATCCACCTGATCGGCGAGTACGGCCGGCACTGCGGTCACGCCGACCTGCTGCGAGAGCAACTCGACGGCACTACAGGCGCGTAACACCACCTACCCGATCCACTTTGGGAGGCGCGTGGTCACGCTGTGACGCTACGGATGGGGCAGCGTGATCGGCGTGTGACACGTGGGACTCAAGGGGTTATCGGGGTAGCCTGACCAATATGGCGACCCGCACGTCTTCCCCGGCGCGGGCGCAGAAGTCGGCAGCCAACCGGCCGAGCACGGCCCGTTCGGCTGCTGGTGGACGCTCCCGTCCGTCCGGCGCCCAGAAGCGTGGGCAGAGCACACAGAGTGGCAGAGGCGCGAAGCGCGGCGGAGGAGGATCCCCCGCGCGGACCAGCACGCCCAAGAACAGCGGACCGGGCCCGTTCGCGGCCGCCATGCTGGCTCTGTGCCGCGGGGTGGTGAAGATCTGGATCGGCATCGCCCATCTGCTCGGCAGCATGGTGCGAGGGATCGGCCACAGCGCCCGCGACCTGGAGCCCGAGCATCGCCGTGACGGTGCGGGCTTGTTCCTGATCGGACTGGCGGTCGTAGTCGCTGCCGCGATCTGGTGGGATCTCCCGGGCGCGGTCGGCAACGGCGTACGCACGGTCGTCGGTGGCAGCATCGGCATGCTCGGTTGGGCGTTGCCATTGATGCTGCTGCTCATCGCAGTCCGCACTCTGCGTCACCCGGACCACAACGGGCCCGCGGGTCGTCAGGTGATCGGTTGGACCGCGGTCTGCCTCGGCGTACTCGGCCTGATTCACATCGCGAACGGTCTGCCCCGGCCGAGCAACCCCGCAGACGGCCCGTTGAGTGCTGCGGGCGGCGCGATCGGGTACTTCATCTCGTCGTTCCTGTCGGACCTGCTCACGCAGTACGTCGCGGCGCCGCTGCTCGTCCTGCTCTCGATCTTCGGCGCGCTGGTCATCACCGGTACGCCGGTGTACACGATCCCGCTGCGGTTCCGCGCGGCCTTCGACGTACTGATGGGACGTACTGCGCTGCCGGAGGACGCTCCGTCCGTGGTGGCCGCGCCGACCGACGACACCGTCCGGCTGACGCGCAAACAGCGTCGTGCGAAGGCGGCAGAGCTCGAGGAGGACGGTGAGCCCACGGTCAAGCCGTACGACTCACCGGTGCTCGAGGGCCGCGAGATCTCCAAGCGCGGCCGCAAGGCGAAGGCCCCGGTGGATGAAGACGCGTATGACGTCGACAGCGCCGAAGCTGCCCCGGCCTCTGAGCCTGCCTTCGAGCCGGCTCCGAGCAAGCCGTCGGCCCCGCCACCCGAGCCGCCGCCGCACACACCGCTGCCGCAGCGCGTCGAGCAGTTGAGCCTGTCCGGCGACATCACGTACACGCTGCCCGACGGGCAGATGCTCAAGCCCGGCTCGGTCCACAAGGCCCGGACCAAGGCATCCGACCAGGTTGTCGACCGGCTGACCGAGGTGTTCGACCAGTTCGGCATCGACGCCCAGGTCACCGGCTACACGCGCGGTCCGACCGTCACACGGTACGAGGTCGAGCTCGGCTCCGCGGTCAAGGTCGAGAAGGTCACCGCGCTGTCGAAGAACATCGCCTACGCCGTGGCGTCGGCCGACGTACGCATCCTGTCGCCGATCCCGGGCAAGTCCGCGATCGGCATCGAGATCCCGAACACCGACAAGGAGATCGTCAGCCTCGGCGACGTGATCCGTTCGGCGACCGCACGCAACGACCACCACCCGATGGTGGCCGGGCTCGGCAAGGACGTCGAAGGCGGCTTTGTCGTCGCGAACATGGCGAAGATGCCGCACCTGCTGGTCGCGGGTGCGACCGGCTCCGGTAAGTCGTCGTTCGTCAACTCGCTGATCACCTCGATCCTGATGCGGGCCACGCCCGACGAGGTGCGGATGATCCTCGTCGACCCCAAGCGGGTCGAGCTGAACAACTACGAGGGCATCCCGCACCTGATCACGCCGATCATCACCAACGCCAAGAAGGCGGCCGAGGCGCTGCAATGGGTCGTCCGCGAGATGGACATGCGGTACGACGACCTAGCGGCGTTCGGGTTCCGGCACGTCGACGACTTCAACAAGGCGGTCCGCGGCGGCAAGGTGAAGCCGCCGCCGGGCTCGGAACGCGTGCTTACGCCGTACCCGTACCTGCTGGTGATCGTCGACGAGCTCGCCGACCTGATGATGGTCGCGCCGCGCGACGTCGAGGACTCGATCGTCCGGATCACCCAGCTGGCGCGTGCGGCCGGCATCCACCTGGTGCTCGCCACCCAGCGGCCGTCGGTGGACGTCGTGACCGGTCTGATCAAGGCGAACGTGCCGTCCCGGTTGGCGTTCGCGACCTCGTCGCTCGCCGACAGCCGAGTCATCCTCGACCAGCCAGGTGCGGAGAAGCTGGTCGGTCAGGGCGACGGTCTGTTCCTGCCCATGGGCGCGAGCAAGCCGATGCGTATCCAGGGCGCGTGGGTCACCGAGTCCGAGATCCGTGGAGTGGTCGAGCACTGCAAGACGCAGCTCGAGCCGACGTACCGCGAGGACGTCACGGTCGCGGCGGGCCCGAGCAAGGATCTCGACGACGAGATCGGCGACGATCTCGACCTGGTGGTGCAGGCCGCCGAACTGATCGTTTCCACCCAGTTCGGCTCGACGTCGATGTTGCAGCGTAAGCTCCGCGTCGGTTTCGCCAAGGCCGGCCGGCTGATGGACATCCTGGAGAGCCGCGGCGTCGTCGGTCCCAGTGAAGGTTCGAAGGCCAGGGACGTCCTGGTCAAGCCTGACGACCTAGAGGACTTCATCACCACCCTCCGAGGAGAGTGACAGCGTGACCGCCGCGAGCGCACTGCCCAGGCAGGAACGTTTCGACGCCGACCCCGAGCCCGTGCCCTTCACCGTGCGCGGATCGCAGAAGGTGCACGGCGGGCTCGCCGTCGGCGCCGCGCTGGTCGCGATCGGGTTCGCCGCGTCCGCGTCCACGAGTCCGACCGGCATTCTGCGCTGGCTCGCCGCGGCAGCCTTCGCCGCTCTCGCTGTGGTGTGTGCCCGCGCTCTGACGGTGGGAGAGATGCTGGTCGCCGACGACGTCGGCATCCGGCTGCGGATCGGCAACGAATGGATCGGCACGCGGTGGGAAGACATCGAAGAGGTGACGGTGCTGCAGCGCCGGCATCCGCTCGACGACGGGCGGATCGCCGTACATCTGCAGGATCCTGGGCCGATCCTCGGCGCGATGCCGAGCTCGACCCGCAAGACAACTGATGCCAACCGTCGGCTGACGGGATCCTCACTCGCGGTACCGTTCGGGTTGACGGCACGGCCGTCGAACGGGGCAGTGGTGCAGGCGTTGCACATGCTCGCGGATGCCAGATGCCCGGTCAGGGAACAACTCTGACTCGCGCGTGACCCCGTCGTACCAAGGCCGTTGACTTGATGTCGGCGGTCCGACGAGCGGCGTCGACAGTCCGCACAGGCGATCGGACGAACGGAAGGACGGTGGGGAAGTGAGCATCGGCAGCGATCTCACGGCGGCCCGCGAGCGGGCCGACATGACGATCGAGCAGCTGAGCGCTGCGACCCGGATCAGAACCGGGCTGCTGATCGCCATGGAGGCGGACGATTTCTCCCGCTGTGGCGGGAACTTCTATGCCCGCGGACACATCCGCGCCATCGCCCGCGTGGTGAAGGCCGACCCCGCTCCGTTGATCGCCAGCTTCGATGCCGAGCATGCCGTCGAGGAGGAGAAGTCCCGCCGCGAGGAACGCGCCGCGGCGAAGGGCCCGACGCTTCGCCCCGCTCGTCCGCGCTGGGCGATCGTGGTGGGCGCGATCCTGGTCATCCTGATGGGCTGGGGGATGGTGCGGCTGTTCACGCTCCCCAGCGACATCGAGGCGAACGCGTCGAAGACCGCCGTCACCACGGCAACGGTCACGACGCCGACCCCGAAGGCAACGCCGCAGCCGACCGTCAAGCCGACCACAAAGCCGACGACCGCCAAGCCGCCGGTGCTGATGACGGCACTGACGCTGACCGCGAAGAACGACGGCACCTACCTGACGGTCCGGGACAAGAAGAACCGCCGCCTCTTCCAGGGCCGCCTGACCCCCGGCATCGCCCAATCCGTGACCAGCTCAGGCGACATCCGGGTAACAGTCACCAGCCCCAAGAACCTCGTCGTAGTCCTCAACGGCAAACGCCTGAACACCACCCTCACCAAATTCACCGCCCACCCCAACGGCACCCTCACCAAGACCGCCACAAGCTCCTAGCTCTCGCCCCGCCTGCCACCCACCACCGCCCCGGCCCGGTCACTCGGTCCGGTCACTCGGCCCGCCTGCCACGCACCGCTACCTCGGCCCGGTCACTCGGCGCGGCGCCGCTCCGCCGGCCTCCGGCTGGCCCCGCACGGCCTCTGCCCTCGGACCCGCGCGGCCGCGTGGGCCTCTCGCCGTACAGCGTGAGCTGTGAGATGCGTTGGCGAGTTAGGCCGCGGACTACACGGCGCGTCATACTCGTAGTGATGAATACGCCACCCACCACTGTCGCCCTGGTCACCCTGGGCTGTGCCCGTAACGATGTCGACTCCGAGGAACTGGCCGGCCGGCTCGAGGCCGGTGGCTTCCGATTGGTCGACGACGCCGCTGAGGCGGACACGGTGGTGGTGAACACCTGCGGATTCGTCGAGGCCGCGAAGAAGGATTCCGTCGACACGCTGCTGGCCGCCGCCGACTACAAGGAGTCCGGCCGCACGCAGGCTGTCGTCGCGGTCGGCTGCCTCGCCGAACGGTACGGCGACCAGCTCGCCGAGGCTCTGCCGGAAACCGACGCGGTCCTGAGCTTCGACGACTACACCGACATCTCGGACCGCCTCCGCTCGATCCTCGCCGGCAACAAGCACCAGCCGCACGTACCCCGCGACCGCCGCAAACTCCTCCCGCTCGCCCCGGCCGACCGCCACTCGGCCCCCGCCCCAGCCGTCCCCGGCCACGGCGACCAGCCAACCACCGCAGGTCAGCCAACGGCCGCAGGCCAGCTTGCCGGCGGTGGGCTCTCGGCGGGTGATGCGCGGGTGGCTGGCGTCGGCTCGCACATTCCCGAGCAGCTCCGGCCCATGGGTGGTGCTCGTTCCGGCGAGCAGGCCGACGGGCTCAAGGGACGCTTCGTCACCGGCGCGCCGGAAGAGCTGAAGATCGACGCCCCCGACCTCGCGGCCGCTCCGGCCAGCGGTCCGCGCGTGATGCGTCGGCGCCTGGACGGCGGCCCGATGGCACCTCTCAAGCTCGCCTCCGGGTGCGACCGCCGGTGCGCGTTCTGCGCGATCCCGATGTTCCGCGGCGCGTTCATGTCCCGCCGCCCCGCCGAAGTACTGCGTGAAGCCGAATGGCTCGCGGAGAACGGCGTACGCGAACTCTTCCTGGTCTCCGAGAACTCCACCTCGTACGGCAAGGACCTCGGCGACCTCCGCCTGCTCGAGACCCTCGTCGGCGAGATCGCCAAGGTCCCCGGCATCATCCGCGTCCGCGTGTCGTACCTGCAGCCCGCCGAGATGCGCCCGACGCTGATCAGCGCGATGACCTCCACCCCGGGCGTCGTTCCGTACTTCGACCTGTCGTTCCAGCACGCATCCGGCCCGCTGCTGCGTCGCATGCGCCGCTTCGGCGACTCCGAACGCTTCCTGGAACTGATCGCCCAGGTCCGCGCCACCGCCCCGACGGCCGGCATCCGCAGCAACGTCATCGTCGGCTTCCCGGGCGAGACCGAGGAAGACGTAGACATCCTCTGCGACTTCCTGTCCCGCGCCGGCCTCGACGCGATCGGCGTCTTCGGCTACTCCGACGAGGACGGCACCGAAGCCGAAACGTACGACGGCAAACTCGACGAAGACACCATCGCCGCCCGCCTCGACCGAGTCACCCGCCTCGCCGAAGACCTAACCTCCGCCCGCGCCGAATCCCGCATCGGCGAACTCCTCGAAGTCCTCATCGAATCCACCGACTCCACCACCGCCGAGTCGTACGACGCCGACTCGGACGACGCCGACTCGATCGACGCCGACTCGGACGACGCCGACTCGATCGACGCCGACTCGATCGACGCCGACTTGGACGGGGTCGAGCTGGACGAGGCCGACTTGGGCGACGCCGGCTTGGGCGACGCCGAGCTGGACGAGGCTGAACTGGACGCGTCCGGGCCGGGCCGGCTCGGGCCGGACGGGTTGGAGCTGGAGGAGTTGGAGCTCGCCGCTGGTCGGGGCCGGGTCGTGGTGGACGGGGTTTCGACGGCTGGGGTTGGGCGAACTGGTGAGGGTCGGGCTGCGCATCAAGGCCCCGAGGTGGATGGATCGACGACGGTGACCGGGCTCCCGGACGGGGTGCGGGTCGGCGATCTGGTGTCTGCGAAGGTGGTGGCGAGCGACGGTGTCGACCTGATCGCCGAGTTCGCCGCGCTCGTGAGCACCCCGGACGCCCGTCCGGCAGCTAACCTGACCGCGTGAGCAACCCGCCGACGAACCCGGCGCCGCGCGCAGCGGGCGGCCCGCTCCACGCGCCCAGCGCCTGGAACGTGCCCAACGCGCTCACGGTTCTTCGGCTGGTCCTCGTACCGCTGTTCGTCTGGCTTCTGCTCCGCGAAGGCGGTCACACCGACAGCAACCGCCTGCTAGCCACTGCCGCGTTCGTCGTCGCGATCGTCACCGACCGCTTCGACGGCGACATCGCTCGCCGCTGGAACCTCGTCACGAACTTCGGCAAGATCGCCGACCCCATCGCCGACAAAGCCCTCACCGGAGCAGCCTTCCTAGGACTCTCGTACCTGGGCGAACTCCCATGGTGGGTCACCATCGTGGTGATGGTTCGCGAGTGGGGAGTCACCGCCCTCCGCTTCTGGGTAATCCGCCACGGCGTCATGCCCGCCAGCCGCGGCGGCAAACTCAAGACCGTCCTCCAGGCAATCGCCCTGGGCCTCTACCTGCTCCCGTGGCAGGAAGTGAAAATCCTCCACTGGACCGCCGTCACGATCATGGCCGCCGCCGTACTCGTCACCATCATCACTGGCCTCGACTACTTAGGCCGAGCCCTCCGCCTCCGCGCCGCCGCCAAACGCCCCCTCCCATAACCCTACGCTCGGAGTCCGCTTCGGCCGCCGCTTCATGCCGCTCCGCAGCTCCTCCCGGCGACGGCGTGCAGCTGCACGTACGTGCATGTCGGCGAGCCGCCGGCGCCGAGCTGGCTGTTGCCCCGGCGGGCCGGCTTGCATGTCGGCTCGTCTGGCTAGCTGTACTGACCAGGCACGTTGGTCGAGATCGTGCGACGACACGAAGTGAATGTTCTTGATAGGTGAAGACCTCCCGGCGTGGAGTGGAGCTGTCTA